>WFSJ01000001.1 GCA_015486055.1 Acidobacteriota bacterium
GGCAAGAAAGGGGATAGAAACTTCACAGATGAAGGAAGTGGCTAAGGAAGAAAAAATATCTATAGATGAGCTTATAGAAAATATAGCAAAGGGGAAGGCTGTCATCCCCGCCAATCCAAATCATCATGGATTGAAACCAATTGGTATAGGAGAAGGATTGAGAACAAAGATAAATGCTAACATAGGAACATCAATGGATTTCCCCAAGGTTGAATCAGAACTTGAAAAGCTGAAAGTAGCCTTGGAAAGCGGATCCGATACAGTAATGGACCTTTCTACAGGGGGCAATTTAAACATCACGAGAAAGAAAATACTAAAGGCTTCCTGGAGACCTGTGGGAACAGTTCCAATTTATCAAGCAGCAATAATTGCAATTTCAAGAAGGAGTTCTATTGTCAATATGAAACCAGAGGATTATTTTGATGTTCTGGAAATGCACGGCAAGGATGGGGTTGATTTTATAACTGTCCATGCTGGCCTCACTATCTCAGGCCTTGAAAAGATAAGGAAGAAGGAAAGAATAATGGATATAGTTTCCAGGGGAGGATCTTTTTTAGCAGGATGGATGCTCCACAACGGAAAGGAAAATCCCTTATATACATATTTTGACAGGATTCTTGAAATAGCAGAGAAATATGATATGACCTTGAGCCTTGGGGATGGGCTGAGACCAGGTGCAATTGCAGATGCCACTGACGGAGCTCAAATCGATGAACTTATGGTCCTTGGAGAACTGGTAAAGAGGTCAAGGGAAGCAGGAGTTCAAGTAATGGTAGAAGGGCCCGGCCATGTTCCAATAGACCAGATAGAAATGAATGTGAAAATTCAAAAAAGATTATGTGATGGAGCACCTTTCTATGTCCTCGGTCCACTTGTAACTGATATAGCCCCTGGATATGACCATATAACCTCTGCCATAGGGGGAGCAATCGCAGCGGCAGCAGGTGCTGATTTTCTCTGTTATGTAACCCCTGCCGAACACCTTGGTCTTCCAGATGTAAAGGCAGTAAAAGAAGGTGTGATTGCATCCAAAATAGCTGCTCATGCAGGAGACATTGCGAAGGGAATAAAGGATGCAACTGAATGGGATAAAAAAATGTCCACGGCAAGGAGGGCACTTGATTGGAATGCCCAGAGGGAACTTTCTATAGACAAGGAGAGGTTTGACGAAATAAGATCGCAGAGACATACAACCACAGATGCATGCTCAATGTGCGGGGATTATTGTGCCTTGAAAATAGTTGATCAGTATCTCGGATTAAAAAGAGATAAATATACCTCAGAATTTTAAGGAGACATGAATGTATGTTGAAATTTTCGGGGCAAGAGGGACCTACCCTATCTCCGGAAAGGAGTTCTTGAATTATGGTGGAAATACAGCTTGCATTCTTATCAATTCGGGAAATACATCAGTTATAATAGACGCTGGAACCGGAATAATAAATCTTTCAAGGAGCAGAAAACTGCTGAAAAACATTATCCTGCTCCTTACCCATTACCATCTTGATCATATAACAGGTCTTCCTTACGCCTCTTTCCTTTATTCGGACGGATTCAATAAAGTTATATATGGGCCAAACATTCTCGGAATAAAAATAGATAAAGTCTTAGAATTTCTCTCTTTACCCTTTCTTTTTCCTTTTGACATCGTTGATAAAATTCCAAACCTAAAACTCAGAACAATAGAAAATGGTGATAAAAAGGACAGGGAAGGATTCAAAATAAGCTCTATACATAGCTCTTCTCACCCAATGGGTGGCGTTATGACTTACAGGATAGAAGCAGAAGGAAAATCAATTGTTGTGGCAACTGACATAGAAGGAGGGGACGAAAAGGTAATTAAAATGGCAGAAGGGGCGGATATTCTGATACATGATGCTCAATACACTGAAGAGGAATATCTTCTCTTTCAGGGTTATGGTCACAGCAGCTCAAAAATGGCCGCTGAAACAGCAAAAAAAGCAGAGGTGAAAAAGCTGATTCTTTTCCACCATGCTCCCAACCATAGTGATTCTCTTATAAAAAATGAAGAGGAAAAAACAAAGAAGCTATTTCCAGAAACAGAAGCCGGATTTGAGGGAATGAAACTGGAGTTATAAGTTATGTTTCGACTCTTTTCTCAGGGAAAAACTAAGGAAGGGAAAAGAGTAAAAATAAAATCACTTGTGGGGGGAAAGAAATTTCAGATTCCCACTGGCAAAATCAAGCTCCTGGAAGAGGAGATAAATTGGGCAAAGGACAAGGTAAGACATATTGGCCAGGAGAAAAGGGAGAAAATCGTGGAAGACTCCATCTCCGCTCTAAAATCCGAGGAAAACGAAATAATAAGCTTCCTGAAAGATTATTTTCCTCTTTCAGAGGAAGAAGCAAAAAAAGAGGTTAAAAGAGCAGTAGACATTGGATATAAAGCTCTTTCCTTCCTTTACCAGAAGAAAGAAGCTCTTCCTGAGATAGGGGAAATTCCATTAAGCTTTCCAGTAGGAGTAGTTATATGGAGGCCGTGTCCCTTTACCTCTTTAAGAGATATTTCTCTGAAGGTGTTTTCATCATTGGCTACAGGGAACCGTCTCATAATAATCCCACATCCTGAAAACTCCCTGCTTCCATTATTTATTATAAAGGCATGCTGGAAGAAAGAGGAACTCAGGGATTTCCTTTCCCTTATACCATTGGAATTTCCCCCGAACATAGAAACTCTGAAGAAGGCTTCAAGAGCTTATATGCCTTTCAAAGAAGGGGAGTTCGGGGAAAATATTGAAAGGACGGGAAATGCAGCATTCGTAATAGAAGAGAAAGGTCTTATACCCAGTGCAATCAAAAGGGCAGTCAAATCCTTAAAATTAAATCTCGGGTATACTCCTCTCAACCCAGGGGTGCTTTTAGTCCACGAGTCAATATATTACGATTTTCTCTCAAGTCTTATTGGCATCCTTGAAAACTTAGAAGTTAAAGAAATAGAGGAAGACTACCTATCTTCTTTAACATCTCTGAGAGAAAGGCTCATTAACTCCCTTGGGAAATTTGTCCTCGGTGGATTCGCAAATGGTAAACTGAGTTACCCGGCAGTTGGTGCAGAAATTCCACTATCAATGACCATAGAGGAGGAGATAAAGGGGCCTATCCTTCTCGTTTACGAATTTTCAAAAGAGGACGATGTAATCTCCTTCATAAATTCCTCCCCTGCAATAATGGCTGTTTCCACCTTCGGAATGGATGGTATGGAGGAAAGGATTCTTAAAGAGACTGAGGTAGAAAGAGTAAATATAGAGAATTTCAATCCCGATGAGGATAATCTAAGGGGAAGGGGAACCTTTCTTTTCCAATCAAGAGGGGTGAGATTTCACATGGAGGAGTTAACAAAAACAAAAACCATAAGGATGAAAATAGATTAAAAAAAATCTTTGGTGCCAATCTCGCAGGATAGACTGTAAAAAGTCCAGAGTATATATTTATTTGTCAAATGTGAAGACGCGACCCCTTCTTTTCCCTTCTTTTCTTTACTTATTTCCGAGATAATTTCTTTATTTGTTCCACCTGAGGCGAACGAAAATGCAGCGCTAATAGAAACTTCCCCCTTAATTTCCCCTCTGAAGAGGGAGGAACATGAGGAAAATTTCCTCTTATTTTTCTCTTTCCCAGAGAGGAATAAGAAAAAATCCACCCTAACCCTCCTTTGGGGGAGAAGTGGGAAGGGAGAAGTAAGAAGTGGGAAGTGGGAAGGGAGAAGTGGGAAGTTAGAAGGATTTGTCTGGGAATAAAAGGAAAATCCACCCTAACCCTCCTTTAATAAAGGAGGGGATAAAAGAGGGATATTCCTTATTCTTCCCCCTTTGGAAAAGGGGGAGCGAGGGGGATTTGTTTACTTATTCTTATAGCCTCCCCGATTACAGAAGTGAGAATATATGGAAAAGGGAAATTGCTCTTAGGACCCCTATTTTCTGATTCTCCTTGGGCGGTGCAATCTTTCGCTGTGGCCTGCTGAGCCGTGGAATCCTCTTCTGAAGCTGTTATTGTTAAAGGAGGAGCCATTTCTGCGGGAGGTTGTTATCTTTGCAGTTGCTGCGGTGGTTGTCTTGTTTGTTATCTTCCAGCGGCAGACACGGTTGTTACCGGAGTCAGCCACAACTATATCTCCGTTGTCATAAACTGCAACTCCCCAAGG
>WFSJ01000002.1 GCA_015486055.1 Acidobacteriota bacterium
GATCTTTATCTTTTTCAGCAGGGGATTTTTGTCCCAGAACCTACGGAGCTGCTTCCTCTGTATAAGGTCAAGGTTATTTATGTAATAATTGTAGGTAACATCCGGAAGTAAGTGTCCCATTGCTTTTGTTATTGAAATTGTCGGCATGCCGTCAGCTCTCAGCCTGGATGCAAAAGAATGCCTGAGAAGGTGAAACCTCAATGGTCCAAGGCTCAATTTTTCACAGGTTTTGGAAAATTCATTGGAGAGAAGCACAGGAGATATCGGTTCTCTTATCAACTTTCTTCCTTTTAAGGTAAACTTCATAAAAAACCTCTCTTTGGGTCCGTAGCGCATTTTCTTCAGATATTTTTTGTACTCCTTAAGCAGATTCTTGTATTCGAATTCCCCCGGATGAACCTTTATATAAAGCCTTCTTCTTGCACTGTGGGTTTTTCCCTTTTCTATGTAAAGCCAGATTTTGTCCTCCTCAAACCATGTATCTCTTATTTTAAGATTGGTCACCTCAGAGATTCTCAGCCCTGCTTTGTATCCGAAATACACGGCAAACATAAGAGCAAATATTATGCTCTTTTTATAAAGCCTCTTTTCACTATCGTGCTTGTATTCTTTTTCCATCTCCACTCTCTTTTTGTTCAGGTATTCCATTATTCTGAGGAACTCATTTCTTGTTATAAAATGTTTGGGGAGGGTTATTTCAACTCTGGTGTTTATCTTTCTCCAGTTTATTGAAATATCCAGCCCCTTTTGTTCAGACAGAAAATTGAAGAACGCTTTAAGGGCTGGCTTGTAGTTTTTAAGTGAGGGAAGAATCCTGAATATGGTGAAGATTTCCTGGAGGTCTTCTTCGTCCATCCGGGAAAAATCGCTGAACCAGAAATCCACTGGTATGTTAATAAGATAGGAAAGATAGGACCTTACGGTGCCCTCCTTCCATCCTTTATCAAGCGAATACGCTGCAAACTCAAGAAAATAGATAATGTTTTGTTTTACATCTTTAGGTAGTTCATTTTCTCTGCTGTCTTTCTTAAGCTCCTCCAGCTTCTGCTGGAGCTGTTTTTTATTCCTTCTGTTTTTTCCACTTGGGAAATGCTTCATCACTGACTTAAGAACTTCCCTGTAGAGCGAATTTATGAATTTAACCACGTCTACTGGCTTTTCAGCGGCTCTTTCTACTAATTCCTGAAATATTGCCTCCCACCCACTGATATCCTCGATTCGGACTATGGACTTTCCATTATCAGGTTCCAGATGCACATGTGCTTCCCTTGCCTTCTTGTCCTTAAGGTTTTCAAGCGGTGAGGGAGGCGAATAAACTTTTCCAGCAAGGTAGGAGATTATGTCAGACGAATAAATCTGTGTTGCCCAATAACGGTAGTAATCTACGCTTTCTTCTTTTAAATCAGGCTCAGAAGAAAAAAGAGGGGTATCCTCCTTATAACCCTCTTTCAAGCAGCCTGCCATTATAGAAGGATCTATTCCTGAAATTACAGAAAGAGCTAATATCACTGCAAGAACGTATAGACTCTTCTTTGCAGTGCTGGTTTCTGCCTTAAAGTTCAACGAAGATATCGCTATGGATACGGTAATAAACAGCTTTTTGAGTTGAGCCTCGGTTAATAAAACATCATTTTCCGTCACCCTGCTTTCTTTCCAGTACAGAAACGAAGAAATATACTTATAGAAAGCATCTACGCCTTCTTTAACCACCATCTCTTCTTCCTCTATGGTTTCCTCTAAGAAGCTGTAATTTTCGTAGTCTTCCTCTTCTCCTAACTTTACAACTAAATTTATCCGGTTTAGAAGATCGTTTATTAGAAGCTCTACGGGGGATCTTTCGTCAAGAAAACTAAGGGTATCAAGGGATATCTTCATCTCCTTGTAATAGGCTCTCATGTAGGGTATTGTTTCTTCTGTCCCTGCTATATAATCTGTCTTTGCTTCCCTCCTGACTCTGGAATCATAAGGTTCTCTGGACGGAGTCTCCGCTAAATTTCTCTCCACTCTTTTTCTTCTTTCGCTTATACCGCCTGTAAGAACCTCATATAAGTTTCTCTTTAAAGAAAGAACATATTCTCTTTTATACAGGTTCTTTACATGTAAAAGCTTTTTAAAAGCAGGATCAATCTGGATTTTCCTTTCTTTCACGAGAAAAATCTCGTCTAATGCTTTTTCTACAAACCCTTTTTTGAAAGTTAAAGTACCCGCTACTTCTATTTTATATTTGTCAGGACCTAAAGATCCCTTTAGAGATGCAAAGAAAAGGACCATCGCTCTGCTGAGTACATATATTTCTTTGGTTTCTGTTTCGTCCATATATCGATATTTTCTAAGTCTATCCAACCAGGCCCTTGGACTAAGGATAAGAAAAGGAACAACCAGAAGAAAAGCTTTATAAATCTCGTCCTTTTGGTGTAAGTATTGAAAAATATAAAGGAGGTAAAATTGAAACCTGAAGTAGAGTTTGGAATCTTGAAGATTATAGAAACCTCCCCTCAGAACTATTGTGTCCACTACGGTGAAACGTCCAAGACAGCAAAAATGGGATTTGGCACTCCAAAAGTAATATGCTTTTCCTGCCACAAGGAAGAAGAAAATGAAATAAGAAAAGAAGCGGAAAAAGCTATCCGGAGAAAGGAAGGTCCTAACGCAACAATTGTCCAACCTATAGTGCTCCCCTAAAAAGTGAACAGTTTTTGAGTTGAATTCCTATAATCTGCAATATTTATTTCTATTCCCAATAAAAGAGGAAAGAATTTTTATGGTTCATAAAGATTTAAGGCTATGGGTACCTGACACGGTAGAATTGGGATGCTCCATCCGTGTCGTAATATAGGATAATGAATTAGCCCTACAATGCCCGTAGAGCTTTGGTAAATCTTTCTATAGGGCCTTAGACTACTGGAAAGTAATTTCCAGTGCAAAATAGGGGAAATTAGAGCGTAATTTTTAACCTTTTCCGCATTGTCCTATCCAGGCATTTTAATTCTGTCAACGGCAGAATCCCGCAGCCACTTATCCGAGTGGAAGTATCTCATAGTAATTTTCGGGTCAGAGTGCCGTGCTGCAAGCTAGACAGCGGTTATATCTGCTCCCGCGTCTTTGCAAGGATTATCCCTGTGTGAAAGGGCAGGTGGTAGGAAAGCCGCGCTTTTTAGATGTATTCCCGCCTGCCTCAACCTTGCCCTGAGGATTTTATCTATTGCCGAGGCGGAGAGTCCTTTCAAGAAGTTGCTATTTGAAAAGGAGTAAAGGAACGATGCCTCCGGCGGAAGTGGGCTCCGTAGGCTCTCTATGGCTCTCAGAATTAAGCCGTAAAATTGCCCATAGAGGACACCTAAATTCTTTCCATAGGGTTTATATCATGAAAGCGAATTCATTAACTGTAAATGCCTTCCCTTGGGCCAAAAGAAATAAGGTATAAATTTCCCTTTTCGTATTTATATATCAACCTTCTTTCCTGTCCCCTTGCAAAATAACGATAACTTCGCAGGTCCTTAAATTCGCCCTTTAGTTTCTTGCCGGTAAAGGGTTTTTCATTAATTTTTATTATTGCCTCTTTGAGCGCTTTTCTTTCCTCACCCTCCCTTATTTTCTTCCTCAACCTATGGAATTTTCGGGTTTCAAAGATCCTCAATGTTCAATTCCTCTACTAATCCCTCTTCCAATTCGGCTTTTGCTTCGAGAATGTCTATAATTTCATCTGCTGTTAGTTCAGGATTCTGAAGGGCAAGCAACCCGAGCCTCAAAGCGTGCCTCAGTGCACTGGAAAAATCCCTGGATTCCCTTTTCGCATAGATTTTGAGCTCCCTCATAAGCTCTTCGTCAAAATTGATTGTTTTTCTCAACATTATTACCTCCTCATATATTATATGACATTATCATATCAAAGTCAAGGAAATGTATAGATCCATAACATATGGAAAAAATAGATGATATAAAGGTAGTGGTGTTGTTATACTGCTTCCCTTAAGAAGTGGACACAAGAAAAGTTTAAGGTTATAAGGAAAGAGTCCTCTTTCCACAGGAAAGGGGACCGCAGCAGGGGATTTTTTGTCCCAGAACCTATGGAGCTGCTTCCTCTGCAGGAGGTCCAGGTTATTTATGTAATGGTTGTAGGTAACATCCGGAAGTAAGTGCCCCATTGTTTTTGTTATTGAAATTGTCGGCATGCCGTCAGCTCTCTTTTTTGAGGCAAAAAATTCTTAAAAGCAATCCGGAAAACTATTTCGTCAAGTACAGTTGAAGCATTTTTATGGAAGGACTTCTCCTGATTTTCTTAGCCCATACATAAAAACTCTGCTTTGCAATGCCAAGACTCCGCATAAGAGCAGTTATTCGCATTTTCTCAAGAAGGGGATGGTTGAGCCAGAAGTGGAAGAGTTCCTTTCTCTGAATAAGATCCAGGTTGTTTATGTAATAATTGTAGGTAACATCTGGAAGAAGATGGCCCATGGCTTTTAAAAGTGAAGCAGTGGGGAGACCTTTAGCCTTCAATCTCGATGCGAAAGCGTGCCTTAAAAGATGGAATCTCAGGGGACCCAGACCTAAGTCCTCACATGTTTTTGAAAACTCTCTGGATAAATAGGAGGGCGAGATGGGTTCTCTTTTATCTTTGTTTTCAGAAAATTTCAAAAGGAAGTTTTCTTCGGGTTCGTATTTTTTCCCCATGCCTCCATGGTATCTTTTTACGGTTTTTTCAATAAATTTTTCCTCTTCTTTTCTGGATGGAACCACAAATGTTTTTCTCTTTGCACTCTTAGTCTTTCCTTTTTCTATGTAGAGCCAGATTTTTCTTCCTTCAAACCATATGTCTTTAAACTTAAGATTGGCTACCTCAGAAATTCTCAAACCTGCTCTGTATCCCAAAAAGACGGCAAAAGCAAGGGCAAAGTTCAAGCTTCGTTCGGTTAAAGGAGCATTTTCCTTTTTAAGCCTCTCCCCGTGTCTTATTAAATGTCTAAATATTTTGTAATATTTTTCGTCGGTTATAAAGTCCTGCGGTAAGTTTATAGTTTTTTCTGTTTTCAGCTTTTTCCAGTCTATCTGGGTTTCTATTCCTTTTTCTTCCTTGAGAAATTTAAAGAATGCTTTAAGGGCTGGCTTGTAGTTTTTTAAAGAAGAAAGGGTCCCGAATAAAGTGAAAATTTCATTCAAATCCTCTTCGTCCATCTGGGCAAAGTCTGAATACCAGAAGTCCACAGGAATATTAATAAGATGGGATAAGTAAGTCCGTAGAGTATTTATTTTCCACTTAGCCTTTGTGAAGTAAGCGGCGAAGTCTAAAAAGTACAGCAAATTCTGCTTCAGCTCTTCTGGAAAGGCTTTCCCTTTCACTTCTTCCTTCAGTACTTTAATAGCTTCTTTCAGTTTTTTCTTTTTACCAGAAATGGAATACCCGTTTATTTCCATCATAACTCTTTTATATATATTGTTTATGTACTTTTCTTCGTCCCTGATTTCCCTTGAGGCCATTTCTTCATCTTTTCCCGGTAAAACAAACGCATCTACCTCCCAGAATTCCTTTTTAAGTTTTTCCAGAGCTTCTTCAGGTTTTTCTTCTTCAGGATTTTTCCAGCCCATCCTGTCAGACTGTTTCTCACCTGATTGTGGAGTTGTTTGCATTGAGGGATAAACCTCTTCTTCAATGCTTTTTAGTGGATATGGAGGAGAGTACAACTTCCCCTGGAGATATGAAACAACATCTGAAGAGTAGAGGAGGGTGGAAGTTAATGCGCTCATAGACTTAAATATCTGCCATGTAACTCCGGGACCGTAAATTCTGCCCAGCCATTTGTTCAGGTATCTCTGATGAGTCTGGTATTTAATTTTAAGGCCGGTCTTTGGAAATATGTGTCTCTCCAGAGGGGTTTTCCCTTTTTTATTTTTATTTCTCCAGGCTCCTAAAATTATTGTAGAAACAGGATCTATATAAACACTCAGGGGAAATTTTTTACCCCATGTCTTTTCATCAAAGAATATTCTTCTGGATCTTAAATCAACATTATCCCACTCAAGCATTGAAACAGCAGTAGGAAGACCTTTGAAAATAAGATGAGTGTTTGTTGCCAGAGAGATAACTAAAAGCGCCCAGTAATCCTGTTCCTCTTTCAATCTGTTCATTTTATTAAGATAATTGGCGAAAATCTCTTTTGCGTTGAAGAGTTCCTGCTTGAAATCCAGTCTGGTTGCAAAGTCCCTCTGTCTTATCGGAAGAGGAAGAAATGTAGAATAAATGGAATCCCTCTTCTCTGGAAAGATTGTATCTACCACGCATCTCAGGAAAACAATCAAAACCATAGTATTTACGGGAGAGGGCAGTAAGTCACTGGTTACCTTGTTAAGAACTAACTCCTGCCATTTGCTTATCTTTTCCGGTCCCTGTTCTTTACTTAGATCCTTCAGAGCCTTTGAAAGACCGGATTCTTTTAGAAACTCAGTCAAAAGCAGCTTTTCCCCCTTGCTTGCCTGGGGAAGTCTCCTGAGGCAGTCCGTTAACCTGCGCTTTGCTCTCATAAAGTTCCTCCCATAAATACTATTAGCTTTTCCCTTAATCCTTTGCCCAGCACTTTCCTTTCCAGTTTTTCCAATATGCCCATGCTTTTTTCCAGTAAATCTTTCAGGGAGAGATTTGAGTACTTCCACAGGTAAATGTTGGTTCCTCCCTTGTGTCCTAAAATTGCTTCTATGGTCTCAAAATCTTCGGGAAAATACTCCAGAGTCTTAGAGAAAAAATAGTGCCTGAATATATGAAACCTCAAAGTTTCAATATATTTCCCCGCTATTTTCCTTCCGCTAAGGTATTCCTCAATCCTTGTAATTTCTCTTTTTAACACGTTGTACTCGTAAGGTTTATCATCGTTGGCACTGAAAACCCAATCGTCCAGCAGGCCTCTTCTTTTCAGAAATTTCTTAAAGTATAAAAGGCTATGGAAAACAAGAGGGGAGAGCGGTACCAGCCTTTCCTCAAGATAAAAAATGTTGTTTTTACCCTGGATATGTGCCAGACCCAGGGGATAGTTTAAATTCTTTACTCTGACGTCAAAAGCCAAATCCTTCCATCCAAGTTTGAGTGCTTCCCCGATTCTTACACCGGAAAATGTTAAAAGAAGATAAAGGGTTAAAAAATTTAGTATTCTGACCTCTAAGTCAGTGCGTCTCTTTTTCCTGCTCCACAGAAGGGCGGAAAACCAGAATTTTATGTTATCCCTTACCACTTCGTCTTTTGGATACAGTTTGGTTCCAAACCTGCCAGTGTACTCTTCAGGAAACGGTCTTTCTGTATTTTCTCCTGTCAGAAATCTCTGCCACTTTAAAAGAAGACTCCATACACTCTTTCTTTTCGCGTTAAAGTAAAAGAATGGAGCGTGAAGATTAAGTGGAAGTCGGCCTGAAAGAAGATTAGACATAAGTGGATGGGAGAATTTTTGTGAAAGCTCGTAAACCACCGTCTTCCTTAAAATGGCTGGTGTCAGCCTGAAAGGAAGCTGAAGTACCTTACTAAGAGCTTTCAAATACCCTCCAAGATGAACGTTATCAATTCTTACCTTTCTTCCTCTCACTACTATCATGGGATCTGGGGATTCCTTAAAAATTGTGTTTAAGTGGGGTAAAAGCTGGCCAGGGACTGGAACCACCCAGTAATCTTCTGTATCATGAAAGCTATCCTGTGACAGGGGTATTGTTCCGGGGTTCCTTCTTAAAAAATATACCTCAATCACTCCCTCTCCCTTTTCAAAGTTCACTTCTCTAATCCCCAGAAAATCCTTGGCTTCCGGTCTCTCTTCATAGGCTGATTCATAGTAGGATGGATCCTGAATATCAGGATCTGGTAGTTTCAGTTTGGAAATAAGGATGTTCAGATCCACTCCTGTTGCAATAGAAAGAGCAGTTA
>WFSJ01000003.1 GCA_015486055.1 Acidobacteriota bacterium
CTAAATAGGTTCTTATAGCCCCCCTGGCTATTTTTAAAAGCTCCTTCCTTTCTTTATCATTAAGCATCATTTATTATGATAGAACAAAAGAAAAAAAAGTAAAATAAAAATATGAAAATGAAAATTTTAATGGTAACTTCGGAGTCCCTTCCATTCGTAAAAACAGGAGGATTGGGAGATGTATCTTTTTCTTTAACAAAAGCTTTAAATAAACTGGGGATTCAGGTTGATCTAATTCTGCCCCTTTACGGCTTTATCAATATAAAAGACACTAAAAAAATAGGCGAATTTAACATTTTTATGGGGAAAAAATTTCCAGTGGAATTATTCTCAAAGAAAATCTCAGGAATCAGATTTATATTCGTCTCGAGTCCCGTACATTTTAACAGGAAAGGGGTCTACGGGGAAGCAAAAGAATACAAGGACAACTGGGAAAGATTCGGAATTTTTTCAAAAGCAGCAGCAGATTTCGCAAACAGGGAAAA
The DNA here is from genome assembly GCA_015486055.1 of Acidobacteriota bacterium. Classification (GTDB taxonomy): domain Bacteria; phylum Acidobacteriota; class Aminicenantia; order S016-38; family S016-38; genus S016-38. Next base: position 486 of record WFSJ01000003.1, read on the forward strand.
ATACCACATACTTCATGCTAACGACTGGCAATCAGCGCTTTCTCTCCTATATTTAAGGAAGATGAAATCCCCAGTTTCAAGATTTTTTACAATACATAACATCTCGTATCAAGGGAATTTTCCTGCATGGACAAGTCGTCCTCTCGGCTTGGAAGAGGAATTTCATCCCGAAGGAGTGGAATTCTTCGGGAAACTGAGTTTCCTCAAAGCTGGAATAGTATATTCAGAAATAATTACTACCGTTAGCCCAACCCATTCAAGGGAAATTCTCACTCCGGAATTTGGCTTTGGAATGGAGGGGATACTCAGGAAAAGACGGAATGATCTTTTTGGGGTTTTGAACGGCATAGATACGGAGGTTTGGAACCCGAAGAATGACCCTTTGATACGGTGTTCTTACTCAACAGAAAATCTCTCCGGTAAGGAAAAATGCAAGGAGGAGCTTATAAAAAAGGCCAAAATAAAGTTTTCCCCGCTCATCGCAATGATATCAAGGATAGCTCCTCAGAAGGGCTTTGATCTTTTGATTAAATCATTGGAGAAGATCTTAGCTTTAAGAATTTCAATGATTATCCTTGGAAGGGGTGAAAATTCAATGTTGGGAAAGTTAAAAGAGTGGGAAAAGAAAAACCAACAGGCCATGAGGGTTTTTAATGTGTTTGATGAGGAACTTGCCCATCAGATAATAGCAGGTGCAGATATCTATTTAATGCCGTCAAAATTTGAGCCCTGCGGTTTGACTCAGATGTATGCGCTGAGATATGGAACAGTCCCGGTTGTAAGGGCTGTTGGAGGGCTTAATGACACCGTGGATGACTTTAAATTCGAAAGATACCAATCCGAAGCTTTAGCTGAAACTTTAGGCAGGGCAGTGAAGACTTTCAGAAATGATAAAAAAAAGTGGGAAAACCTTATAAAAAAAGGTATGAGCAGGGATTTTTCTTGGTTGAAATCTGCAGGAGAATATGTTAAACTTTATCAAATTAGTATGATTAGGAGAAGGTTATGGAACTTATAGATGTTAACGACTCAAATTTTGAGGGAAAAGTTTTGAAAAGTCCTGTTTCAGTGATAGTTGATTTCTGGGCTGAATGGTGTGCTCCATGCAAAAAGCTTGAACCTATCCTTGAGGAAATTGGGAAAAAATACAATGGAAAAGTCAGAGTAACAAGGCTCAATGTGGAAGAAAATCCGAGAACAGCGGCTTCCTATGCTATAAGAAGCATTCCAGCAATAATGATATTCAACAGGGGAAAACCTGCTGATACAATCATAGGTCTTCATCCTAAATCATACATTGAAAAATTATTAAGGAGTTACCTATGAAAGAAGTTGATATAGCGATAATAGGGGGAGGACCTGCTGGGCTTTCGGCTGGCCTTTATGGTGCAAGGTCTATGTTAAAGACGGTTGTTCTTGAGAAGCAATCTCCTGGAGGACAAATTCTTCTAACCGATTTAATAGAGAATTACCCGGGTTTTCCAGGGGGGGTTAATCCCGAGGAGCTGACAAAAAGGATGAGGGAACAGGGAGAGGAATTCGGAGCTCAGGTAATACTGGACGATATAGATGGAATCGAGGAACAGGGAAATTTCTGGAAGGTTAATGGATGGGAGGATGAATATTTAGCAAAGGCTTTGATAGTGGCAACAGGCTCAGAACCGAGAAAACTTGAGGTTCCAGGAGAAGCGAAGTTCACCGGGAGGGGAGTTTCATACTGCGCTACCTGCGATGCCCCTTTTTTTAAGGGCCAAGAAGTTGCTGTTGTGGGCGGAGGAGATTCTGCTGCATCAGAGGCAATCTACATTACAAAATATGCATCAAAGGTCTATCTTATACACAGAAGGGATAAATTAAGGGCTGAAATGATATGGCAGAAGAGGGTCTTTGAAAATCCAAAGTTAGAATTGGTGTGGGACACGGTGGTCAGGGAGATAAAGGGAGAAAAGAAGGTAAAGGAGCTTATCCTCAGAAACCTCAAGGATGGAGAGGAAAAGACCCTGCCGGTTGAGGCAATATTCATCTTTATAGGAATGATCCCAAATACTGGTTTCTTAAAAGATAAAGTCAAACTTACTCCGTCGGGTAAGATTGACGTAAATCTGAGGATGGAAAGTTCGGCAAACGGTATATTTGCAGCAGGGGATGTTATAAATGTCCCTTATGAACAGGTTTCAGTGGCTGTGGGCACGGGAGCAATAGCAGCTATGAGCGCCATAGAATATATAAACAAGAACTTCGGATGAGGTATAAAAGTTAAAATAAAGGGGAAATTCCTCCTGCTTTCTCTCATAATTCTTGGGGTAGGAATAGGCGGCGTTAATTCTGGGGAAAACCAGGTTTTGTTCCTTTTCTCAATGCTTCTTGCGGCGATTGGGGTCTCCGGGTTTTTTTCAAAGAGGAATATAGAGAAAATAGAGGTTGCCTCATCTGCTTTCAGTGAGGCCTATTGCTGCGAGGAAACTCTAATTGAGTTGAATTTTAGAAACAAGAGATTCTATCCAAGATTCGCACTATGGATTAAAAAGGGGAATGAAAATATATTCCTCGGAGATTTAAAGTCAAAAGGGGAAAGGAATTTCCCTGTGAGGCATATCTTCACAAAAAGAGGATATAATTCCTTTCCCGGGATAAATTTATGGTCGGAATTCCCCTTGGGCCTTGTAAGAAGAAGTAAAAATTATTCCTTCAAGGGTAAATTACTGGTCTATCCCAGGATATACAGGGTTCTTCCTCATTTCCCGGAGGAAATAAAGGGGGAGGGGGAAAATAAACCGAGCCCCAAAGGAACAGAGGAATTTCACTACATAAGGGAGATAGAAGAAGGGGAAACGAGAAGAATATACTGGAAGGGATACGCAAGAACGGGCAATTTGATGGAAAAGGTTATGGGGGGAACCCATGGAGAAAGGATAATAATAGTTCTTGATCCCTATGGAACCGGCAAAAAATTTGAGGAGAATATTTCTCTTGTAGCTTCTTTGGGATATTACCTCTGGAACGAGAGGGTTTTTCATTTCATATTCTCACAGGGATTTCAGGGTGAGGTAAACGAGAAAAATTTTGAATTGTTCATGAGGTCCCTTGCTCTCCTTTCTCCTGGGAACAAGTTGGAAAGCCAGAGAATGGCTAAATTTATAAGGACAGAATTCCCTGAGGTAACCGTGTTTGCTGCCATAACAATGGAGGATTCGCCTTTAAAGGCAATTCTGAAACCAAAAGAACTGGTATTTATAAAATGAGGGAAATTACATACATTTCTGCAATCACCATTTTCTCTTTTCTTGTGCTTTCAAAAAATCCATGGGCCACCCTTCCCGTTCTTTTCTTTCTCATCGCATTTTACATCCCATATGAGAAACTCAAGTTCCTTGTGATTCCATCAGTGCTCTCTTCCATATTTTTCTTCATAATATATATCCCTACATCTCTTTCAGGGGCTTCTGGCCTGATGCTTTCGTATCTTATGGTGGCTGAATTTCTCTGGAGAGGGTCAAATTCATGGAAGGACTGGGTTCATGTCTCTTCCATTCTTCTTATGGCAGATTCGGCTATCTACAGTATGGGGATACCTTTTTTCCTTTTATCCCTTTTATTCATAATTCTAAGCCTCGCAAGGGCATACAGAGAACTTTATCCCCATGAGGAAGGGAAAATCCTCAGTTTCTTACCGATTCATCTTGTTGCCATCCTGATTTTTGCTCCCCTTATCTTCATATCCATCCCAAGAAGGGGTGCATATTCCTTCTCAGGAGGATACGGAAGAAGCTCTGGTCTCTCCGATCTCGTAGACCTTAATTTTTCGGGCAGGATAAGGGAATCAATGGCAGTAGCCTTTGAGGTGAGGGGAAACAAGATCCCGCACTACTGGAGGAGTAAAGTGTTTTACACATACAGGAATGGAAAATGGCTCTCTGGCCTGAGGGGTAAGGTAAAAAGCGAACACAAAGCTATTGAGGGAGAAAACATTGAGGGAAAAGGCCTTGAGATTAAATACTACCTTAAATATCCTCCTCTTATCCCCTTGCCATACGGAACAGAGAAAGTGATCCTTCGGGAAAGAGTTTACTGGAGCTTTGGGGATTTCTTTGAGTTCGGCGGTCTTGTCAAAAAATACAGGGTAATTCTCGGTAAGGATAATGGGAAAATTTATTTTTTGAGTTCATATGGGGCAAAACTTATGAAAATTGGGGAGGAAAATCCATTTTTCAACCACAAAAGGGTAAGAATTTACCTGAACAAGGATGAAGAAAATGAAATAAGAAAACTTTCGGAAAAACTCAGGGGAAGTAACTTAAAAAATACTTTATCCAAGATCAATGAGTATTTCAGGGAAAATTTCCTGTATTCCACTGATATAAAGCTCATATCCAGAGAACCCCTGTATAACTTCCTCTTCTCAACAAGAAAAGGGCACTGCGAGCTTTATGCAACAGCCACTTCAGCAATTCTGAAATTCTTAGGATGGGACGCAAGACTGGTCACGGGGTTTAGATTGAGAGAATTTGGAGATGCGTGGGCAATAGCAAGGATGAGAGATGCCCACGCATGGGTAGAAATTTGGGATGGGAAGAAATGGATATCCTTCGATCCCTCTCCAGGCGAAGAAATCTTTGAGTATTCAAATAACCCATTGGTAGGGACATGGGAGAAGATAAACTCTTTCTGGGAAAGATATATTATGGAGTTTTCCCCTACTTCTCAGTTCAATTTGTACATCTGGATAAAAAAGAATTTAAGGAAAATTGTCTTGGGTATGCTTTTCCTCCTGCTGGCCTTCATAATTTTATCGCTTATCCCGAAAAGAACCGTTAAAGCCAAGATACTTCCGAAAATTATAAAAAAATACCCCTGGTATTATAGGAAACTCCTATCCATCGGTAAAAAGCTCTCAATAAATAAATCTCCGTATTCCACCCCAATGGAATTCGGGAGGTTTTTTGGAAAGGAAGGAGAATTTCTTATTGGCTTTTATTATAAGGAAAGATTTGGTAAAATTCCCCTTGCAGAAGAAGAAATTTCGCTCATAAGGGAAAAAGTAAAGGAAATTGAGAATAAATTTAAAGAAATTTAAAGGGAAGGTTGAAATTCCCTATGGGATCTTTCGTTGTAATTGCAGAAGATTCAAATTGTCAGGCGAGGAATTGGAGAGGGCCATAGAGAATTTTCAGAAAGAGCCGGGAAGGAATCTTTATAGAAGCTTTGGCCAGGATCCCACAAAGTTCAGGCCTTCCTCAGAAGCATTATGGAGAAGATTAAAAAGGGGAGAAGAATTTCCAAGAATTCATCCCGCAGTGGATGCCATAAATTTTTTATCCCTTATAAACTCAATTCCCTATGGACTCTATGACTTTTCAAAGCTAAGAGGAGATGTAAAGGTAAGAACAGGAAGAAAGGGAGAAGGTTACGAAGGGATAGGAAGAGGATTTATAAATCTTGAGGGAAGGCTTCTTCTCGAGGATCAGTGTGGACCATTTGGAAACCCCACGGGGGATTCCCTCAGAACTTCTGTGGATGATGGAACAAAAGAATTCCTCTATGTAATATTTGCACCTGCTGGTTTCCCAACAATTGAGGCGAACGATATTACAATAAAAAAATTGAAGGAATGGTTGAAAAGTGAAATCATAGAATACGGGTTAAGAAGATGAAAATAGCAAGGTATTGGAAACCATACAAGGATGGGAAAATAAGATGCAGTTTATGCAGACATAATTGTCTTATCTATCCATCTCAGGCTGGTCTGTGTCAAGTCAGGGTGAACAAAGAAGGTTCTCTTTATACCCTTGTTTATGCAAGGCCAATTGCTGTTCATGTTGACCCAATAGAAAAAAAACCCCTCTTTCATTTTCTCCCTGGCTCAAAGGCCCTTTCAATAGCAACTGTTGGCTGTAATTTCAGGTGTGCTAACTGTCAGAACTATGAAATAAGCCAGTTCAGATACGAAGGGACAAATGTTATACCGGGGGAATATATGCCTCCCGAAGAGGTAGTCAATCTTGCCTTAAAAACAAACTCCGAGGTTATAGCCTACACTTATACTGAACCCACAATTTTCTGGGAATATGCGATAGACACTGCTAAAATCGCAAAGGAAAAAGGAATAAAGAATGTTCTTATAACAAATGGGTACATAAGCGAAGAAGCTCTCAAGGACGCGCAGGAACTTATAGATGCAGCAAATATTGATTTTAAATCCATGAGGAAGGAATTTTATGCAAAGATAGTAAAAGCAAGGCTTGATAGATTTCTTGAAAGTCTTAAAGCTTACCTAAAATATGTTCCATGGATTGAGGTAACCACTCTTATAATCCCCGGGCTGAATGATTCAGAAGAAGAACTAAGGGATATTGCAAGATTTATAGTTAATGAGCTCTCCCCATCCGTTCCCTGGCATATAAGCAGGTTTTTTCCTTATTACAAATTGACCTATCTCCCTCCCACACCTGTTAAAACAATCACAAGAGCTGTGGAAATAGGATACGAAGAGGGACTAAGATTCGTATATGAAGGCAACATTCCAGGCTCCTCCTATGAAACTACTTACTGCCCAAAATGTCATACTCCTCTCGTAAAAAGGGTTGGATATGAAATAGAGCATAACAGTATAGTTGAGGGGAGATGTCCCGTATGTGGGGAAAAGATAGAAGGCGTCTGGGAAATTACCTGAATTTTAGGATTGTTCCCTCACTCCTGTTTTCAGCTTTATCATAGCTTTTAAGCTCAAAACTTCCTGTAAGTTCATCTGAATTTATATCAGTTGAATACTTGAGGCCAAGATCAAGGCAGACAATCCCCCTGCAAAGAAGAAAACCTGCAAGGTCAGATTCCTTGCCTCCCTCCCATGTAATTCTCAAGAACCCGGGAAATGTAGAGGAAGTTAGATTGTGAGGAGGATAGGGGGGAATCGTCTCTATTGTATCTTCCCAGGTTTGCGCCATAAGTTTGTAACCCTGTATATTGGGATGATTTCCCCCAGAAAGGAGGTTTTCCCATCCACCAGGGTAATCCATAAAAACTTTATACATATCCGCAAGGGGAACGGAATATTCTTTAGCAAGTTTTCTCTGGAGTCTAACAACATCCAAGAGCTTCTTGTGAAAATAGGGAGCATACCAGAACCAATCCTTCCTCGGAATTATGGTGGCAAGAACAGGAAAAGTTCCGAACTCCATTGAATTTAGGAGCATTGTCCTGAGATTTTCCTCTGTTGCAGAAAGGGGATATTCTATATGCACAACATCATTTGTGCCTTCCATAAGAAGGAGGTATCTGGCATTCTCCTCCTTCAAAACTCCGCCAAGCCTTAGTAACCCTCCAAATGTAGTCTCTGCAGGCCGCCCGCAATTTGAAACAGAGGAATTCCCTATGTTCTCCTTTAAAAGCTTCTCCAACCTGAATGGATACCCAATAGGTGGGTCGTGCTCGCAGGTTCCATAACCACATCCATATGTTATGCTGTCCCCAAAAGCAATGTATTTGTTCGGGTTAACCTGATAGTTATACCAAAAAGGTGATGAAGGAAATGTTGGAGGAGATTTTAATCTTTTCATCCTTTGCCTCAGAGGGATTTTTTCCTCCCTGAGGATTTCTTTTCCTTTCCAGAGCTCCCTGAATTCAAGGATAAGTTCGCCATTTTCAATCTTGAATTCAGGCTTTATCTCAACTCCAAGGAAGTTAGGAATTTTCTCAAATTTACCAGCCTGGATAAGAAGGAGTTCCCTTCCCATCCCAACAACAATATATAATTTCCCTCTGAAGCATATAGCCCTTGGAGAATAAAGTTCATCAGTAGAAGAAATAAGAGGCTCTGAATCAAGAAGAAGAGTATAGTTTTCCTTCGAATATCTCAGTTCAAGGGTTTTTAGCTCACCACTGCATTCAAACGGATAAATATAATAAGAGTCTTCTCCCCCTCTTTTTACAAGAATTCCACCTTCAAAAAGCTTCGCACCTCCTGGTCCAATCCTTAAAGTAAAAACCCTTGAGCCCACCTCAAATTCCCTTGTGATGGGGAAAATGAAGCATGCAAGAATGAGGAAAATAAAAACCTTCTTCATTTTCTTATGTTATCATTAAATTGGAAAAATGAGAAAATTTGTCCATCTTCATCTTCATACACAATATAGTATTCTTGATGGTGCCATAAAGCTGAAAGATCTTTTCGAAGAAGCTTCAAGAAAAGGGATGGGTTCTGTTGCAATCACTGACCACGGAAATCTCTTCGGAGCAGCCAAGTTTTCTCTTCTCTCCGACGAATACGAAATAAAGCCGATAATTGGCCTTGAAGCATACATAGCTCCTGAATCAATGAAGAAGAAGGAACTGAAGGAAGGGCAACCTGTTGCCTATCATCTTACTCTGCTTGCCAAAACAGAGGAAGGATATAGGAATCTCGTAAAGCTTGTTTCCGCCTCTTATCTTGAGGGCTTTTACTATAAGCCAAGGATAGATAAGGAGCTGCTCTCCTCACACAGTAATGGACTAATAGCCCTTTCAGGATGCCTGCATGGTGAAATTCCTTACTGGATTCTCCACGAGGATGAAGAAAGGGCTGAAAAAACCATAGAGGAATATGTAAATATCTTTGGAAAGGAAAATTTCTATCTTGAATTAATGGACAATGGCATTGAAGACCAGAAGAAGGTGGATTCCTTTCTGATAGGGGAAGCAAGAAAATTCGGTATCAAGACTGTTGCAACAAATGATGCTCACTATCTCAGAAGGGAAGACCACGAACTACACGATATCCTCCTGTGTATCCAGACCAAGAAAAAGCTCAAGGATGAAGACAGAATGAGATTCCCCACTCAGGAATTTTATTTCAAATCTCCCGAGGAAATGGAGGCTTTATTCAAGGATGTTCCGGAGTCTCTCGATTCTACCCTTGAAATAGCAGAAAAGGTGAATTTCAAGATCAGAAAGTCAAACTCATACCTTCTTCCCGAATTTCCCGTTCCAGAGGGATATACCATGGATTCCTATTTTGAAAAGCTCTCAAGGGAAGGTTTTGAAAAAAGGCTTGAGGAAATAGATGGGAACGAAGAATTAAGGGATGAATATAAAAAGAGACTGGATAAGGAAATTCGGCTGATAAAGGAAAATGGCTTCCCTGGCTATTTCCTTATAGTATGGGACATAGTAAACAGTGCAAAGAAAAGGGGAATACCTGTTGGCCCCGGGAGAGGGTCTGCCGCAGGAAGCCTCGTAGCCTACTCAATGGGAATAACACAAATAGACCCTCTAAAATATGGCCTCCTTTTTGAAAGATTCCTGAATGAGGAAAGGGTTTCAATGCCTGATATAGATATTGATTTCTGCGGTAGAAGGAGAGGAGATGTAATAGAACATATAAAGGAAAGATACGGGAGAGAAAATGTCACCCAGATAATAACTTTTGGAACTATGGCAGCAAGAGGAGCTATAAGGGACGTCGGAAGGGTAATGGATGTGGACGACGAAATCGTGGATAAAATAGCAAAAATGATACCCATGGGAGTAAAAATAGAGGAAGCCATTGAGAACGACTCAAACTTGAAGAAAATCTACAACGAGGGAGGGGAGGAAATAAAAAGACTTATAGACAACGCTATAAAAATCGAAGGGAGGGTAAGGCAGGCATCCATTCACGCTGCTGGTGTCGTTATTTCTCCAAAACCTCTCCCCGAGGTTCTTCCCCTTTATAAGTCCCAGAAGGACGAGATAACCACCCAGTACGAAATGACCGATCTTGAAGCTTTAGGATTCCTTAAAATGGACATTCTTGGCCTGAGAAACCTTACAATAATAGACGATGTCCTGAAAATGCTCAAGGAGAAAGAAAAAATTGAATTGGTGCTTGAGAAAATCCCGCTTAATGATACAAATACATACAAATTACTTCAGGAAGGTAAAACAGATGGAATATTTCAGCTTGAAAGCAGAGGTATGAAGTCAATTCTTAAAAGGGCAAAGCCAACAATATTTGAACATCTCATAGCCATCGTTGCCCTTTATCGTCCGGGACCAATGCAGCATATTGACGAATTTATAAAGAGGATGCATGGAAAGCAAAAAATTACCTACGAATTCCCTGAACTTGAGCCAATTCTGAAGGAAACCTATGGGCTCATGATTTATCAGGAGCAGGTTATGCTCATTTCCTCCGTGCTTTCTGGATTCTCTCTTTCAGAAGCAGACATACTCAGGAAGGCAATAGGGAAGAAGAAGCTGGATGTAATGGAAAAAATGAGGGAAAAATTTATAGAGGGTGCAGTAAATAAAGGTAAGGATAGGAAGAAAATAAGGAGATTCTTTGATGAGGAAATTAGGGAATTTGCAAGATATGCTTTCAATAAGTCCCATTCAACAGCTTATGCTTTTCTTGCATACTGGACAGCTTATTTCAAGGCAAATTACCCAATATATTATTTTTCAGCTCTTCTCACAAACGCCGGAGAATTAGGAAGGACCTCTGATGTAATAAAATACATGAATGACGCAAAAAGATTCTCCATTGAGGTTCTTCCCCCCGATATAAACGAGAGTAACAGTAAATTCATTCCTGTAGATAAAGGAAAAATAAGGTCAGGTTTAGCTGCCATAAAAAATGTCGGTGAAAACGCTGTAAATGAAATCATAAAAGCAAGGGAAAAGAATGGAAAATTTCACTCCATCTTTCAGCTTACAAGAAAAGTGAATACAAGAATTGTAACAAAGAGAGTTATAGAATATCTAATAAAGGCAGGGGCGATGGATTCGCTTGGTATGAAGAGATCCCAGATGATGGAAGTTATAGACCAAGCAATAGAAGCTGGAAAGAGGGGAGAAAACCTGCTCTTTAATGAGGAGGATGAGATCCCAGAGAATGTCCTAAAACTCCCGGAATGGGACGATATGATGCTCATCAAGCATGAAAAGGAAGCTCTCGGGTTTTACATTTCCAACCACCCTCTAAAACCTCTCGAAAAGGAAATAAAAAAGATCTCCCATAAGGATATATCTTACATATTAGAGGAAGAGGAGGAAAAACTCCCCCATCAACTTACAATAGTTGGGGTAATTTCTGAAAAAAAGATAAAAAAAACGAGGAGAAAAAAAAGGATGGCAAATCTGAAAATAGAAGATCTTTCGGGGGTAGCAGAGGCAATAGTTTTTCCCGATACCCTCGCAAATTATGACCACCTTCTTGTAGAAGATGTTCCCTTGGTATTTGATGTAAGAATTCTTTTTGATGAGCAGGGAAAAACTCTTCTTGTTGAAAGGGTAAGAAAAGTTGAGGATGCCATACTTGAGAACTCAAAGGAACTCAGAGTAAAGCTCAAACTCTGGGACCTTGATGAGGAAAGGTTGGAACAGCTAAGAGAGGAGTTCCTAAAATACAGGGGTGGACAGAGTGAACTTTTCCTGGAGTTAATGATGCCCGAGGGTGAAACGAGAATATTTCGCTCGGAGATTATTCCAAGCATTACCCCTTCAGTGACTCTCCTAAAATTTCTCAGGGGAAAACTTGGGAAGGAAAATGTCATCCTCAAATATTAAATGAAAAACATGAAAATTCTCGCATGGGATACATCAACTCCCTTCCCTTCAGTAGCTCTGCTGGAAGGCGAGGAACTTATAGGCGAAATCAACCTTAATATAGGCCTTCTCCATTCCTCCCATCTTCTTCCTGCCATAAATGTTCTTCTTGAACTCACAGGGGAACGGATAGAAGATGTTGATCTGATAGCAGGGACAATTGGCCCAGGCTCGTTTACAGGAATAAGAGTGGGGTTATCTACAGCAAAGGCTTTATGTTTTGCTCTAAATAAACCATTCGCCCCTGTCATTTCCTTAGATGCCCTTGCCTTCAAGGAAATTGAGGCAAAAAGGCTTATAGCAGCAATAGATGCAAAGAAAGGGGAGGTTTTTCTCGGGGAATACAGCAAAGGGAAAAGGACTTCTGAGCTTCGGGCAATGCCTATTGAAGAACTATGGAAAAAGGGGGATGCTCTCTTTATAGGAGATGGTGCAATAAGATTCAGAAAGAAGATAGAGGAAAATTTGGGGAAAGGTGCGGTTTTTTCCTCAAGAAGCCCATTCATAAGCTACGAAACTGGAGTAATAGGGTTTAAAATAAAAAAAGAGGGAAAAGAAGTAAACCCTGATTCAATAAATCCCCTTTATCTCAGGGCTTCGGATGCTGAAATAAAGAAATGAGAAAGATAAGGAGGATGAAGGAGGAGGACCTCCAGAAAGTGATTGAAATAGAGAGGCTTTCTTTCCCATCACCCTGGCCAAAGGAATCTTTCCTTTTAGAACTTCAAAATCCTTACTCTAATCTATTTGTCTGGGAAGAAGATGGGGAAATTCTGGGATACATAATCTGGAGGGCAATTGCTGGAGAGGTTCACATATTAAATATTTCAGTCCACCCAAAAATGAGAAGAATGGGTATAGGAAAAAAGCTTATGGAATTTTGCCTTGAAGAGGAAAAAGGTTCCCATCACATATTCCTTGAAGTGAGAGTTTCAAACAAACCAGCAATAAAACTATATGAAAAACTTGGATTTGAAAAAATAGCGAGAATAAAGAACTACTACAACTTTCCGAAGCAAGATGCCTTCTTAATGTTCAAACTTCTCTATCAGAAAATGAAAAACTAATTTATGAATGAGGACGAATTGGTAAAATTTTTGAGTTCTCGCAAGATTCCTGAAAGAATAGGAACATGATTGCACTATTGTCGGTTATAATTCTTCTTTCTTCTCTCCCCCGGACTCTTAACCCCCTGTATATCTATAACGAGGGGGAAACCCCTATTGTTGAGATGCTCTATCTCTCCCCACTAAGATTCGGTCCAGATGGAAAGCTTCAGGATTACGGAGCTCATCTTATAAAGCTCAAGGGGAAAACAGCTGTCCTTGAAATGAAGTCTGGTTTTAAATGGGAAGACGGGAGGGAGATCAGCCCTGAGGATTTGAGATTCACTTTCAATTTTCTTTCAAAGGATAAAACATCTGTGTTCAGTCAAGCATGGAAAGGGATAAGGGCTGAAAAGGAGGGAAGAAAGGTTATTGTTTATTTTCCTAAAAAGGTCAAGCCGTATCTTTTTACCTTCCCAATCCTTCCTTTACACATATTAAAAGGGAAAAATCCAAAGGAATTAAGGAAAATCCCTGCTTCAGGAGCTTACAGGGTGAAAAAATGGGAAAGCGGAAGACTTGTCCTTGAAAGGAAGGATTTTCCATATTCTGTGGCATTCGGGGAAATAACTTTCTTGGAAAGCCGGGATCCTGCAACATCAATTCTGATGGTGAGAAGTGGTAAAGTAGACATTGCTGTCCTTTCCCCTCTATTTCTTCCTACCAAAAATTTCAAGGGGAAAATCTACAAAATATCCCATCCGGCCTTCCTATATCTGGGATTCAACCTGAGAGACAGAAAGCTTTCGGATAAGAAGTTTAGATGCTGGATTTCAAGGCAGGTGCCCTACAGAGAAATTACTATGCTCAGAGAAAATTTTGCAAGGGTTATAAAGAGCCCTTTTCAGATATGGAAGGATAATTTGCCTTACAAAGGGTGCACTGAAACCGAAAGATTAAAAGGGAATTTTTCCATCCTCGTTCCATCTGAATCAAAGATAAGGGTCCAGATAGCACAGGTCCTTCAGGATATATTCTCGAGGAAGGGGATAAAAATTAGAATAGAAATGCTTGAAAGAGGGGCTTTTCTCAAAAGGCTGCACAGCGGAAATTTTCAGATGGTGCTTTCAGCTTTTTCCCTCGATTCTCTCTTTGACTTTGAGGAAATATTTTTTAAAAGAGGAGGCGCTAATTACTTTAACTATCTCAGCAGTGAAATGGAGGAAGCCTTAAAGAACAATGAATGGAGAAAAGCTCACAGTATATTCCTCAAGGACCTCCCATTTATACCCATATTCCAATCACAATATCCCATAGCCGTAAAGGAAAAAATCAGATGGGCTCCATATACAAAAGCTTTTTCATCTGCCTCTCCATTCCGTTCAATCATAGGGAAAAGAGATTGATTTTTTTCTTTCCTTAATTTATTCTTTCCATCATGAAGAAGATTCTTATCTCAATTTTAATCTCAATTCCGATTTTTTCTGCATCACTGAGGATTCTGGTAATTGATGAATATGGAAACCCTCTCCCTGGAGTGAGGGCTGTAATAAAGGGCAAAAAAACTTACTATGCCTTCACAGCTGAAAGCGGTGTTATTTACCTTAATCTAAGGCCCGGAAACTATAGGCTTAAAGCTAACTTAAAAGGATTCTGCAGGAAAAAGGTTGATGGAATAAAAGTCCTGCCCGGAAGGAAAAACTTCTACAGAATTTCCCTAAGGCTGAGTGACCAGGAATGCTCGGAGGAGGGAAGGATGCTCCCTTCACCCACTCAGATATGGGAAATTTCAAGCTTTGAAAGCAAGGAAACACTTTCGATGGAAGATGGAAAGCTTGGGAAAATATCCTATGAAAAGAGAGGGAATTTCTTATGGAAGGGATACGAACTTGGGAAAAGCCATTTTCTTTTTAACACTTATCCAATGACAACAGAGCTCGGGGATTATTTATACAGTTCAACGAACAGCGAAAATGTAAAAATAGAGAGAAGTGGAAACTATTGTGAGATTTACCCTGCCCAAACAGAATTTAACCTTGATTGGCTTCCATTACAAAGTCTTTCTTTGGACCCGGAAAACCCTGATTCCCTTTCGGTCTATTTTTCTGCAGCAGTAAAGCTTAAAGGCTTTAAAACAGCGGCCTCTTATTCAAAGCTAAATGAGAAAAGGAATATTTTAGGATTTGACAGAAGGGTATCTAAAAAATCAGACCTTCTTTATCTTGATTTTTCCCATGGAAACACAGGTTTAAGACTTCTCTACACGAAAATTGATGAGCCCTTTGAAATAAAGTATGCAAATTTCTTTCACACTCCGGAAAACACCCCATCTTTTGTTGTAAAATCTCAGGATTTTTCCCTCTATAATTCAAAAACAGAAGGGAACTTTACCCACTTAATAACAGCGGGAATGAGGACATTTGAAAGCAATGAGGAAATTTGGAAAGAGACTGGAATTTTCAATACAAAAACAGGCGAAGAGTCCCTTTTTGGAAACAGATACACTAGAATGAGGGACTACTACCTGAAGGGTTCTTCCGAAATATTTATCGGCAGACTTGCAGGAGCGGAACACATAATAGAAGCTGGGGGAGAATTCGAATATGTGGGTTTGTCTTCAACATTTGGGAGTGAAAACCCGATTGTCAGATATCAGTATGGGAATACTCCTTATTTCCTCCCCTTAGGGGAACTCAGATACTGGAGGGTTTATTCTCTTGGTAAAGAGGAAAATAGGGCTTCTCACATTTCCCATATTTCCCTTTACCTCCAGGACAACTGGGGATTCGGTAATTTAAATCTACTCACAGGCCTCAGATACGACAACTATTCTTCAGGATATTGTCCAGGAATAAGGGAAGGAGTTGAAGGATGGGATTTTATAAATGGAGAGGGAAATGAGGATATTTTCTCAAGGAGGATTTTCTACTCCCTCCAAGGACTCGGGAGAGAAAACCTTGGTTTAAGGGTCGGATTTTCCTATTTGCTTCCCCACAGTTTCCTTTTTAAAGGAGGACTTTTCAGATATGTAAAATCCCTTGACTCAAAAGAGGTGCTTTCCTATTTTCCATATGTTAATGGATGGGGGGACATTTTCTGGAAGGATGTTGACGGAAACGGTTTCCCATCGGAGAGTGAAATAGAAAATTACGGAATTTTTCCCCCTCCCCATACTGATAAGAAGGCACCAACTCCCTACTCAGATGTAATAATTTTAGGATTGGAAAAAGCTCTACCCCTTGACATTAACTTGGGAATTCAGGCCTGGACTGAAACTTCCTCAAACACAATAGGCTTTGCAAACACATTAGTGGATTACTATGAGGGCCATTCATGGTGGGCGAATAAGAAGATACCCGAGCCCGGACCCGACGGGGTCTTCGGGACAGGGGACGACGGAACCATAATCTATTATTATTTCACCCCCACAGAAGATATAAAAGAGTTCAAATGGAGTTTTTCTTCGGTAGCCTTAAAAACCCTGGACTCAAGCTCCAAAAGTTTAAAGTTCTATCTGAGGAGACCATTTAAGAAGGGATTTTCACTCTATTTCGATTTTACATACACAAAATTTAAAGGTTACCAAGGTGGAAATATATGGATATACTCTCCGAATCAGGTTGAAAATATAAAAGCTAATTACGGCCGTTTATCAATAAGAGCAAACGTCCTGCTTTCCCCGATCTCAAAAACATATATTTCCCTCTTCTTTCTATATGACTCAGGTATACCCTACCAAAGAAGCTTTTATGTGATTTCTGACCAGCCTTATCCATTTAACCTTCAGAAGATAACAGCCTCTGAAAAAGGATACAGACTTTCTCCTGCCTTTAAAACTTTAAACCTCGCTCTTTCAAGGGAGATTAAGACTGGTAAGCTCTCATCAGTCATTTCCCTGAAGGTGAACAATCTATTCAACTGGACAAGCTCCTATAACAGGATGGGAGTTCAAGGCTTCTTAACCACGGATGGAAAGTTTTATCCCCTTAATTCATTTGGAACAACAGAAAGAAAATGGGGTGGAAGGGAAATAAGGTTGGGCCTTAAGATCAAGATTTAGAGTTTTCTTCTTTACCCTCCTTCTTTTTGTCCAGTTCCTTTAGATATTTCATCGCCTGGTCTGCCCATACGAAGTCTACCACCTTGATGTGGGATTCCTTAACCCCTTCAACATTTTTTACAGCATTCTTTACCATCAGAGCAAGCTGAATTCCTATAGGGCAGAAATATGTAGTCGGCCTTACAACAAGGGATACTTTCCCTGCTTTTTCATCAACTTCAAGGTCCTTTACTATCTGAAGGGTCAGGACATCCTGGCGGAGCTCAGGGTCATAAACCATCCTGAGAGCTTCGATTACCTTGTCCTTAAGACCCATCTACCACCTCTATGATTTTTGAAAATACATGCCCTAAATTCTCAGCCACAGAGGAACAGGCTGAAGCAGCCACTTCCTTCTTCACGAGGGCATCCACTACACATCTATCAAAGGGAACTTCTCCAAGGAAAGGAATACCCCTCTTGTCAGCATATTCCCTTACCTGTTTTTCATTCTCTTTATTTAGTCCTGCCTTGTTCATTATTATCCCATGGGGAACCCTGAAATGGGCAGCTGTCTCTATTGCCCTTTCCATGTCGTGAATCGCGGAAAATGAAGGCTCAGCAACAACTGCCACGAAAGTCGCCCCTGAAATTGAAGATATAACAGGACATCCTATTCCAGGAGGACCATCAACTATTATATAAGGAATTTCCTCCCTTTCTGATAAGAGATGAGCTTGATGTTTCACCATCGTAACAAGGTTTCCCGAGTTTTCAGCCCCAGGATTTAATTTCGCGTGGACCATTAGACCGAATTTTGTATTTGAAATGGCCCATTTGCCAACGATCTGGGGAACCATAACTATGGCATTTACAGGGCAAGCTATTTCGCAAAGAGTGCATCCATCGCATTTTACGGGGTCTATCTGATAAACATCTTCAGCTATCGAGATCGCATCAAAACGGCAAAGCTGCCTGCATATATCGCAATAGGTACAAAGGGAATCATCTATTTCAGCAACTGATTTCCCTATGAATTCCTCTTCCCTTTTAATCTCAGGCTCGAGGAGTATGTGCATATCCGCTGCATCAACATCTGCATCGGCTATAACAAACCCTTTGCCTTTTTTATGAAGCCAGTATGCGAAGGAAGAGGTTATAGTCGTTTTTCCTGTTCCTCCCTTCCCGCTTATTATCACCATTTCCTTGGCTTTCATCCCGCAATCTCCTTTATTCTCTTATAAACCTTTCTGAATCCTTCCTCAAATTCTCCGAATGGAAGTTCTCCTCTGGAATACATCCTTGCAATCTCTTCTGAAAATGGAATTCTGTAAAGGATCTCCATACCTTTGCTTTCTGCAAAATCCTCCACAAGGGTGTTCCCTTCTTGAGCCTTGTTTATGATTATCCCATGAGGAAGGGAAAGCATCTCAATCATTTCAACAACAAGGGAAAGATCATGGACTCCAAAGGGGGTAGGCTCTGCAACAAGAAGCACATAATTCGTCTCCTCAACTGCCTCAACAACAGGACAAGAGGTACCAGGAGGAGCGTCAATTATCACATCCCCGGGATAATTCTTTACCCTCCTCTTGAGCTCCCTTATCAAGGGAACAGCAGAAGCCTCACCCAGGTTCAATACCCCTTCCATAAAATCAATTTCCCCTGATTTCCCCCTCCTTATTATCCCCTTTTTCCTTGGAACCTCAATTAAAGCTCCCTTCTCAGGGCAAACATAAGCACATACCCCACATGAATGGCAGAGTTCAGGAAAGAATAGAGTCTTCTTCGCAGGGGGAGGAATTATGACTAGCGCCTTGTAAGGGCAAGCCTTTGCACATTCCCCACAGTATGTACACTTTCCAGGGATTATTCTTGGTACAGGCTCTGTAAAATCCTCAACTGAGTTTACAGTGGGTTTAAGGAATATAGCTCCGTTTGGCTCTTCAACATCAGCATCAACATAGAAAGAAGGGGCTATCGCTTTGGAAAAAAGAAGAGAAAACGTTGTCTTTCCAGTTCCACCCTTACCGCTGGCAACAGCTATTTTCATTTCAATTCTTTCTCTATCTTCTCCGCAACCTCTCTGGGAGTTGCTTCCCTGAACTCCTCAAGCTCTCCTGAAAGTAGGCTTTCCACAGCTTCCTTTACAGTTTGACCTTCTTTTGCCCTGTGCATTTTAGTCCCAGCTGCTTTCAAAACCTCAAAGGCATTTGGACCGAAATTTCCTGAAATGGCTGCTTCTACCCCATTTTCTATGGCGATTTGAGCAAAAGATATTCCTACTGCAATTCTACCTTCCTTATGGGGATTTTTCCCTCCGATTACCTTCCCTGTTTCAGTATCATATATGACGTAGTATTCAGCCCTCCCAAATCTTGGGTCAACAATTGAATCAATGGCATTTCCTTTAGCTGTTATAAATATTTTCATTTCATACCTCTAAGGTAGTATTTTATCACTTGAGTCAAAAACTTTGAAAAAAGGGCGAGTTTATGTTAAAAATAGAGTTATGAAAGATGTTACTCATATAACAGCCTATTTTAAAGAAGAGGAAGTTGAGACAAAGGATAAACTTCTTGAGACCTTCCTTAAGGAAGTAGAGGAAAATGCTCTTATCCCATTTCTCTTTGAATGGGAAATGCTCATAAGATCAATTCAGCTTTTCCCTGTGGTAAATTTTCACATCCTCTCAGAGGAGATAAAGAACTCGGTTATAAGGAAAAATTTCAACCCGGAGCTCAATTCCCTTGAGGATATTGTAAACAGGCTCTCGTTGCTTTCCATAAGACTCGAAAACAGAAATTCCGAGTTCTATACGGAGTTTGAGGATTTCATAGAAGAATATTTCATGAGGAAATACGGCATAATGACCCTTGAAATAAAAAAGAAAAAGAAAGATGACTACTGGACTATGATTTCGTATGCTACTGAGCTTTTCCTTGACTGGAGAAATGTGCTTTCTCAAATAAAGGAAAAAAGCCTTATCCAATATCAAGTATTCTTCTCAGCAACGAGAAGAATAGTAAGGGAAGTCAACAGAATACCTCTTCTTCAGGATTTTCTTCTCAAAAGATTCAAAAGGCCCCTTGACAGAATATCGGTGAAAGAAATAACGGATCTAATATCCTCAATAAAGGAGAAAAATGAAAGGAGAAGAATAGCCCTTGTATTCCTCCTGATATCAAAGCTCATAAAATTCCTTGACCATCTTGAAAATCTTGCAAGGATGGATCCTCTACCCATGAGGTATTATCCGATATTGATACTTACAAAATACGAATATTCTCTTTTAATGAAAGTCATGGACACAAATAGAAAAACGGTAAAAAAGCTCAAACCCCCTATGGAGAGACTTCTTGTGCCTCTGAATGAAGAATTTAAGAAGGTATTCTACGGTGAACTACTGAATATAAGCTTGGTAAATGTGCCAAGCAAAATAAGAAGCAAAATTGGAAAGTCCGTTTTCCTTCTGAAATCACTACTCCAGGAATCTGTCATGGAAACAATAAAGTTCTACAACAAAGAAGTTAGCAAGGAATCCCTGTTTCCTTCCCACATAGGAAGAAAGGAGCAAACTGAATTGGCAATAAACAATTTGGAATCAATAATAGCTCATATTGATGTTCTGCTTTCTAAGGGTAAGGTTGAAAGATACGAGGCGGAGGAAATGATAAGCTCCCTTGAGAAAAATGTAATGCACCTCCTTCTTTATAAGGATTGGGAAACCCTTGAAAGAGTATTTTCAGAGATAAGAAGAGCCCTTACCAAGAGGGAAATATTTACGAAGGTTGCAAACCTTAAAAATTTGCTTCTTTACATCAGGGAAGAAATTAAAAAAAGAAAGGAGCTCAATATAGAACCCGAAGGAGAAAAAGGCCCTGAGGGGGAGCAGTAGGACCCGCTAAGGTTCTATCCTTTGCTTCAACTATCTTTCCGAAATCTTCTGTGCTTATCTTGCCCTTCCCAACCTCCAAAAGGGTCCCAACCATTATTCTGACCATATATTTCAAAAATCCATTGCCTCTTATCTTGAAATAAAGCATCTCTTCTTCTTCATTAACTTCTATTATCTCTATCTTCCTAACTTTGCTCTTCCATGAAGAATCTGAGGTAAAGGAGGAAAAATCCTTCTCCCCCAAAAGAAATTTTGAGGCTTCTTTAATGGCGATGATATCTAAACTGTTCGTCACATGGGCAACGTATCTGTAATGGAATGGGGAAACTATCTCACCCCTATAAATTCTATATTCGTAAACCTTTCCCTTTGAGTGAAAACGGGAATTAAACCTCTCCTCCACAATTTCACATTTCAGTATCCTTATATCGGGTGGAAGAAGAGAATTTATAGCCTTCTTCATTGAGTCAGGGGGAATTGAAAGTTTGGTATGGAAATTTGCTACCTGACCGAGAGCATGAACACCGGCATCTGTCCTCCCAGCTCCATAAATTTTTGGGTTCTTCTTGGTAATTACTTGAAGAGCCCTGTGAATGGTTTCCTGAATGGTTCTCTGGTCTGGTTGATACTGCCATCCCTTATATTCTGTTCCATCATAGGCTATCGTGAGTTTATAATTTGCCAATTTTCATATCCTCAAGGAGGGATTTTATGTAAGCCTTTGATATTGATATGTTTGCCCTGTCGGAAAGTGAATAAATCCTGACCAAAGAATCAAAGAGCTGCCCTAAATTTTTCTCATCAGGGGAGGCTTTACCAAGTTCATCCCTTTCAAAATAAAGGGTTTCCTCACCTTCTTTCGCTGCTATCCAGTCCCTTAAAAAATAAATTAAGTTCTCAATATATTCTTTAAGCTCATCCCGCTTTGTTATTGAAGAAGGGTCGCCGAGTTTCCCCTTCCTTCTGCTTTCCTTCCCTCTCCAAAGAAGATGAAGGCTTCTTGAGAGTATAGTCATAGGAAGTGAGGAAGGTATATCCGTAAGAAGAAGAAAATATGTGGATTCTGGCGGCTCCTCAAGGATTTTCAAAAGAGCATTGGCTGCTTCATTAGTGAGTTTATCCGCTTCTTCTATAACAACTATCCTCCACTTTGATGAAAAGGGTTTTAACGCTGTTAGCTCTTCCATTTCCCTTATCTGGGAGATTTTTATGCTTGTCCCCTCCGGTTTTATTTTTACAACTTCAAAATAGCTATCAAGACTCTTCTTGTATTGGTGCTCAGGGAAAAGAAGCTTTACAAAGAAAAGCACAATTTTCTCATCTCCTCCTTCAACAAGTATAGTATGATGAATCTTTCCTTTTTTCCCGGCCTCTGTCAGATATTCCTCAGCATCCATTTAGAACCTCCCTTAAAAATCGTCCTGTATGGGTATCTGCTCTGCATATTTGCTCCGGTGTTCCCTCTGCAACGATTTTCCCACCCTCTTCCCCACCTTCGGGTCCAAGGTCTATTATCCAATCCCCATTTTTTATAACATCAAGGTCATGCTCAATGACCACAACAGTGGAACCGCTTTCAACAAGTCTGTGGAGGACGGAAAGGAGTTTTTTTATATCATCAGAATGAAGACCTACTGTCGGCTCGTCAAGAATATAAAGATTTGATTTCGTGTTCCTTGTAAGCTCCTT
This sequence comes from Acidobacteriota bacterium, assembly GCA_015486055.1. GTDB lineage: Bacteria > Acidobacteriota > Aminicenantia > S016-38 > S016-38 > S016-38. Next base: position 22,717 of record WFSJ01000003.1, read on the forward strand.
TGCTATCTTAACCCTCTGGGCCTCACCTCCTGAAAGATTTGGAGAAGGCTGGCCGAGTTTTATGTACCCAATACCTATATCAAGGAGAAGTCTCAGCCTTCTCCCTATCTGAGGGATATCTTTGAAAAGGGCATATGCTTCCTCAACAGTCATTTCAAGAACATCGTTTATGCTTTTACCTCTAAACTTAACTTCCAAGACCTCCTTCCTATATCTTTTCCCCCTGCACTCACTGCATTGGGTAAAAACATCGGGAAGAAAATGCATCTTTACCCTCACTACCCCTGCTCCTTTGCACACAGGACATCTTCCTTCTCTGAGGTTAAAGCTGAATCTTGACTTTGAAAATCCCCTTTTCCTTGCCTCTGGAAGAGAAGAGAAGAGCTTCCTTATGTGAACAAAAATTCCTGTATATGTGGCAGGATTAGAGCGAGGGGTTCTGCCTATCGGTTTCTGGTCAACAAGAACAGCCTCTCTTATCTTCTCCGCCCCCTCCATTTTTATGAAGCCCTCTTTCTTCCCTTTTAAACCCTGATAAATAGCGTCGATTATTAAGGAGCTTTTCCCTGAGCCGCTTACCCCCGTTACAACAACAAGCTCTCCCAAGGGTATCCTCACATTTATATTCTTAAGATTGTGCTTGGTTACACCCGTAAAATAGAGAAAACCTCTCGGCTTTCTTCTTCTCCTCGGAACCTCTATCCTCTTATCTCCCCTGAGATAAAGCCCCGTTACTGAAGTGGGGTTTCCCATTATGTCCTTTAAAGTTCCCTGAATGACTATTTTCCCTCCTTTATCTCCTCCTCCAGGTCCCATGTCTATTATGTAATCTGCCCTTTTTATGGTCATTTCATCATGTTCAACAATTATCACGGTGTTGCCAAAATCCCTTATCCTTCTAAGAATATCTATAAGCATTGACTGGTCCTTCGGATGAAGTCCTATTGATGGCTCATCAAGAACGTAGAGAGCACCTTTTAGCTTGGAGCCCAATTGGGAAGAAAGCCTAACCCTCTGGGCCTCACCGCTTGATAGGGAGAAAATAGGCCTGTTCAAGGTAAGATATCCTATGCCAAGCTTCTTCATAATCTCAGCCCCCTCAACTATCCTGGAAGCTATCCTTCTCGGAACTTCAGAGGACCATATTTCATTAATCGAAAGGAGTTCTTCTCTCAGTCTTGAAACGGGAAGCTCAACATAATAACCAATATCCTTCCCCCCTATTTTAAAAGCATACGCTTCTCTCCTGAGCCTCGTTCCCCCACATAAATCACAAGGCTCCTCTGTAACCATCGTTCTGCCCCTCTCTTCTCTTACCTTGAAACCAACACCCCCGCAGGCCGGACATACACCATAAGGGCTATTAAATGAGAAAAGCCTCGGCTCAGGAGAAGGGAGGGATATTCCACAATATGGACAGTGAAGGGATGTAGAGATGAGCAATTCTCCATTTAGATGAAGAATTATTAAGCTGTCCCCTGAAATCTCAAGGGCCCTTTTCACACTCCTTGAAAGTCTTTGCCCCTCAGGAAAAAGGTCGTCAATGAGAACCTCTATGTTGTGTGCTCTGTATCTTTCCAGCCCGAAAGAAGGCAAAACCTCAAGGAGTTTTCCATCAACTCTTGCCTTAAGATATCCCATCTTCAGGATCTTTGAGAAAACCTCCCTATGTTCGCCTTTTTTTTCCTTCACGATAGGTGCCAATATCTTTATCCTCTTTCCCTTAAATTTTCTTTCTACTGCCTGAGCGATTTCCTCTGGTTCAAAGGCTTCAAGCTTCCTTCCGCAGGATGGACAGAAGGGATGGGAGGCCTTAGAAAAAAGGAGCCTTATATAATCATATATCTCGGTTGCAGTTCCCACTGTGGAGCGAGGATTTGCTGCGATGGATTTCTGATCCACTGCTATCCCTGCCCGAAGACCCTGTATTGATTCGACATTTGGTTTTGAGACTTTCTCTAAAAACCTCCTTGCATAAGGGGAAAGCACCTCAAGAAATCTCATCTGGGACTCCTGAAATATGGTATCAAAGGCAAGAGAGCTTTTCCCTGAGCCAGAAACCCCAGTTATTACCACAAGGGAATCGTGAGGAATGGAAAGCGTAAGATTTTTAAGATTATGCTCTCTTGCTCCCCTTATTATTATCTCCCTCATCTTTTCCTAAAGATTAAATTCATAACAAGTGTAAATAAGAGACTCAGAAGAATTGAACTACCTAAGGGGATAAATATTGTCAAACCTTTCTTTCTTATGACAACATCCCCTGGCACTTTGGGTAAGAAAGGGAAAATATAAAGAAGCAAACCTATAAAAAGGAAAACTATAGAAAATAATATTAAGATTGTCCCTAACTGCCTCAAAGTCCGCTCCAATCCCTCTCCTTAAATTTATCTATTTTTATCTTACCCCAGAAGGGAATCCTCTCAAATGCTGTATGGTCGCTCTCCCAGATCATATATATCTCCAAGGTCTCAGTCCTTTCAGGCAGTTTAAATCTCGCTTCAAGGATCTCATCAATTCCAACCTCCATTCTCTCCTCTTTCATTTCCCCCCTTACAAGAAAGGATCCAAATCCAAGGTCTATCCTGAGTATATATCCCTCTGCAAATACATCTTTAGCCTCTTTGCTTGTATCTATCCTGAGGAACAGGTCATTCCCCACGAAGCCGTAAAAAATCCTTCTCGTTATAGCCCAACCTCTGTCCATGCTTTCGCCCCTAACTTTCAAGAGTACCTCGCCTGCATTCATCCATTCGAAGAAACTATCTATCTTGCCATTTATTTCAGGAGAAATATCCCCTACCTGATGGATAAGGGAATAAGCCTTTCCTTTCCCTTCTGCTATCGGATGATAAAGTTCCTTTGGAATTTCTTCCTTCAAATATTTAAGTGCAGAAATGAGATAACCCCTGAAGAGCTTGTCGAACTCAAAGGCTGTCTGACAGTAATGAAAATCCGAATACCACCAGAACCAATCAGAACTTTCCCCTATATAAACCATTTTTAGAGCATCTTCATATTCTTTCTCACCATTGTGGAACTCAATTTTATCCCTTACCATTTTAAGAAGAGACCAGGCCTTTCTGTTTTTCTCAGAAGCCATCCATGTATCAAAATTAGAAGACACCCAGGAGCCAGGATGAATTTTCCTCAGAGGTTTCGGAGTATAAAGATCGGATGCCTCCTCTGCTGTTACTGTCCTGAATCCCTCTTTCTCAGTAAGTCCCGAATAGATTTTTCTCAGAAAAGTCCTTCCCCCTTCAGGATAATGTTCCCATGGATTTTCCCCGTCAAGGGCTATTATCACAAGGGGAGAATTAATGGAGGACAAATCCTTGAGGAACTGCTCCCCTGCCCTTTCCTCACCTGTGTGTTTGTAATCAAACCCAACCTTATTGGAAAGCCAGCTGTTTCTGAAGAAAATTCCTATATTTCTATAGCTGTAATAATAAGGTTCAGAGGGGTTATCCTCACTCCTCCTAAGGATGTCATCATCAGTTGCTATATATGAAAAATGTTGCACAAGAATTCTTAGGGCTTCTTCGCTAACGCTTCCCTCACTCGGCCAGCATCCTTTTGGTCTTCTTCCAAAATTCATCTCCACCAACTCAATCCCACGCTTCACATGCCACTCGGCATCTTGCGGATATCTGAAGGAAATTCTTGGACCTTTAAGTGGGGATGATTCCCATGCCACAGTGGAATCAACAAGGAGAGGGAGAATCGGGTGATAAAAGGGAGAGATCCAGATCTCAATCTTGCCCTTTTCCCAGAGCCTTTTATAAAGGGGTATTATAGACTTTATTATCTCTCTCTGGGCCGAATGGAGGGTTTCTTTGTCCTCTTCTGTGTAAAGTCTTTCCTTTTCTACTAACTCTTTAAGAGGTTCCTTTTTCACAAGGTCAGGGTCTGTCCAGGAAAGCTGCCAAAGAAGCTGAAGATCCCTCAGCTCCTGCACTGAAAATTCACCTAAATTTTTTTCTATTTCTTCCTCCTGGCCCCTTTTTTCAAGAAGATAGAGATAGCGAGGAAAACTTTTACCCATGGTAGCTCTGTTTATGTACCCGCTGAACCTCAAAAGGAGCTTCCGTTCTTTAAGAGTTAAATCCCTTGCTGGCTTAAAGGAAATCTCCTCAAAGAGGTCATTCACCTTCCCCTGAGAATATTCTATTATTTGATAAATTAGGGATGGGGAAAAATTAAAAACAGCTTTTACCTTAGTCTCTTCAAGAAGCTTTGCCATTCCATAATAATCCTTTGTTGAATGAAGCCTTGTCCAGGGCAGGATAACTTCTCCTTCCGGACTCCTATATATAGGCTGATGCATGTGATAAATAAAAAGCACCTCTTTCATTCAATTTTCCCCTGGGCTTTTTCATATTCCTTCCTCAGAGTCTCAAAATCAAGATGAGTATACTTCTGAGTCGTTGAAAGTGAAGAATGGCCAAGAAGTTCCTGGATAGTTCTTATATCCGCTCCCATCATCAATAGATGGGTTGCAAAGCTGTGCCTGAGCTTGTGGGGCGAAATTTTCTTCTTTATTGAAGTAAGACTTATATATTTATCAACGATTTTCTCAACCCACCTTTGAGAAAGCCTCTTTCTAAATTTGTTGAGGAAAAGGGAACCTGTTTCCGCTTCTCCCCTGAATTTGAGATATAAAATAATCGCTTTCTGCGCAGGACCACCAAATGGAACGACCCTTTCCTTGCCACCTTTTCCCTTAACCCTTATGAATTTATCCCTGATGTTTAAATCCTGGAGTTCAAGGTCGGTAAGCTCGGAAAGCCTTATCCCAGTGGCATAAAGGAGCTCAAGAATTGCCCTATCCCTTGATGAAAAAAAATCCTCTGGCTCGGGAAGGTTAAGAAGCTCGGATGCTTCATCTATAGTAAGAACAACAGGTAAATTTTTGGACCTTTTTGGATAGCTTACAAGCTTTGCCTGATTTATGGAAATCTCTCCGATTGAAAGAAGGTATTTGTAAAAGGACTTAATAGTGGCGAGCTTTCTCTCGACAGATGCGCCGCAGTATCCCTGTTGTCTCAGCCAGAGAAGGAAAGAGTAAATTTCCTCTGGCTCTGCTTCATAGACATCCTTCCCGACTTTACTCAGGAAAACCTTAAACTGATGAAGGTCCTTTTTATAGGACTTTATCGTCCTTGTAGAATATCTCTTTTCCTTCTCAAGAAATGATAAAAATTCAAGAGCAAGATCCATCACCAAATTCTATATCAATCCCGGCTTTTTGGGAAAGAACTTTCTTTTCTTCAGCCGAAAGGAAAGAGCGGGGTCTATCACAGGCACGAGTCTCTAAGTACATAGGCATACATGTTAATTCCTATCAACAGATTGAAAACGGGGATCGGAACTAAACCCAATGTGGACGAGACTGTTATTTGTAAGCTTCCTTACCTTATAGATCTCAACTTCTATGAAAAATACGAGATGCTGGTTTGCCTTTTGGCATTCAAGAGAGCACCTGACCCCAAAATCTAATCAAAAGGGAGAGTCCAGTTTCCTTTTACCTTTGCTATGAAACCTCCCCTTGAAAGTTTCACATTAATTTCGTCCCCTCTTTTCAGCTGGGTTGAGTCCTTTACAATTTTGCTTTCCTTAAGAACTATCGAATAGCCCCTCTCAAGGACGGAAAATGGGCTAAGCATCCTCAACTGGGCCTGGAATTTTTCTATCTCTCTATTAGCTGAATCAAACCTTTGCAAGATAGCCCTATCACTTTTTTCTTTAAGAGAGCTCAACTTCTCCTTGTAAGCTGACATTCTAAGACCAGGAGAATATTCCATCAACCTTTCCCTTAGACCATTCACCCTCTTCGCTGCCCTTCCTGTTGGAGAAATCCTCAAAAGGTTCATGGTAAGAAAAGAAAGGCCTCTCCTCCTTGCTTCAAGGACCTTTGAAAGGCTGTTTATCAACCTTTCATATATCCTGTCGTAATCCCTGAATACATTTAGAAATCCTGCCTCTGCATAGCGAAGGCCTCTTTCAAGCTCCAGAAATTGTCTTCTCCTCCTGTTTACAAGTGCCCTCAGAATTGAAATAAGGCTTTTGGAAATTGAATCAATTTTCTCCCTGAGCTCTTCTCTGCTCCTTATCACGAGTTCTGCTGCTGCTGTCGGGGTTGCAGCCCTGAGATCTGCGACAAAATCGGATATTGTAAAGTCTATCTCATGCCCAACGGCCGAGATCACAGGAATTTTTGAGCTAAAGATCGCCCTCGCTACCTTTTCTGTGTTGAAAGCCATAAGGTCCTCAAAACTTCCGCCTCCCCTTCCAACTATTAACACATCCACTTTCCCCCACCGGTTAAATGCCACAATTCCTCTCGTTATTTCATCTTCTGCTCCTTCCCCCTGGACCCTCACAGGGTAAAGGAAAAGATGGACAGATGAATTTCTCCTTCTTATTGTCCTTATTATGTCCATTATTGCGGCACCTGTTGGGGAGGTTACAATCCCAATTCTTCTTGGAAGAAGCGGAAGGGATTTTTTCAGGGATTCCTCAAAAAGTCCTTCTTCCCTCAGTTTTTTCTTGAGCTTTTCTACTGCTTCCCTTAGTTCCCCTATTCCTTTCCGAAGAATCACATCGGCTATTATCTGGTACTGACTTTTTCCTTCATAGGTAGTCAGCCTTCCTGAAATCTCAACCTTTTCTCCATCCTTGGGAAATCCCTCAGGAGGTCTTGTCCTACTCTTAAAGAGAACTGCAGCTAAAGAATAATTCTCCTCTCTCAGGTCAAAGTAAAAATGACCCGCATGTGAAAGATGAGCATTGGATACCTCGCCTCTAACATGCACATAACCCATAGCCTCAACTGAGTTTTTTATTAACAGACTTAATTGTTTTACTGTATATACAGGTTCCCTCTGGAGAAAAAGGTCCTTATCCATCAGGAGAAGAATTCCTTGATGATTTTCACCACTTCCATTCCTGCCCTGAGCTGACCTTCCTCGGCTGAAGCACCTAAATGCGGTGTTGAAATTACTCTTTCATGGTCTATTAAGGCAAAATTGTCGGTGGGCTCTTTCTCATGGACATCCACACAGTAGTATCCAATCTTTCCGGAATTTAAGCCATCAAGCACTGCCTCTTCGGAAACAACACCTCCCCTTGCCGCGTTTACAAGGACAACCCCATCCTTCATTTTCCCTATTTGCTCTCTGCCAATCATGTGATGGGTCTGGGGGAGCAAAGGCACATGCATTGTTATAAAATCCGATTTAGAAAAGAGTTCGTCAAGGGAGACCCTTTTTGCTTTTATGTCCGTTTTAGGCTCCACAACATCATGCCAGAGGACATTCATTCCAAAGCAAACTGCCCTTTTTGCTACCTCTCTTCCTATCCTCCCAAAACCTATTATCCCGATGGTCTTACCGTAGAGCTCAAAACCCTGGAACAGCTTTTTCTCCCATTTATGAGCCTTCATAGAAGTATATGCCATGGGAAGTTTCCTTGCCGCGGAAAACATGTGGGCGAAAACAAGCTCCGCAACTGAGATTGAAGTTGCTGCAGGGGTATTTCTCACCTCAACTCCCATTTCCTTTGCAGCCCCAAGGTCTATGTTGTCAAGACCTATCCCAGCCCTTACTATAAGTTTTAGCTTCTTAGCTTCGTTGAGAATTTCCCTGCGGAGCTTTGTGGCCGAACGAACAACTGCAGCATCTGCGTTCATAATTTCCTTTTCAAGCTCCTCAGGGTTCATTCCTGGCTTGAATACAACATTTCCTATCTTCTCAAGCTCCTCAAGTGCTTCAGGAGCAATCTTATCACACACTAAAATCTTCATTTCCATTCTCTCCTGAATACTTCCATTGCTGCTTTGACTCCTGAGCCGAACTCAAATTTATATCCCATCTCTGAAAATGTCATTTCTATTGCTGATATTGCGGTTATTATGTCAAAGGCTCCCATATATCCAAGGTGAGCAATCCTGAAAATTTTCCCTGCATATGAGCTTTGTCCCCCTGCAATATAAACATCGTATTTCTTCTGAACAATTTTCACAAATTCCTTTCCATCAATCCCCTCGGGTATTTTCACTGCAGTTGCCACGTTTCCTGGAATCTTTGAAAGCAGTTCAAGTCCAAGGGCTTTCACCGCTGCCCTCGTTGCATCTGCAAGAATTCTGTGGTGCTCAAAAAGGGCTTCTATCCCCATTTTCTTTATAATTTCGAGTGTTTTCCTCTGTTGAATTACAAGGGTAATGGGTGGCGTATATGGGGTAGTTCTTTTTCCAAAGCTCTTTTTATATTTCTTAAGGTCAAAATAATACCTTGGGAATTTTGAAGACTCTGTGAGTTTCCACGCTTTATCTGAAAAGGCAATGTATGCAATACCTGGAGGAATCATAAGTGCCTTCTGGGAACCTGCAACGAGAACGTCCACTCCCCAATCATCCATGGGGCAGGGTGTAGCTCCAATGCCGCTCACTGCATCTACAACGAGAACTGCATCCGTCTTTGAAGTGACATGTGCAAAGGACTTTATATCATAGACAGAGCCAGAGGAGGTTTCGGTAAGGGTAGAAAAAACTGCCTTAGTATTTGGATACGCCCTAAGCTCTTCATAAAGCTGTTCCCCTGTATAGGGTTCTCCCCATTCAAGGACTATCTCATGTACATTAAGCCCAAATGCCCTCGCTATCTCTCCCCACCTTTCTCCAAATTTTCCTCCATTGATGGTAATTACCTCATCGCCAGGAGAGAGAAGATTTACAATAGCAGCTTCCATTCCCCCTGTTCCTGAGGACGCGATGATGAATACATCCTGTTTTGTCCCAAAGACATACTTTATTCCCTCCTCCACTTCCATAAGGATGTCTGAGAAGATGTCAGTCCTGTGATGAATTATTGGCTTTGCTGCTTCTGCCAAAGCATCTTCCGGTATCGGGACAGGCCCTGGAGAGACAAGATACATTTTTTTAATCATGATTATTCCCTCCTTATTTATTATTTATTTATATTAAATCAGATGATTAAAAATTTATCAAGCCAGGGAAGATAAAGAATTGATTTTTCCCATCTTTTTGGTAAAATTTGCTCTTGCGAAAATTCGGGGGTAAAAATGGCAAATATTAAAAAAGGCAAAGTCAAAATGGTTGAAGGACTTCAGCTAATAGGAGTTTCCGACACAGGACATGCTGTTGTAATAGATCAGAACAAAGATGTTGGCGGATTAAGTCAAGCATCGCAACCCATGGAGTTTCTTCTCATTTCTCTTGCAAGCTGCACCGCAATGGATGTTATATCCATAATGAAGAAGAAGAGGCAAGATTTGAGAGGATTTGAGGTGGAGTTTGAGGGAGAAAGGGCAGAAAAGCACCCAATGGTTTATACAAAGATAAAACTGAAATATATTTTCAGAGGAAAGAGCCTCTCCAAGGAGGCGGCGGAAAGAAGCATCTTCCTTTCCCAGAACAAATACTGCCCTGTGACGGCTATGCTCTCAAAGGCGGTAAGCATAGATGCAGAATACGAAATAATTGAGGAAGATTGACCTTCTCCTTAAGAACTGCAGGATTTTAAATAAGCCCTATCCTGTTTCTATCTCCATAGACAAGGGAAGAATAACTTCCTTTAAGGAAGCTGAAGCAAGGGAAAGTATTGACCTTAAAGGGAAATTTCTCACCCCTGGTTTCGTGGATTCCCATATTCACCTTCTTGAGGGGTCACTCTCCCTTTTAGAACTAAACCTAAAGGGACAAACCCTGAGAGGAATAGAAGAAAAAGTGAGTGAGAGGGCAAAGAAGAAAAGCGGATGGATAATAGGTAAGGGCTGGGAAAATGACAAACTTGAAGGGAAACCCGAAGCCTCCGTCCTTGATAGGGCTTCTCCAAGTTCCCCTGTTGCTCTCTGGAGCAGGGATCTGCACACTCTCTGGCTCAATTCAGAGGCAATGAAAAGGTTGGGGACCTATGGGGATGGCATTTTAAGAGAAGAAAAGGCATGGAGAGTGAAGATACCAGAGCCTGATGAGTCTGAAATACGGGAAGCTCTGAGGAAAGCTGAGGAGAAGCTTCTTTCCTTGGGCGTAACGGCAGTGGTTGATTTCTCAGGGGAAAGGGCAATTAAATATTATGGAGAAAACAGGCTGAAGATTTACCTTTCTCCCTTTCAGACAGAAGGTTTAGAGGCAGCCCTGAGAATAAAGAAATGGGTGAGAGATTCAGGGAAGGAAAACTTAAAGTTAGGACCTGTTAAATTCTTTGAAGACGGAAGTTTTGGCTCAAGAACTGCGGCATTGAAGGAAGAATATATCGGAGGCGGAAACGGCCTTTTGAACTTTGGAAAGAAAGAGCTTGAAAGAGAAGCGTTTAAATACAGAAGCTTTGGCTTTAAAATAGCAATTCATGCTATTGGGGACAAAGCGTTTGAGATAGCGTATAAAGTGGCTAAAAAGTCCGGGGGAAGGATTGAGCACATCCAGCTCCTGCCTGAAGGGTTTTCTGAGAGTGGGGAAGGAATTTACGCATCGCTTCAACCTTCACACATAATAGAAGACCAGACATTTCTCCCTGAGCTAATTGGAAGAGAAAGGGAAAGGAGGTCATATCCAATAAAAACGCTTAGAGATCTGGGTTTTACCCTGATTTTCGGTTCTGATTGGCCTGTTGAGGAACCTGACCCAAGGAAAAACTTATATGCTGCAACAAGCAGGGAGTGGAATAAGGAAGATAGGGTCTCAATAGAGGAAGCTATAATATCACACACTGAAAAACCTGCTGAATATCTTGGAGGAAAATTTGGAAAAATTCGGGAGGGAATGGAAGCCGATCTTGTTGTATGGGAAGAGGATTTCAGGGAACTCGATGGGAGAAAAATCCTCCAGAATAAAGTTGTTATGACAATTCTTGGAGGGAAGAGCCTTTATCTCTCTTCATGACAAGATAGAGGAAGAGAGGAGCTCCCACAAGGGATGTTATAAGACCAACCGGTACTTCAGCCGGGGATATCAAATTTCTCGCGATAAAATCTGAGGAAAGAAGGACCAGCCCCCCAATACCCATGGAAGCAGGAATTAGTTTTCTATGGGACCATCCATAAATTTTCCTGCTTATGTGCGGGGAAATCAAGCCCACAAAACCTATAACCCCACTTAGAGAAACAACTGTTGCTGTAAGGGCGGTGGAAATTATTATGATCTTTACCCTGGATCTTCTTATATTCAATCCCATTGATTCTGCTTCCTGTCCCCACAATAAGAGGTCAAGCTCCCTGTGGATAAGGAAAGAATAAGCGAAAAATGGGAGAAGCACAGCAGATACGAGTATTTCCTTTTCCCCTATCCCGGATAGACTTCCGAGAAGCCAAAAAATAAGGTCGGAAGCTGGTTCCCTGCTTTTTACCATCATCAAAATTGAATTGAGGGCAGTGAGGGTGCTTCCAACCGATATCCCTGTAAGAAGAAGAATTTCCCTTGTGGGAGAAAGTTTTGCTGAGAGAAGGAAAATAAGAAAAACAGTGAGCAGAGAAAAGAGGAAGGAAAAGCCTGAAAGGGCAAGAGGGGAAATTAACCCGAGAAAAAAAATTGCCACAAGAGAACCTGTTGTTGCTCCTGAGGATACCCCGAGGATATAAGGTTCAACCAGTGGATTTGAAAATAGAGCCTGAAGCATAACCCCTGAAAGGGAGAGAGAAGCCCCTGCCAGAATTGCAAAACCTCCTCTCACTGCCCTGTAAAAAATTATCTCCCATGGAACATGAAATCCTGCAGGACCTATGAGAATATACAGGATATATGTAAGGAAAAGGGCCAGCAAAATCCTCATCTAAAATCCTTTATAATCTTATAAACTTGAACTATCAGGGGCGATGGCCTAAGAAGCCTGTTTTCTGGAAGAATGAGAACTTTTCCCTTCTTAACAGCAGGAGTATCCTTCCAGGGAAATTCCCTAAGAAAAGGACTGACCTTCTTCCATGAGTTTGAAGGGAGTATTATTGCCTCAGGCGAGGAGGTGAAAATCTTTTCCCCGCTGAGGCTTGTCCATCCATCTTCCCTGCAAATATTTTTCCATCCTGCCCTTTTTATAAGGTCATCAAGAAAAGTTCCCCTGCATGCAGCCCAGAATGGAGCTTTAACGAATCCTATGTAGACCTTTCCCTTCTTTTCCTTGAGAGGCGTAATCTCTCTTAAAAACTTCCTCCTTATTTTTTCAGCCATTCTTTCCTTGTTGAACATCCTTCCAAGAACAAGGAGCATATTTCCTATCCCCTCAAGATTTTTCGGTTCGGAGAATGCAAAAACTTCAATTCCACTTCTCTGGATGGAATTTATTAAATTGATTGAGGATGGCTGCATAACGAATACCAAGGAAGGTTTTAAGCTCTTTATTATTTCTATATTCGGATTTATGATTCCCCCAACATCCTTTATATTCGGTACACCCGGAAGGTTCGAAAATGAAGTTCTTCCTGCTATCTTCCCTTTAAGACCGAGGATAACCATAGTCTCTGTTATCGCAGGGGAGAGGGAAATCACTTTAGAGGGGACAGTGTTGAAATGGTGCACTCTTCCAAGAGCATCCTTTATCTCAAATGGAAATAAAAGAAAGCTCAGAAGAAGACAGGCCGTATATTTTCTCAATCTTTTCATCGTGGAGAACCTCCGCCGGTTTTCCCGTAAAAATTATCTTTCCCTCCTTTATGAAATTTACCTCGTAACAAAATTTTAGAAGGGCAAGACTGTGCTCTGAAGCAAGAACTGTTTTTCCAGAGGAAGCGAGTCCCCCTAAAAGAGAGTAAATTTTAATCTGATTTTTTATGTCAAGATTTGAAGCTGGCTCGTCAAGAATCATTATAGGGGTTTCCTGTGCAAGAAGCCTTGCTATAAGAACGAGCTTCCTTTCTCCTTCGCTCAGCTCGGTAAATTTCCTCGAGGAAAATTGGGCAATCCCAACAAATTCCATTGCATCCTGCCCATCGTATTTTCCCAGCCTGTACGAACCCATCTCCACGACTTCCTTAACTCTGAAAGGATAAAAGAAAGAGCTTCTCTGGGGAAGAAAGGAAATTATACCGGCCCTTTCCTCAGGGGAAATTGCATGGATGTTTTTGTTCAGAGCCGTTATCCTACCTTCTTCTGGTTTGAAATACCCTGCCAATGTCGAAAGAAGAACAGATTTTCCAGCGCCATTCGGTCCAGCAATACAGGTAAAAGATGAGGAGGGGAGGGAGAGTTTAATCCCTTTCAGAATTTCTCTCCCTCCAAGTTTAATGTGAATATTTTCGGCCTTTAGTATCTCAGAAGACAAAATCTATTCCCGCATAAATCGTTCTTTTAGGAGATGGGTATCCGAAAATGTCCTGGTATTTTTTGTTGAGAATATTGTCGCCTCTTAAAAAGAGCCCAAAGCCCTTATTGGATTTCCAATTAAAGATGACATTTACAATGTAATAGGAAGGGTCCTGCACCTGCTCCCAGAGTTTATCGTCAAAATCCTTTCTCTTTCCAATATAAAGAAAAAGGAGATTTATTGAGGAGTTACTGAAAGGTAGGTAGCTGAGAACCGCCTTTATCATGAGATCAGGCCTTCTCAGGAGTTTGTTATTCTTAACAATGTCCCTCGCGCTGAGCTTTGTGAACCCCAGAATTCCACTATACTTTTTCCAGCTTCCCCTTATAGTCGTTTCCCATCCTTGGATTCTTACTTTTCCTATGTTCCCAAATTTCGAGGTTAAGTAGTCGTAAAATATGAGGTCCTGAAAATCTGTTCTGAAAGCGGTTGTTGAAATAAGAAAATTCCCCCAGGGGAGAATATCAATTCCACCTTCGTATCCTTTGCTCCTCTCAGGGAGAAGGTCAGGATTTCCCCAAAACCCGGTAAATTCCGCAGGCACAGGAAATCTGAAGCCCTCACTGTATGAAAATCTTACCTTAGCTCTATCCTTCAGGGCCCAGATTGAAGCTCCAAACTTTGGAGAGAACTTGCTTCCGAAATTAGAGGAGCGGTTATAACTTCCCCCTGCTGATATAAACAATCTTCCCCTTTCATAGATTAAGTTTGACCAGAGAGAATAATAATTCAGCTTTAAGTCTTTATACTGAACTGAGAAATTGTTTTTAGAAGTTAGGCTATCCCTCCTCAAGTCAAAGCCAGCAGAAATTTTTATATAGTTGGTAAAAGTTAATGAAGCAGCGGAAGTGAATCCTTCGCTTTCAAGAAAAGTTGAAAAATTTGTCAAGTGCCATGGATCGTGGGGCGCTGTGAATTTATAATCCTTTGAGTAATAATAAGGTGTAATCGTAAAGGAGAATTTATCCCATTGAACTGATGCAGGCACCTGAGCTAGGAAAATTATGTCCCTTGCCCTTCTATCTTTCGCCGGTAAATCCCTGAAGACAAATGGGATAAACCCTAACTGATTTGTGTAGATTACAGTGGGTGAAAATTTCCAGCTCCCTATTCTTGCTTCGGAAACTGCATAGAAGGAATTCCTTTTAAACCTGTTGTTCTCCGCTACCCCTTCATTATTGAAATAACTGTATCCTCCCTTTAACAAGAAATTCCTTCCCTGATATCCTGTTTTCCCCTGAAAGGAAAGGGTTGACATTCCACCACCCATAATTTCAATCTCATTCCCTTTGCTTTTGTCAAGAGAAATGTTCGTAACTGAGCCCATGGCTGAATTTCCCCACAGAGCGGATTGAGGTCCCATAACAGATTCTATTGAGGCCAGAAAGAAGGAAGGAACAAAATCAAACGGGAGGGAAAAAAGGTTGGGGTCAGTTAAAGGAACGGAATTGAGGGTGAAGAGCCCTCTTGATGAGTCAACACCCCTTAAAAAAACAGAGCTTGGGATAGCATGGGAGGAAAAATTTGGCACATAGACAGAGGGAAGAAGAGAAAGTGCTTCTTTCAAATCTCTTAATCTGAACCTCTTTAGCTCTTTCGCATTTACCATTTCTGTCGTTGATGATAAAGAAAGGAGAGTTTCACTGCTTCTTTCAGCAACGACCACAATTTCTTCCTTAAGCTCCTTTTTTTTCTCCCTCTTAACAGCGGATTTTCCGTAAAGAAGAAAAAGAGGCAGAAGGAAAGCTGCGAGAAATCTTTTCATAGAACACCTCCATTGAAATTTAGGAGGGGATTTTTTCTCAGAGTCTCAACCCCCCTCCGAAGAGAGACCCTGGGCCTGAGCTGATAGGTCTTCTGGCTCCCGGATCGTTCTAATCCCTACGCCTTCCCATCCCGCTATGCAGAACAGTGGCTCCTGTAGGTTTCGTCCCCGGTTACAGCTGCGGGGGCAGCAGTGGCTTTTCACCACCTTCCCTAAGTCAACCCAAGAAAAAAATTATAGAAAAAAAACACACGCAAGTCAATGATATAATTTTGCCGTGAGAAAAGTGATCTTTATTTTTTTTCTTGCCACTATAATTTTAGGTATAACCCCTCAGAAGGCTTATGAAATAGAAAAACAAGTGGAAAAAGAAGGGGGATTGAGATTTAAGTCCATTCCAGAGGTTGTCCTTTTGGGCAGTGAGGACTTCTCTAAACTTTTAAAAAAGGATGAAATGAAGGAGGCTGCAATACTCAAGGCCCTTGGGATTATAGACAATGAGGAGAAATATGCACAGATTAAGAGGCACCTTATGTCTTCAACTGCAGTGGGCTTTTTCAACCCCGAAGATCCCAGTAAGGTTTACATCATGAAGAACAGAGGAAAACTTGAACAGGAATTTGCCCTTGTCCACGAGCTTCGCCACTGCCTACAGTATCAGAATTTTCCATGGGTATTTAAACCATTGAAGAAGGGTCTTTTTATTGAGGATAGGGTGCTTTCCACTGTCGCTATCCTTGAGGGAGATGCAAACCTAATTACTTTCAGACATTACGGAATAAAGGATTTCCCAATGGATTTTTCTCTCCTGAAACTTCCCGAATCTAAAAGCGGTGAATTCTTAAAAGGGATTTTTTCATTCATTTATAGAGAAGGATATGTGGCTGTCAGAAATTTTTACAGAGAAAACGGGTGGGAAGCTGTAAAGAAAATCCTTGCCTCTCCTCCAAAACATACTGCCTATTTCTTTTCCAGGCCTTATAAAGAAATAAAATGCGAATGCAAGAGTCCTATTACCTTAGGGATGGAGATATATTCCTTCCCTTTAGGAA
>WFSJ01000004.1 GCA_015486055.1 Acidobacteriota bacterium
AGATAGGTGGGATGGCTGCAGAGATATTCAGGAAGCTTCATATGAACATCCCTAAGAGGATCTGGGAGTAATTTAGAAGATTCTAAAAGGTCGTGCCACGTTTGGGAAAGCTATGCCAATTCTACAGCTTTATAAGCCAATTTGCACTCTGGCCGGTGTTAAACTCAAGCTTAAGAGGTGTAAATAATGAAAGATAAGGAAACGGCTCCAAACATCATAGATAATAGCCCTAACAGAGAGTTAATACGAGTTATAAAGGATTAACTTAAAAAGTCAAAAGAAGTAAAAAAGAGAATATGAAAACTCCTCTTCAGAAGGATTTCATCAGATGAGGAGCTCAAATAAAACTTATGCTATTGGTTCAGGCCTTCCAGAAATTTTCTTATCCGGGGTCCTGCACCATAAATGAGGAACATTATATAAAGAACCTGCAGAATAGGTTTAAAAGAAAGTGCAAATACAGTTAAACTGCTGAACAGGGTGGCTGCCACCCCAAGGGATATTGCCTGAGAACTTGCTGTTGCTCCGAGGATAAAAATCATTCCCTCTTCATAATTGAATTTCAACAATCTGGCTGTAAGAACTGATAACACAGTCTGAATGATATAATAAGAGAAAAGTCCGAGAAAAACGAGCAAAAACAAAGTTGGCTTTCCAATGACAACCCTGGCTACCTTTGCAACGGAAAAGAATATTATTATGAGAATCCCTATGGCAGATATACCAGGAAATATTTTCTTTATATCCATAAAGTATTTTTTACCCTTTCTTTTTATTATCTGGTGTCTGGTAAAAAGACCGAGCATAAGCGGCACCAGAATATAAGCGAGGAGAACAAGGACAAGTCCCCCAAGATTAACATTGGTAAACACACCTCCGCTCAATTTTATAAGGACAGGAGAGATGAAGAGAATAGCCATAAGACCTATTACTGCTATCACCAGGGCATTCTCAACGCTTGCATCTGCAATTCCCGCCCATCCTATAAGCATATTTGAGCAGGGAATCGCACCCACCATCACCATGGCAAGGGCAATTTCAGGATATCCGGCAAGTACCGTTCTGGAAATTAAAAAAGCCGTTCCCGATGCAACGAAAAAGGCAAAAATCAGAGTGGTAATTATCAGCTTGAAATTGCGGCTCGCGTACCTGACCTTTTCTATCTCAAGTCCTGTAAGCATTGGATAAAGCATAATAAAAACAGCAAATATGCTAATGGGTTTTATATTTATTTTTCCAAAGTTCCAGGAGGAGCCCGCAGCAAGCGCTATTAAAAAGACTACGCCGACATAAAGATACAGCCTTTTCTTTATGTTCAAAAGAACCTTTTTCATTTAACCTCCCATTGTAGTTATAAGAAGAGCATTTTAACCCTGTCTAAAATATTTTTCAATAAATTAAAGGGTTTAGCCCTGCTGTCTTTCTCCTTCTAAAAAATCTCGGGAAAATGTCATTCCACTTTGCCCGCAAAGCTTATCTTGGGCAAAGCTCAAGAGCAATAATAAATAAGGACTAAGGAAGTTCAGAATAGAAGAGTCCTTTTCTTATCATGTCATTACCCTTTTCAATTGATTTAATACGTTCCTCTAAATCATAATCTTCTACTTTTCCTAATGCCTGTCCTAATGCCCGAAGAAAGGTGATTCCTGCCTCATTTGCCCTTATTTCTGACTCTTTGGTATAGGGAAGTCCCTTGCGCTGGTCCACTATATGAGTAGCTTCATGCACAAGGATGAATGCCACCGTATATGTTTTGAATTGTCTGGCTAATATATGGGTAAATTCTATCTTGCTTTTGCCTTTAATAGTTCTTGCCGGTCCCTCCCAGAGTAAGTCCCTATCCTCTAACTGTCTCATTTCCTTAACGTTATCTACTATAAGCCAGAAAAATTCAGGGGTTTTCTCTTTCATTAGATCCAGTGCTTCCTTGATAATATACAGATTCTGTCCGTCGGCAATAACCTTGATTCCATAAATAAATTTCCTTCTCATCCTAACTCCTTTATTAATTTTCCTTCAGAAAGCTCTTTCTTGATAACCTTTTTTCTTTTCTAATTTAACAATTTTCTCACTAAACTTGCATTATAGAACATTTTTTGGATTTGGCCAAACAAAAAATTCATTCCCCCTGATTTTGGATGATTTTTCTCCCTCACCCAGGACGAATGCCTGATGACACGAGGGGGATTCCTAACGCTCCTCCGTGTCGTAAAAGACAAAATCACGCATTTATTTGCCCGTAGAGCTTCGCTAAATTCCTTTCTTGCCTTCTCTCTGGGCTTTTCTTATTTTTTTATTTTTTATAGGGTAAAAATTAAATGTGAATTTCCAGGAACCAACAAAATTTCTAGCAGTATCAGGATCTCCTTTTGTACAATTTCCGTTAGAAAAAGTATAATCTAAGCTGAATGGTTGAATGGTATTTATCCTACTGAAAGGGATGTAGACCGGCATTAAAAATCGCGAAATGATAAAATTGGTAAGAGATTTTATCTCCGTTTTCATATATGGAACGGAAGGATCCATAGCGTAAAGGATTGTTCCTTCGTTTTTTGTTTCAACAACACCTCCCATAGAGAAAGAGATGATCAATGACTCCGGTTTTTTAATAACTCCTAAAGGTAACTCGAAAATCACAAAACTTTTTGAAGAGCCTTGAAATGAATCCTCTTCCCAGTGACAGTTTTCACAATATTTACATGTGAAGCGCTTAACCTTTGCAGTTATACTACTATTGGCATTTATAGGATTTCCCAAAGGGCTTGATAAAGATGAAGGAAAAATAACAGGATAATTTGAAGACATAGCAACATACCTGTTCAAGGGAATATTTTCAAATTTTGCCTGATACCGAAATTCAGTGTAATATATCGG
>WFSJ01000005.1 GCA_015486055.1 Acidobacteriota bacterium
AATTTATACTTTCCTCATGCATCCTGTTCTCTTCTTTTTCCGTGGAAGACCTGTTACAACATATCTTGTTCTATATACACTGGCAATTATTGCAGGTGCAGCAGTTATTCTTATCCTTTCAAGAAGAGAGGGCCTGGACCTTAAAGAGGTTTTAGCATCAATAATACTTGTTACCCTTGCTGCTAAATTTGGCGCCCAGCTCTATGCTGTGGGCCTCTCTTTTTTCCAGAACCCTAACTTCTTCATAAAACATCCTTACAGACTTTTTAGAATATTCAGAACAGGGGGAACTTACCATGGGGCATTTATATTCGGAGTGACTTTTGCCTATTTTTACCTTAAATGGGCATTCAAGGAGAAATTTCTCAATATCCTTGACATATCCTTTGTGGGAGTTGCTCTTACCCAGGCAATTGGAAGGTTAGGATGCTTTTCAGCAGGATGCTGTTATGGAAGGCCAACAAATCTCCCCTGGGGTGTCGATTTCCCACATCTTGGCCTCAGGGTTCACCCTATGCATGGGTTAAGGATACACCCGACCCAGCTATATGAATCAATTCTTGATTTTTTGAATTTTATAATTCTTTTAAGCCTCTATAAGAGGAAAAAATTCAAGGGTCAGATAACAGGGTATTATCTTATAAATTATGGGGTTATAAGGTTTTTCCTTGAATATTTAAGGGCAGATGGTGGAAGAGGATATATAATAAAGGCTCAGAGTCCCCTCCTCAGTTTCTCTATTCCCCAGCTCTGGAGCTTGCTGATGATATCAGGGGGAATATTGATTTTAAGATTTCTCCCGAGGCAGGGAAAAAGGAGTTAAAATTCAGTTATGAGAAAGATTTTTTATCTGATTCCAGCACTAATCGTGCTTTTGTCTTCCTGCTCTCATCCAGAGGTTAAGTTCAATAATACTCCCGTCTTTGTCATTATAATAGACACATTGAGGGCAGACCATGTTTCGGTTTTTAGCAAAAAGGCTGAGAGGACAAGAACATGGGAGGAGCTCGCAGGTGATGGAATAGCTTTTACCCATGCATATTCCCATATTCCCCTCACTCTTCCATCTCATACGACGATGTTTACAGGTCTAATTCCTCCACATACAGGTGTAAGGGACAACATTGGTTTTAGATACGAGAAGAAGGATAAAACTCTTGCTGAATGGATGAAGGTTAACGGAAAGAGAACTTCGGGTTTTATATCAACCATAGTTCTTCATCATAGAACCGGAATTTCAAGGGGGTTTGATTTCTACGAGGACAATATAGAGAACAAGAAGGGTGTTCTCTCCCTTGGAGGAATTCAGAGAAAGGGCAAGGAAACAATAAAACTCGCAGAGAAATGGATAGGAAAACAGAAGGACCCCAATTTCTTCATGTTTCTCCATATATACGAGCCCCATTCACCCTATATCCCTCCTGAGAAATATAGGAAAGAGGGAAGAAGCCTCTATGAAGGAGAAGTTCTTTATGCAGATGAATTAATCGGCGGCTTTTTAAAATTTCTTAAAAACAAAAAATTATACAAAAAAGCCCTGATAATAATGGCAGCAGACCACGGAGAAGGTCTCAAAGACCATGGGGAGTCGGAGCACGGGGTTTTTCTCTACAATGAGGCTCTGCATGTCCCACTTGTTCTTAAGCTCCCTTATAGCGAAAGGCCCGAGAAAAAGGTTGAAAGAAATGTTGGCCTTTCCGACTTGTTTCCGACAATTTGTGACTATTTCAAAATGAAATGTCCTCACAGGATGGATGGAATTTCCCTTCTTAAGAACAAGAAACATGAAATATATTCTGAAAGTCTTTACGGAAAATTTCACTATGGATGGGCACCCCAGTATTCTCTTATAAGGGGCAAATATCACCTTATTCTCTCCCCTATAAGGGAATTCTACAACCTTAAAAAGGACCCTGAGGAGAAGAAGAACTTTTATGGATTCTCCACATCAAGAAAAATGGAAAAGGAACTAAGGGGAATGGTGGCAAATTTCAAGGAGGATAGGCCAAAGAAAGTTGATGTTGAATTTCTGAGAAAGCTCCAATCACTTGGATATGTGGGGACAATCCATCAGCAGGTAAAAGGGGAAATTCTTCCTGACCCAAAGACAAAAATTCATCTCCTTGAAAAGATGGGGAAGGCGCTCTCAATGGCAAGGGTTGGAAAATATAAAGATGCTTCAAGGACGCTTGACGAAATACTGAAGGAAGACCCCAATATGGAAGAAGTAATCTCACAGGCCGCAAGGATAAATGAGGAGGCAGGGAACTATAAGAGGGCTATAGAGCTTTACAAAGAGCTTATAAAGAGAAGACCAGATGATATTTCCCCATTAATTGGTATCGGAAGTGTTTATCACAGGATGGGAAAATACGACGAAGCAATGAAGCATGTGGACTTGATTATTGAAAAGAATCCCAAGCTCGCTCTCGGCTATAGTCTAAAGGCAATGGTCTATTATTATAAAATGGATTATAAAAACTTTGAGAAATACTTGAAGAAAGCACTAAAGCTTAATCCTAAACTTGACCATGCCCGCTATATAAGCGGATTGAATGATATAAGGCTTGGAAAAATAAAGGAGGCAGTTGAAGAATTCCAGTTTGTTGAAAAGAAAAATGTAAGGGGATATCTTGATATGCACTTTGACCTTGGAGTTGCTTATGCTCTGCAGGGAAATTTTGAAAAGGCCAAGGAAGAATACAAAAAGGAAATACGATTTTTCCCTACAAATCCAAAACCCTATGTTAACCTTGCTATCCTTACAAGGAAGGAAGGAGACCTTGTAAATGCCATACATACGCTTTTAATAGGCGAGAAAATTGCGCCTGTTCCTGAAACCTATTATTTCATCTCGCTTTTCTATTTGCAGGGAAGAAACTCAAGGGCTGCAATAAAATGGCTTAAAAGAGGACTTGAAAGGTATCCTGGTAATCCAAGGCTCCTGAGCCTCAAGTCAATTTTATACCCTCATCAATAACCATCAAGGAGTCTATCACCCAATATCTCAGGAAGGCCTGCATTTAATATCTTTTTCCTGGCTTTTCTAATGTTGTAATTAATCCTGTAGAATTTAACAATTCCCCTTCTATCATCGTAGATGAGAAAAGTAGCCCTTGGATTCTTGTCCCTCGGTTGCCCTATGGAGCCAGGATTTATCATATACTTGAATGAGGGCTTAAGCCTTATTGTGCTTCTTCCCTCATCAAGGGGATAATACACTGAATACCTTGCCTCTCCTCTGAACTCATAGACCACAGGAACATGGGTATGACCGAAAAAGCATATTCTTTCACCCGAAAATTCAATGGAATCATAAGCATCCTCAGGGGTAAATATGTAATAGTCCTCATCCTCTGGGGAACCATGACATAAGCAAACGCCATTCTTAAGCCTCACAGGCCCCCTCTTCATAGAGGAGAGAAATTCTACTGAAAATTTGTTCAATCTCTTTTCTGTCCAGTTAAGGGCTGAGCTTGCTATAGGATTGAAAAATTCATGAGAGCCAAGGCCTAAAACGGCTTTGTCATGATTTCCCATCACCGTAGTTAAATTGGGAAGGGAAGAAAGAAGCTCAATTACCTCGTTTGGATTTGCACCGTAACCTATAATATCACCTAAGAATAGATAGGCATCTATTTTTCTGTTCCTTATCCTTGAAAGTAATGCCCTGAAGCCCTCAAGGTTGGAATGTATATCAGAGAATATTAGAAACCTCAATGAACAATTCCTCTGCCCTGTAGGAACTTCTTACAAGAGGTCCTGCCTCAACACCGAGAAAACCCTTGGAAAGGGCTATTCCCTTAAGTTCACGAAATTCCTCAGGGGTATAGTATTTCTCAACAGGAAGATTATCCTTGGAAGGTCTGAGATATTGACCTATTGTGAGTATTTTTACCCCAACATCAAGAAGATTATCCATAACTTTAAAAATCTCTTCCTTCTCCTCGCCAAGGCCCACCATTATTCCTGACTTTGTTAGCAAGTCATTCTTCCCATAATAATCAAGAACAGATAGGCTCCTTTTGTAAAATTCTTTCGGTCTATCTATCTTTCTGTAAAGTCTCTCAACTGTCTCGATATTGTGATTTAATACAGAGGGAGGTTCATCAAGAAGAAGGGAAAGGTTCTGCCTGTCTCCGCCAAAATCAGGAATGAGCACCTCTATTCCCGCCAGAGGGAGAGTTTTTCCAACAGTCTTTATTGTTTTCGCGAAATGCTCTGCCCCGCCATCCTTAAGGTCATCCCTTGTAACAGATGTTATAACAACATAATTAAGGCCCATCCTGCTTGCCGCCTCAGCAATCCTTTTCGGTTCAGTAGGATCAAGGGGAAGAGGATTCCCGTGGGTAACTGCGCAGAAACCACAATTTCTTGTGCATATATCTCCCATAATCATAAAAGTGGCAGTTCCTTTTCCCCAGCACTCGCTTATGTTTGGGCATCTTGCTTCCTCACAAACAGTAAAAATCCCTAGGTCCTTGAGAAGTTTCCTTGTTTTGAAATAAACCTGTCCCTCAGGTAACTTTCTTTTAAGCCAGAGAGGAAGCCTTTCCATTCGAGTTCAAATCCCTGATCTTTCTCTTCTTTGCCTCTTTCTTATTCTTTTGATGGTTTGGATCTTCTTTAGCCTCCGTCTTACGCCTGGCTTGAGATAAACTGAGTGTTTTTTAATATCGCTGATTATGGACTCCTGCTGGACTTTTCTCTTGAACCGCTTAAGTGCTGATTCCAAAGATTCTCCTTCCTGAACTACAACATAAGCCAATCTTCATCACCTCCTTATCTGAGAAACCTCTCAGTAAAATATTTTATATTAAGGGATTTCCCTGTTGACTTTTTAATCATATCATCCCAACGATACTTTGAGCCAGAGGAAAATACCTTCTCTATGAAAAATCTACCTATTTCGGGTTTATCTGCGAAGTCTGCTCCTTCAGCATTACCTCCATAAATATTCTTTATTATATAATGGTAAAACTGACACTCAAGGAGCTCTCCAAGCATATAATCATGATAATATACAGGATAAAGGGCTATGTGGATTTTTGATGCCCAGTCAGGCTCATTCCTCCCTTTGGGCTTGTTTATACCTTGATATTTCTTTACATATTTCCACCATAATGTATTAAGATCCTGCTCGGGATTTTTGTACATATCCCTTTCGAAATGGGTCATCACCATGTTCCAGCGGGCAAATATAATTGCTTCTGCCCTTAAGTACTTCCTCATCACCTTCCTGGAAGGGGCAATCTCCCTCTCCGAAAGGCCAAGAATCCTCTCTGTCCAGTGCGGGTTCTTCGTGAGCTTTTCAAAGAACATTGCAACAGCCTCAGTGGTAAATGTGTGGGCCTCTTCCCTTAGGAGATAAGGAAGGCCAGTTTTATCAGCATATTTAGAGTAAGCGGCATGACCAAGCTCATGAAGAGTTGTTGACATCCAGTACTCGGTGTCCCTTATGTTCAAGAGAATCCTGATATCTCCTTTCCTATCTATGTCAGTTTCAAAGGCATGGGGATTCTTGGCAGGTCTTTCAAATAGGTCACTACTTTCTATAACATTGTGGAGATCAATGCCTATTGAATCGTAATAGGAAAGGGCTATTCCTACTATGTCCCTTCCTTTGTAAAACTTATCAAGGTTCGTCTCAAAAACAGCAGGAACTTCCTGAAAGAATGGGTCTTCGTAATCCCATGGCATAAGCTCAACTAAGTTCTTTCCCCTCTTCTTTGCGAGGGCACCATCTATTTCAGACTTAAGGCTAAGGAAAGGAGCTTCAGTTATATTTGCAACTCTGTCAAGAATCTTAAAGAGTTCATCAGTGTCTATTTCATCAATCTTAAGGCCCATCTCATAGTAATCTTTAAATCCGAGAGAACCTGCAAGATGATTTCTAAGTTTAATAAGTTCCTTGAGCTGCTTTTCTATCTCTTTTCCGGATGCCTTTTGAGCTTCCCATGCCTTCTGCCTTAGGTCCTTATCATCGGACTTTTTTAATATATTAACGATGTCATTCATTGAAACTTTTTTGCCATCTATCCTTGGCCTGTAAGTGGAGAATATTTCTGAGATCTCTGACTCAAGGGAATTTATTTCTCTGAGGAGTTTTTTATCCCCTTGATTTGGCAGATAGTCCCTGTAAAGAATTTCAAGCTGCCTTTTTGTCAATGGGTTACTTATCCCCTTTTTTAATTGAGAACTGATAAATTCAAAGTCCCTTTTGTCTGAAAGATACTCTATTAATTCTTCCTTAGCCTTTCTATTTTCTTCGTATGCTTTATCTGTTCCTTTTGTTGCAGCTTCCCAGTCAGTGAGATTTACTCTCTTCTCAAGAGTTTCAAGCTCTTCCGATTTATCTTTCAAAAATTTAATTATTGTTTCCATTGCGCTCACTTCAGCTAAACCTCACAAGGAACATCAGCTTCCTTTCCCCGCGAAGGCCTCTGAAATCCTTCTTAACGCTTTCATCTTATCTCTTTCCCCTATTTTCGCTTTTTTTACAGCTTTTTCAAGAGTTTCTATTGTAGCATCATAAATATTTCTGTCAACAGGATAAGGAATACCATCCTTTCCACCGTGGGCATAAGAATAGACAGGAGGGTCATGGAAGCTTACAGGGGCACCGAATATTATGTCAGCAACAAGGGAAAGGGCTCTTATATACTTTGGACCAACGCCCCTTATTCCAAGAATTTCCTCAAGATTTTCGGGAGCCTTCTCGTAAGTGGATATCATCGCTTTCCTCAAGTTTCTGGGATTTATGTCAGATGCGAGAAGTGAGTGCCTTCTTGGAAGAGAAAGGGTTTTCAATTTATTCATCTGAATCTCAACTTTCTCAGGCTTTTCCCTTGAGAATTCAACTATTACGCCTCTGTTACCCTGGGAGATGGAGGAAGTAAGGTCTAAAACAAGGAGTTCTCTTCTCTGTGATACTATGCCCTTATGTGGTTCGTTGAAAAAATCCTCCAGGTTCTCTGATAGCCAGTGATACCTTCTTGCATAGGAATTTTCTTCCTTCATTCCCTGCTGGATAACTGCCCATTCTCCTGATGGAAGAAAGAAAATGCTATGGTGATAAAGTTTATATCCATCCTGAAGAAGAGCTGAGTCAACCTTTGCTGAAAGTCTGCTCGCCCTTACAAAAGGATAAGGATTAAAACTGTATTTATCCGCAAGGGATTCTATCTGGGAAGGGGTTGATAGGGCTGATTTTCCCTTACCTCCAGCAGTCATAACCATGCTTGTATTAAGAGAAAAAATTGCCTCTCTAAGGGCACCAGTGGTGGTTGTTGTCAAACCCGAGGAGTGCCAATCAAAACCAAGAACATTCCCGAGTCCTTGGAACCAGAAGGGGTCAGCTAATCTCCTCAGAAACTCCTGAGGGGGAAATTCGCAAAGCATCGCTTCAAGTATTGCTCTTGAAAGCTTCACCATCCTCTGGAAAAGCCATCTCGGCGCCTTTCCCCAGTGAAGGGGGAGGTTTGCAATTCCCCTTTTCATAGAAAAATTATATCAGAGGGGAGGGAAAATCCCTCCCCTCAAAGGAAAAATTATGGAGCTGTCGATGCGTCTTCGCTAAACCTTAACGGACAGATGGGGCTGGCGCGGGCATTTCTAATTGAGCAGCTTTTGCAGGAATGTTCGGAATTATAATCCTGCTGGAAAAATCTTCAGGGCTCATTTTCCCATCAGCAAATTTCTTTACATCCCTGACCTTTACCCTTACAACAAGACCAGGCAGTGAAACACTTCCCACCTGCCTTGGAGACTGAAAGACAAATACCATCCAGTATTTATCGGGAACATTTTTCAGGACACTCCCATATTCTGCAGAAGCGATTATGGCTCTCTTTATCCCTTCCAGAATCCTCTCCTGGAGCTTCTTCCTCATCTCTTTCCTCTTCAGCTGAAGTTTTTCCCTCTCCACTCTCATTTCCATCATTTTTTTTCTTTCCTTAAAGAACCTCTCAGTCATTAATTTTCTTGCAATTTCCCTCATCGGGGTGTGAACGAAGTAGAAGATCCCGCAATCCTCAACTATAAAAGGAGAAATCCTGAATTTTGCCTTCCCTGAGGCATTAATCGCGGTGGAAAAAATGCTTCCGAAAACTGTTACATCCTTATTGATATCTCCTGCCACAAGGGTGAAGGAGAACATCAGAATTACCGTAATTAAAATTACCTTTTTCATTTTTCACCTCCTTTTTCTGTATTTTCAAAATAATTCTTATAATCGCTTAAATCAGGCTGAAAATTTGTGCTTTCTTCCGAATATTCCACCATATACTCGTATATTGAAGGGGAATTCATGGTTGAAACCTCAATATTATTTTCCCCTATTTTCACTTTGACCCCCATTAGAAATACAAAGAAAAGAAGTAGGAACAGTGCCGCAATCCAAGGGAGTCTTTCCCTTTTTTCAACGATCACCACAGGAACAGAGTAGGGTTCACCTTCATCAAAGCTTGATTTCAGGATTTCCCTTGCTTCTCTCAGTTCCCTGAGGTCTTCTCTGCATTCCTCACAGGTTCCCAAGTGCTCAAGAATTATCCTCTCCTCCTCAGGGGAAATTTCCCTGTAAAGGAAGGAAACAAGCATTTTCTTATATTCACTGCAATCTTTCATGGCTTTCCTCCTTTAACCTTAAATATTCCTTCCTTAAAGCCTTAAGACCATAAAAAATCCTGCTCTTTACAGTCCCTTCCGGGATTTTTAAAATCCCAGCTATTTCCTTTATGGAAAATCCTTCTATCTCCTTTAGCAAAATAGCCTCCCTCTGCTCAGGGGTAATCATCTGGAGGGCAATGACAGCATACCCTTCTTTCTCCGAAGTGTGAGATGGTAGTTTAATCTCAACTCTTTCCCTTGCCCTTTTCCTCCACATTTTTCTTATTTCATTCATTGCGATGGAAAAAACCCAGGAGGAAAATGATTCAGGCTTCTTTATCTGGTTAATTTTTCTGTAAACCAGGAAGAAAACCTCCTGTGTTATGTCCTTTGCATCATCAACATTCCCAAGGTGTTTCAAGGCAAAACTATAAAGTCTTGGCTCCCATTGTCTCACTATTTCCTCAAAAGCTTCTGTCTCTCCTCTCATTGCTCTTTCAACCATTTTTTCATTCATCTCATCTATTAAGATATGTCCTTATGTAAAGAAGGTTCAAAAAAAGTTGACAATTGTCTTTTTTTTCTGTAAGCTATTTAGCTGATTGAATTGGAGGAACAAATAATGAGGACATACATACCGAAGAAAGATGATATCGTCAGAAAATGGTGGTTAATCGACGCGGAGGGCAAAACCCTTGGGAGGCTTGCAAAGGAAGTTGCTGTTTTGCTTAGAGGAAAAAACAAGAAAGTCTTCACTCCTTTTCTGGACACAGGGGATTTTGTTATAGTTGTAAATGCTGAAAAGGTGATGGTTACAGGAAAAAAGCTTGAGGAGAAAATTTACAGGTCTCACTCTGGTTATTTAGGAAACCTCAAGGAATTAACCCTCAAGGAAATGCTTAAGCGCCATCCAGAAAAGGTAGTACAGGACGCTGTCTGGGGTATGCTCCCGAAGAATAGGCTCGGTAGAAAGCTTTACAGAAAGCTCAAAGTTTATAGAGGACCTGATTATCCACATCAGGCTCAAAAACCAAAAGCATACAACTTTTAAGGGGTGAAAAATGGAGGAAATGAATTACTACGGAACAGGGAGGAGAAAAACATCAAGGGCGAGGGTCTTCCTTACGCCAGGGAATGGTAAAATAAAATTCTTTGTTAACAACAGGGAAAGAAACTTTGAGGAGTATTTCCCCTCTGACAATTTAAAGAACAGGGTTAAAACTCCCCTTTATATAACTCAAACTTTGGAGAAGCTCAATCTTTACATAACAGTAAGTGGGGGAGGAGTTTCGGCTCAAGGCGACGCGATAAGGCTTGGCATAACAAGGGCCCTTGTAAGCTATAATGAAGAACTCAGCAGAATTCTGAAGGAAAAAGGACTCCTTACAAGAGATTCGAGAGAGAAGGAAAGGAGAAAATATGGGCTTCATAAGGCGAGAAAAGCTCATCAATATCATAAGAGGTAAGGTAACAGCATGATGGAAGTTACAATGAAAGAACTTTTGGAAGCAGGGGTGCACTTTGGCCACCAAACAAGAAAATGGAATCCAAAAATGGCTCCCTATATTTATGGAAGGAGGAACGGAATTCACATTATAGACCTCCAGAAAACAGTGGAAGATTTTAATAAAACACTTGAATTTCCAAAAGAGATAGCTCTAAATGGAGGGGAAATCCTATTCGTAGGAACTAAAAAGCAGGCAAAGGATATAGTTATGGAAGAGGCGACCCGATGCGGGATGCCTTATGTTAACAATCGCTGGCTCGGAGGCACTCTGACGAACTTCAAGATGATAAGAAGAAGTGTTGAAAAACTTATAGAACTTGAGGAAATGAGAAATTCAAGAGAGTGGGAAATACTCTCAAAAAAGGAACAGAGCAGGTTAGAGAAAAAGCTTAAGAAGCTCCAGAAAAATTTAAGTGGAATAAAGGAAATGGTGGAGCTCCCCAAAGCTCTTTTTATAATAGATTCTGTCCACGAGGATATACCCATCCAGGAAGCCAGGAAAATGGGAATTCCTCTTATGGCAATAGTGGACACAAATGGTGACCCTGAATTGGTGGATTATCCCATTGCAGGCAATGATGATGCCATAAGGGCAATAAAACTTTTCTGCATGAAGGTAGCAGACGCAATCATCGAGGGAAAGGAGGAAAAAGAAAGGAAAGAACTACAGCAAATGAAACTGGAAAAGGAAGTTGAAGAAGAAGAGCAGGAAGGTGCCCCAGAAAAGATAGAGGAGACAAAAGAAGAGAATACAGGGGGAAAAGATGCCTGAAATCACAATGGAAAAAATAAAAAGGATAAGGGAAAGAACAGGTCTTGGAGTTATGGACTGCAAAACTGCCCTTATCGAGGCCGAGGGAAGTGAGGAAAAGGCCATAGAGATTCTGAGGAAGAAGGGCCTTGCTACAGCAGCAAAAAAAGCCTTAAGAAAAACGGAAGAAGGTTTTGTAGGTTCCTATATTCATTCTAACGGGAAGATAGGGGTAATAGTTGAAATCAACACAGAGACAGACTTCGTCTCAAGAAATACGGAGTTCAGGGAATTTGCAAAAAACATCGCCATGCACATAGCTGCATTTGATCCAAGGTATGTTTCACCCGATAATATTCCTGAGGAAGTTATTGAGAAAGAAAAGGAAATTTACAGAGAACAACTTAAGGATTCGGGAAAACCTGAGAAGATAATAGAAAGGATAATAGAGGGAAAATTGAAGAAATTCTACGAGGAAGTTTGTCTTCTTGAGCAGCCCTATGTAAAAAATCCGGAGCTAAAGGTTAAGCAGTATCTTACTGAGCAGATAGCAAAATTTGGTGAGAATATAGTCATAAGAAAATTCTCAAGGATAGCAGTTGGAGAAGAGCCCTGAAAATGGGCCTGAAATACAGGAGATTACTTATAAAAGTAAGTGGGGAAGCCCTTTTAGGAGAGAAAAATTTTGGCATTGATCCTGAGATTTTATCCTACATTTCTCAAGAGATAACCGAGATAAAAGGACTTGGGGCAGAGGTAGCAATTGTCGTTGGGGGAGGAAATTTCTTCAGGGGAATAAATTCCTCAGAATTAGGAATCGACAGAATATGGGGAGATTATATGGGGATGCTTTCTACATTGATCAATGGCATAGCCCTTCAGAATTTCCTTGAGAAAAATGGCACAATAACAAGATTGATTTCAGCTCTTGAGATAAGGGCCATAGCTGAGCCTTTTATCCCAAAAAGAGCATTAAGACATCTTGAAAAGGGAAGAGTCGTGATTTTCTCCTCTGGAACAGGAAATCCATTTTTCTCAACTGATACTGCCGCTGCCCTTAGAGCAATAGAGATGAAGGCTGATGTTCTTCTCAAAGCCACTAAGGTAGACGCTATATATTCAGCAGATCCAAGGATTGAGGAAAACCCTGAAAAATTCAGGAACTTAACCTATTTTCAAATGCTTGAAAAAGGACTGAAGATCATGGATTCAACGGCTGTAACACTGTGCATGGAAAATAATATGCCTATAGTGGTCTTCAATATAAGGGAAAAGGGGAATTTAAGGAAAATAGTTCTTGGGGAGGAAATAGGAACAATAGTAAAACAGGAGGTGTGAAATGGAACCAGTTTTTAAGGAAGCCAACGAAAAAATGGAGGCTTCTCTGGAGCACTTCAAAAGGGAAATATCCAGGCTGAGAACAGGAAGAGCCTCTGCAGCAATATTTGACGAAATGAAGGTTGATTATTATGGTGTCCCAACACCCCTTAATAAAGTTGCTACAATAAGTATCCCAGAGGCAAATATGGTGATAATACAGCCGTGGGACAAAAATGTGCTTCCGGAAGTGGAAAAAGCTATCATAAGAAGTAATGTAGGATTGAATCCTATAAACGACGGGACAGTGATAAAGATTCCCATTCCGCCTCTTGATGAAGATAGAAGAAAAGACATTGTGAAGCTTCTCCACAAGATATTGGAAGAGGCAAAGGCTTCTATCAGGAATATAAGAAGAGAGGCAAGGGAAAAGCTTAAGGACATGGAAGAAAACAAGGAGATTTCAGAAGACGATAAATTTAAGGGATTTGACAGAATTCAAGAGCTCCACGACAAATTCATAAAAAAGGCAGAAGAAATCGCCGATAAAAAAGAAGAAGAAATAATGCAGGTGTAACTCGCATATATTTGTCCCTTCCTCGTCGTTTTTTAAGTTGTAGCAATGGTGCTTTTTTTCAGTAAGATAATGAAGGAGAGCAAAATGAAAAGAGCATTTATTTTATTCTTACTTTCGCAAGTCCTGGTTTTTGCTGGGACAAAGAAGGTATTTACGGTAGAGGATGTCCTTAATTATCAGACAATCTCCCAGTTCAGGATCTCACCTTCAGGTAATAGCGTTGTCTGGGTCCAGAGAAAGGCTGACCAGAAGGAAAACAAGTACATTTCTCATATATGGCTGGCTCGCCTTAACAGCGAAAAACCAATTCAGCTTACAAGGGGAAAATACTCGGAGTTTTCTCCAAAATGGTCCCAAAACGGGAAGAAAATAGCTTTCCTTTCTGATAGAAATAAGGAAACCCAGGTTTATATTTTGAACCTTGAGGGAGGAGAAGCTGAGAAGGTCACATCCTTTGAGAAAGGCATTATGGATTTTGCATGGAGAGGAAATAGCAAATTGTTGCTCCTCGCCAGAGAAAAGGCTTACAGGTATGAGAAGGATAGAAAGAAGAAGAAGGATGATTCCATTGTGGTTGAAGACATGAAATTTTTCTACCCTGTTCGTCTTTTTTCCATCGACCTGAAGACCAAGAAAATAAAAAGACTCACAACTAACAGGGACAGAATCATTTCCTTTTCCCTTTCCCCCTCAGGAAAGTATGTTATAACCACTCATATAACTACTCCTTCCTACACTGCAGAACCAGAGCCAAGGCCTGTATATTTTATACGTAATTTAAAGACAGGAAAAAGCAAGGAAATTTTCAAGGATAAGTATTTTTCGCCCAGAAATTTCGTGTGGATGGACGATAACAGAGTTCTCTTCCTTGAAGAATATTCCCGCCATGAGGAAAAAAGAGGTCCTGGAATAGAGTTGCTCTATGTTTATTATGTATCTAAGGACAATTACAAAAAAGTTCCCATAAACTGGGATTGGGGCATAGGTGGACTTTATTACGGTTCTTTAACTTACGGAGGAAATTACATAGCAATATCCCTTGCCAATGGTGCAAGGAATATTCCCGTGTTAATAGAAACAGCGAAAGAAGGCCCTGAAAAATGGAAAATATACAGGATTCAGGACGAATTTTTCCAGACTCTTATGGGGATGAACCTTTCAAAAGATGGGAAGAAGCTTCTTTTCCTGAGGAGTACATCCACGGAGCCGCCTCAACTTTACCTGTCAAACCTGAAGAAGGGGAAAATCCTTGAGCCAAAGAAGCTCACTAACATAAATTCCTATCTAAAAAAAAGATTCATTGCTCATGTTGAAGTGCTCAAGTGGAAATCAAAAGGAGGAAGAAAAATAGAGGGAATTCTTTATTACCCAAAAAATTACCAGAGGGGGAAAAAATATCCCCTTATATTGAACATTCATGGGGGCCCTGCTGGCTACGATGCGGATTGGTTTAAAAATTCCTGGGCTTATTATCCTCACTACTGGGCAAACAAGGGTGCATTCGTGCTTTTTGTAAATTACTCGGGAAGTTCTAATTACGGTCTTGACTTTGTGGAATCTATTATTGGACATTACTATGAACTTGAGGTCCCTGATATCCTCTCAGGCGTGGATTATTTGATAAACAAAGGGATGGTTAACCCTGACAAATTAGCAACGGCAGGGTGGAGCAACGGGGCAATACTTACGATAGCCCTTATCACCGAGACAAATAGATTCAAGGTTGCAGCTCCTGGCGCTGGAGATGTAAACTGGACGAGCGACTACGGAAACTGCATGTTTGGTCCTCAGTTTGACGAGCTATATTTCGGTGGAAACCCATGGGATAACACTAATACTTACATAAAGAAATCCCCTCTCTTTAAAGCAAGGAGGATAAAAACCCCTACTATAATATTTTTTGGCACACAGGACAAAAATGTTCCAACTGAGCAGGGATGGCAGTTTTTTAGGGCATTAAAGAGGATAGGACAAACACCTGTAAAATTCATACTCTTTCCTGGAGAACCCCATGGCCTTCGCAAACCTTCCCACCAAATAAAGAAGATGGAAGAAGAGATAAAGTGGATAAATAAATATCTTTTTGGAAAAAAAGCTGTTGAGAAAACCCTGGGGAAAAACTCAAGAATAGAAAAGCTCCTGAAGCTCGGTAAGACAAAAAAGATCGATGGAAAATATGGAGTTATTGTAAACGGAATTCTCACACCTGAAATGGTAAAGGTAGGAAGCCTTATGGTTTCAAGATTTGAGATTACAAGAGCACAATATGTGGAATTCCTTAAAGAAAATCATAAATACATGCACAAATGGAATGGCAGAACAGTCAATCTTCCTGCAAATGGCATAAGTTTTGAAGAGGCAAAGGCCTATTGCAAATGGCTTTCCAAAAAGACCGGTAAAACTTACAGGCTTCCTACGGAGAAAGAATTTAAAAAGCTCTTAGGCTTGGCAAAAGGCCACGGCAACATCCTTGACTGGTGGGCAGGATATACACCCAATCCCAACGAGGCAGAGAAAATAAGAGCTTATGTGAAGAAAAAACTTGGGTTCTCGGCCCTTATCCTTCCTGTGGGTAGTTTCAGCGGAGCCTCCGGGATTTATGACCTTGACGGGAGCCTTTCTGAATGGGTTATAGGAGAAGCCGGAAAAGGAAAACCAATGGGACTTTCAATATGGCACACCTCGGATAAAAAAGCTCCTTACAGAGTTCCTCCTGAGGAGCTTATTGGATTTAGAATTGTAAAGGGGGTGAAAAAATGAAAAGGTTTCTATTATTAATTCTTGCCTTTCCCATCCTTGCAATGGGACCCTTAACAAGGGCAGAAAGGACTAATTTCAGGGAAACATCAACTTACAGGGATGTTATGGAGTTTCTCTGGGCTTTAAGGAAACAGTCTCCCAGAATTCACATAAAATACCTTGCAACTTCTACTGAGGGAAGGAAGATTCCCCTTGTAATTGTAAGCAAGGAGGGAATAGAAACCTCTCAGGAAGCAAGGGAAACTGGAAAAGAAGTAGTTTACATAGAGGCAAATATACACGCAGGTGAAGTTGAGGGGAAGGAAGCCTCTTTGATGATGATGAGGGAATTTGTTCAAGGTAAGCATGACGATTTACTGGAGAATCAGGTTGTCCTATTTTGTCCAATTTTTAACCCTGATGGAAACGAGAAATTTGGGAAGAACCGCAGCGAAGACAAGGGACCTGAGCTTGCAGGTGTCAGATACAACGGTGAGGGTCTTGACCTAAATAGAGATTTCATAAAACAGGAAACTCCCGAAGTAAGGGGCCTCATAAAGGCTCTGAGAAAATGGGATCCCATTCTATTTGTCGATATGCATACAACAGACGGTTCCTACCACCGTCATGTTGTTACCTGGGCTCCCCAGTTTGCACCCTGGACTGATAAGGAAATAATGAAATTTTCATGGGATAGGATGTTCCCGCAGATAAACAAGAACATGAATAAATTGGGATATACACCCATTCCCCATGGAGGTTTTCTTGACAGAAGGGATCCATCCAAAGGATGGAGATTCTGGGCAGTTCTTGCAAGATACGGTGTAGATTATGTTGGTCTTAGAAACCGGTTTGCTATTCTTGACGAAAATTACGCAAGGGTAGACTTTCGCTCAAGGGTTTACGGAGCCTTTGCCTTTCTCAAATCCATTCTCAGATTCACCAACACCAATGCAAAGGAGATTAGAGCAATAGAGAATAGGGCTGACCTCAGAGCAATGAGAAAATTTGCAGGCTCTGATTTCCCTATAGATTTTGAGAATAAAAAGCTCTTTGAATTCACGCTCAAGAGCTACAAATTCAGGATAAAGAAGATACCGAAGGAAGAGCTTTCTAAATATCCAAGCTGGCTTGGAGGAATTCTTGTGGAAAAAACAGATGAGAAAGCAACATACAAGCTTCCCTATTTTGCTCCTATAAAACCCAAAAAAAGTATCAAGCTTCCCCAGGGATATATAATTCTTCCCTGTGCTAAAAAACTCGTAAAGATACTAGTTAGAAACGGCATAGTAGTTGAAAGATTCCTTGAGCCCACCGAACTTGAGGTTGAAGAATTCAAAATAGACGGGATAAAAGCCTTGCCCCTTCCATTCCAGGGACATCACCTTAACAAGATAAAAGGCCATTATCAGAAGGTCAAAAAACTCGTCCCCAAAGGAGCCTTTTTTGTTTCCCTTAACCAGCCCCTATCTCGGCTCGCCGCAGTTATGCTGGAGCCAGAAAGTCCAGATGGGTTTGCAGTCTGGGGACTCTTTGACAGTGTGCTCGTCCACGAATGGAGCAACCGTCCCTGGATGATTCCCGTTTACAGAACAAAAACAAATCCTTTAGCAAAGCTTATCCTCGTAAGATAGCACTCTTTTATTCTGAGAAAATTGACATATTTTTAAAAGTGCCATATAATAAAAAATGGGTTTTATATGGGGATTTTGAATAGAAAATTTATGATAAAAAACTCGGTAAGAAGGAAACGGAAGAATGATAAATCAAGTGAATATTGCATGCGGCACAGATGATGGGATTAACTTCACAGATGAACATTTTGGCTCGGCAAAGTTTTACCTTATATATGCATTAAATTTGGAAACCGGGGAATTAAAATACACAAAAAAGATAAAGAACACAAGCCCTCAGGAAGAAATTCACGGAGACCCTATAAAAGCTCATTCTGTTTCTGAATTGTTAAAGGATGTGCAAGTTTTAATGAGTTCTGTAATGGGGCCAAATATTGTCCGCATAAGGAAAAAGTTTATCCCTGTGATTTCAAGAGAAAAAAATATTGATGTTGCCATAAAAAAATTAAAAGGAAAAGCAAGTATTATAAAGGAAAGCTTAAAAATACCCGCAGGAAAAGACAAAAAGACTGTTTACATTTACTAAGAAAAATGAACGTTAAATTAAAGGAAAAAAATTATCAAAAAGATGTTTACCTTCCTTTATAAAGAAAACTTACAAGAATCCCTTTTCCTTCATCCACTCGTCATTGTAAATCTTTGAGAGGTATTTGAGACCAGAATCGGGTATCACTGTAACAATTACATCCTCTTTTTTTAAATTTTTTGCAATTTCTATTGCCCCGAGGATATTTGAGCCTGAGGAACCTCCTGCGAAAATTCCTTCCTCCCTGGCTAAACGCCTCGTCATGAGAAAAGAGTCCTTATCATTGACGAGAATCATCTCATCAATCAGACTAAAATCTATAATTGGAAGGAGTCTTTCATCCCCAAGGCCTTCTACCTCATAATCCCTTGCTTCAACAAGTTTCCTTTCCTTGAAATATGGATAAAAGACTGAGCCTTCAGGATCTACTGCTATGCATTTTATTCCAGGGTTCATTTCCTTAAGATATTTACAAACCCCCATTAATGTCCCGCCTGTTCCCATCCCCGCAACAAAGTGGGTAATTCTTCCGCCTGTTTGCCCCCATATCTCTGGGCCTGTTGTGTAATAATGAGCTTCAACATTCCCCATATTTTCATGCTGGTCAACATAGAATGAATTTTCTATTGAAGCAGCGATTTCCTCTGCCTTCTTATCTCTATCTGCAAGGGTTCCCTTAACAAGAACTACCTCTGCCCCATAGGCCTTAAGATGGTCTAACTTCTCCTTGGAGATCTTGTCTACTACCGTGAGTATAACTTTATATCCCATCACCGCTCCGTATAGGGCAATAGCAACCCCTGTATTTCCTGAGGTCCCCTCTACTATGGTTGCGCCTTCTCTGAGGTTGCCTTTTCTCCTTGCCTCCTCAAGGATGTAAATTCCCATCCTGTCCTTAATGCTTCCCCCTGGATTGAAGTATTCGATTTTCGCGAGAACCAAGGGTTTCAAACCCGCTACAATCTTCTTTAACCTTACAATTGGAGTATTTCCTATTGTATTGAGTATCGTTTCCTCATATTTCATTGCAAGAAGAAGATTATAAAAGATTTAAGAGTATTCGGCAACATGATTTTTTTTCAGCTTCCATATCTGTATTTATCCTCAATTATGTCGTGTTCCTGCCATTCCTTTACCCAGTCCTCAACATAAAAAATTCTGTATTTCTTCTCAGGCTCAGCCACGGATGTAACAACCCTGCGGATCCCTGCATTTATTATCATTTTCTTGCAGATAAAGCAGGGAAAAGCATTTATCACTGCACCTGTCTCCCTTTTTTCCCCATAGATGAACATATCTCCACCAAGGATTGAAACCCCTGCCCTTGCCGCATTTATTATTGCATTCTGTTCAGCATGGACAGACCTACAGAGTTCATACTGACTCCCTGAGGGGATTCCGAGTTTTTCCCTGAGGCAAAATCCATAGTCAAGGGAACTTTTGGTCTTTCTTGGAGCTCCAACATAGCCTGTTGAAACGATCTGATCATCCCTTACTATTATTGCTCCTATAAGAACCTTCAAACATGTGGAGCGGGTTGAGACAACCTTTGCTATATTCAGATAATACTCATCCTTTTCAGGCCTGCTAATCATCTTTACCTCCTCAGAAAGACCATTTCCCCAACACGTTTTTTAAGATAGGATGCAACAACAGGACATTTGACCCTAAAAAGGAAATATACATCGAGCCTTTTTTCCTCAAGGGTCTCAAAATTTCCCTGCCCTTTTGAAAGCACAAGAGAAGATTTCTTAAAGGAACGAATTATCTCCTTAGACGCCCTTTCAAGAACAAGGCCTGCAATTTTCTGACCTGTTGTTATAACCTCAGCATATTTGTCTATTCCTGCCTTTTCGGCATCTTCGAGGGTTGCATCATTTATTATCGGTCCCCCGCGGACGGCATATTTTATTCCCACATTGTATTTCTCCTTTATGAACCTGAGAAGAAGCCTATCAAAAACTATCTCCCCCGCGTTGTCCCCAATGACAAGGAGATTTTCTCCCTCCTTGAGCTCTTCCTCAAATTCTTTCAGGATTTCGGGAGCAAGGATTTCTTCCATAAGCTTTTCTCTTTCCTCCTCAACATTGAATCTCACTTCTGTTCCATAGTCCATGGAATTTCCAATGACAGATAATTTCAGCACCTCACCAAGTGAAAGCTCACTAAGATTTTCCTCAATAGGACGAACAAGGGCCTCAGCCCTCTTATTTTCCTGAGTTTTTATTTCTTTATAGGGGTCATCAATCCCTGATATTTCCCTAACAAGGTCATAAATCTTTTCTGCAAGTTCAGGGGAAGTTGTGTCATAGCTCTCGCTCCCGAGGCGTTTTAAGACCTCCCTCATTATTATTTCCTCTCCTTCTCTGTCAATTCCCATCAGTTTTATGAGCTCAACAATCTGAGAAATTATACATTTTACACAATAAATATCCATTCTCATTTTCAAACTCCTAAGATGAGATTATATAATACTTAAGGATGAGGTAAAAAATGGGAAAAACAATCATAGAAAAAATAATTTCGTCTCACTCAGGCTCGGATGTAAAAAGCGGGGATATTGTGTGGATGGACATTGATGTGAGGTCCGCGAGGGATTTTGCCGGGGCGAATGTTGTGAAGAATTATGAAAGGGAATACGGCAATAGCCCT
This sequence comes from Acidobacteriota bacterium, assembly GCA_015486055.1. Classification (GTDB taxonomy): domain Bacteria; phylum Acidobacteriota; class Aminicenantia; order S016-38; family S016-38; genus S016-38. The sequence goes on from WFSJ01000005.1 coordinate 20,311, forward strand.
GTTGAAGATAAAAAAAAGACCTTTTTTACCTTTGATCTTGTTGCCCCTGCAAAGACGATAAAATACGCTGTGAATCAGCAGATTTGCAGGAACTTCGCTAAAAAGCACGGGATCAAAGTATATGATGTTGATATGGGAATAGGTTCCCATGTTCTCATGGAAGAAGGAAAGGCGAGGCCTGGTGCTACGGTTGTTGGCACAGACAGCCACATGAATATCGTATCCGCAGTTGGAGCTTTCGGTCAAGGGATGGGGGATATTGATGTCGCTTTCATATTCAAAACAGGAAAAACCTGGTTCCAAGTTCCCCAGACACTAAAGGTAAAAATTAAAGGGAAAATGCCAGAGGAAGCATCCCCAAAGGACCTTGTTCTAAAAATAATAAAGGAGCTTGGAACAACGATAGCATTAGGAAAAGCAATAGAATTTTATGGAGAGGGAATAGAAAGTCTTGACCTCTCAGGAAGGATTACAGTCTGCAGCATGGTGACAGAAATGGGGGGAATAGCAGGGTTTATTCCATTTACAGAAGAGGTAAAAGAGAAAATGAGGGCTTGGACAGGAAATTTTGAGGAAGTAAAAGCAGACAAGGATGCAGAATATTCGGGGGAAATTGAAATAGATATCTCAAATCTTAAGCCGATGCTTGCCGCCCCCTATCATCCTAAAAATGTTCATTTCGTGAGCGAATATTCAGGACAAAGTATAGATTCCGGTTTTATAGGGTCATGCACAAATGGAAGGGAAGAGGACATTACCGCTGCATGGAGAATCCTGAAGGGTAGGAAGGTAGCTCTTGGGAAAAGGTTGATAATAGTTCCTACAACGAAGAGGGTCTATGGAAATCTATTGAGGAAAGGAATACTTCAGGATTTGTTTGACTCCGGAGCAATTATTCTGAACGCTTCCTGCGGGGGATGCGCCGAAGGACATGCAGGACTCACTGGAGAGGGGGAAATTCAGATAACAACAGGCAATAGAAATTTTGCAGGAAAACAGGGGAAAGGACTTACCTTCCTTGCCTCTCCCGAAACAGTTGCAGCATCTGTTATAAAAGGAGTGATAACATCTCAGAAAGAGTTCCTGAACTGAGCAAAATAATAGCTCTTCTTGAGGAGGAAATAATTCCTTATATGGAAAAATGCCAGTCTGGGCTTGAGGTACATCTTGAAGGAAAAACTGTCAGACTGAAATTTTACGGGATATGCCCTGGGTGTTATTTTCTATATACCCAACTTTTTCCCTTTATAAAGAAGCTAATACTTGATAGAATTAAAGGAGTTGAAGAAGTTGAAATGGAAGATTAAATGATACTGGCAGTTTTAGCCCTTATTTCCTTTCTCAGAATAGATGCAAAGGCTTTTCCTTATGAGTTTGTCCCCGGGGAAAAGGGAAGGGTAAACATTTACATAGCAGTGAACAATCCCAAGGTTCAGCTTTATTCTCTTCCGCCCTTTAAGATATATATAAAGGAGAAAGATTCCCTTAATTTTTCCAAGGATTTCTATACTGCTTATGATTTGAAGGCAATAAAGGAAAAAGAGAACAGAGTTAGTACACCCCTTAAGAAGTTTCCTGCTTTAATAATACCTTTCACCGCATCTGAAAATGCAACTGCTGGGGTTCACACCGTAAAGTGCGAGATGGAATTTCTCGTGTGTTCTATTGGAAAGAAATGGTGCATAAAGACGAAGCAGCCTTTTTCCTTTAAATTTAAGATAAAGTCATATGTGAGAAGAAAAGGTGAGTTGCCTCACTAAAAAACTTCAAAACAGGCGAATAATTATTTTTGCAAAATTTCTGGGGACAGTCTCCAAAAGTATTTTTTTATTCCTCAAGGAATTGCCCAGTATATGTTCCTGCCTTAATTATTTCTTCAGGTTTACCTGCGGCAATGACATTTCCTCCGGCATCTCCTCCCTCTGGACCAAGATCCACTATCCAGCCGCATCTTCGGATAAAGTCCATATTGTGCTCTATAACTATGAAGGCATTCTTTCCAGCAAGAAGTCTGTCTATCGCATGCAGAAGTTTTTTTATATCCAATGGGTGAAGTCCTGTCGTGGGCTCGTCCATAAGGAAAAGAGTTCCTCCTTTACCTTCTTTGAAAGCCTGTGCAAGCTTCAATCTCTGTGCTTCTCCTACTGAAAGGGTAGAAAGAGGTTGGCCTAACTTTAAATATTCAAGGCCTAATTCTACTAATGGGTAAAGCCCTCTTAAAACCTCGGAGTTATCTTTAAATAGTTCAAGGGCCTCTGATACCGTAAGTTCAAGAACATCGGCTATTGATTTCCCTTTGTATTTAACTTTTAAAACCTCGTCCCTGTATCTTTTCCCACCGCATATGTCACATTTTACCTTAACATCCTCCATGAAATACATCTCAACCTTTATCCATCCTGCCCCCCCGCATGCGGGGCATCTTCCAAGGGGTGAATTGAAGGAGAAATGCCCAGGCCTAAAGCCAAGCCTCTTTGCCTTCGGAAGCTCTGCGAATATTTTTCTAATAGGGTCAAATGCCTTCATAAATGTTGCGGGAGTAGCCCGTGGGGAACGGGGAATTGAGTGCTGTGATACAAGGAGAGCCTCTTTAAAATCTGGAGGGAGTTTAATATTTCCAAAAACTTCTCCTCTTTCTGCTTCTCCTGTTATCCCCTTATAAAGGACTTCAAAAAGGAGGGTTGATTTCCCTGAACCAGAAACTCCTGTCAGGCAGTTTAATGTACCCCATTTGAATCTTGCATCTATTTTCTTTAGGTTGAATTTCCTCGCTGCTTTTATCTCTATCCATTCTCCATTGAAATGGCTTTTTATCTCAGGAAGTTTTATTTGACCCTTTAAAAATGCACCTGTTGGGGTATTACTTTCTTTTAGCCCATCAATTGGACCAGAATATAGAACCCTCCCACCTTTTTCCCCTGCTCCTGGGCCAAGTTCAACTGCCCACTCTGAGGAGTTTATTATCTGGGGGTCATGTTCAACAAGAATTACTGTGTTTCCAATTTCTCTGAGTTTTTTTATTGTCTCTATCAATTTTTCAACATCCCTCGGGTGAAGTCCAACAGACGGTTCATCAAGGACATATATCGCTCCTGTTATTGATGACGCAAGAGCAGATCCGAGAGACACTCTTTCCCATTCTCCTCCACTAAGGGTAAAGCTCATTCTATTAAGAGTTATATAACCAAGTCCTACCTTTACAAGGAATTCAAGCTTTTCAACGATATCATGCACCAAGCTTTCTTCTGCCTTTCCTTCAGGTTTCACAGAAGAAAAGTAATTAAAGGCTTGCTCAACGCTCATCTCAGTTATCTCTCCTATATTCTTCCCCCTGTAGTAAACATTTAAAGCAGTCTTATTGAGCCTTCGTCCACCGCACTCACTGCAGGGCACATATTTTCTGTATCTTGCAATTGTAACCCTTGCCTGAACTTTGTATTTCTTGCTCTGCAACCAGGAAAAAAAACCTTCTACAGCTCTTTTCACCCACTGTTTCTCCCTTTCTGACAGTTTCTCCAAAGGTATATCTATCCTTATGCCTTCCTCATGAAGCATATCCATCCAGTAATCGTAATTGCTTTCTGTTTTGAACGGAGCTATAGCCCCTTCTTCAAGAGAAAGGGACTGGTCAGGAATTATCTTGTTCCAGTCAAGGACTGCTTCCTCTCCCATCCCTGAACACACTGGGCATGCCCCCTTTGGGGAGTTGAAGGAGAAAAGGGCTGGCTCAAGCTCAGGGTATTTTATTCCGCAATAGGGACACTCCCTCTTTATTGTGAAACGGCGCTCCTCCCCTTCAACAAAAATATATGCTCTTCCTTCCCCGTATTTAAAGGCAGTGCGGAATGCCTCGTCTATTCTCTCTTTTCTCTCTTCATCTATCACAAATCTGTCTGCGAGAATAAGGTCAGCTTGGCTAAATTTCCCTGCTTCTTCCCAATAGAGCACTTTCCCTTTCCTGAAAATCTTTGTGAATCCGAGCCTTCTTAATTCCTTTTCTTCAAGGGACGGCTCAAAGCAAAGGACAGCTCTTTTCCCTATATATTTCTTGAGCTCCTTCCATATATAAGAAGGGGTTGCTTCAACCACTTCCCTCCCGCAATTGTAGCAGCGTTGTGTTCCTGCCTTGGCGAAAAGCAATCTGAGAAGGTCGTAGATACCTGTAACAGTCGCAACTGTGGATCTTGGATTCTTTGGCCCCTGCATCTGAGTTATTGCAATTGCAGGAGCTATTCCCTCAATAGAATCTGCCTCTGGCCTTTCCTGCCTCTCCATGAACTGGCGAACATAGGAGGAAAGGGTATCAATATATCTCCTGTGACCCTCTGCATAAATCGTGTCAAAGGCTAAGGAGCTTTTTCCCGAACCTGACACTCCTGTTATAACTATTGCCTTCCCATGGGGAAGTGAGAGGTTTATCCCCTTGAGGTTGTGAACTCTAACCCCTCTTAGCTCTAAGCTGTCCACAGGCTGCCTTGATTTCATTTCCCTTACTGAATCTTATAAAAACAGAATAATTCATCTTCCTGAGAAAGCTTGCAAAGGCCTCTACCTGCTTTAAGGAAGGTCTCTTCCACGGAAGGAACTCGTTCTCATTGTAAGGAATAAGGTTAATCTTGACCCTGAGCCCTCTGAGAAGTTTCCCAAGCTTTTCGGCATCTTTCAAGGAGTCGTTTATCCTATCCATCAATACATATTCTATTGTTACTCTTTCCCTCCGTTTTATAGGAAGCTCCTTTAGTTTCTTTATTATCAAGCTTATGGGATATTTCCTGTTAATTGGCATGAACTTTGTCCTATCTTTTTCCTCGGGGAAATTAAGTGAAATAGCAATTTTTATATTTGGAAATTTCTTTAGTATCCTTTCTAAACCATCTATAAGGCAAACTGTTGAGAGGGTTATCCTCTTGAGAGAGATATTCATCCATTTATTTATCATCTCAATTGACCTTTCAACCTCATTTATATTATCAAGGGGCTCTCCCATTCCCATAAAGACTATATTCACCTTCCCCTCCGCTCGCTCAAGGAGGGATAAAACCTGACCGGTTATCTCATAAAATTTCAGGTTTCTTGCAAGTCCTGATTGGGCAGTTGCACAAAATTTACAACCCATTCTGCACCCAACTTGAGAAGAAATGCAAAATGTCATGTGTTTCTTTTCTGGAATAAGCACAGATTCCACCTTGTTTCTATCTTCAAGCTCAAATAAATACTTCGTAGTTCCATCAGGAGCCGAAAACTTTTCTATTATTCTTGGATAACTAATTTTGAAATTTTTCCAAAGAAAGGATCGAAATCCCTTTGGGAGATCCGTCATTTCATCAAAATTTTTCACCCTTTTAAGATAAAGCCATCTAAAAAGATTGTCTGCCTGAAATTCTGGATATCCAAGCCCCTTCACTACAGACTTTGCTTCCCGATAGTTGAGGGAAAATATATTCCTCATATCTTTTTTAAAAGACCCTCCTTCAAAAGCTCTGCTCTGATTCTCCCAATAAGATAGAGGGAACCTCCCGCAAAAATCTTACCACCAGATAGTTCTCTTGCGAGATTCAGAGCATCTACCGGGTCCCTTCTCACATGGATATCTGCGTATCTTGAGGCAAGAGGAATTAATTGCTCTGCCGGCATTTTTCTCCTTGACTCTATCTCAGAAAGGATAATCTTCCTGAAAAATGGAAATATGTTTTTACCCATGCATTTATAATCCTTATCCCTTAGCAGCCCGAAGACCAAAATATCCCAGGGACCCGAGACTTCAAGATAATCCTTTATAACATGGGAAGCATTACAGTTGTGAACCCCATCTATTGTTATGTTTCCTGCGCTTTCAAGTCTTCCTGGCCAGAAAGCAGAGGTTATACCCTTTAGAATGTCTTCCTTTGTTATTTTATATCCTTCCTCCCTGAGCTCCTCAGTAGTAGCAACTGCAACGGCTGCGTTTCTTCCTTGGTGACTTCCCAATAGCGATGGCTTCAGAATGTATTCTTCCTTTCCCCTGTAAAGAAATTCCCTCAGCGGGTTTACTATCCTGAAATTTTTATCCTTAAATACTAATCTCACCTTTGCTCCTGTTTCTCTCGCCCTTTTTATGAAAATTTCATTTGTTCTCTTCTGTCGAGTTCCTATCACGGTTCTTCCGCCCTTTATAACGAAAGATTTTTCCTTCGCTATTTCCCTTATTGTTTCCCCCAAGTGCTTGGTGTGGTCAAGAGCTATCTCTGTAAGAACGCTCACCTGTGCCTCTGCAATGTTTGTTGCATCAAGCCTTCCTCCCATTCCGACCTCAAATATTCCAAAATCCATCCCCTCCTCTCTAAAGACAAGCATTGCTGTTGCAGTCAGGGTTTCAAAGAATGTAATTGGATGAGGAAACTGTCTGTTTACCTTTTCAGAAGCTTTTGCTACCTGACCTATGTAATAGCCGAATTTTTCCCTTGCGATTGGCTGGCCATTAATTCTTATTCTCTCCTCAGGAAAGACAAGATGCGGAGAAGAATTGAAGCCCACCTTGTATTTTCTTGAAAGTATAGAGGAAAGGAAAGCCCCAACAGAGCCTTTACCGTTTGTGCCTGCTATTATTATGTAATGATAGTCCTTCCAAGGATTCCCAAGTCTCTCTGCAAGATTCTTTACCCTCTCAAGCCCCAGCTTTACCCTAAACTCCTGAAGATATTTTAAATACCTCAGTGCCTCTGAATATTTCAATTGGGGAATCGATTGAGAAAAAGCCTGATGAGTCTTACTATAACCTCCTTAAGCTCTGTCCTTTTTACAACGGCATCGAGCATACCATGCTCAAGGAGAAACTCTGATCTCTGAAATCCCTCTGGAAGTTTCTGCCTTATGGTTTGCTCTATCACCCTGGGTCCTGCAAAACCTATAAGGGCCTGGGGTTCTGCAATATTGGCGTCTCCCAACATAGCATAGCTAGCAGTTACCCCACCAGTTGTTGGGTCAGTTAGAACGGAAATGTATGGAATCCCTTCCTTATCTAGCTGAGAAAGAGCTGCTGATATTTTTGCCATTTGCATTAGGGAATATATCCCTTCCATCATTCTGGCTCCACCTGAGGCTGAAACTATAACAAGAGGCAATCTTTCCTGAAGGGAAACCTCAATGGCTCTTGTTATCTTCTCCCCGACAACTGAGCCCATGGAACCTCCTATGAAGTAGTATTCCATAACCGCCATTACTATTGGGATTCCGTCCATTTTCCCCTTGACAATTATCACTGCTTCTTTCTCTCCTGTTTTTTCCATGCTCTCTTTCAATCTCTGAGAATAAGGTTTCCTATCAACGAAGCCCAAGGGGTCCTTAGAATTTATCTTCGAAAAAATTTCTTCATACTTGCCTTCATCGAGCAGTAGTTCAAGACGTTTTCTTGCAGTAAGTCTGAAATGAAAACCACAGTGGGGACAAACATAGAGATTATCTATTACATCCTGTTTATATACTATCCTATTGCATGCATTACATTTTGTCCACATAATCGCCCGACTCTTGGAGGATGGATAATATTACCTTACTCCTTTGCTTCCTCCTCTTCAAATTCATTTGGAACATTAAGAATGGAAGCAGCTCCATCATAAATCTGCCTTACAGCTTCCTTCTGCTTTTGAAGGTCAGCCATTCTCTTTTTAAACTCGGATACTTCCCTTTCCATATCTTTGTCAATCCTACCTATCTCTTTTTTTGCACTTTCAAGGGTCTGTTTGTAAAAATTTTCCTGGTCCTTAGGTAATGCCATTTTTTACCTCCAATTTAAAATTTTATTGTTATAACCATCCATGTCCTGACTTTTTTCCCTGATTTTATAGGAGATGTAAACTTCCATTTTTTAACTGCTGATATAGCAGATTCATCGTATCTTGGATGAAGGCTCTTAATAACCTTTACCTGTTCAACATCCCCGTATGGGGAGATAAGCACACTTAAGGTTACCACTCCCGATTTTCTCAGGAAAGAAGGCTTCCTTGGAGCTACTTTATTTATGGCTTGAGGCTTGCGGTCAAGAAATGGAAAAGCTACAAGAGAACCTTCCTTAATTTGCGGCTTTTCAAATTTAGCAGATGGCACTTTCTCCTTGGGTTCTTTCTTAATAATTTCTTTCTTTGGTTTTTTCTCTATTGGTTTTTCTGCAGGTTTAGGTTTTGGTATTTCCTCCTTTGCCTGGGTTTCGGGCTTAATTACCTGTGTTCCTTTCTCTTCCTTTACCTGAACTTTCTTAGGCTGAGGCCTGCGTTTTATCTTCCTTTTCTCCGGCTTCTGAACGACTTTCTTAACAGGGGGAGTCACAGCCACAGAAGGAACAGGATTTTTCTTGACAGCTTCTTCGGAGATCTGGGAGGTTCCCTTTTCTACATTGGTCTTCAAGGGCTGGACTTCTTCCTGCGTCTGAGCAGGAGGATTCTCTTTTGCTGTGTTTTCAATAGGGGCTGTTTCATGTCGCATAACCAGTGCCTTTCCTCTCATCCTCGTGAAATAATAGGCTCCTCCACCGCCAATGAGGAGAATTATTACTACAAAAATGAACACCACGGAAGGAAAACCTTTTGCCTTTCTTTCTTCTATTTTTCTGGCCTTAACTGGCTTTGCCTTCTCCTTGGCTGGCTCAAAACCGAAGCTCCTTACAGGAACTTTTGCCTTGGCCTCCTCTGACTTCCTCACTTCCTCAGGCTTTTCCAACTCTTTAACTACAGGAGCTTCCTTCGGCTTCTCCTTTATAATCTCAACTTCTATCCCAGTAGATTTTATCTCATCCTGAAAAAGGGAATACATAAAAACTGCCATATCCCTTGCATTGGGAATTGAACCTATGTAAGAGAGAAGGAATCTCTCTATATCATTCCTCATTTCTGATGCATGCTGATATCTTTTATCAGGATTCAGCTGCATTGCCTTAAGAATTATCCTCTCTGCCTCCTCAGGAATCCCAGGCCTTGCTTGGCTTGGAGGAATAAACCTGCAATTCTTCACTCTATCAAGCACCTGAGCCTCTGAATCCCCTATAAAGGCTTTAATTCCTGTGAGAATTTCATAATAAATACTGCCAAGTGAGAAAATATCTGAACGGTAATCAATCTTGGAACCTTTAGCCTGTTCAGGCGACATATAGAGAAATTTCCCCTTTAATGAACCCGCCACTGTATGATGAGCTTTTATTGAGGCTTTAGCAACCCCAAAATCAACTAACTTTATCTCTCCTTCATAAGAAATTAATATATTTTGAGGGCTAACATCTCTGTGAACTATGTTGAGAGGTTTCCCATTTTCCCCGACTTTCCTGTGAGCATAATCAAGAGCCTCGCACATTTTCATAATTATGTAAGAGGAAAGGTCTATTGGGACAAATTTCTTACCTCTTTTCCTCAGTTTCTTCAAAATAGTTCTTAAATCCTTACCAAGGATGTATTCCATAGCAATAAAATATGCCCCATCTATCTTTCCAAGGTCGTATATCTGAGCTATGTTCGGATGAGTAAGTTTGGAGGCTACCTTTGCTTCATCTATAAACATTGTTATAAATTCCTCATCCTCTGAAAGATGGGGAAGAATTTTCTTCAAGGCTACAACCTTCTCAAAACCTTCCACTCCTTTCTTCTTCGCCTTGTAAATCTCAGCCATACCGCCTGTGCTTATTTTTTCAAGAAGGATATACTCTCCGAGAACCTGTTTCTCTTCAAAGGGTCCAAAAGGTTCCTCTGGAATTTTCTCCTCTTCTTCAAGCTCAGGAACTTCCTTAATTTTTTCTTTTTTCCTTTCTTCCACCTCTTTCTTGATTTTTCCCTTTTCTTCTTCTACTTTCTCCAAAACTTCTTCCTTTTTCTCCTTTTCCTCAGATTTCGGTTTCTCTTTTGTGCTTATCCCAACCCCGGATAGCGTTTCCTCAAGAATTTTATCTATAAAACCTTCTTCGGACTTTGCTTTCTTCTTTCTTTTCGCAGGAGGAGCAACTTCCTCTAAAATCTCTTCAGGTGATTTGACCTTTTCCTTCTTTTGCTCTTTTTTCGGTTCCTCCCAAGGTTTTTCTTCTCTCTCTTCCAAGGGTGCCTCTTTGGGTTTTTCCTCCTCCACTTCTTTTAGAAGGTCGCCAAAAATCTCCTCGGTAGTCAAAAGTCCCTTTTCCTGAGCAGGAGGAGTAGATGCCGTTGCCTCCTCTAACTTCTTAACCTGGGTTTTCTCCTTAAGGTTAAGAGTGGTCATTTTCACTGTCGTAAGAGGAGCTGATTTTGCAGGAATATAATTTTTAAGTGAATTTATAAACTCATCTTCCTTAATAGGAAGTTCAAAGAAATGATCAGCACCATAAACATGAAGAGCTTCATATCTGTACCTTGCTCCCTTGTAAATTGATGATATCAATATAACAGGAAGCTTTGAAAAACCAAGCTCTATTCTTAATTTCCTTGTAAGTTCAAATCCATTTATTCCCGAAAGCATAGCAGAAGCAATAACAAGAGAATATCTTTCTTCTTTTAACTTGGTAAAAGCCTCGGCCCCCGTATGAACTTCCTCAACTTCAACATTAAAGTCACTTAAAATTTCTCTAAGCTGCCTCAGGTTTTTCTCATCATAATCAACAATCAAAACCTTTTTTCTCATAATTTCCTCCTTTATTATTATAGTAGAAAGAATCACTTTTGACAAGTAAAATTGTATAATGAATTTGTGAGTTGGGTGTTTATAATTTTTTTACTGGTATTTCTCGCTCTTAGTAGTATATTTTCTTCCTCAGAAACAGCATTCCTTTCATTAAACAGATACAGGCTGAGAGTAAGAGAAGAAAAGGGAGAATCCAGAGCCAAGGGTATAAGGAGAATGCTTGAAAGGATAGATGAATTCCTCTCTACAATTTTAATAGGAAATACCATATCCAATACAGCCTTTGCTTCTATAACCACCTACATATTTACGGATTACCTTATAAAGGGAAACGGGGAAAAGGCTGTCTTATGGGCTACAATAGCCTCTACAGTGATGATCCTCCTCTTTTCTGAAATGATTCCAAAAACCATAGCAGCAAATTATCCGGATGAATTAAGTAAGAAAGCTTATCCCGCAATAAACTTCTTCTTTTTAATATTTAAGCCAATTTCTATCGGATTCACCGTTGCAACAAGGGGTATAATGGCGTTGATTGGACTAAAAAAAGGAAAAGTCTACCGGGGAATGAACAAGGAAGAGATAAAGGCCATGTTGTTTTCAAAAAAAGAGGTTTCTGATGAGGTTATCATGGCAAGAGGGATTTTTATGCTTGAGGACAGGAAAGTAAGAGATGCTATGATCCCGAGGATAAAAATCGCTGCAATTAATGAAAATGCAAGCTACCAAGAGGTTATGGAAATTTTCAGAAGATACAGGTTCTCAAGATACCCAATTTACAAAAATAGAATTGATGAGATAATAGGATTTTTAAATATAAAGGATATCATGGCAAATTATAAAGGAGGAAAATTTAATATCAAGGACTTCGTAAGGGAACCCCGCTTTTTCCCTGTTTATTCAAAACTTTCTTATGTTTTCAAGCAGATGAGAGATGTTGGACTACATATAGCAATGGCAGTAGACGAATTTGGTAGTGTAAGGGGACTCATAACGCTTGAGGATATAATTGAAGAGGTGATGGGAGAAATATGGGATGAATACGAGGTTCTAAGGCCTGAGAAAAAAATAGAAGAGATAGGAGAGGGATTCTTCATTATAGATGGGGACGCAGAAATAGATGAGGTCCAGGAAACCCTTGGAATTTCTATACCAAGAGAGAATTACTCTACTTTTGCAGGCTTTGTTTTCAAAATTATGGAAAGAGTACCCGAAGAAGGAGACAGCTTTGAGCATTCTGGTTGGAATTTCAGAATAAAAAAAATGATAAGAAACTCAATAATTGAGGTGGAGGCTAAAAAAACAAATGAAAATAGCGGCAACCAACAGAAAAGCTAAAAGAGACTATGAAATCCTCGAAACCTATGAGGCAGGAATAGAGCTCAAAGGAACTGAGGTAAAATCCATAAGAAACGGCAGGATAAATATAAATGACAGCTTCGTGAGAACTAAAAATGGAGAACTTTTCCTTGTAGGAACTTATATTAGTCCTTACAAACAGGGAAATATATTCAACCACGATCCCCTCAGGGATAAGAAACTTCTCCTCCACAGAAGGGAAATAAACAGGATAATAGGAAAGATCAGGGAAAAAAGGCTTACAGTCATTCCTCTAAAGATATACATCAATAATAAGGGTAAAGTCAAAGTAGAAATAGCAGTAGCAAAGGGGAGAAAATCCTATGAGAAAAAACAGAAATTAAAGGAAAAGGACATAGAAAGGGAAATGATGGCAGAGCTTAAAAAATATAAGTTTTAAAGCTGCGTAAGTCTCAGGGCAAGTTCAATAGCTTTCTCCATACTCCCCTCGGATGCGATTCCTTTCCCTGCAATCTCAAAGGCAGTACCGTGGGAAGGAGAAGTTCTTACCCATGGAAGGCCAAATGTTATCTCGGCTCCATCACCAAAATGTAAAAGTTTAAAAGGGGCAAGACCAATGTCATGAAAAAATGCGATAATCCATTTCTTCTCCCTTTCCCCTTTAAGAAATACGGTGTCTGAGGGAAATGGACCTTGTATTTCAAATTTACTGAGAATAGGTTTTAGAATTTCCTCTTCTTCCTTTCCCATTTCTCCATTTTCTCCCGCGTGAGGATTCACTGAAGAAGATATCATTTCTTCCCCGGGAAAATATTTCTCAAGTTCAGCCCTTAACCTGATTAAAAATTCTTCAAAAGAAGCTCTGTTTATCTTTGAAAGGGCATCTTTAAGGGAAAGATGATGAGTAAAAAGGGCTACTTTCATCCTTTCAGACCAGAAAGCCATTATCAGATTTTTGTAAATACTTTCCAAAAAATCTGTGTGACCAAGGAAATTTATCCCATCATTCACCCACGCTTCTTTGCTTATAGGACCCGTAACGATACCACTGTATTCCCCATCCTTCACAAGTTTTATTGCTTTCTCAAAATAAGAGAAGGAAAGTCCTCCATGAGATTTGCCAATGGATATTTTTACACCCGGGAAGGGATCGAAAACCTCATTTTTCATCCATCCCTTGAGGTCAAGCATCTTTCCATAATCTTCAAGGATTTTTTTTGAGCCTATTATTAAATTTCTCCTGCCTACTCCTTCAAGAGATTTTACAACTACCTCAGGACCTATTCCACCAGGGTCCCCTGTGGTTATAATTATCATCTTAATTCTGAGGTTTCATCCTTCAAAATGTATTTTATAGCATGTTTGAAAATGACAAGATTTGGCTCACCGATCCTATTAACCTTTATTACATCTCTGTCATACCATTCTATTCTCCCTCTTATTATCTCCCCGTCTACAAGGGCTATGATCATAGGTCTTTTTGAGCTCATCTGTTTAAGATAATAATAATTCTCTGCATGGGTTTCATAGGAAGGCCTTTTCCTTTTATCCCCTCTCTCTTTGAACCTCTTTTCATCAAGGCTTGGACTGATTAGTTTTCTGGTCATTTATAACCTCCTTTTAGACATTATATTTTGAAAACATATGGAAAATCAAATAAAATTTCCAAAATGCTTGAAATAAAAAATCTCTGGATTGAAACAGAAGATTTCCCAATTCTTAGAAACATAGAACTGAAAGCTGAAAGGGGAAAATTAAAAATAATTCTCGGAGAGTCAGGAGGGGGAAAATCAACCCTCGGGCTTTTCATTGGAGGAATACTCAAGGAAAACACAAGGGCAAGGGGGAGTTTGTTTTTAGATGGTAAGGAATATTTTCCACCAGATGAAAAGAGCTGGAGGGGTAAAAAAGCAGGAATTGTTTTTCAGGATCCTTATTCATTCTTTGACCCTCGTAAAAAAATCCTATCCTCAATAAAGGAAGTTCTGAAATACCATCTCTTCCTGAGAGGGAACGAATCGGAAAAAAGAGCTTTATTCTGGCTCAATAAGGTGAATTTCCCTGAAAAATTCTACAATTATTTTCCTTACCAGCTGAGCGGGGGAATGCTTCAAAGAGCAGCTATAGCCTCTGTTTCATGTCTTGAACCTGAAATTATAATAGCAGATGAACCCACTTCTGCGCTCGATCCACCTTTAAGGAAAGGGATTTCCAAGCTTCTGAAGAAAATTTCAAGGGATAGATATGTGATCTATATAACCCATTTTGCTGAGGAGGCTCTTGAGCTTGGGGAAGATTTTCTAGTCTTATATTCTGGCTATGTAATGGAGGAGACCGAAGGAAAATTTTTTCATCCATATTCAAAGCTTCTTCTGGGATCTATAGTAAAGAGGGGAAAGAAATTAAAACCCGCAAAAGGATTCTCTCCCCATCCTTCACAACTCCCTGAGGGGTGTCCTTTTAGGGAAAGATGCCAGCTTGAGAACGAAAGGTGCAGGGAGCTACCACCCTTAAGAAAAATAAATAGCTCAAAATTGAGGTGCTGGAATGTTTCTTGAGCTAAGAGGAATTTACAAAAGCTTTCGTAAATTTGCCATAATGGATTTCAATATGAAACTCAAAAAGGGTGAAACTTTGGGGCTTGTTGGGGAGTCAGGTTCCGGCAAATCAACAATTGCTTCAATAATTTTAAGGCTAACACCTTTTGATAAGGGTGAATACTTAATAGGGGAAAGAAAATCCGTAAATTTTTCAAGAAAAGAATTCTCAAGAATTATCCAGGGAATATTTCAAAACCCATCAAGAGCCCTTGATCCAAAGAAAAGCATGAAATTTCTTCTTGAAGAACCATTTTTAATTCATGGGGAAAGGATTAAGCCTGGAGAAATCTCTCGCCTACTTTCTTCACTTTCCCTCCCCTCCCAATTGATTAAGACTTATCCTACTCAGCTTAGTGGTGGACAGCTCCAGAGGATTGCCATAGCCAGAGCCCTCGCTCTTAAGCCTTCCTTTATCATAGCAGACGAGCCAACCTCTGCCCTTGATCCAACAGTTCAGGTCCAGATTCTTCATCTTTTAGGAAAATTAACAAAAAAAGAAAACATGGGAATTATGTTTATATCCCATGATCTCGCACAAGTCTTTTACATAAGCAATAAGGTTATAATCATATCCAATGGAATGATAATGGAGAAAGGAGAGGTTGAAGATATAATTTCCGCCCCAAATCCTTATACCCAATATCTTATGGGAGGAGAATCGGTTCTCAGGCAAGAAGAAGGAGCCTGCCCCTTTTACAAAAAATGCCCCTATGCAAAGAGAATATGCAGGGAGAAAATCCCTTCTCTAAAAAACAGGGGAAATGGACATTTCTCCAGATGTCATCTACTCTAAGATTTTATCAAGCTTGGATATTTCCTCGTTGTAATACTTTCTGAAAAGAATATCCCATTCTCTGCTCCCTTCCTCTATGTGCTTCTTCTGAGAGGTTATCTTCTGGCGCACCTTGTCTTCTATATCCTGGTAAAGCTCGAGTTCCTTTTCCACAGCCCTTTTTATAGTTACCCTCAGCTTGGGAGCATCAACATCAGTAGGGAAATCCACATAATCCGCATTATTGAGAAGCTCTATTACTATATCTGCAATCCTGTTGATCTTTGCCCTAGAAAGTCTTATACTCAAAGGACCATCCCCTTTTCCTTAGCAAGTTTTTTTCTTACCTTACGGAATATTTCATTGTATTCTATATTGGATCTTCTTATCTCATCAATGTGGTCACTCAAAATTTTTTTTGTCTCCTCATCCAGTTCATCTTCACGCATAAACTCCTCAGTTATCACAGCCTCAATATCCTCTATCAATCTATTTTTATCTTCAAGTATGGTCCTTCCCTCTTTAATGAGTTGACGAACAATCGTCATTGAAAGATGAGCTATCTGTTTTTTAGAAAACCTCATACTAAAATTTTAAACTCCTTCTAGTTGAAATTCAAGCCTTACTCACCCCTCGAGTGAAGGAATACTGAATAAGCAAATCCACCAAAGCAGATCAGAAATACAATAAGCATAAATATTATGGATTCAGTTTTCATCTTTCCTCCTGTAAGTTCTGGAAAAAACTAAGATAAGAATTAAAGCCACTGCTAACCACTGTAGTATAACTGTAGCCGGAGAATATGTAGAAAATGGGTTATACCATTTACCTTTCATTACTGAGGAAAACCACCACAAAATCAGGAGAGCGAATTCAACAGGAACTATATACATAACTATGAACTTTATATATTTCTCCACCCTGTATCTCGTGCATCCTCTTACATATTCCTTGAATTTGTCTTTTATTTTCCAGAGCGCAGCTGAAAATATCACGCCGTTTACAAGGAGAGCGAGCCCCCAAACCCAATCCTGATTGTTCAGAAAATTTACACTGAAGGCAGAGGGAATCCCGAAAATAAAGCCTACGAAACCAATGAGAACCACAGCTTTAAGTCTAGTCAGGCCAAAGTCCATTACAACTCGAACCTCAAGTTCCATGAGGGAAATGAGGGATGAAAGAGCTGCAAGGGAAAGGGCGGAGAAGAAAAGAAAGGAAAAAAGCCAGCTAAATGGAACCGCTGAGAAAAGTTTTGGAATCCAGATAAAAGTCAACCCTGCGTTTCCTGAAGAGAGAATAGAATTCGCCTTTATGGGATCTGGATAAAAGGCGAATATGGTTGAAACAACTACTATAGCGGCAAGTATCGATGCTGAATTATTTCCAAACACTACAACTGTGCTGTTTGTAAATCCATCCTCCCTCTTTTTAGTATAGACAGCATAAGTTAGAATCAACCCCCATCCTGCTCCTGTTGACCATGCTGACTGACTCAAGGCCTCAAGCCAAACTCTGTAGTTTAGGAGTTTATGAAAATTCGGATAAAAGAGAAAATCAAGCCCTTTTATTCCCCCTGGAAGAGTCACTGCCCTTATAGCTGAAAGAATTAGTAAAAAGAAAAGAGATGGAATCATAATCCTTGTTGCTTTCTCTATTCCCCCTGACACTCCTTTTGAAAGTATAAAAGCCACGGTAAAGATAGCAAGAAGATGAAAAAGCAGAGATAAATGAGACGCTTGGAAAGAATTCCAGAAGACCTCTGAATTGAACATTTTTGATGGGGTAGCCACAGATGCAAGGGTATAAAAAAGCGCCCATCCCGTAACCACGGAGTAATAGAACATTATTCCTCCAGTCACAGCAGCTATAAAACCTCCTACCCATCCATTTCGTTCGGAAAAAATTTCTTGAAAAGTTGATACGACTCCTTTCCTATGTCTCACACCCATAGAATATTCGAGAAAAATCAGAGGAAGGGACCAAACAAAGAGGGCAAGAATCCATGGAATAATGAATACGCCTCCTCCGTTCTGGGAAACGACCCTGGGAAATCTCCAGATGTTCCCTGTGCCTATTGCCATTCCCAAACTTGCTATTATGAAGCCCCATCTTGATTTAAAGCCTTCCTTAGGCATCTCCTATCACCAAAATAGGCCTTATCCCAAGTCCACCCTCATATTTACCTGGTTTGCCTATCCCTATGAATTCTGATTTGAAGTCCATCATCCTATAATAATCGCTCCTTTTCCCTCCTTCTTTTCCGCCAACTAACCTAAGGGGGATGAAATTCCCATGCCTTGCTCTCTCTACACCCTCCTCCCTTAGATAAACAATCGGATATTCCTTGAGTACATTCTTAAGGGGAATAATTATTTCATCAAGTTTTCCCTCTACTGCGTATTTCTCTATCTCTTCAAGGGTATGAGAATCTTCAATGGAAAACTCTCCGCTTTTTAGCCTTTTAAGATATTCAAGATATCCTCCCACACCGAGTTTTTGGCCAAGATCCTGAGCAATGGATCTAACATAGGTCCCTGCAGAGCATTTTATCTCAAAGCTAACAAC
>WFSJ01000006.1 GCA_015486055.1 Acidobacteriota bacterium
ACAAAGTCCAGCGGGGCCCTTGAGGCTGCTGTCCATCCAGAGGAAACCTCTGCTCTCTGGAATATCCCTTTTGCCATGTATTCTTTAACGTCTCTGGGAAGCTCCCTTGAGAAGGCAAATGCAAGAAGTCCCAGAAACGCTGTTATAAAGGCTGTTTTTCTCATGTGCTACCTCCTGAGATTTATTACTTCCACCCCTTTTTTGTTATAGGCTTCAAAATCCCTGTCTGTTGTGTATATTTTCTCGACTTCTGCTTCGAGAAGGGATGCAAGGATAAGAGCGTCTAAGGAAGAAAGCCCTGCTCCAATGGAAAGTTTTGCTGCTTTATCCAGCGTTCCTATATCTTCTATCCACATCACCCTGAAAACCCCGGGTATCTGACTGATATAGGTTTCTATTATCTTTTTCTCTATCTTTCCCATGAGCATCAGTCTTTTTAGCTCGAAAATAGTAAGAGCTGATATTACTCCTGTTCTGTCTGGCTTTTCCAAGCTGGAAAGAAGCTTTATTGCCCTTTCGTTCCCCTTAGAGAGGAGAACAAAAAAGCCTGTGTCAAAACCTATTTTCATCCTCTTTCCTCATCCTGTCGAGTTCATCAAGGGTGTCAGGTGCAACGTTTCCTTTCCCTGCGAGAGCAAGCATTAAATCTATCGCCCTTCTTTTTCTTTCTTCCCTTATGTAAAACCTGATAGCTTCCGCAGCAAGAGAGGATAAGGACTTTCTTCTACTCCTTGCTGCTTCCCTCAGTTCCTCTCCAAGGTTTTCCGGTAAATGAATTGTTAATCTCATATCATCCCCCTTATTATGTGCATATATTATGCTCCTAAATATTGT
This sequence comes from Acidobacteriota bacterium, assembly GCA_015486055.1. Classification (GTDB taxonomy): domain Bacteria; phylum Acidobacteriota; class Aminicenantia; order S016-38; family S016-38; genus S016-38. Next base: position 835 of record WFSJ01000006.1, read on the forward strand.
ATAACATTTCCTTCTTCATGGCAAGCCCTATATCGAAACATTCGCCCCTATAAGGATTACCTCATCCTGATGCTTGTGGTAAAACAGGTTCCAGTCCAGCCTTCTATACTTTGCAGAAATCCTCAATCTCAGGCTCCCTTTAAGTCTTATACCAAATCCAAGCTCAAAGGCAGGGGAAAAAGCTGCGGGGATTTTCATGTTCTTGTAAGGGGTAACATTTACTCCGTATATTGTCCATGCTTCGTTTTTCACTTCCTTTGGTTCAGGGTCAGAGTTGTAGCCCTGGGATTTAAGGCTGTGGGCGACTGGATAGCTCAGTGCAATGTAGGGAGAAAGAGGTCCGTTAGGTGCTATCCTCACTTCTCCTCTTAGGGAAAAGACAGTCCCTTTTATATCAACAGTTGGAAGGGAGACTGCTATCCCGTACTTGGTATTTTCCATTGTGAAGCGGTCCTCTTTGGGCACCATCGTGAAAGACTCAAACTCTCCTCCAAGGGCAAACCAGTTAAACTTCACCCCCAGGAACCCTGAAAATGTCCTGTAATTACTCTTCCATCCCTCTGTCGTGTCGAATTCTCTTGAGGGATTGGTTCCAGTATAAAGAACCTGCGCATCCTTTTTTACAAAGAGGGTTGCACCGTTTGTTGCTCCCCAGGTACCAGCAGTCCCTGCTGAAAGGGCTATGTGTGAGAGAACCTTAAAAGCAGCGGGCTTATCTTTCTTTATGGGGATTGTGAGCCCCTGTGCAGGAAAAGCTATACGGGGAGTTCTTCCAAAAGCAGGAAAAACAACAAGGCCTGAAGCAAGAATTAGAGCGGGTATAACCCTGATTCCGTTCTGGAAAAACGCATTTATTTGCGTTTTTAGAGCATTTTTTTCGGGGGGTATAGTTTTATATGTTTTTTCTTTTTTCTTCGATTTCAGGGGGGTTCTATGAATTCTGAGGGGTATTTTTTGAATGACTTTATGTTTCAATTTCAACCTCCTTAAACTCATCATTATAATTATATTATAACACTTGAGAAAGGGAAATCCCCGCTCCATGTAAAGGACGAGCCTATTTTCTGCATATTGTTTTCTGTCAGTAGATTGACACAAAATTGCTTTTTTATGTCAATGTATTGACAAAAAAAGGCTTTTTGCTATAATTCTTTTATGGAACTTTCAAGACTTAGGTTACAAAACCCACAATGGGACTCTGTGGAGGAGTTTTTCGCCGACCAGGTCTTTAAGGATTTGCAGAGGGCCAAGATAGTGCTGAAGCATTCGGTTGAGGAGAAGATAAAACTGGAAGGGGAAAGACTTTACATTTTGAGAGGCCCGAGGCAGATAGGTAAAACCACACTCCTGAAAAGACTTTTGGCAAACCTCCTAAAAAATGGAATAGAGCCGAAAAGAACCTTTTACTTTGCTCTTGATATAGGAGGAATAAAAGACGAGGAGGAGCTTTTCTCTTTGCTTTTGACCTTTGATGATTTCGCTTCTGAGTTGGGGGAAAAGCCCTTTTTTATCTTTATAGATGAAGCCACATACACAGAAAACTGGGCTGTTGGCATAAAGAAAGCTTACGACCTTGGGATAATAAGGAACTGTTTTGTGGTAATAACGGGTTCTTCATCGTTAGAATTGAGAAAAGGGTCAGAAAGACTCCCTGGAAGAAGGGGAAAGCTTCCACACAAAGCTGACCTGCAGATGTATCCCCTCACTTTAAATGAATTTGTCCAGAACCTTTCCCCTCAAATATCTCTTCCTTCTCCTGAGCTGACTCCGATTTCAATTTATCAAGCTTCTAAAAAACTTTCCTATTATTCAAGGAAGCTTAAAACCCTTCTGGAAAAATTTCTTCTCACAGGAGGATTTCCACTCAGTATTAATGAGTTTCTGGGAAAAGGAGAGATTTCACCTGCCGCTTATTTTACCTATCTTCAGGCTCTTATGGGGGACATATCCAAGGCAGGGAAAAGAGAAGCCTATCTTAAAGAGATTATCTATACAATAGTTCAAAAAAAACTTGAGCCTATAGATTCATTAATGATAGCGAGGGAAACTTCAATAGGCTCCCATAATACTGTTTCTTCCTATCTTGAGGTTTTAGAGGACCTTTTTGTGCTCAGCCCTGTATATCACGCAAGGAACCTTACAGACCCAAG
>WFSJ01000007.1 GCA_015486055.1 Acidobacteriota bacterium
CACACCAGAGTGTGCAAGTGAGAAGTGAGAACTGAGAAGTTAGAAGTAAAAGATTAAAAAGATACGGACAAAACATAATTGAACATTAGTTTCCTACTTCCCACTTCCTACTTCTTACTTCCCACTTATATTACGCCTAACTATGAGGAATTGAAACCGCTCCTCAATGCGGAATACGAGAGGGGTTTTTCCCATATTTAGAGCCTAACTATGAGGAATTGAAACCGTTTTCCAAGGGGGCAAAATGGAACAAAGCTTTAAATTTAGAGCCTAACTATGAGGAATTGAAATTTCGGGGCAAAACCGAATGGGTTGGTTCGGGTGTCAATTTAGAGCCTAACTATGAGGAATTGAAACAAAGCACACCAGAGTGTGCAAGTGAGAAGTAAGAACTGAGAAGTTAGAAGTAAAGAAGGAGGTTAAAAGTGAAAAATAGCATTGCAAAGAGATTATATGATTTTGCATTGGAAATTATCAGTTTGGTACGTGCATTGCCAAAGGAGATGGTTGCGCAAGAGATTGGAAAACAACTTTTAAGAGCAGGCACATCTGTTACAGCAAATTATGAAGAAGCCAAGGCTGCATTTAGTAAAGAAGATTTCGCTTATAAAATAAGCATATCCTTTAAGGAGGCACGAGAAACCAATTTATGGCTAAGATTACTCAAAGATTCGGGTATAGTTACTGACAAAAGCATTGACGCTATTTTACCGGAATCTGTGGAGATAAGAAATATTTTAGGCAAGAGCGTATCTACTGTACGAAAAAGAAAGGATTAGTTTCCTACTTCCCACTTCCTACTTCTTACTTCCCACTTATATTACGCCTAACTATGAGGAATTGAAACAACCCAGCACTATGTGCTGGAGGGAACGGGAAGCGGGAGCGGGAATGACAGTAAGGAGGTGAAAAAATGAAAGATTTTAAGGATTTGAAAGTTTATCAATTAGCATTGAAATGCTTTCAAGAGGCTGTAACTGATATAGAGAAGTTTCCTAAAAATTTTGTAGCAAAGATAATATCGGATCAACTGATAAGAAGTATATCGTCTATCTCAGCAAATATAGCCGAGGGATATGGTAGAAAAAGAGGCAAGGAGTATATTCACTTTTTGTATATCTCAAGAGGGTCAACAGCAGAAAGTATAGACTGGTATGAAAAGCTTAAGATGCTTGGTTATGTTACAGAAGAAGAATATGCATCGCAAGTTGATACTTTGGAGCACATAAGAGCAATTCTTTCAAAGATGATCAATACTCTATCAAAATAACAACTCGTTCCCGTTCACACAGAAAGGTGCAAGTGAGAACTGAGAAGTTAGAATTCTCATAGTCTGAGATGTAGAAATTGGGCATTCGTGTTCTGATACTTCTCCAGCTTTTTTATTTCAAAAAACGGGTTATGCTAACCTCTTTTTAGATTGTTATTAATTGTTACATAAATATTACATTATAAAAATTAATGAAAAGCAATATTAATATGAAGTTTTTCCAGGGCTTTTGTTTATCTTTTCTTTCCTATATGATAAAATTAAGAAAAAAAGGAGTTGACCATGAAAAGAAAGGTTCTGGTTGTTTTGGCTTTATTGATTGGTTTTGGCATGCTTTTCCCCTCAGGAGGGAATAATGTTACAGACCTGATTCTCCAGGGGAAAAGGGCATTTGAGAATGGCAGGCCAGAGGAAGCGGTAAAGGCTCTGGAAGAAGCGATAATGGAGATAAGAAACAGCGGCAGGCTCGGCGTAAAAAACCTCTCACTCTGCAAGAGTATTCACGGGTTTCAAATGTTTGAGGCTAAGACTGAAAATGTGCTGAGAGGAGGGGAACCGCTTCTTCTTTATTTTGAGCCAGTTAACTATATGGTAAAGAAAGAGAAGGGGCGTTATTTTGTGTGGCTTACCGAAGATGCAAGGCTTTTGAACGAAAAAGGGAAAGTTCTCATTGGGAGAAAGGACTGGATAAATTTTCACAATGGATTTTTTTCTCCTGTAATTCCTGTCTATTTTACCAACAGTATTACGCACATTCCCAAGGGAAAATATACTTTTGAGATAACTATTAATGATCGGCTGAGAAGCACCTTTTTTACAAAGGTTTTTAAGTTTTCCGTTGAATGATTGTCCCTATCTTCGGCAAGGTGAGGAGCTGCTTGGTTCCTTTTATTCGGACTAAAGGGATTTGCAATGGGGAGATGAGAGAAAACAGGTAAGCAAGTAATATCGCGAAAAGTTTGAGGGCAAAATTGGAACATTTGAATGTCAAAAGTTGAAACCTGAGCTCAAATTCTCTTTCGGAGGTAGAATTGTGGACTGGAAGAAAGTATTTCTGTTAGCAGTTCTTGTCGGGATTCTTACTCTGGCAGGCTTGTATTTTGGCATTGGTAGACCTGTGGCTTACAGAGAGTTCAGGGCAGGTGATATTTCCTCTGTTGTTCCTCAGTGGGTAGAGAAGAAATACAAAAAGGCAAAGTGGGAAGGATGGACCTTTAAGGGGAATTTATCACTTTTCAGAGTGCTCTGGGAAAGGGTAGACCATCCAGACCTGATATATTCAGTTCTTTTGTCAAAGATTAAAGACTACAGATATGAATTCAGTTTACCTCTTTTCCAGGGAGGAAAATATTTTTTAAAGAAAAGGAGGAAAGGATATAAAATATTAGTGCTTTTCAGAACCAAAAACAGGATCTTCTGGATTGATACTGTCGCCTCTTCCACAATGAAGAAATATAAAAAAGTGGTAGACAATTTTTTGATAAATTTAAGAATAAAAGATAAATCTATTTCGGATGAAGCCAAGGAGGAGATTTTAAGGACGGACCGCCAGATACCCATAACCTTTATGCAGAGTGAGAAAATCATTTTTATTTTAGTGGGTGGCATTTTTCTTCTTCTCCTTCTGATAATGATCATGGTTTTCAAAAGCTATGGCCGCTGCCCCACGGAAATTGATGCCTTGATATGCTCTTCTATGTCCACCCTCCAGGAGAAGACCACCTTCAGGAATAATATAAACAGTTGCTGTGCCTGCCTCAAGTCCGAAAGCATTTCTGTTTACTCCAGAGGAAAGCTCCTTTTTGAAGTGCCCCTATCAGGAGTGGACAAAAAACTTCTTCGCAAGGGCAAGGTGAAATACGAGAAATACACATTGATCATCAATGATTTTGATAAATGGCGTCTCTACCTACCTTCGTTTTCGGAAGATCCTCTATTGTAATTTTCAGTTTGTTCAGCTGTTGTTTCCAGTAAGAAATAATTTTGAAGCCTGAGGCGATAAAACTAAAATAAAATTCCGGAGGATATTTATGCATAACTTAATAATATTATTGCTGTTTATTATTTTCTTTCTGATAATGCTCTACAAAGGGATTAAAATGAAAACAGAGAAGAAGGATTTTTTAGGAATCCCTCCTATCAATTCGATATTATACTTTATAGGTAAAACTTCAATGGGTCTTTCCTGGGCTTTTCTCTTTGCCCAGGCGGCGAAACTCAATGTGGCATCGGTTAAACTCCCATCTTATCTTTTGTGGTTCGCTACTTTGCTATTTGTCCTCGGCATCATTTTTTCAATTCTTTCCTATTACCATCTTGGAATGTCCGATAGGTTCGGATTGCCTAAGGAAAAAACCACATTCAGGACTAAAGGGCTTTATAGAATCAGCAGAAATCCGATGTATTTAGGGTTTTATTTGATAAGCATAGCATCCTGTATGTATGCTCTAAATCCTTTCAACTTATTTTTCTCATTGCTTGGTATAGCTGTGCACCATAAGATAATTCTGGCTGAGGAGAATTTCCTTGAGCAGAGATTCAAGGATAAATGGCTAAAATACAAAGCGAATGTGAGACGTTATATATAAATCTGAGATTCTCTCAAATTTCCGATTGAACAGCAAAGCTTTTTACCAAGTCCTGTGCAGTAGAAGATTTGTTTGGGAAAAAGGGGAAATTAACGTATAATTTTTTTATGAAAACCTTTTCAGGAAAGAGATGCTCCAATGAGTAATGGTAAAAAAATTGGACTTTGGGCTGCAATTTCAATAGGCATTGGAGGAATGGTTGGAGCAGGGATTTTTTCTATCCTTGGCACAGCCGGGCAGATAGCAGGAAATGCTGTTTACATTTCATTCCTCATTGCAGGTATAGTGGCCCTTTTCAGCACTTATTCATATGCAAAACTCGGTGTTAAATTTCCCTCTGCAGGAGGGCCTGTTGAATTTCTCGTAAGGGGATTCGGAGACAATGTCTTAAGCGGGGGCTTCAATATCCTTCTCTGGATAGGGTATGTCTTCGCCTTGGCCCTTTACGCAAGGGCATTTGCAGCCTACGCATTAACATTTTTCCCCAGCGCTCCCCATTACTGGATAAACATTTTCGCAACAGGAATAGTGCTTCTTTTCACTGCTGTTAACTTCATAGGAGCAAAGGCGGTGGGAAGTTCAGAGCTTTTTATAGTGGCTATAAAAGTAGGAATTCTCTTTTTATTTTCAATTATAGGCTTTTTCTTTGTAAAACCTGCACTTTTGTCCACGGTAAAATGGCCTCATGTGGACAATATGTTTTTTGCTGCAGCAGTAGTTTTTCTTGCCTACGAAGGCTTTGGATTGATAACAAATGCAGCAGAGGACATGAAAAACCCTTATAAGACTCTTCCAAAAGCACTTTACATGAGTGTTCTTATTGTAATTGGAATATATATTAGCGTATCTCTTGCTGTTGTAGGCAATCTTCCTGTGAAGGAAATTATACGAGCAAAGGACTATGCCATGGCTGAGGCAGCAAAGCCATTCCTTGGATTGGTAGGGTTTAAAATAATAGCAATTGCAGCTCTCTTCTCAACTTCCTCTGCAATAAATGCCACCCTTTACGGAGGAGCTAATGTTAGCTATATGATTGCAAAAGAGGGAGAATTGCCGGAGATTTTTGAAAGAAAAGTATGGGGAAGGGGGATAGAAGGGCTTTTTATTACCGCTGGTCTGGTAATATTTTTTACCAACCTATTTGACCTTGCAGGAATAGCTATGATGGGAAGTGCTGCCTTTCTCTTAATCTATGCAGCGGTAAATGTCGGGCATCTCCGTTTATATAAAGAAACCGAAGCAAGTCCTTACATAATCTGGCTCTCGATCATAGGTTGCCTCGCTTCATTTGTTGTTTTGGTCTTCTATTTATTGAGACATTCCCCTGTTACTTTAATAACCCTTGCTTTTGTATTAGTATTTTCTTTTATAGCCGAGTGGATATATAGAAAATTAACCAGTAGAAAGCTGAAGCCAAGGAGGAAGAAAAATTTAAAGGAAAAATTCAAGGAGGAAATAGAGGATAAGCTTTCTTGGCTTTGAACCTCCTTCCGAGCTTTTACAATTTCCCAATAAGAATGAAGAATAAAAGCCACAGTTTTTATAATTCAGAGCTTTTAGTAATTTGATTTTTTTTATTTCTTGCTGTATAAATGATGAAGTGAGAAGGAAAGATAAAAGTTATCAAGAATCCTTAGACATTTTCAATTCCATAAAGGACAGGGAAATAATTAATAAGGAACTGAACAGGAGTTTTATCCACTTGAAATTTTCCCCTTTAGTTGAAAATGTCTTTCTTGATTATTATTTCTCTCAGTCACTAAGTTTAATGAGGATTTCCCTTGTTTTATCTTTTTTTGTATATGCCTCCTTCGGAATCCTTGATGTTATGCTTTACTCTGAAGTCTTAGAAAAAATGTTGGTGGTGCGATATGCAGTTGGATGCCCGCTGATCCTTGCTACGTTGCTCTATATGTTCTATGTAAAGCGGGAAAAGCACTCACAACTTGCTGCCAGCTTTTTGATGTTTTTTATAGGGCTCAGCATAATGGCTATGTTGATAATGACTTCTGCGGATCCCTCCCAAAAATATTATGCAGGACTGGTGCTGGTAACATTTTATGCATATATGGCTATTGGGCTCAGGTTCTGTTATGCTACCGCAGTAGGTTGGGCAGTGGCCGGAGCCTATTTTCTCCTGTCCTTTTTTGCAATAAAACCCGGATTTCCCTTTCTTGTAGGCAATACTTTCACCCTGTTTTTTGCAAATATAATAGGCATGGTGGGAAATTTCCTTTTTGAAAAATCCGTCCGTAGAGGTTTCCTTCTTTCAATCCTTTATAAAATAGAGAGCCAAAATTTGAAAGAGGCCAATGCTAAGCTGGAGAAACTTTCCAACACCGATGGGCTTACCAAGGTTGCAAACCGACGTTATTTTGAAGAATTTTTAGAGAGAGAATGGATGCGTGCTATGCGTTATAAATACTCTATCTCATTGTTAATGATAGATATTGATTATTTCAAAAATTACAATGATCACTTGGGACACCAGGCAGGAGACCAGTGCCTTATAAAGATAGCCTCTGTGTTGAAAACATTTGAGAGGCGACCCGGAGATATTGTTGCGAGATATGGGGGAGAAGAATTTGTGGTAGTGCTTTCCGATACCAGTGCAGAAGATGCCAGGAGGATAGCTGAGGAGATTCGGCGAAAGGTTATGAGTTTAAAACTCTCCCATCCTGATTCCAGCGTGAATGATGTAGTTACCATTAGTATAGGAGTTGCTGCAATGATACCTTCAGAAAGCATTACCAAGGAAAAGCTCATAGAGGAGGCCGATAAATTTATGTATCAGGCAAAAGCTTACGGCAGAAATCAGACTGTGAGTGCAAAGATGGAGTAGGAATATGAAATTTAGTCTTTTTATGAGAATATCCACTTTTGTTTTTTTACTTGCAGGGAATTTTTTGATGGGATTTCCCTCTTTCATTGTTTTCAAAGATAAACTCCCATATTGGCTGAGAACTGCCCGCATAGCTACCCCTTACGATTATCCTGAAAATAGCCGGGAATCATGGGAGAGAGGGATTGATAGGGCTATAAATGATGGAGCAAATGTTATCCTGGACTGGTCCTGCTCCAGTGGAGATTGGAAATGCCTTTTTGACCCATGGTTTTCAGGGGACATTGAGGAACTCCGCCGAAGGGCCAATTATGTTCACTCTCATTACCCAGGGGTTCATTATATTATTTATGTGGCCCCTCTGGAATATGTCTCTTATGGAGTTGACCAGAATCAGGACGGAAGGGTAGACCCTGGAAAGGAAAATGGAAGCCTTGCTCTACAGCATCCTCAATGGTCCCAGATGGGGATAAGTGGTAGAAGGGCAATATTCTATGGAACTTATCCAGGAATGCCATTCTGGGTGTGTTCAACCTGTGAAGATGTATGGGTTTCGCCTGCGAATTCTCAATACAGAGGACTGGCATTAAAGCAGGCAGCTCGTCTTGCACTCTCAGGAATAGATGGACTCTGGTTTGATGTGCCATTTCTCAACAGTAGTTATGGAGAGGACTGGGAAAATCAGTGGCCCGATGTGAGCCCTCAAGCCAGAGCAATTTTCAAAAAGCAGACAGGCTATAGCCTTTCTTCGCCTCCTATTTCTCCACACTGGAATGATAAAAATTGGCTTAAATTTGTGGCCTGGAGATACAGATTAATTCGTGAATTTGTGGGGGAATACTATTTAAAACTTAAGGAGACAAATCCAGGGTTTGCTCTTATAATAGAATCCTCTGTAGGGTTTAATGTGTCTGCAACCCAAACTGCATCGAGCCCTCTGGATATGCCACTTGTATCTGATATAACTGCCCATGAGGAAGGAGGAACTGAAGGACCTGTCCAATACTATTCCTGGCTTTCCTTCCTATCCGATATTCTTTCCTGGAGACATGTTGACATATCCTTCAATCAGCCTTCCTGGCTCCTTTCTTATGTGTATGCTGGATATCCGGATACTCAGGATTTGGCAAGACTTCACGCCGCTACAGTTCTTCTCTCAGGATTCAATTATTATACCTCTGGAAGCGAGGGAATGAGCGGTATACCCTCCCCTGAGTTCAGAAGGAGGCTGTTTTCATGGATAGCTTCCCATGAAAAGACGCTATACGAACCTTCCCTTAAACCTTTAGCTCAGGTGGCAGTGATTTTCTCCCAGAAAACACTGGATTACAGAAGCCGTGGGAATTGGGAGCTGGATAACTATTCCGATGGTCTTTATGGTATGTTAATGCTTCTTCTTGAAAGCCATATACCTTTTGAATTCGTTTCCGAAAGGGAACTTAAACCTGAAAAACTAAAAAATTACAAGGCCTTAATTTTCCCCTCCTTTGATGCAATGAGCGATGGGGAGGCAAAAGCTATAGAGAAGTATGTAAAAGGCGGAGGAAAAATCATAGCTACAGGGGATACATCCCTTTATGACCGATGGGGGAAAAGGAGAGAGGATTATGCCCTTTCTGAGGTCTTTGGAATCAGCGAAAGTCAGGTAAATTCTGATAGGGTTTACACCAATAAATATGGAAAGGGACTTGTTGTATTTTCACCGAAAGCCCATGAACAATATTTTTACTGGGAAGCTGCTCCCTGGAATCCTGAAGGAGGCAGGACAGATAGAGAGGGAGCAGAAGAAGAGAGGAAAACCTTTATTAGTAATGTTTTTTCAAGGGCCAGGATAACTCCCCTTTTTACAACAGATGCTCCTGAAACCGTAAGCATAATCCCATGGAAAGAGAAGAATGGAGTTGAATTTCATTTTATAAATTACACAGGTGTAGATGCTGAAAATTCCGTTCCCTTACCCAGGAAAATTTCCCTGAGGCTGAACATTCCTGGAAGGCTTTATTCCGAAAGGTACCTGAATTTTTTAGGGGAATGGAGGCAGATTCACATAAATGGAGGTAGAATGGAGTTTAAAGTTGGAACAGGAGGAATTCTATCTGTGGAGGGAACCTTTAAGAAGTTGATGAAAAGGCGTTGAATAAAATTACTGGAAAGCTAATTGCGATTTTGACATTTGTGTCATCGCGGGCTAAAATTTAAATGGAGGTGCAAGATGAAGAAAGAATTATCAATTTTGGTTTTGTTTACCCTGCTTTCATTTTCAATTTATGGTCACTCAGAGGTGGATGCATTCTTAAAATTAGGAGGTGGGCTTTCCTTCTTCCATACCCAGGGTAATTTTACCGAGGGGACTCCAAAGGTTGACTTCAGGTTTATTCCTTATTACACATATGGGCCTGGAATAACCTTTTCGGGAATAGGTGTGGGGATTACATTTTTAAACTTCAATTCGCCCTATACCAAAGCTGCTACAAAGACCCTTTATTCTATAATTCTCGGTGGAACTACCATAAGCTATTACCAGAATAAGAAAGAAAAGCTCTTTGATCTTTCCTTTACGGGTAAAAGGGAAAGGTTACTCACGAGGGGGAAACTCTTTCTGGATATTGCCGTAGACTCTGGCTTTAGA
>WFSJ01000008.1 GCA_015486055.1 Acidobacteriota bacterium
CCTGTTCTTGCCCATACAGGCCCTGAATACGCAATACCAACCAGCGATGAGAGCTACAATAAATACAATGACCCAATTTTTCTTAAGCCTGCCCTTGACCTTGGGGTTACTCTTATAGCAGCTCATTGTGCTACCCCTTATTTCTGGATATTTGACCAGTCATACAAGAAACATTTTGAGCATTTGCTCCAGATGTTCAATGAAAGGGAAAAACAGGGATGGAACCTTTACGCAGACATATCGGCCCTTGCTACCCCAACAAGAATTCCCTATATAAAGAGGATTATAGATGGAATTCCCGCAGGAAGATTGTTTTTTGGGAGTGATTATCCAATTCCAATTTCTACCCTCGGATATAAAGTAACAGAAGAGCCCAAAAATTCTCTTGACCTTTATATAGAAATTCTAAAGGCTGCTGGTTCTCCCGAAGAAATTTTTGGAAACTGGGCAAGAACATTTCCGTTGAAATGAATTTTTGAGGGTTTGCATTTTGTGATATAATGATAAAAAACCTCCTCATAACTAATTCTCAAAACTCCCACCATCTCAGCGCCCCCTTCGGGGGGCGCTATTATTTCCTTTCAATCTCTGTCAGAGTTTCTCTTTATAAGACTTTGAAGCTGGAGCATCCTTTTCCCCCTTCCTGTTCTTAGCACTGTACTGTAAGCAACTTCAAGGAGTTCCTTAGCTCTGGAGACGGCATCAATTGATGTATTTCCCTTCATCAAAAATCCCAGGAGGGCAGAAGAAAAAAAACATCCCGTACCATGAACTTCGTAGGGAAATATCCTTGATGGTTTCATTTCAACTGTCTCTCTTCCTGTGCAGAAATAGTCTATTTTTGATTGGGTATGTCCTCCCTTCAGGTAAACTTTTACACCGAAGACCAAGCTCATTTTTTCACATGTCCTCCCAGGGTCTTTTATTTTCTCCTCAAGTATCTCCTCTGCTTCAGGTAAATTTGGGGTTATGTAATCAAAAAAGGGAATCATCTTCCTGAGTTTTTTTATTTCCTTCTTGCTGATCACTCTCATTTTCCCTGGTTCTATTATGGGATCAAGAACCTTTGGACCCTTTATATCCTTTGCAATCTTTGGAACTTCCGAGATGAATCTCCCCATTATGCTCACTTTTAACCCCGAGGGTTTTTCAAAGCTGAGTATTGACTCTAAGGTTTCCAAGAGGATTCCTCTACCAAACTTCTTTATGGAAATTGCACCCTCAGGAATCTGAGGAATTACCGCGGTGGGAATTCCCATGGCTTTTATCCCAAGAATTTCAAGGACTTCAAGGTCAAGGGTAAATCCTGCACCGTTTAGAGGGTCTATGGCAGAAATTACGAGAGCTGTAAGCGTATCCAAAGATATGCCTCTAAAAGATTCCTTGCGTAAAAATCAGCAGTGCATTTCCCTGCCTCAAGGAAACCTCTTTCTTTCAGGACAAGAATTTTCCTTGCCCATGGATATCTTCTGAGCTCCTCACAGGACTCCCCGATCACAAACTCTTCATCAGAGGGATTTTCTATCTTTCTAAAATACTCTGGTATCTGAAATTTTGTGTGTATTTTCACCTGTTCAATATATGAATTGCTTTCCCAAGAAGGCCCATTGATGCCTCCATGAGGGACTCGGAGGTAGTAGGATGGACATGAACTGTATTTGCTATATCTTCCGCCCTTCCCCCTTTTTCCATTGCCAGAGCAGCCTCAGATATCATCTCAGACGCATTTGGACCCAAAATCTGGACTCCAAGTATCTTATTCCTTTCATCCGATATTACCTTTACCATACCATTTTTCTCATCAAGGGACAGTGCCCTTCCATTTGCCATCATCGGGAATTTCCCCTTCTTTAGATTTATACCTTGCTTCTTCGCTTCCTCCTCACTTATTCCTACTGCCCCGTATTCCGGGATTGTGAAAACTGCATAGGGTATTATCCGAGGCGGCTTAGTATCCAATCCTGCAAGGGATTCAACAAGAAATATTCCCTCGTGAGAGGCCTTATGTGCAAGGAGCGGAGGACCTACAACATCTCCAATAGCGAATACATTTTTGAGGTTCGTCTCCCTCCTATCATTTATCTCTATGAATCCCCTCCCATTTGTTTTAATGACCTTATTAAAAGGCTCAGAGTTCCCTTTTCTCCCTATAGAAACAAGGATATATTCACCCTCTATAGTTTCTCCATTTGAAAGGTGGAGTTTAACAGAACTCGTCCCTACCTCCGCATTTTCAACCCTTGTCGAGTTTTTGATTTCAATTCCCATTGTTTTTAATGCTCTTAACAAATATGACGCTATGTCCCTATCCATGCCATTCATCGGGGTTGGCATCGCTTCTACTAAGGTAACCTTTGAGCCGAGGAGAGAAAAGGCAGTAGCGATTTCAAGGCCAATTGCTCCTGAGCCTATTATCAATAAGGATTCAGGGATTTTTTCAACAAAAAAAATATCTGTGGAGTGGAGAATTCTACCTCCAAAGGGAAGAAAAGGGAGCTCAATAGGTTTACTTCCGGTTGCTATAATCTTCCATTTTGCCTCAATCCTTATGCCATCAACAATGAGATTTCCTTCTCTGTCAATATTCCCTATTCCTTTTATTACTTCAACGCCGCTTTTTTTGAGGAGATATTCCACTCCTCCCACCAATTTTTCCACGGACTCCATAATGAACTGTTTAACTCTTGGCCAATCTATCTCATGGCTCTTAATCTTTATTCCAAATCTTTCTCCCTTTTTTATGTTATAAATAAGATGAGCAGAAGAAAATAAAGCCTTTGTGGGTATACACCCTTCATTAAGGCATACCCCCCCCACTCTCCTTTTCTCAATAAGTGCCACCTTCATACCGAGCTGCGATGCCCTTAATGCAGCAGTATATCCTCCTGGTCCCCCTCCTATAATAGCAAGGTCATACACTATTTCTCCTTGAAGACTTCTGCCTGAAATGAATAAAGCCTCGCCCCTTTTCTCCAGCAGTCAGGTTCAACGCCTGCTTTCATGCACACGGAGTTCAGAAATTGAATCCTATCCCAACCTTCCTCAACAGGTACCTGGGGGAGAAGAACGCCGCTTCTTCCCATGTACTCAACTATGAGTCCGTCTCTTCCAACTTTCACCCTTGAGGGAAATGTAATTTTCGGATCTGTTAGCACAGAAATTTCTATTTTTAAATCCTTCAGTTCTTCCTTTTTTAATGGGGGGAACCTTGGATCCCTGAAAGCCGCAGCCACCGCTACCTCAGAGGTTGCTATATATAAAGGTTTTATTGCCTTTATGTATCCAATGCATCCCCTTAAAAAGCCTTTCTTTTTAAGGGTTACAAAAACTCCGGATGGCTTTTTCAACTTAGCTGTTGGAGGCTCAGAAGGGGTATACATTTCCCCTTCAAGGGCATTTTTTATGGCCTTTCTCGATACTTTAAAGAGATATTCTTTCTCCTTTTCATTAAGTTTTTGGAGCCCATCGGGATCTTGCTCCAAGAAAGCCACAGCAGAGTATCCAACAACCCTCTCTGTTCCTATGCCTGCCTCTGAGGAATTTCCCCATTTGAGGAGAACAGCCCTGTTCATTCCGAGATTGGAGAGTATGGCTTCTGTTAAAGCAATTGCTGATGCGCCGCAGGCTTCAACCTCCATCTTTGATGCCTGCCATAGGAAAAGGGAGGGTCTTAAAGAAAGCATTTCTTCAATTGTCCTTTTATCCCTTCTCCTGCATTCCTTCAGTGTATGGTAATGGGAAAGGTCAGAGGAAGCTATAACAAGAAAGTTTTTTCCCTTTAGAAGCTTGGCAAATTTTCCCGCTTCTTGAAGTATCCTCTGAGGATTATATGGACCAATAACAATCGGAACTATCTTAAAACCGGGTTTTAAAACCTTTTGGAGAAAAGGAAGTTCAACTTCAAGGGAATGTTCCCTTACATGGTATCTTTCGCCTGCGAAAAATCCCATTTTCTCTTTTATCAGTTTTGAGGCGAAATCCTCATCTATCTTTACCTCACCAAGAGGGGTCTTCCATTCTCCCTCTGGATAGACAGCACCCCCTGAGAACGGATAAAAATGTGATGGTCCTATAAGAACAACGAGCTCATATTTTCTCCCCTGAATCAGTTTATAAGCATAGGCAGCTACTTTTCCCGAATAGATATAACCTGCATGAGGAACCTGAATGCCCATCAATTTCCCTTCCAATTTTGGAGGATTCGCTCGGGAAAGGAAATCTTCTATCATATTGCTGAGTTCCTTCGGGTCGGATGGATAAAATGCGCCCGCAACATACGAAGGTCTTACAGAAGAAAATGCTAACAAACTGAACAGAGAAAAGATAAATAATCTTAATGCTCTCACAAAAATTACAAGTCAAAGCTCAGGGTTAACGTAAAGAAAGGTCCTGAAACACCTGGAGAAAAATTCCCTGCCTTTTTTACATTACCTCCAAGGTCGTCTTCATAATTTGATGGAAATTTAAAGTCCATCTTTCCCCACCATTCCTCATCTTTTACTTCCTTAATAAACCATTTACCTGACCAGTGTTCTTCCCTTGAATATGAATATCCTGTGGAGTCCAAAACAGAATAAGCATAGCTTGAGTCTCCGCTTATTGACGGGACTTTACTGTATAAATAGCCTCCTTTCAATCCTAAAGAAAATCTTCCTCTCGTTATAACAGGAACTTCAAGGGCTGCATATCCATAAAATCCTATCCCTTTACCCTTCATTTCTGTCCTGTATTGGGACTGCAGCCAATAATTCCCTATCTGCGTTTTTTCAGTGAGGTCATCTTTATAAGCGAGGTTAAGGAAAAGTGCACCCACTGACATTTCTCCTAATAACTTGAGTTTCCCTTTCTTTAACAGAGGCTTTGAAACCCCGCCGCCAAGGCTGTAAACAGTAGAACCTAATTTCAATGGAGAATAGGAATATGTCTGATTAGAAGAGCTACCGTCAGAGAAGGTAAATTTGTACTTGAAATTAGGATTATTGCTTGCCTGAGCCTTTATATAAGAACCCTCAAAGAAGAATGTAAATTTGCTTCTCCTTATGAAAACTCTAAGATTTACAGGAAGGCTGACATTTAGCTTTTTAAATTTACTGATAGAGGATGAGAAATCTTTTAATGTCCCATTGTCCTTAAGGAACTTAGCCCAGGAATCATTGTAGAAGTTCAGCCACGAGCTTTCGTAATCAACAAAGGAATTAAACTTACCGTAGTTCCCATACATCCCTCCTGTTGAAAGCTTAATCCCGATATTGGAGGGAAATAAAAAAGTTACGATTACAAGCAAAAACAAAATTTTTCTCATAGCGCAATTATAACACAAAGGGGAGGAATTTCCTCCCCCTTGGAAACTATTCAATTTTTTTGATGAATCCTTCTTTCATAAGAAGTCGGACTTCTTCCCTTGCCTTCTTTATTTTCTCTTCTGCTTCCTTGTAAAGCTCTTCCTTGGTTGCGACTCTCCTTGCAACACCCTGTTCAATTCCCTTCATCGCAACTGCCACTGCTTCTCTTGGGAAAACTTCCCATTGGTCCATATTGGGAATTATATAATCTTCACTGAGGCCTTTATCTTCTGCCACCTTGGCGAGTTCTTTAGCTGCTGCTATACACATCTCATCTGTTATAGTTTTAGCCCTTATGTCAAGAGCCCCCCTGAATATTCCAGGAAATCCAAGGGAATTATTTACCTGATTTGGGAAGTCGGAACGGCCAGTTGCCACAATCCTTGCCCCTCCTTCCTTCGCTTCCCATGGCCAGATTTCAGGAATTGGATTCGCCGCAGCAAAGACTATGGAATCTTTTGCCATTTTCTTTATCCACTCTGGCTTGATAGTTCCAGGTCCTGGCTTTGAAGCTGCTATTACCACATCTGCTCCATCAAGGGCCTCTGGAATTCCACCGCTTTTTTTCTCAGGATTTGTTGATCTCGCCAAGTAATATTTCTGGGGGTAATTCTTCTCAAGATTCTGGATATCTTCCCTGTCAGACCTTAAAATTCCTTTTGAGTCAACCATTTTTATGTTTTCCTTATTTGCTCCAGCTTTCTCAATTATTCTTTCTGCCGCTATATTGGCAGCTCCAGATCCAACAAAGGTAATTTTTGCATCTTCTAATTTTTTACCAACAACCTTTAATGAGTTCAATAGTCCTGAGAGTATAACCGCTGCTGTTCCCTGCTGGTCATCATGCCAGACAGGGATGCCACTTTCTTTGCGAAGAGTATCAAGGATATAGAAACATTTTGGCTGGGAGATATCCTCAAGGTTTATTCCCCCGAATGTAGGCTCAAGCAGCTTTACAGTACGGATGAATTCATAGGGATCTTTAGTATTCAGCATTATTGGAAATGCATCTACACCGCCAAGGTATTTGAAAAGAAGTGCTTTCCCTTCCATAACAGGGAGTCCTGCCTCTGGTCCAATATCCCCGAGACCCAGTATTCTTGTTCCATCGGAAATTATCGCAACGAAATTTCCTTTGTTGGTATATTCAAACACTTTCTCTGGATGTGCCTTGATATCCTTGCACGGTTCTGCAACTCCTGGGGTATACCAAATTGCAAAATCCTGGAAATTCCTTATCTGAGCTTTTGGCAGCACCTCAATTTTCCCCTTGTAAAAGGGGTGAAACCTCAGTGCATCTTCCCCTGGCTTTTTTGCCCTTGCCAGGAGTTCTTCAACTGTCAAATTTTTAGACATGATTGCCTCCTTATTATCTATCTCTTATCACTTTATAAATTAATCAGAGAAAAGTCAATTAGTATCCTGACTTTTTGTTGACGAGATTTTTAAGCAACTTTCCTTCAAGAAATCTGCTGAGATTTTCAACAATTAGCTTCCCTTCCCCTTTCCAGAAAAACTTGGTAGCACCTGCTATATGAGGAGTTATCATGAGATTCGGAATTTCCCAGAGTGGGCTATCAGTAGGTAAAGGTTCCCTGTAAAACACATCAAGGGCGGCAGCTTTTAGGGAGCCATCCTTCAAAGCCCTGATCAAATCTCTTTCAACCACAACTTTTCCCCTTCCAACATTTACAAGGAATCCTCCAAGGAGCTTCATCCTCTTATAATCTATGCTCCCCTCTGTCTCTGCTGTTCTTGGTACAGTTATTATCAAAAGGTCCACTGCGGAAAGGAAATCGTTAATCTGATTAAATGTGAAGCAGGCATTTTCCCCGCTCCTGTTCATGCAAATAATCTCAAATCCAATGGAGGTCATCTTTTTGCCTATTCTCTTCCCTATCTCGCCGTATCCCATAATACCGACCTTAACTTCGCGGGGTTCCATAGGAAAGAACTTCGTGGTAAAGAATCTATGAGTATAGTTCTTTTCGTTTTTTAGGTGAAATGCCCAGGGTAAACCTCTAATCAGGGCAAGTGAAAGGGAAACTGCATGGGTCGCTACTGATTCAGTATTTATACCTTTTGAATTTGTAAGAAGAACCGGGCTCTTTTTAAACTCTTCAAAGAGCATATTTCCAATGCCTACAAAAGGAGAATGTACCCATCTGAGCCTTCTTGCAGCCTTGAATTCTTCGGGATAGAGTTTTCCTGAAATTAGAACATCCGCATCTCTTATCAGTTTCTCAAGGGGCATATCCCCAAAGTTTATCTCGAAATCTATCAGAGTAAATTTCTTCTTTAGGTTTTCAAATAGCCATATTGGGAACTTCCAGTAATCTGTCTTTTCCCTTGAATAAATCAGAACTTTCACAGAAGAATTATATCATCGGGATTTTTGTATTAGAATATCCCCATGAAAGGTTACTGGCAAGCTGCCGTAGGAGGACTTATCCTTGCCCTTTCTTTCTGTTTTTTCTCCTGGGAAACTTCTGTTCTTTCTTTCTTTTCTTTTTCCCTTTTATTCTATGGTTTGGCAAAAAGAAGAAATTTCCTCGCAGGATTTCTCGGTGGAGCATTTTTCTTTACTCCCTCAATTTATTGGGTTTATCCAACCTTAAGGATATATGGAAGTATTTCCCCATTTTTAGCCATGGTTGCTCTTGTGGGTCTTTCCTTAATTCTTTCCCTTTACATTGGCCTTTTCTCATGGCTCCTGGGATTCTATAATGGTAAAGCAATTTATTTCGCACCTTTCCTCTGGGCATCAGTAGAAATCCTGAGGGAAAATCTTCTCACGGGATTTCCGTGGGGAAGCCTTGGATACACTGCAGTTGGTGATCTCCCATT
>WFSJ01000009.1 GCA_015486055.1 Acidobacteriota bacterium
CTCCTCGAGTTTGAGAGCCATATGCTTACCTCCTGATGAAAAATTTTCTCTTCCTGGCATCTCTTTTCATCTCCTTATTTTATATTTTTCGTGTAGATCTTTAAACGAGGCAACGATTCTGTTTCATATAGATTTTTCGTGAGGCAATTCGAAGGGTTGACAGAAGTAGTATAAAATAATATAATTGTTTTTTGGAGGTGAAAAATGCCTCTTTACGAATATGTATGTGAAGATTGCGGCTATAGATTTGAAGTAATTCAGAGATTCTCGGATAAACCATTGGAAGTTTGCCCAAAATGTGGAGGAAAATTAAGAAAAGTGTTTTCTCCTCCTGCAATTCATTTTAAAGGCACGGGATGGTATGCAACTGATTACAAGAAAAAGGACAATGGAAACAAACACAGGATAAAAGGCAAAAAAGAGGACATAAAAGGAGAGCGCAAAAAAAGGGAACCAGAGATTTCTGGTTCTCACTTGACCTCCTAAACTCTCACTCCCACCTCCTCACCCCGTTCCGCAGAGCGGGACGGGGACTTTTTTTGCATGATTTATGGGCTCGTCCATAAGTAATTATCGTTTTCTGAGGCCAAAGTTGAGGAAGATTTCATATATACCCAAGCCAAAAGAAGAAGATCCAACCCAATGTAAGGATATATGGATTTGTTAAACTGGAGAGAGAAATCAAATGCCCAGTGAAGAAAGAGTGGAATCGCAATGGTTGCTGAAAGATAGACAAGCTTTTTTACGCCCTTTTCCTTAGCTCCAAGAAAAAAGAAATAACCCATTACCGCATTTATTACGATATGCGTTGGTAAAAGATTTCTCAAGGCAAAGATGCCGAAGCCAAAGCTCTCTCCGTAAAAATAGTTCTCAAGTGAACCAAATATTCCTCCTACCGATGCACCTGCTATTATAGCATCCTTTTCATCCTTGACCTTTCCTATAAGAAAAAGGGAAAAAACGCACAGGAATTTGAAGCCTTCTTCTCTTAAACCAACATTCAGATACTTAAATTGAATATTGTTGCCAACCGAAAGGAAAGGGAATAGAAAGATAAAAAATAAGGTTGTGATGAAGAAACCCCTTATCAATATCTCTATGTGCCCTGGCTTTTTCCTTCCAAGAAATAGGATTATTAACACGGCAACAAGAAGAGAGGATACGAACTTGCCAAGAATCATCTCAGGACTTTTCTCAATCAAAAACATAGAATAAATCAGGAAGAAAAATACAACTAAGATGATGTTCTTTATTTTCCTCCAGAGTATTCTGTCTTCAATGCTCAATTTGATTAATAAAGAGGAAAGCCACTTAAGGGGAAAATATAAAAGAACAGTCCATAATAGAATTTTAAATAGCATTAAGCATTCTCCTTGCGGATACTATCAATGTGCTGTACCGTGCAGGGTTCAGGCTTGCTTTTTTTAGAAATGCCCTCAACATTTTCTTCACTCTTTCCCTATAGCCAAGGGACTTATAAACAAGGGCTCTTGCATAAAGAAAAATTGGTGTGTCTCCTTTTTCAAGCACTGATAAAAAGTCATAACTAAGGCTCAAGTTTGATGGGAAATTCTTCATTATTCGTTCTATCTGGTTTATCACTCCCGACATATAATATGGTGAGTCGTAATACTCCTCCATGAGGAAAAAGGCTGTGTATTTGAAAAGAGGATAATAGAAATCTCTGTTTAAAAGAGCTGAGGAGATATCAATGTACTTCTCCATATCCTTGTATTTCCCTTCCTCAAAAAGTATCCTCAAAATCAATGTAAGGGGATCGTATGAAAGGCGGGACCCTTTAATTTCTTTAATTTCTGAAAGGGATTTTCTTGCATAGGAAAGGGCTTTAGCTTTTTTATTCTCCGAATAATAGATAAGTGAAAATAGATGAAATATCCTGCTCTTTACCCTCCAATCCTGAGTTCTCAAGAGAAGCTCCCTTAAAATCTTCCTCACCTTCTCTCTGTCCTCGCCTCCTATAGAAATGTAAAATGTGGCAAACTTAAGCTTGGAAAGAAGAGCATCATCCACAAATCCCCAATCATAGCCATAAAGTTCAAGATATTCGACATTGAAAAAATAGGAGAGGAGAATTGGACTTTTCTTTTCCCCAAAGGAAAGTGGCAAGGAGGAATAGCATTCACTCCTTTTGTTTAAGGAAAAAATTGACATCAGGAAAATGAAGACCAAGATAATTAAAAACCCCGGGAGAAATGCTCTCCTTCCTATCCCTGCTCCTATTTTCTTAATTTCCCTGTCCTTTACCTCCCATTCCATCTCCCTGAGAACCTCTTTCTCTTTGCCCTTTTTGCTTTTCTCTATGAACTTCTCGAGAAGGTAAACTTCCCTCTTCTCAAGATAGACAAGTGTCCTTTTTTCATCTTTCATTTCTTCAGAACTCAAGAATCGGTATTGAAGAACCAACAGAACATCCGTATATGTAATACCATCCCTTTTGGTGAAAGGCTACAGAGACAATATAGCCTTTCTCTATTGCCCTTCTCATGAATTTTGCAGCATAATTAAGGCCTTCTTTATCCAGGATAAATATAGATAGTCTCCATCTTGAGGGCTCGTGGTTATGCGAGTATTTTTTTACAAGGGAAATCAATCTTCCCGAACCTTTTTCAGCTCTTCTTATTTTTGCGTTCTTCTGAGGGAAAAATCCTGAGCAATTTATATCACCCTGGGTACCGAAGGAATATCTTAGTGAAAAATTTTTCATCTTTATTGGTTTTCCCTCCATTGCAAACTTCAGTTTTTGCGGGGGAATTATTTCCCCTCCTCCCTTCGTGAAAAATACCAATGTCTTTCCATCCACATCCTTACTTCCTACATAGATGGGTATGTATTCTGTCCTTATAGCCTTCCTTCTTTTCTCACTGAGAGTTATCGTTAGAAGAAGCAGAGAAAGTAGGACAAAAAATACGCCAACCATTGTCACAGAAAGGTCTGCAAACGGGTTAAAATCGGGCTCTATTCTTTCCAAAGAGGTAACACCTTCCTGTAAATATTTTCCTCAAAGGGTACATAACTCAAGGGAAGAAAGTTCCCTTTCTTCTTCATGAATTTCCACACACTTCTTTCAAGCTTTTTCACATAGGGAAATCCTTCAGGAGGTACAAGAAAAACAGCTCCACATAGATGTTTCCTTTTTATCAATTTCTCGTTTTCCCTTATGCAGAAATTCAACTTGCCCTGTAGCTTCTTCCAGGGAATTGTTTCAACTTCCCCTTTTCTTGAGATAAACTTGAGATTTTCCCTCCCATCAAGGATAAAAATCATCGGTTTAAGAAGGAAGATAAAATCCTTCTTCGCCTTTATGTTTGAGACCTCGGCTTTCTTCACAATAAAGCTGTAATAATCCTTAAATGCATTTTTTGCTTCTCTGTACCCTTTCTCCTTGTGAAAGCTTGAGAATCCCCATATGAGAAAAAGGAGTATCCCTGTAAAGGAAAACATAAGGTCAATTATGGAAACGAGGTTAAAATTCTCCTTTCTCAAGCTCATCAATTATTCTCTTTTTCTCCTCCTCTGCAAGAGAGAGAAGGAGAGCCTTTGAAAGGGAAGAAAGGAACTTCGCCCCTTTTTCCATCTCATTAACTGCTGCTTTCAGCCTCTCTTCCATCTCCTTGAAATAACCCTCATCAAACATTTGAATTGGAGATTGAGAAGGAAAACTGAGGTTGCTTGCTATTTCCCTTACAAGGTAAGATTTTGCGAAAATCAGTCGGGACTCTATCCTCTTCCAATATATTGAGTATATGAACATGAGAATAAGGACCAACACAAGACCCAGAAATGTTGTATCAAAAGCTGTAAACAGGCCTGAGCTCACCTGAGAAAAGGACTGCATGAACCCCTGCGCCCCCTTGCTCCCCATTTTGAATCCTGCTATTGCAAAGCTAACCCCAACAACCGTTCCGATAAATCCAAGGAGGGGAAGAGACCAGATTATAACCCTTACCATTGAGAATTCAGACTCAACAGCCTGACGGAGAGTTTGATAATACGAATCAAAGATAGAAAGCATCTCTTCTCTTGAACTGGACCTTGAGGAAAAATTAATAAAATTCTTGACAAGGTCATTGAGCACGCTTGTAAGCTTTAAGTTCTTCAGGCTCCCTATATCCCCGCAGGAAAGAAGGGCTCTTAGGTCTGTGGAAATCCCCTTTGCTATCCTATAACTATCTAAGAGGGCAAAGAGCCCAAAGAAAAAAATAAAAACTATTATCTTTGAATAAACCTGTCCTGCAAATACCCTCTGGACATAGGAACCATCAGGAAGAAATGGCATTGGAAAGAGATAATAAAGTGCAAACCACGCCACAAGGGCAAGTAAACTATCCCACAAAATTCCCTTACTCTTCATCTCAATAGCTTACAGGATTTTTCTTTAAATTCCAATAGGAAACGAGAAAATCAAGGGAGGAATCATAATATTCAGGGCTCTGACCCGAAAGCACATAGATTGAGGAGGGAAAATTAGGCGAGGTATAGCTTATTCTGAAAGCTACGCCGTCGTATTCCACAATTGAAGGTCCCTCTTCAGTTTTAACTTTTCTTCCCCTGAACTTTTCTCTTGCTTCCTTAATGGCTACAATGGTTGGGAGATAAAACATATAGGAATTTTTTATTGCAATGGTATCAAAATATCTAAATTTTCCGCTCAGTCCCAAATGTTCAAGAGAAAAATCGTATTTCAACGGAAAAATCCTACCCAAAAGAAAGTTAGAATATATTACAAAAGTTTTCCTCGGAAAAATTATCCTGTTAATTCTCCAAAACTTACTGAAGAGTCTTGATATCCCATAAAGATAAAGCCTCTCCGACTTAAAATTAAATATATCCACCGAATTCTCAAGCATTCTAAAAATTCCCCTCTTCCTTAGAACAGAAATTCTTGAATCTTTATAGGAAAGGGCGAGAAGGAACCATGAATGCATTTCCATCCTGTAAAGTAAAAGAATTCTTGAGGGCTCAGGATTTAGAAAACAATATGGATTTTCTCCAACGCCTGTGTATCTTCCCAAACAAAAATTGTATAATTCATCCCCGTTCTTTCTTAAAACATTATAACCTTTGAGAAATGCTACATAAAAAATGGGGATATTAGCAATGAGGGAATCTTCTGCTTCCTTTCTTATCCCTTTCAAAAGGGCTACTCTTGCTCTTACAAGATTATGTATTATGGATTTTTCCATAAGAACAGAAGGAATTTCCCGGGAAGGAAGTCTTCCTTTTTCCATCTTTAACGGAAATGCTATAGGAGTAGCTCCTTCCATTGAAAGAAGGTTTACTTCGGGAAGAGCTTCCTTAAACTTCCAAGTATCACAGGTTAAAAGCTGGGGTCTCAACCATCTTTTAGGAATTCTGTAGGAATACCCTATGTCAACAGACTGCCTGAAATAGGTCTTTAAAATAGGAACAACATTTACGGCAGGATTGAATCTTTTAACCTTTAACCATAAATTAACTTGAAAGGAGAACGAAACTGCCCACGAGAGCACAATTAGAGCAAGGAATATACAAAGGAAGGCTTTCAGAACTTTTCTTCTATTCTTCTTTAAATAAAGGAAAAATACCACAAAGAGGTTGGACTTCGGAATCATTCAGAGGCTCTCCTTTAGTATTTCTTCAACCTCCTTTCTTATCCTCTCAAGGGCCTCTTTGGAAGATGCCTCAAATCTGAGAACTATAACTGGCTGAGTATTTGATGCTCTTACAAGTGCCCAACCATCTGGATAGTCCAGCCTTACACCATCTATATCAATCAAATAATAATCAGGGTGAAGTTCTCTCAACCTCTCCTTTACAGTATCTACAACCTTAAACTTTGTTTCCTCCTTTGCTTCTATTCTTATTTCAGGGGTTGAAAAAGCCTTTGGGAGCTCATCTACTATATCAGAGAGTTTCTTTTTGATAGACGAAAGATACTCAACAAGCCTCAGAGAGGAATATATTGCATCGTCAAATCCAAAGTAGCGGTCTGCAAAGAAAATGTGCCCGCTCATTTCTCCTGCAAGAAGGGCTCCTTCTTCCTTCATCTTCTTTTTTATAAAGGAATGACCTGTTTTCCACATTATTGGCTCGCCGCCAAGTCTTTTTACTTCATCAAACAGAAACTTGGAAGCCTTAACATCGGATATTACTTTAGCTCCCCTATGCTTTGTTAAAACTTCCCTTGCGAGAATCATAACTATCTGATCCCCAAAAAGCAGCCTTCCCCTGTCGTCAACAACCCCGAGTCTGTCTGCATCCCCATCATAGGCTATACCAAGCTCAGCGCCTTTCCCAACGACTATTCTTTGAAGCTCTACCATATTCTCAGGCACAGTTGGGTCAGGATGATGATTTGGAAAATTTCCGTCCACATCACAATAAAGAGTGGTAAGTTCGTTCCCAAGAGCATTAAAAATATCCTTCGCAATCCAACATCCTACCCCGTTTCCTCCATCTATTATGACTTTCATTGATCTCTTCTGGGATATGTTAGAAATTACATACTTTCTGTATTCGTCTATAACATCCATTTCAATTGATTTTCCCTTGCCCTCCTCAAAATCATCTTTAAATATCAAATCAGAAAGAGATTTTATCTCAGAACCGTAGAGAGTTTCCTTCCCACATAAAACCTTGAATCCGTTGTATTCAGGGGGATTATGGGAACCTGTTATCATCACCCCTCCGTCCTTTTCCCAATGGTAGATGGCAAAATATGTAAGAGGGGTTGGGACCATCCCTATATCTATAATATTTATCCCCGTGCTCAAAAGCCCTGAAACAAGCCATCTGCTTATTGCTGGAGATGAAAGTCTCCCATCCCTTCCGACAATTATTTCCTTGCCTCCTCTTCTTTTTATATAAGTTCCAACTGCCTTTCCAATAAGTTTCACAGATTCCTTCCTGAGTTCCTTCTTAAAAATGCCTCTTATGTCATAATTTCTGAATATATAAGGCTCTATTTCAGACATTTAAACCTCCTTCTGAAAAACTGAAAAATTTATCCCCTCCCACTATTATGTGATCTAAAAGTTCAATGTCAAGAAGTTCTCCTGCTTCGCTTATTTTCTCTGTGATTTTCCTGTCATCCACTGATGGGATAGGATTACCCGATGGATGGTTGTGGAAAACAATTAGCCTGGTGGCGGAAAGCTCCAGAGCCCTTTTCATTATTTTTCCCACATCCACATAGGAAGATTTTCTCCCCCCTATATGAAGGATTTCACTTTTGAGAACCCTGTTTGCCTGGTTAAGATAAATAGCACCGAATATCTCATCCTTGAGATTTCCATAGTTTTTCCTCAGATAATCAACAACATCAGTCGGGAATTTTATCTTTTTACCTTTAATGGGACCAGAATCGGCCCTTCTTCCAAGTTCAAAGGCCGCAACGAGCTGGGCAGCCTTTGCCTTACCAATATCCTTTATAGATGATACCCTCTCAAAGCTGAGGACTGAAAGCTCAGAGACATTCCCTTTTTCCCTGAGAATTTCTTCTGCAAGGTTGAGGGCTGATTTTCCCCTTCCACCTGTTCTAAGAATTATTGCGAGAAGCTCGGAATCAGACAGAGAAGATGGGCCGTATTTCTCAAGTCTCTCCCTTGGTCTCAAGCTCTCAGGAAGGTCTTTTATCCTGTAATGCTTCATCAAGCCTCCTCAGGCCTGTGCTGGCCTTATCCTGAATAAATATATCAGCAATTTCGCTGTGAATGGTCGGCTCAGGATTTATAACATAGATTTTAGCCCCAAAACTTTTTGCAATAGAAGGAAGGTTTGCTGCTGGTTGGACAATTCCCGAGGTCCCGACCGCTATAAAAATATCTGATGCACCAGCGAGCTCGTAACTCTTCCTTAAAGCCCATTCAGGAAGGGCTTCACCGAACCATACAACATCCGGTCTCGCAAGACCCCCACACGAACAGCGTGGAGGAATTTTTCTGCAGGCTTCTCTATCCTCCCATACCCTTCCGCACTTGCTGCAGCGAAGCCTCCATATATTTCCATGAAGCTCAACAACTTTTTTCGAACCTGCCTTCTGGTGAAGTCCATCAACATTCTGGGTTATTATCCAGAGGTCATATTTCCCTTGCCAATTTGCGAGTATTTTGTGTGCTTCATTCGGCTTTACCTTTCCTATTACTTCTCTCCTCCAGCAATACCATTCCCACACCTTAATCGGGTCCCTTTCAAAAGCTTCAGGGGTTGCAAGCTCCTCTGCCTTGAAACCTTCCCAGAGTCCATCTTCTCCTCTGAATGTTGGTATCCCGCTCTCAGCAGAGATTCCTGCTCCTGTAAGAACTGTTATTCTCATTTTATAGTAAAATTCTAACATGAGGATTGAAAAATACTCCTTCGGAAAAATGGTCATTGATGGGAAGGTTTATACAAAAGACCTAAAGATCTTTCCTGATAAGGTAAAAGAGAACTGGTGGAGAAAAGAGGGGCATCTCCTCCTCCTTGAAGACATTCAGGATATAATAGAATACAAACCCGAAGTTCTTATTGTTGGAAAGGGAGCTTATGGGCTTATGAAAGTGGATAAAGAAGTGGAGGCGAAATTGAAAGAACTTGGTGTGGAACTTATTGCAACAAAATCAGGAAAGGCTGCAGAAAAATTCAACGAGCTTTCAGAAAAGGACAAAAGGGTTTGTGCCGCCTTTCACCTCACCTGCTGAGTGGGAATTTGGGGTCAGATGCTGTCTTCACAGTCAAGGGATAAATTGTCTGTCCCTTTGTAGCGATTAAAAAGCCACACAAGCCACAGCGCAACCTTCTCTCTAACACCCGATATAGTCTGAAGTCTTGCAAATTCTTCCTTCATCTTTTCGTCTTTCAATGCCTCATCCTTTGCCTTCTTGAAAGCCTCTTGCTTAAAAACCTCGAGCCTCTTTTGCTTCGAGGAATCAGGCCACAGACTCGTGAAGGTAGGGCGAGATTAATACAAGCATTTTCTTCCTCAACTCATATTTTATTTGTTTGAGCTACTTCCTTCTCCGCTTTTTCTCTTTGTTAATAAGAAAACTCTTCCTTGATGACCCAAATAAATAAATCCGTTTCTTTCTACTGCCGTAACCAACTTTCCTTC
>WFSJ01000010.1 GCA_015486055.1 Acidobacteriota bacterium
ATATTCAGGAAGCTTCATATGAACATCCCTAAGAGGATCTGGGAGTAATTTAGAAGATTCTAAAAGGTCGTGCCACGTTTGGGAAAGCTATGCCAATTCTACAGCTTTATAAGCCAATTTGCACTCTAATAGCTGTTAAAGTTCAGTTAAAATTAGAATTCCAGGATACTTCCTCTTATTTAAATTTCTCAGCTTATATTCTTTTTCTCACTCTTGAGAGATTAATGAGTAATGACAAAAAATTAAATGGGTCGGTTTTTAGAAGCTAATTGGGAAATTAATTCTCTGAAGAATTCTTCCAATATTTCCCTGCTTACTATAAGTGGAGGGATTATTTCAAGCACTTCGCCTTTTAAGCCCGAGGGAATTGTTATCCAGCCGCGCTCGAGAAGGTGGCGGAAAGTTTTATAACCCTCATTAGGCTTTCCGAAGTCAAAGCCCCAGATTATTCCTGTACCTCGCCTTTCCCCTATGAGCTTCTTTTCAATAAGAGGTGATGAAAGCTCCTCTATCCATGTTCCAATTTCCTCAGCCTTTCCTTTAGCATTTATTCTCTTATATTCCTCAAGTGCTCTCAAAGCTACCCTGCAAAAAAAAGGATTTCCTGAGAATGTGTATGTGTAACTTGCTTCTCCGCTGCTCTTACCCCAAGCGTCCATAATCCATTTTTTTCCCATGCATGCGGATAAGGGAAATGCTGTTGTAAGAGCCTTGCCAATGGCTATTAGGTCCGGTTCCACCCTGAATTTATCTTTTGCAAAGGGTGCACCAGTTTTGTAAAAACCCGTGTAAAGTTCGTCAAAAACAAGGGGAACCTTAAACCTATCCGATATTTCTCTGAGTCCTCTGAGAAGACCTATCTGGGCAATTCTTATGCCCGCTCTTCCCTGAATTGGTTCTATTAATACGGCTGTGATATTTCCCGCCCCTGCTCTTTTGCCTATTTCGCCCAGCGCATCTTCAGAAAAAGGAAAAAACTCGGTTTCAAACGGAAGAATTTCCTTAAATCTCCCCCTGAATTTTTTCCCTTGGGTGGGGGAAAGAGCTCCAAGTCCAGTGCCGTGATATGCCCCCTCAAATGCTATTATCTTTCCCCTTCCTCTATATAAATATGCCGTCCTCAGACAAGCTTCAACTGCATCCGAACCGTTCTGAACAAGCATGCCCTTCCATTCCCCTCCAAGGAGCTCTGAAAGCTTTTCAAGAAGCTCTATCTTCTCCCTGGAAGGGATAAGATCCCCCATTCCATGAAAGAATCCCTTGCCAGCTTCCCTTTTTATAAATTCAGGGGAGTGTCCCAATATTGAGACTCCGAGAAATGAACTCAAGTCAATATATCTTTTCCCTTCGCAGTCCCATACATTAAGCCCGTCTCCACCACAGAAAACAGGGGGAAAATTCCCCTGTATATAGGTAAAATCCCCTTCTTCCAATCTCTTAAGCTTATAAAGCAATCTCATTTTCGGCCTGAGATGCCTCCTCTACCTCTTTAATTTCCTTTCTGACCTTCATTCCCATAAATACCATAAAGAAAAGAGCAACAATATTTATTGAAAGGAACCTCATAAAATGAATCGTAATCGCCAATGAAACTGAGGCAGATTTTGGTATAGAGAAAAGCTTTCCGGAAAGGACAATTGCATATTCAAAGGTTCCGAGACTTGCAGGGGCAGCAGGTATAAGAAGGGCAATATTCAGGGAAAAAACAACGAAAAAGAGCTGAAGAATGCTCAGTTTGAATCCGGATGATAAGAAGAAAAAATAGAAAGAAAAACTTTCAATAAGCCATATTATTAATGTAAAGCTCATTATGTAAGAAAATGTGAGAGGACTTCTTATGGAAGATATCCCACTAAGAACATTTCTGATGAATTCCCCCTGCTTGTTCCCGAATATCTTGAAGAAAAGAAAGACAAGAAGCATTACCGCAGCTATTCCTCCCGCAAAGTAGTAAAGGAACTCTACCATCCTCATGTGAATGGAATAGATGGAACTACTTATCACGCCAAGTATCACTATGGTTATGCCATCGTACAGCCTTTCCGTTCCAATAGCAGCCCCTGTTGAAGTCATCGGAAACTTTCCCTGCTTCTTCATCATTATCACCCTCCAGAGGTCTCCCATCCTCCAGGGTAATATATTGTTTCCCATCTGTCCTATAAAGATGTTGGACATCGCAAGATTAAGATTTATTTCTTCCCCCTTCATTAGGATCATTTTCCATCTCATTCCCCTTAAAAGAAAAGAAAACAAGAAAATCAAAGTCCCGAGTAAAATATAAAAGAAGTTAGTTCTCTGTATATAACCAAGGGTCTCGTTAAGATTGAAATTTTTGAAGGCGAAATAGAGGAAAAATAAAGAAATGAGTAGGGAAATTATAAAACTCAGCCTTTTCATTCCTTTTTATTATAGAAGGTATTTTTAAAAAGTGGTATATTGAAATTATGAAATAATTATAAAGGAGGAAAAAATGCTAAAGGAATTTACAAATGAACCTTTTACTGATTTTTCCATACCGGAAAACAGGAAGGAAATGGAAAAGACCCTTAAAAAGGTCCATTCAGCTTTCCCCGAAAAAGGAAGATTATATATCGATGGAAAGTGGGTTGAAAGCGCATCCGGCGAGACCTTCACCTCAATAAATCCCTCAAAGAAGGAAGAAATAATAGGGCATTACCAGAAAGGAAATGAGAAAGATGGAGAAAGGGCCCTTGAAGCTGCAACAAAAGCCTTTGAAGAATGGAGATTCTACCCTCCAGAGGAAAGGGCGGCATTAATTCTCAAAGCAGCGAAAAGAATGAGGGAAAGGAAAAATGAACTTTCTGCCTGGATGGTTTACGAAACAGGAAAAAACTGGGCAGAAGCAGATGGGGACACTGCAGAGGCAATAGATTATCTTGAATATTATCCAAGACAGATGCTCCGTCTATCAGGAAATCAACCTCTAACCCCATACCCTCCGGAATTCAATGAGTATTACTATATTCCCTTAGGCCCTGTTGTAGTAATTCCACCCTGGAACTTCCCTGCCGCAATTCTCGTTGGCATGACCTCAGCTGCTCTCGTTACAGGAAATACCGTTGTTCTGAAGCCGGCTTCCGATTCTCCAGGAGTTGCGACAAGGGTCGTTGAACTTTTTGAAGAGGTTGGGATCCCCAAGGGAGTGTTGAACCTTGTGACAGGTCCAGGAGCAAGCCTTGGAAATTATCTCGTAACACACCCGAAGACAAGGATGATTGCATTCACAGGTTCAAAGGCTGTAGGGCTGAAGATAAATGAGCTTGCAGCGAAACTATCCCCCGGACAGATATGGATAAAAAGGGTAATAGCAGAAATGGGAGGAAAGGACCCTCTGGTAGTAGCAGAAGATGCCGACCTTGAGGCAGCGGCAGCGGGTGTTGTAACCTCAGCCTATGGGTTTCAGGGACAGAAATGCTCTGCCGGCTCAAGACTCATAGCTGTTGAAGCCATTTATGATAAGCTAATTGAAATGGTGGTAGAAAAGGCAAAGAAACTTAAAGTAGGACCTGGCGAGGAAAACTTCCCTGTTGGACCTGTGATAAATCAGGCAGCAGAGACGAAGGTAATGACTTATATAGATATAGGAAAGAAAGAAGCCAAGCTTATTCTCGGAGGAAAAAAGGCAAGGGAAGATGGCTTCTACATTGAACCTACAATATTCGTTGATGTCCCTGAGAATGCAAGAATAGCCCAGGAAGAAATCTTCGGGCCTTTCCTTTCCATTATAAAGGCAAAGGACTATGACGATGCCCTTAGAATAGCAAATGGGACAGTTTATGGACTTACAGGAGCGGTCTTCACTAAGGACCGCGGGAAAATACAAAAAGCAAAAAGGCTCTTCCATGTAGGAAATCTTTACATAAATAGGAAATGCACAGGTGCCCTTGTTGATGTTCATCCTTTCGGTGGCTTCAATATGAGCGGAACAGATTCAAAGGCGGGAGGCAGGGATTATCTTCTTCTCTTTCTCCAAGGAAAATCAATTTCCGAGAGGTTGTAATATAAAGAAGTTAGCTTTAATTCTCATTGTCCTCCCCCTCTTTGCATGGAAAGGCATTGTCACCGAACATTTTATAATATATTATCCATGGGGAATGGAGGGGGAGGCGAAGAGGATCGGATTTTATTTGGAAAAATATTACCCAAAGGTATCATCCTTAACCGGAAACTACCTCTACAAAACAATCGTTGGCCTCCATGATGTGGGAATGGAGAGCAATGGATTTACGGATCCTCTTGTTCCTTCCATACATATCTTTGCTGCTCAGCCCTATCCATCCCAGGAATTTGGGGCAATGAGAAGCTGGTGGAGAGAAGTCTGTGTGCATGAATTCACCCATGCCTCTCATCTTTCAAGAACATCTGGAATCACAAAAATAATGCGAGTTTTAATAGGAAGAGCTTTCCTCCCAAACCTCTTAACCCCTTCTTTCCTGACCGAGGGTATTGCAGTCTACTCTGAATCAACTCTCCTCCCATATGAGGGTAGGCTCAACGAGGGATTCTTCGAGAGCTACATAAAAAATTCCCTTCCCTTCTCTTTATCTTTTCTAATGGGTGAGCCATTAGTTTACCCGTATTCCTCAATGAGATACATCTATGGTGGGGAATTCATAAAATACTTAGCTGAAAAATACGGTGAGGAAAAAATAGAAGATTTCATAAAATCTTATAGTGGCTCCCTCTGGCAGTTTTTAGGGATAACCCCTAAGGCTTATAAAAGAATATTCGGGAGAGGCCTTTCCAAATTATACAGAGATTTTTCGGAAGAATGGAAAAACGGAAGGAAACTCAAGGGGATTTTTGAAGCAGACAACCTTATGTGGATGAGTTCAGGTGGAGGAAAGCTCTATATTTCAAAACTTGACCTTTCCTTTCCCTTCCCTCAGTTCCACATACCAACTTACAGCATTATTGAGCTTAATCCAGAGAGTGGAAAACACAGGGTAATATCAAGGGACCCGGTTTCCCTCCCAATGAGATATGAAAATGGTAATCTTTATTATGCAAGGACTGAATTGAGGAGGGGATTTAAGAATAAAATAAATCTGAGCTATGGTGAGTCGAGGGAGATAATCAAGATTAATTTAAAGACAGGCAAAAAGGAAAAAATACTCAAAGGCCTAATA
The DNA here is from genome assembly GCA_015486055.1 of Acidobacteriota bacterium. Lineage (GTDB taxonomy): Bacteria > Acidobacteriota > Aminicenantia > S016-38 > S016-38 > S016-38. The sequence goes on from WFSJ01000010.1 coordinate 5,151, forward strand.
AGAGCATTTGATGTCAAAGATGGAAAAATTCTCTATTCTCTTCCTTACAAATGCTGCGGTTCTGAGCTTTTTGTATATAATCCAAAAAATAGGAAATCAGAGCTACTCCTGAAATCCGACAAAATAGAGTTTTATGATATAGCATGGGGAAAGGAGATTATCCTTGGGGGAAGAAAAGATGGGGAAGGTTCAGATCTTTATGTTTTAAAGAATGGAAATGCAGAGAGGCTGACGCAAACTCCTTTTACCGAGACTAATCTGAGATGGGAAGGAGATCTGTTAATTTTTTCTGCAAATCCTGACGGCCTATGGAAAGCTTACTCCCTAAGAGATGGGAAATTCCTCAGGCTTTCTGATTCTGACCTCTGCGAAAGCCCCTCTATTTCTGGAAAAAACCTTTACTGCATAAGCATTGTTTCTGGAAGAAAAAAGGTGATCAAGGAGAAGGTTAAAAACTCAGTAGAAAAATGGAACCCTCCCCCTTATTCTGCAGATCAAAGGAGTCTTGAATTCTCAAAGGCATCAACAATTTACAATACAATTACTCTGTTTATCCCTGACCTTTACTACTTTTCTTACGAAAACGAAGCTTTCAAATTCAACGCAATTGGCCACGATGCCCTCGAGGAGAATTTCTATCTTTTTTCCATAGGAAGCAAGGAAAATTATGGAACTGTATGGAATTTCAACCTTTCCTCGCTTTCTCTCAGCCCATTCCTGATGAATCTTTCCTTCAAGAACGAAGAGGAAAAATCAATGGATTTCAACCTATCCTATCCTGTTTTTATGTCCTCAAGAAAATTCCTCAGGAGTTGCTTCCTTAATTTGGGTCTCTCTGATAAACTCTCTATTGAAAGGAGGGCTGCTACTTCCATAAGCTGGGACCTGATCTTCAAAAGCAAAAACAATAAATTCCAGGTTTATCTTGAGCCTGAACTTGACCTTGAGGGTCTATGGACAGGAAGCACAATAAAAAGAAAAGGGTATTTTCTCCAAGGAGGTTTTCTCTATTCTCTCTCTAAGAAAACCGGAGTTTATTGTTCCCTAAGCTATGGGAAAGACAGGAAAAATCCTGAAGGAATCGATTTCAGAACCTTCTCATGGGGACGCATCAACAAGAGAGAAGGTATTCTTGCTTATGATGAGCTGAGTTACAGGCTTCTTAATATAAGGAAGGGTATAGCAAACCCCCATTTCTTCTTGGATGGACTTTATCTCTCCGCTTTTTCCGAAGCAATTGCAGGAGAAGGTTCACACAGAGAATCCCTTGGGGGATTTTTATCACTCGAGATCTCTGCATATCATGGTCTTGCAAGGTTCTATCCCATGGCTGGGGTTGCCTATAGATTTGACGAAAGAAGATGGACAGGGATCTGGGGAATAAATGGGTTTCTTTATCCATTTCAGCTCTTCAGAAAGAGTTCCTCCCTGAAAAAGACTCTGAGGGCTAAAGAAATAAATAAATTCTATGGAGGAATAATATGAGGAGGAAACCAACAGTTTCAGGTCTTTTCTATCCAGGAGATAAAAGGGAAATCTTAGCCTGGATGGAGGAAAATTTTGCCAAAACTCCAATATCTCTCTATGATGCAAAGGGGATAATGACTCCCCACGCCGGCTATATTTACTCAGGAGAAGTTGCAGCTAAAGTATATTCCTCAATAAAGATCCCAGATGTTGCTATAATCATGGGTCCAAATCATACAGGACTTGGTAAAAGGGCCTCAATAATGACAGAAGGGTATTGGGATATGCCTCTTGGAAGCGTAAAGATTGAGGAAAACCTCGCAAAGGATATATTGAACTCAAGTAAGGTTCTTGAGGATGACATTTATGCCCACCTTAAAGAACACTCAGTTGAAGTTCAGGTCCCTTTTCTCCAGTATCTTAACTCCGAAATAAGAATAGTGCCGATTGTCCTTTCCATTTTGAGCTTTGATGAGATCCTTGAAATTTCAGAAGCAATAGTAAAAGCAGTGAAGTCATTCTCGGAGACGATTCTCATAATAGCTAGCTCTGACATGAGCCACTATGTTCCATCATATATAGCAAAGGAAAAGGACAATCTTGCCATAGATAGGATAATAAGCCTTGATGGAAATGGGCTTTTAAGAACTGTGGCCGAAAACGATATATCAATGTGCGGATATATCCCAACATCCATAATGATAGAAGCAACAAAGAGGCTGGGGGCAAAACAGGGGAAGTTAATAGCCTACTCAAATTCTGGAGAGGTGAGCGGAGAAGAACCTGTAGTTGGATACGCAGGAATTGTATTATATTAATTGAGATGATAGGGAAAAATTCTGTTGTCGTGGTTTATCTTGAATCCCCAAAGGAGAAATATTTCGGTCTTCTTCTTGAGCTTCACAATTCTGGTATCATCCTCAGGGGGCTTAACCTCGAATCTTTTCAAACCTGGATGGAAGAGGTAAACTCCGGTAAAAAGGGGACCGCAATCTCCACATTCTTTTTCCCCTGGAGGAGGGTCGTAAAGATGATTCTTGATGAAGAAACAGATGGGGTTGAATCACTCACACAGAGATTTAAGAGAAGAACCGGGAAGGGAATTTTTGAGATCCTTCTTCCCTAAAGGAGCAATTTTTGACCTTGACGGAACCCTTTTTATCTCCCCTTACAATTGGGCTGAGATAAAAAGAAAGCTCGGAGTCAGGGGAAAATTAATCCTCGATCATTTATACTCCCTTCCTGAACCTGAAAAAGGCAAAATGTTTGAGCTCCTGGACAGGTTAGAGGAGGAAGCGGTTAAAAAGGGAGTTCCTGCTCCCGGAGCTGTTGAGGTCCTTAAAGAGCTAAGGAAGAAAGGATTAAAGCTCGGAGTTTTAACAAACAATTCTGCCCGACTCGCAAATAAGGTGATAACGAAGCTCGGCTTTACTTTTGATTCAGTTATAACAAGAGACAGTGGAGTTTACAAACCCTATCCTGAGGCGATAGAGAAAATACTTTTCGCACTTTCCCTGCAAAGTAAGGACTGCTTATACATAGGTGATAATTGGTTGGACCTTGAGACAGTAAAGCCCTTCAATTTCAAGATGGTTTTAATAGTGAGCAGAGATGAAGAGCTGAGGAAAAAATACAGAGAAAAGGCTGTTTATCTTTCCTCCCTCCAGGAAATATTAGATATATTAAATGGTAAAATCTAAACTGAGAGGTGAAAAAATGAAGAAAATTGTAGCTTTAATCTTTCCAATTTTGATCCTTCTTTCAGCATGCTCCCAGGGGCCATCCCCTGATGAAGTAAAGAAATGGCTCGAGATAGTTGATATTAAAACCCAGTGGGTTCAGAAATATGGACCACAGGTCAGGCCATGGGAAGTAGTTTACGTGCCTTCAATAAGGTTCGTACTGAAGAATAACGGGAAAAAACCTATAAGAATTCTATATTTCAATGCTGAATTCAAGTTTAAGGATGAGGAAAAGAGTCTTGGGTATGATTACAGAGCATTTCCACAGAAGAAACCCATAAAACCAGGAGAGAAAAGCAGAGAAGTATTTCTCCGTTGCCCTTATGGATTCAGGGCAAGCTCAAAGGAAAGCTTTAAGAACAATCCCTATTGGAAGCAAGCAGAAGTAAGATTATTGGCCGGAATCCCCGGGGGCAAGCTCGTTGATATGGGCACTTTCCCAATAAAGAACGTCTTACAGGGAGAGGAAGGTGAAAAAGGACAGAGGTAGTCTTTACTTCCTGTTGTTTGCCTTAGCTTTTTCCTTTCTCCTGACCCTTGCTATTTCAATCTTTGAAACCCCTGCCAAGGATATTGCATCATCTATAAAGATTCAGAATTTCAGCTCAATATGGGTTCCTTCTTCTCCGCCGGCAAAATCCATGATAAAACCATGGGAAGTATTTGTAGCCCCTTTAATCTCTTTCAGAGTGAAAAATACAGGGAAAAAAGCTATAAACTACATAGCCTTTAACGCCGTTTTCCTAAGGAAGAACACAAGAATGAAACTTGGGACCTCCTATATATTGGCGATAAGAAAGCCGTTGAGGCCAGGGGAAGTGTCCAGTGAAATAAGGATGGTTTCAGATGGAGGATATGCGGGAAGCTCCATAGAATCTCTCAAGGATAATCCATTCTGGGAACCTGTTGAATGTAAACTCTACCTTGCAAAAAGCAATAAATTCATCCTACTCGGAACCTTCGACATAAAGAATGAGATAAGGGAGAAAAATTGACTCTTTTTCTTTTACTCCTTAACATAATTGGATTGGAGAATGAAGATGAAGGAATATGATTTCACCCCCATAGAAAAAAAGTGGCAGGAAAAATGGGAAAAAGAGAATGTTTTCAGAGCAAAGGACGGGGAAGGGAAGAAATACTATGTCCTTGAAATGTTTCCTTACCCATCTGGGAAGCTCCACATGGGCCATGTAAGGAACTATTCCATTGGTGATGTCATTGCAAGGTTTAAGTGGAAAAGGGGATACAATGTTCTTCATCCAATTGGATGGGATGGCCTCGGACTTCCAGCGGAAAATGCTGCGATCAACCACAAGGTGGAACCGAAAAAATGGACTTATGAGAATATAAAACGCATGGGCTCCCAGCTCAAATCCCTTGGCCTTACCTATGACTGGAAAAGGGAAATTGCAACCTGTGATCCTGAATATTATCGCTGGAATCAGTGGTTCTTCCTGAAAATGTATCAGCTTGGCCTCGCTTACAGGAAAGAGGAATGGGTAAACTGGTGCCCTAAATGCAAAACAGTTCTTGCCAATGAACAAGCAAAGGATGGAAAATGCTGGAGATGTGGAACCGAGGTTGAACAGAGAAAGCTGAACCAGTGGTTCTTGAAAATAGGGGATTATGCGGAGGAACTCCTCGAAGGTCATAAAAAACTTGAGGGTAAATGGCCAGAAAAGGTTCTTACGATGCAGAAAAATTGGATAGGAAGAAGTGAGGGAGCAGAGATAGATTTTAAGGTCCAGGGGATTGAGAAGAGTATAAGAATTTTTACCACAAGACTTGATACAATCTACGGTGTCACATATCTCGTCCTTTCTCCTGAACATCCTGTATTAGAACAAATCCTCGAAGGAAAATTAAACAAGGAAGAAATTCTAAAGTGGTGCAACGAAAGGATAAAGAAGAAAAAATTTTTAAAGGAAGAAGTAGAGAAAGAGGGTATTTTTACAGGTGCCTATGCCATAAATCCATACAACGAAGAAAGAATTCCCATATGGATAGCAAATTATGTTCTTATGGAATACGGGACAGGAGCTGTGATGGCTGTTCCCGCCCATGACCAGAGGGATTTTGAGTTCGCAAAAAAATACAGCCTCCCAATAAAAGTTGTAATAACCCCAGAGGAAGGGAAACTTGATCTTCCCCTTGAAAAGGCATACGAGGAAAAAGGTCTCCTTATAAATTCTGCCAGTTTCACAGGCCTAAGGAGCAATGAGGCAATAAAAAGGATGATAACTTTTGCCGAAGCACAACAATTTGGTCATAGGGCTGTAAATTACAGGATAAAGGATTGGGGAATTTCAAGGGAACGATATTGGGGAACTCCGATCCCTATTGTTTATTGCGAAAAATGCGGGATTGTTCCTGTCCCTGAAAATCAACTGCCTATAAGACTTCCGGAAGATGTTAAATTTACAGGGGAAGGAAATCCACTCGATACTTCAAAGAAATTTGTTGAGACGGTCTGCCCAAAGTGTGGAGGTCCTGCAAAAAGAGAAACAGACACGATGGATACATTCTTTGATTCCTCTTGGTATTTCTTCAGATATACGGATCCAAAAAATGATGAAAAACCATTTGAAAGAGAAAAAGCAGAATTCTGGTCACCCCCTGATATATATATAGGAGGGATAGAACATGCAATTCTTCACCTTATATATGCAAGATTCTTCACAAAGTTCCTAAGGGACATTGGTCTAATAGGATTTTCTGAGCCCTTTCCAAAACTCTTAACTCAAGGAATGGTAATAAAAGAAGGAAAGAAAATGAGCAAATCTCTTGGAAATGTTGTTGAACCTGACCAGATAATTAAAAAATACGGTGCAGATGCTGTAAGGCTTTTCATCCTTTTCGCATCCCCGCCTGAAAGGGACCTTGATTGGTCAGACACAGGAATAGAGGGCGCTTACAGGTTCCTTAAGAAGGTGTGGGACCTTTTCCAGAGGAATATGGATATTCTAAAGCATGATTCGAAGCCCGACCTCTCAGAAGAAACCCTTTCACTTAGAACCCTTACCCACAGGACGATAAAAAAAGTAACTGAAGAGATAGAGGACAGAATGCACTTTAACACTGCAATAGCAGCACTTATGGAATTCTACAATGGAATATCTGAAAAGGAGAAAGAGCTGAGGAAAATAGAATCAGGAAAAGCTGCCTTAAAGGAAGCCCTTCTCTCAATGCTCCATCTTCTCTCACCGTTTGTTCCCCATATCACAGAAGAAATATGGTCCAAAGTTGGGGGAAAAGGATTTATATCCAAGGCCCCCTGGCCAAAATATGAGGAAAAATTAATAGAGAAAGAGAGCTTTACCATTGTAGTTCAGGTAAATGGTAAAGTCAGGGACAGGCTAAATGTCTTAAAGGGCGAGGATGAAGAGGCGATAAAGGAAAAAGCACTTTCCTCAGAAAGAGTAAAAAAATATATAAAGGAAAAGAAAATAGTGAAATTTATATACATTCCTGGCAAAATAATGAGTTTCTATGTAAAATGAAGAGATTAACATTTTTGGTATTCCTCCTCCTCCCATTTTGTGGATACCGCCTCGCAGGCACAGGTTCAACTCTTCCCTCATATATAAAAAAAGTATATATTCCTCCTTTCAAAAACAACACTACAAGGGCAGAGGTCGAAACATTCATGACCTCTGCTGTAAGGGATGAAATAGCAAGAAGAGGAAAGAAAGTGGTGGACAATATAGAAGATGCAGATGCAGAGCTTTTGGGTAGTATAGATAAATTTTATGTTTTCCCCGTGGGAATAACTACCGGGGGAGAATCGAGGAGATTCTCGGTCTCAGTAACAGGAAAGTTTGTTTTAAAGGACATCAAAACAAACAAGGTGCTTTTCTCAAGCTCGTCTTACACTTTCAGGGACGAATACGAAGCCCAAGGAGCAGGAGCGACAAATTTTCTTTCTCTCCAATCAGAAACAATTGAAAAAATAGCGAAAAACTTCGCAAAGTCTATTGTGAGCACGATCCTTGAAGGCTTTTAAATCTCTTTATCTTTACGGAAAGGACAGCCTGAGCAGGTCAAGGAGATTTGAGGATTTAGTAAATAAAGGAAGGAAGTTTTATCTCTTTGAGAACTCCTGGGAGGAAATACTTGAGGAAGTAGAATATCCCTCTCTTTTCTCAGGTCCTCTTCCCGGGGTAAGAATACTGAATTCCAAAGAAGAAAGGCTTTCAAAGAAAAACAGAAAAACATTGGAACAAGCATTAAAAAGAGGAATCGTTATAATGTCTGAACACGAGGGAAAGAGTGAACTAAAAAATTTCCTAAAGAGTGCTTCCTGCCAAATGGAATATTACAGACTTCCATATGAGAGGGAAAGGGCAAATATGGTAAGGGAGGAGATGAAAAACTCGGGAAAGACAATAGATGAAGATGCCCTTCTCCTCTTTATAAAACTTGTGGGTGATGATACCCTAAATTTGTGGAGAGAGATTGAAAAGCTGAAATACTTCCCCGTTTCAAGAATAACCACTAAGGTGATAAGAAGATTGGCTGTTCCAATGAGAGAATATCCAGTGTGGGAGCTTGAGATAGCAATAGCCAACAGGAATGTAATTAAGGCAGGAGAAGTTCTTGAATCCCTGAAAGTTAAGGGAGAACAACCTGCTATGGTTGTTGGAAGCCTGAACTACATAATCTCAAAGATCTGCAGAAGGAACCTCATAAAGGAAATTTTTGACCTGGACTGGAAGATAAAAATGGGATATTCCCCATGGGAAACTCTTCATTTTTTCCTTATAAAATTGGCGCAGGTTTGTTAAATTCCAAGGGCCTCTCTTACAAATCTGGAGATTTCTACACTGGTCCTTTTCTCCGTCTTTGGGAAAATTATGTATAACTTCTCCGTGGCTCTTGTCATAGCCACATAGAAGAGGCGACGTTCCTCCTCCATCCTCTTCCTTGTCATATAGGTTGAAAAAGCAGGAAAAGCCCCTTCATATGCATCCACTATAAAAACAACAGGAAATTCAAGCCCCTTTGATGAATGGGCAGATATGAGCTTAACCCCCTCTTCACTTTTAATGAAACCCTTTGAAAAAAGAAGGTCTATGTAAGAAAGAAAAGATTTTATATCCTTTTTCCTGCTCCTTTCGTCAAAATCAATGGCAAGGTCCATAAGCTCTCCTATGATTTCGCTTTTTACAAAAAATGAGCGGTTAGGGACACTCTTAAGAAGCCCTGTGTATTCAACCCCTATTTTCAATGCTATTGAAGATTTAAGGGAAGATGCCCTTTTTATAAGCGAGGAAAGAAATAAAGCTCTTTCTCTTACCACTTTGTTTGGGTGTCTCTTGAGAAGTTCAATATAATTTCTCTTTCCCTTGAGTTCTTCCCTGCTAATTAAATGGTCTCCAAGATTCACAAAGAAAATAAAAGGTAATTTGGTAGGTCTTGAAAGAAGCTTGAGAAAATTTATCAACACCTCTATTTCCCTTTTCCTCATAAAGTTCTTATTGAACATCACGGAAAATGGTATGGAGTTTTGCTTGAGCACAGAATAATAATTCCTCAGAAGATAGTTATATCTTGCTATAATTGCGAACTCATTGAAGCTTCTCCCTCTTGCAGCCCCTGAGGCTATTTTCGAAAGAACGAATTCAGCTTCCTCATTCCTTGTCGCCAGTCCTTCAATCTGAACTTTTCCACCTTTTTCTTCGCTCCACATAACTTTCTCGAGCCTGTCTCTGTTTCTTGAAATCAGATTAAGCGCTGGGGCAATTATCTCCTCGCCGAGCCTGAAACTTCTTGTAAGGTAATAAATTCTTGAGTTTTCCTTAAATACTTTCTTGAAAGTTCTTACAAGTTCTGGTTTTCCTCCTCTCCATTGATATATTGATTGGTCGTCATCCCCTGTTGCAAATAGCTTCCCACTCCTACCAAGGAGAAGTTTTATTATTTCAAATTGAACTTTGTTAAGGTCCTGAAATTCATCAACTATTATGTCAGTAAAAAGACGATTATAATCTTCCCTTACAAGGGAATTCTCCTTGAGAAGCTTATATGTCAGGTGAATTACATCATCATAATCCATATAGCCATTTTGCCTCTTCCATTCCTGATATGCGCGCATAATATCAATTAGGGCTTTCTTCTTTTGCTCCCCTATTTCCATTTTCTCAGGGGGAATAAGGCTTGATTTTGAAAACGATATGAGCCTTAAAAACTCAGAGGATGGATAATTGATCTTCTTATTCCTCAGTATAACATCTATTGTTTTCTGGGCAATCCCTGAGGGTATCACTGAAAAGCCCTGTGAGTATCCTATAAAATGGGAACTTGATTCAAGAATTTTCGTGGATATCTGATGAAATGTTCCCAACCAGATGTGGCTTACATCCTCCCTCAGATACCTCGAAATCCTCTCCTCAAGGTCTTCCTTTCCCTTGTTTGTAAACGTTGTTATGAGAATTCCTTCAGGGTCCACCCCATTGTCTATAAGATAAATTAATCTTCCGATAAGGGACTGGCTTTTCCCTGTGCCAGGCCCACCAATAACTAATGTATATTTAAATGGTGAGGAAACTGCTTCCTTTTGCTCCTCACTCAGGTTGGACCTCTTCTTTTTTCCCTTTCCTTTGAGGGTGATTATGCTCTGGCCAGGACTTTCCTTTATAAAATCGGAGAAAAATTCTGATGCCGAGCCATATCTCTTCCTGAAATCAGACGCCGTTGCCCTTAAAATAGCCTCCTTCTCGCTCTCGGGTATATAAGGGGGAATATCCCTGAGTCTTATACCTTTTTTTACATTCCTCATGGTCTCCTCAATACTGTCCGCGAAGAATGGATTTAGCCCTGTTAAAAGTTCATAAGCTACAACTCCCATGGAAAAAATATCGCTCTCCTTATAATATTTTCCCCTCCAAGCCTCAGGGGCCATATAAGGAGGTGTGCCTGCAACAGACCTTGTCATTTCTCCTTCAAGAAAAAAAGCAAGGCCGAAATCGGTTATCTTGAGCTTATTTCCCTCAACCAATATGTTCTCTGGCTTCAGATCCCTGTGGAGAATCATCCTTGAATGAGCATAGTCCACTGCACTGCAAATTTGTTTAAGAAAGGAAGAGACAACCGCTATATTGAGAGGGGCCTTTTCTTTTATTATTCTCCTTAAGCTCGGCCCATTTATATACTCAAGCACTATCCCTGTCCTTCCCTGGTGCTTCTCTACAGTGAAAAACCTCACTATATTGGGATGGAGAAGCTCTGATAGAAGTTTTACCTCTTCTATTAGATTAGGAAGGTTAGCCTCCCCTCCCCTTGCAATTTTAATGGCGAACTCCTTTCCTATAAGGCTATCCTCTGCTAAGTAAACATCGGCGAATCTCCCTCCTCCTAACCATTCCTTTATAAGAAACCTCCCAAACTTTTGGGAAATCATCTCGAAAGAACCGACAAATGAACAATTACGCCTGTGAGGAGAAGGAGTCTCAGGACAAATTTTTTAGTAACGCCTCTCATCTCCTCGCCAACTCCGTATGTTTCTGCTTCTCTCAACCTCGCCTTCCTCACCGCTTCAATAACCTCTTCTGGTCTCGACTGTGGCTTCTCCCCTTCTCTCATTCTATCCTCAAGGGCATCAAGACCGTAGGAAACAAGGAGTTTGTTGAGAAATTTCTGGAAAAAATCCGTTGAAAAGAAAAGCTCTCCACCGAGAAATCTCAGATTCGTAAAGGCCAAAAAACCTATCTGTTCCCTTTCAGGGAAGTATTCCCTATAGAAGGAAAGCTCTTCCTCCTTTGCGCTGAAACTCTCAGTCATCGCCCTTGTCTTAGAGCTTACCCTCATAGTTGTTTGCTTCCTCTTTATTTCCCTCCACACCTCATTCTGGGATGGTTTTTTCTTTATTGTAATCGTCCGTGAAATAATGGACCTCACCCTGGGATATGCGATGTACCCGCTTGGGGCAAGCTCTTGCCCACCTTTCCACCTCCCTTCTTCTGCGCAGAGAACAGGGACTCTTTTCCTACCCATAGGAAGAATCATGGAGGTAGCAAATATCCTGTTCTGTCTTGCTCCTATAATCTCTTCACCTTCATGAATAAAAAGCAGGTCCCCATCAGAATGGTCAATTTCTAACTCTTCAACCACACCTGTTTCCAGAATTCTCGTCCCTCCTCTGTTGTGGCTTTCCTCCAGAGTTACTAACGCTAAAGAATTTTCATCCCCGAAAGCAGGGTAAATTATAAGATTGGAGAGGTAAGAAGGTTTCCCGATTTTTATGTCAAAATCCTCCATAGACTCATTTTACCACCGAAGGAATTGACATGGACAGGTTTTTCTGGTAAGATTATTGGGCTTTTTTCAAAAACTTAAAAGGAGGTAAAACTTGCCAACCATCAACCAATTGGTGCGTTTCGGTAGAAAACCGAAGACAAAGAAGAATAAGAGCCCTGCTCTTCAAAGCAATCCCCAGAGGAGAGGAACATGTGTGAAGGTTTTTACAACAACCCCAAAGAAGCCAAACTCTGCTTTAAGGAAGGTAGCAAGGGTCAAGCTTAGCAATGGCATTGAGGTAACTGCATACATACCAGGCATAGGTCACAACCTTCAGGAATATTCAAATGTTCTTGTGAGGGGCGGAAGGGTCAAAGACCTTCCGGGAGTTAAATATCATATAATAAGGGGTAGCCTTGATTCTACAGGTGTTGAGAGCAGAAAAAGAGGAAGATCAAAATACGGGTCCAAAAAGCCTAAAAAAGCATAGGAGGAAGGAATGCCGAGAAAGGGATATATAAAGAAAAGGGAAGTTCCTCAGGATGAAAAATACAATTCAACTCTTGTTACCCAGATGATCCGAAAAGTAATGTGGAATGGGGAAAAGACGAAGGCAGAAAAGATCGTTTATGGAGCAATGGAGATAATAAAAGGAAAAACAAAACAGGACCCCCTCAAGGTTTTCAACAAAGCAATTGACAACGTTAAACCGCTCATAGAAACAAGGAGCAGAAGAGTGGGGGGGGCAACTTATCAGGTTCCTGTAGAAGTTCTCCCGCACAGGCAAATTTCAGTAGCAATAAGATGGATTGTTGGATTTGCAAGAAAGAAAGCGGGGAAATCTATGATGGAAAAGCTCGCTGCAGAGATATTGGATGCATACAACGGAAGAGGAGCATCCGTAAAGAAAAGGGAGGATACTCATAAGATGGCAGAGTCCAACAGGGCTTTTGCCCATTTCAGGTGGTAAAAAATGGCTCACGGTGTCCCCATAGAAAGGGTGAGAAACATAGGAATAATGGCCCATATTGATGCAGGAAAAACAACTACAACAGAGAGAATCTTATATTACACGGGCAAAACCTATAAAATAGGAGAGGTTGATGAGGGCACCGCTGTCATGGATTTTATGGAACAGGAGCAGGAAAGGGGTATAACCATTACTTCAGCTGCTACAACCTGCTTCTGGAAAGGCCACAGAATAAACATTATAGATACCCCTGGGCATGTTGACTTTACCATCGAAGTTGAACGCTCTCTGAGGGTTCTTGACGGAGCTGTCGTTATCTTTTCAGGGGTTGAAGGGGTGGAACCTCAATCAGAAACAGTGTGGAGGCAAGCCGACAAATACAGAGTTCCAAGGATTGGATATATCAACAAAATGGACAGGGTTGGCGCCGATTTCTTCCGGGTAGTTAAGGAGATGGAGAAAAATCTAAGTTCAACTGCTGTTCCCATCCAGATTCCCATAGGAGTTGAAGAAAATTTTGCAGGGATAATTGATATAATAGATGAAGAAGCCTACATATACGATAGCGACCTTTTGGGTGCAAAATACAGGATAACCGACGTCCCGAAGGAGCTTAAGGAAGACTCAGAACATTGGAGAGAATACCTCCTTGAAACCTTAGCGGAAATGGACGAAGAGTTTATGGAATCCTATATTGAAGGCAAAAAAGTATCCCCTGATTTTATAAGGGCTGCAATAAGAAGAAAGACATTGTCCTTTGAGTTTGTTCCTGTTCTCTGCGGTTCTTCCTTCAAAAACAAGGGAGTCCAACCCCTTCTTGATGCCATAATTTATTACCTCCCTTCTCCAGCGGATCTCCCTCCTGTAAAGGGAATACACCCGAAAACATTAAAAGAGGAAACAAGGGCTCCATCTGAAGATGAGCCCTTTTCAGCAGTTATTTTCAAGATAGCCACGGATCCTCACATGGGACAGTTAGTCTTCTTCAGGACATATTCAGGAAAAGTCTCTGCAGGTCAGATGGTCTACAACTCAAACAAAAGGAAAAGGGAGAGAATATCAAAATTACTCCTGATGCATGCAAACAAAAGGGAAGAGATAAAAGTTGCAGTTGCAGGGGACATACTGGCCGCCCTCGGCCTTAAAGAGGTAACAACTGGCGATACAATTTGCAACGAAGCCCATCAAATTATGTTTGAGACCATGAAATTTCCCGAGCCAGTGGTATCTGTGGCAATAGAGCCAAGATCAAAAGGGGAGCACGAGAAACTTTCCAATGCGTTGAGAAAACTGACAATAGAAGACCCTACTTTCAGGGTAAAGCAAAGTGAAGATACAGGTCAGACAATAATCTCTGGAATGGGAGAACTTCACCTTGAAATAATAGTGGAAAGACTGAAAAGAGAATTCAATGTGAAAGCAAATGTTGGGAAACCTCAGGTGGCTTACAAAGAAACAATAACCGCTTCTGGGGAGGCTGAAGGGAAATACATCAAGCAAACAGGAGGGAAGGGTCAGTATGGACACGTTAGACTTATTGTTGAGCCGTTAAAAACCGGTGGATTTGAATTTGCAAACAAAATTAAGTATGGGGTCATCCCTCAGGAATTTATTCCTCCTATAGAAAAAGGAGTGAAAGAAGCGATGACTATAGGAGTCCTTATGGGATATCCCATGATAGATATAAGGGTAACTCTTATAGATGGAAGCTATCATGAGGTTGACTCATCTGAACTGGCCTTCAAGATTGCTGGGGCAATGGCATTTAGAAAAGCTGCTGAAAAAGCAAAACCAATTTTGCTTGAGCCAATAATGAGCATAGAAATTATTACACCAGAAACATATTTTGGTGATATAATATCAGACTTAAATTCAAGAAGGGGAAGAATAGAGGGAGTAGAGGAAATAACTTCTTCTTTTAAGGTTGTAAAGGGCTTTGTCCCTTTATTAGAAACATTTGGCTATGCCACCGTACTTAGGTCATTGAGCCAGGGTAGGGCGACATATTCAATGCATTTTTATAAATATGAACCTCTCCCTTTAGAGATAATGGAAAGATTAAAGGGTGGGTATGCTTATCTGTAGGAGGTAGCCATGGCTAAACCCAAGTTTGAAAGGAAAAAGCCCCACATAAATGTGGGGACCATAGGACATGTGGATCACGGCAAGACCACATTGACATCGGCCATAACCAAGATACTGCACAGGAAATTTCCGGACTCTGTCACATATCAAGACTTCTGGGACATAGACAAGGCACCCGAAGAAAAACAAAGGGGGATAACCATACAGATAGCCCATGTTGAATACGAGACAGACAACCGCCACTATGCTCACATAGACTGTCCAGGTCATGCTGACTATGTAAAGAACATGATAACGGGGGCAGCTCAGATGGACGGGGCGATACTTGTTGTATCTGCTGCGGATGGGCCGATGCCTCAGACCAAAGAGCATGTTCTATTAGCCCGTCAGGTTGAAGTTCCCTCCATAGTAGTATTTCTGAACAAGACTGATATGGTAGACGACCCTGAGATACTTGAGCTTGTTGAACTTGAGGTAAGGGAGCTGCTTACTAAATACGGATTTCCTGGTGATGGGCTACCTGTGATAAAGGGTTCTGCACTGCGGAGCATGGAATCTGATGGGGACCCTGAGGCTCCTGTAAACAAACCTGTGATGGAACTTTTGGATGCCATGGACACATACATACCTCTTCCGAAGAGAGATACCGAGAAACCATTCCTTCTCTCGATAGAAGATGTATTTACGATATCGGGGAGGGGGACTGTAGTAACAGGGAGAGTAGAGAGGGGGAAGCTAACTCCTGGTGGAGAAGTAGAAATAATAGGATTTGGGACAAAGAAGAAGACAGTAGCAACATCCATAGAAATGTTCAGGAAGGTACTGGACGAAGCACTTCCAGGGGACAATGTAGGAGTTTTACTTAGGGGGATAGACAAAGAAGAAGTGGAGAGGGGGATGGTTCTTGCTATTCCTGGCAGCATAACTCCCCACACAAAGTTCAAAGGGGAAGTATATGTCCTGAAGAAGGAAGAAGGCGGAAGACACACTCCATTCTTCAATGGATACAGGCCTCAGTTTTACTTCCGCACCACAGATGTTACGGGCAGCGTAAAACTGCCTGAGGGCGTGGAGATGGTGATGCCAGGCGATAACCTCAACATAGAGGTTCAGCTTATAACCCCCATTGCCATGGAGAAGGGGCTCAGGTTTGCAATAAGGGAAGGAGGAAGAACAGTAGGGGCAGGAACAGTAACAGAAATTCTGGAGTAAAAAATGGCAATAAAAATAAGGATAAAACTCAGAGGCTATGACCACAGGCAGGTTGACCGCTCTGCAGCCGATATAATACTCAGGGCAAAGAACACAGGGGCAAAGGTTGCCGGTCCCATTCCTCTACCAACAAAAAAGGAAAGATTCACAGTTCTACGCTCTCCTCATGTTGACAAGAGGTCCATGGAGCATTTTGAACGAAGGATTCATAAGAGGATGATTGAGATAAAGGAATTTAACGACTCCACCATAGAAGAGCTCCAAAAGCTTGAGCTCCCATCAGGAGTAGATGTGGAAATCAAAACACTGGAGGATTAAATGGTGCTCAATGGACTGATAGGAAAGAAGATCGGGATGACCCAGATCTTTGACAAAGATGGAAATATAATTCCTGCAACAGCACTGAAGGTTGGCCCATGTGCAGTCGTTCAGATGAAAAAAGAGAAAAATGACGGATATGATGCGGTGCAGCTCGCCTTTATAGAAGAGAAACCCCCACGCTATTCGAATAAACCCACCCAGGGGCACTACAGTAAATCTAAAATCCCTCCCCAGAAAATGTTGAGGGAATTCAAAATACTTGAAGGCAAAGTAAAGAGAGGAGATAAATTCACAGTTGAAATATTCAAAGAGGTGAAGAAGGTTGATATTGTCGGCACAACAAAGGGAAAAGGTTTTCAAGGAGTTATAAAAAGGTTTGGATACAAAGGGGGACCTGCCTCCCACGGTTCTAAATTTCACAGGGCTTCTGGCTCAGTAGGAGCCTCAGCTTTTCCTGGAAGGGTCCCTAAGGGGAAAAAGATGCCGGGTCACATGGGAAATAACAGAATGACCGCCATAGGGCTTAAAGTGATAAAAATAATACCTGATAAAGGAGTAATGCTCGTAAAAGGTTCCGTTCCAGGACCCAATGGAGGTTACCTTTTAGTGAAGAAGTCCAAAAGGAGCGGCAAATGAGCGATAAAAAAATAAAGGTTTACAACATTGAAGGTGAACTAATAAAGGAAATAGACCCCCCAGAGCATGTTTTTTCCTATCCTGTAAAAAAGCACCTTCTCTGGGAGGCTGTTAAGAGCTATCTTGATGGTCAGAGAAGGGGGACTGCTTCCACAAAGACAAGAGGGAAAGTGAGTGGTGGAGGAAGAAAACCCTGGAGACAGAAAGGAATTGGAAGGGCAAGGTCAGGAAGCATAAGATCCCCTCTATGGAAGGGTGGAGGTGTTACCTTTGGCCCCAAGCCAAAGGATTGGAGCTGGAAAATGCCGAAGAAGGCAAGGAGGAACGCACTAAAATCTGCCATAGCTTCTAAATTCCTGGATGATGAGCTAATTATTATAGACAAATTTGAACAGGAGAAGCCCAGCACAAAAACTGCCCATGAAGTTCTCAAAAAGCTCAATATGCACAACGCACTGTTCGTTGAGGTCAGGGAAAACAGGAATCTTTTCCTCTCTCTCAGGAACATCCCCAAAATAGAGGTTATGGATCCACAGAAAATGAACCCCTATTTTGTCCTAAAACACAAATATTTGGTTCTGACAGAGAAAGCCTTTGAAGAAAAAATGGAGGCCCTTAAATGAATTTAGACAGTAGAAAGATAATAATAAGGCCTGTAATAACTGAAAAAGCAACGAGGGAAAAAGAAGAAAACAGAACCATGACCTTTGAAGTTCATCCAGAAGCAAACAAAATTCAGATAAAAAAAGCTGTAGAAGAAATTTTCAAGATTAAGGTCGAGTCAGTTAGGATTGTGAAAATGAAGGGGAAATCAAGGAGATACAAATTCAGGGTTGGAAAAACCAAGAGCTGGAAAAAGGCCTATGTAAAACTCGTGGAGGGGGAGAAAATGATAGAATTCATAGAGGCGGTGTAAAATGGGAATAAAAAACTACAATCCAACAACTCCTGGTAGAAGACATATGACAGGATTTACCTTTGAAGAGATAACAAAGGATAAACCTTATAAACCACTAACTGTAACTTTGAGAAAGAGCGGTGGAAGAAATAACCGTGGCAGGGTATCTGCAAGATTTAGAGGCGGAAGCCACAAACGCCGCTACAGAATCATAGATTTCAAGAGGGACAAATTGGACATTGAAGGAGTGGTAGAATCTATAGAATATGACCCCAATAGGTCTGGAAGGATTTGCCTCGTCAAATATGCTGATGGTGATAGGAGATATATCCTCTGGCCTTTAGGCCTTAATGTGGGGGACAAAATCATATCCTCAAACTCAAGGGTGGACATAAAGCCAGGAAATTCTATGCTTCTCAGCCAGATCCCAATGGGGACTGTAATTCACAACATAGAGCTTAGGCCTGGCAAAGGAGCCCAAATGGCAAGATCAGCAGGTTCCTCAGCCCAGCTTCTCGCAAAAGAAGGAAATTATGCTCAGCTGAGGATGCCCTCTGGGGAAATAAGGCTTGTTCTTCTTAGCTGCAGGGCAACAGTGGGCCAAGTCGGAAACATTGAACATGAGAACATTGACATAGGCAAAGCAGGAAGAAAAAGATGGCTTGGAAAAAGACCTCATGTAAGAGGGACTTGTATGAATCCTATAGATCATCCTCACGGAGGAGGAGAGGGCAAAAGTCATCCAGGACGTCCTCCGGTAACACCCTGGGGAAAGCCAACAAAGGGTTATAGAACGAGAAGAAATAAACGAACACAGAAATTTATTCTTAAGAGAAGGGGTTAGAGATGGGAAGGTCAAAGAAGAAAGGGCCCTTTGTTGATGAACATCTTCTTAAAAAGGTCCTTGAACAATATGAAAATCCTTCAAAGAGAAGGGTGATTAAAACATGGTCAAGAAGATCTACAATAATTCCCGAGATGGTTGGACTTACAATAGCAGTTCACAACGGAAGGAAATTTATCCCTGTCTATGTAACTGAGCACATGGTTGGACACAAGCTTGGAGAGTTCTCTCCGACAAGAACATTCAAATCCCATCCGCAGGGTAAGGGTAAAAAATAGGAGGAAATGATGGGAATAGCAACTGCAAAGGGAAAATATCTTTCGATGTCTGCCAGGAAGGTAAGGCTTGTAATTGACTCAATTAGGGGAATGGATGTTGGCGAAGCTCTTTCTGTTTTAGAATTTGTTAGAAAACAAAAGGCTGCTAAACTCATTGAGAAAGTCTTAAACTCGGCCATTTCCAACGCCAAGGAAAAATTCCCCAATCTTGACATAGATAACCTTTTTGTAGAGGAATGCTTTGTGGATGAAGGACCTATGCTTAAAAGGCTCAGACCGGGGTTCAGGGGAATTCCCCGGAGAATCAGGAAAAAAACATCCCATATAACCATAGTTCTTAATGAAAGGAGGTAGAATTGGGACATAAAACCCATCCTTATGGATTTAGAATAGGATTTAACAAGGGGTGGAAATCAAACTGGTATGGGAAGGGCAAACAGTTTGTAAATGATTTCATAACCGTTCTAAGCATCAAAGACTACATAAAAAAGAACTATTATCACGCTGGCATTTCCCACATTGATGTAAGCATAGTTGGAAACTTGATAAAGATAAGCATATTTTCAGCAAGACCTGGAATAGTTGTAGGAAGAGGGAGAAGCGAGCTCGATAAAATAAAGAAATATATCGGGAACAAAACCCAAAGGGAAATTCTTGTTGAGGTTATAGAGGTTCGCAGACCTGAACTTGACAGCCAGCTCGTTGCAGAGAATATAGCATTCCAACTTGAAAAAAGGGTGGCTTTCAGAAGGGCTATGAAAAGGGCCGTCAATAATGCCCTAAACTTAGGAACAAAGGGGATAAAGGTTATGGTTTCAGGAAGGCTTGGAGGATCGGAGATAGCAAGAACAGAGTGGTATCTTGTGGGAAGACTCCCACTTCAGACCCTCAAGGCCAATATAGATTACGGCTTTGCCGAAGCCTTCACAACATATGGTAAAATAGGGGTTAAAGTCTGGATTTACCTTGAGGAAAAGGACAAGGAAAGATTTTCGTTTCAGAAATATATGGAATAGGGGGAACCCATGTTAATGCCGAGAAAAGTAAAATACAGAAAGCAACAAAGAGGAAGGATGAAAGGTAATGCTACAAGGGGAAATACAGTCGCCTTCGGAGATTTTGCCCTTCAGGCCCTTAATCGCGGTTGGCTTACTTCCAGACAGATTGAGGCAGGAAGAATTGCAATTACCAGAGCTGTAAAAAAGGGAGGGAAGCTCTGGATAAGGGTTTTCCCCTGGAAGCCTGTCACCAAAAAACCTGTTGAGACAAGAATGGGTAAAGGAAAAGGAAACCCCGAGTTCTGGGTTGATGTAATAAAGCCAGGGAAGATAATTTATGAGCTTGGGGGAATTCCAGAGGATCTTGCGAGGAATGCTTTAGAGCTCGCTTCCAGAAAACTTCCATTTAAAACACGAATAGTGACAAGGATTCTGTGAGGTAAGACATGAAAGCTAAGGACTTAAGGCAGTTCAGCAACGAGGAGCTTCAGTCAAAATATGAAGAATTCAGAGACCAGCTATTTAAGCTAAGGATTCAGAAAACAATAGGCCAGCTTGATAATCCTCTGAAGATAAAACTTGTAAAAAAAGATATGGCAAGGATTCTCACTGTTTTAAGGGAGAAGGAGGAGTAAATGGGAAGACGGCAGAGAAAGATCGGAGTTGTAACATCTGTAAAGATGCAAAAATCAATTGTCGTTATGGTAGAAAGATTGGTGAAGCATCCTTTATATAAGAAATACACGAAGAGAAGGTCTAAGTTTATGGCCCACGACGAGAAAAACGAAGCAAGAGAGGGAGACATTGTTCTTATAGAGGAGACAAGACCCCTTAGCAAAAGAAAACGCTGGCGTCTCGTTAGGATAGTGGAAAAGGGTGAGAAAATTGAATAAGGAGGATAGCTATGCTTCAGATGCAGACAATTCTAAAAGTGGCTGATAATTCCGGAGCAAAGCGTCTCATGCTGATAAGGTCTGTAGGAGGAGGAGCTGGAAAGTATGCCACCGTTGGAGATGTTGTAACCGCTTCTGTTAAAGAAGCAGAACCAAATTCAAACATAAAAAAAGGAGAGCTTGTTAAAGCGGTGATAGTGAGGACAAAGAAGGAAGTGAAGAGAAAAGATGGCACTTATGTTCGCTTTGACGATAATGCAGCAGTGATAATAGATAAATTAGGGGACCCTATAGGAACAAGGGTCTTCGGGCCAGTAGCGAGAGAGCTCAGGGAGAAAAGGTTCATGAAGATAATATCCCTTGCCCCTGAAGTGGTATGAGGTGAAAAATGGGAAGAAAACTTAAAAAAGGAGATTTTGTCATAGTCGTTGCTGGGAAGGACAAAGGAAAAATGGGAAAAATTCTAAGGGTAATTCCGGAAAGTAAAAGGGTTGTTGTCGAGAAGATAAATCTTCACTACAGTCATGAAAGACCGAATCCTCAGAAAGGAGTTCAGGGAGGAAAGGTAGAAAAGGAACTCCCCGTTCACATCTCCAATGTTATGTACTACTGCACGAATTGTGAAAAAGGCGTAAGAATTAAATACAGAGTTCTTGCCGATGGGAGAAAAATACGAACCTGTGGAAGCTGCGGAAAAGATCTAGATTAAGGAGGTAAAGAATGGATTATGCTCCAAGACTAAAACTTAAATACAGGCAAGAAGTTATTCCCGCCCTTATGAAGAAATTCAAATATAAAAACATAATGCAAGTACCTAAAATAGAAAGGATTCTCTTAAATGTAGGGGTTGGAGAAGCTACACACAATTCCAAGGAATTGGATGCTGCAATGAAGGAACTCAGCATAATAACAGGTCAGCACCCAGCAGTAAGGAAAGCAAAGAAGTCAATTTCCAACTTCAGAGTAAGGAAAGGTCAGCCAATAGCTTGTATGGTTACATTGAGGGGAGCAAGGATGTACGAATTCATAGATAGGTTTGTGAGCCTTGCCCTTCCGCGGGTCAGAGATTTCAAAGGTCTCAACCCAAAGAGCTTTGACGGAAGGGGAAATTACACCATTGGAGTAAAGGATCAGCTTATCTTTCCAGAGATAGATTACTCAAAGGTAGAGAAAACAAGGGGAATGAATGTGACATTTGTTACAACAGCGAAAACAGATAAAGAGGGCCATGAGCTCTTAAGGCTTATGGGAATGCCCTTCAGGAGGTAAAATGGCCACCAAGGCTAAAATAGCAAAACTCAGAAAAGACCCAAAACATAAGACCAGGCATAGAAATCGGTGTCTCAGATGCGGTAGGCCAAGAGGATATATAAACAAATTTGGTCTTTGCAGACTTTGCTTCAGAGAACTCGCTCTAAAAGGTGAGATACCGGGGGTAAAGAAAGCATCATGGTAGGAGGTTAAGATGAGCCAGTCAGATCCCATTGCAGACATGTTATCTATAATAAGAAATGGTCTCGAGAGAAAGAAGGAAAATGTAAATGTTCCAGCCTCAAACACGAAAATAGAGATCGTTAAGATCCTAAGGGATGAAGGATACATAAGGGATTATGAAATAGAGGAAAACAGAAAGCAGGGAATAATAAAAATAAACTTAAAATATCGGGACAAAAATCAACCTGTAGTAAACGGTCTTCAGAGGATAAGCAAACCTGGAAGAAGAGTTTACTGCAATAAGGACAACATCCCAAAAGTCCTTGATGGAATAGGAGTAGCTATTATCTCAACTTCCAAGGGGATAATAACAGATAGGAAAGCTGAAGAATTTGGGGTTGGTGGCGAGGTAATTTGCTATATTTGGTAGGGGGAAAGATGAGTAGAATAGGGAAAATACCTTTGACTATCCCGGAAGGGATTAGTGTAACCATAGAGAAAAAGAAAAGGAAAATATTGTTTAAAAGCAAGGAAAAGCAACTGGAAACTCCTATCCCCTTGGGAATAAAAGTTAAGATGAAAGAAGGAAAGCTTATATTTACAAAAGAAAATGAACTTAAGCAGACTAGAGCTTATCATGGCCTTGCAAGGTCTTTAGCGAGCAATGCTGTTATTGGACTGACAAAGGGATTCGAGAAGAGGCTGGAAGTCGAGGGCGTTGGCTACAGGGTCAACCTGAAAGGAAACGCTCTGGAATTCTCACTTGGATACTCCCACCCTGTAATATATGAGATCCCAGATGATGTGAAGATAACAGTGGAAAAGCCAAATAAAATTATTATAAAGGGAATAGATAAACAGAGGGTTGGTGCTGTAGCAGCTAAAATAAGAAGCTTCAGGAAACCGGACCCTTACAAGGGGAAAGGCATAAAATATGAGGGGGAGGTTTTGAAATTAAAGCCAGGAAAATCAGGAGTGAAGGCATTATGATAAAGGATAAAGTTGAAGAAAAGAAAAAGAGAAGGATAAAGATAAGAAAAAGGATAAAACAAAAGATAATCGGTACAGCGGAAAGGCCCAGGCTCACCGTTTACAAGAGCACCCGCTATATCTATGCTCAGGCTGTTGACGACTCCGTCGGAAGAACTGTGGCCTTCGCATCAACCTTAGAGAAAAGCTTTTTAGAGCTCGGAAAAAACAGAAAAAATCTTAA
The DNA here is from genome assembly GCA_015486055.1 of Acidobacteriota bacterium. Classification (GTDB taxonomy): domain Bacteria; phylum Acidobacteriota; class Aminicenantia; order S016-38; family S016-38; genus S016-38. The sequence continues at coordinate 28,377 of WFSJ01000010.1, forward strand.
GGCAGCGGAAAAACTTGGAGAACTAATTGGAAAGAGACTCTTAGAAAGGGGAGTAAATTCAATTACATTCGATAGGAATGGATACCCATATCACGGAAAGGTGAAGGCCCTTGCGGAAGCAGTAAGAAAGGCGGGATTGAAATTTTAGGAGGAAAAATGGTAGAGAAAACAACGACATCCTTGGACGAGGCCGAGATACTTGAGGAAATACTTTCCATAAGAAGGGTTACAAAGGTTGTCACAGGAGGAAAAAATCTCAGATTCTCAGTCTTCGCGGCGGTTGGGGATAAAAATGGAAGGATAGGAATTGGAAAGGGTAAGGCAAGGGAAGTACCCTTAGCAATATCTAAGGCCATGGAAAGGGCAAAAAAAAATATGATAAAAATTCCACTTCTTGGAACTACCATACCCCACATAGCGAAGGCTAAATTCAGGGCAGCCACAGTTATTATAAAACCGGCAGCCGAGGGTACCGGGGCAATAGCAGGAAGCTCAGTGAGAAAAATCCTTGAGCTCGCAGGTGTTAAAGATGTCCTTGCAAAGATACTTGGCTCCAGAAATCCAATTACCAATGCCTATGCTACGATGAAAGCCTTAAAAATGCTTCTTGATCCATATAAAAATGCTGAGGAAAGAGGAAAGGAGGTTGAAGAAATATGGCCAAGGTCAAGAAAAAGATCAAAATAACCTTAGTAAAAAGCCCAATAGGGTATTCGGGATACCAGCGGGAGGTCTTGAGGGGACTTGGCCTCAGAAAATTGAATAGCTCAATAATTAAAGAAGACACCCCATCAATAAGGGGAATGATCAACAAGGTCCCCCATTTATTAAAAGTTGAGGAGGTAAAATGAGGCTTCATCAGATTTCGCCGGATAAAAAAGCCCTAAAAAACAGAAAGAGAATTGGCAGAGGCCCGGGTTCAGGATACGGAAGGACTTCAGGAAGAGGACACAAGGGTCAGAAATCGAGAAGTGGATATTCAAGGAAATGGGGTTTTGAAGGAGGGCAGATGCCTCTTTACAGAAGAATACCAAAGCGGGGATTCAAAAACACTCTTTTTTCTAAGGATTATCAGATAGTAAATCTCAAAAAGATAAATGGACTTGAAGAGAATTTAATAGACCCAAAAATTCTGAAGGAAAAGGGGATAATAAAGAAGCTCTCGGTTCCTGTGAAAATTCTATCTGAAGGTGAGATAAAAAAGCCCTATGAAATTCACGCTCATAAATTTAGCAGAAAGGCAAAGGAGAAAATAGAGGCTGGTGGGGGAAAAGCCATAGAAATAGGAGGTTAAAGTGCCTAATCCCATAAGGAATATGTTCTCAATCCCTGAACTCAAAAAAAGGATACTGTTTACCCTTGCTATGCTTGCTGTTTTCAGAATAGGAGGGCATATACCTACTCCAGGAATAAATGGTAAGGCTCTTGCAGCATTTTTTTCCCAGGTTCAGGGAAGCTTCCTTGGTCTTGTTGACCTTTTTTCAGGTGGAAACCTTTCTCAGATGACTATTTTTGCCTTAGGAGTTATGCCCTACATCTCCGCTGCCATTATAATGGAACTCCTTGTTGTGGTTTCACCCTATATAGAAAAGCTTTCAAAGGAAGGAGAATTTGGAAGAAGAAAGATAACAGAATACACAAGATACGGAACAGTGGCTATCTGCATAATTCAGTCCTTCGGCATAGCTACGATGCTTGAATCAATGAAGGGCGGGATAGTAATGTTTCCAGGGATGGGATTCAAACTCCTTACGGTTTTAACCCTCACAACAGGCAGCATCTTCCTTATGTGGCTTGGTGAACAGATAACAGATAAAGGTATAGGGAACGGAATATCACTCTTAATCTTTGCAGGGATAATAAAGAGATTCCCTTCCCAGTTTAAAAGAGTCTACCGCCAAGTGGTTGACGGTGAGATAAGTGTGATAAGTCTCATCCTCTTTATTGTGCTTCTCCTTCTAATCACTGGAATTGTAGTATTTGTAGAGAGAGCATATAGAAGGATACCAATACAATATGCAAAGAGGGTAGTCGGAAGAAAGGTGTACGGAGGACAATCAACCCATCTTCCCATAAAAGTAAATACAGGTGGCGTTATACCCATAATTTTTGCCTCGTCGATAGTAACTATCCCCACCGCTTTCCAGGGACTTGCAAAAAAATATAAATGGTTTGGAGATCTTGCCCACCAGTTAAGTTGGGGAATGCCATTATACAGTCTTCTTTATTTTGTAGGCATAATATTCTTTGCCTATTTTTATGTCTCGATAATATTCAATCCGGTAGATGTAGCTGACAATGTTAGAAAATACGGCGGATTTATACCCGGGATAAGACCTGGGAAACCCACTTCTGATTACATAGACAAAGTCCTTTCAAAGCTTACCTTTGTGGGTGCAATATACCTTGCTTTGGTTGCGATAATTCCTGAATTTATGATCTTTGGATTTAAAGTTGGGGCACTTCCATGGATAGGACCTTCTCTTGAGAGAATAATGCCCAATTGGGTCGTTTCAGGCCTTGGAATTCAGTTCTTCTTCGGAGGCACCTCCCTTCTAATTGTGGTTGGAGTTGCCATGGACACTCTACAGCAAGTAGAGGCCCAACTCGTTATGAGAAACTATGATGGATTTATGAAGGGCGTCAGAGTAAGGGGGAGGAGAGGATGATAATAGTGCTTTTGGGACTTCCAGGGGCTGGGAAAGGAACCCAAGGGGAGCTTCTCTCCTCTAAACTTGGCATAAAAAAAGTTTCAACAGGGGACATTTTAAGGGAAGCTGTAAGAAAGGCTACACCCCTCGGTCTTCAAGCAAAAGAGGCCATGGACAAAGGGGAATTGGTAAGTGACGATATAGTTATTGGAATAGTAAAGGAAGAATTAAGTGGGAAAAACTGCAGAAAGGGATGCATAATGGATGGCTTTCCGAGAAATCTCCAACAGGCCAAAGAACTGGAAAGGATGAAAATTAAATGCAAGGCAGTGCACATAAAAGTCCCCGAGGAAGAGGTGATAAAAAGGCTCTCATCAAGGAGAGTATGTCCTAACTGCGGCGCGCTTTATAACCTTATTACAAATCCACCTAAGAAAGATGAAAAATGTGACATTTGCGGTGAAAATCTTATCCAGAGGGAAGACGACAGGGAGGAGGTTATTAAAGAAAGGATAAAAGTTTATAAGGAAAGCACAGAGCAATTGATTAATTATTACAGGAGAAAGGGCAAGCTCATCGAAATAAATGGAGTTGGAAGTGCAAAAGAGGTTCACCGCAGATTGGAGGTTGCACTTTGATTACGATAAAAACAGAAGAAGAAATAAAAAAGATGAGGGAAGCGGGAAGAATCACAGGGCTTATACTTCAAGAAGTTTCCAAAATGGTAAAACCCGGAATTTCAGCAGCAAAACTCAATTCCTTCGCAGAGGAAAGGACAAGGGAATTAGGGGCAATTCCAGCATTTAAGAACTATCCAAACCCATTTTCATTTAGCCGTTACCCTGCAGCCCTTTGCGTTTCAATAAACGAAGAGGTAGTTCATGGAATACCAAGAAAGGGGAAGATAATAAGAGAAGGCGACATAGTAAGTCTGGATTTCGGGGTAAAGAAGGATGGATATTACGGGGATTCTGCCCTCACAGTAGGAGTTGAACCTCTTGACGAGAGGAAAAAGAAGCTCATAAAGGTTACAGAGGAATCTCTTTATAAGGGAATTGAGGCAGCAAAGCCCGGGGCAAGGCTTTCGGACATATCCAATGCTGTTCAAACCTACGTGGAGTCTCACGGCTTTTCTGTTATAAGGGACTTTACAGGCCACGGTATAGGTTCTTCTCTTCACGAAGAACCTCAAATTCCCAATTTTGGACCGAAGGGTGAGGGCCCAATTTTAAGAGAACATATGATTTTCGCGATAGAACCAATGGTTGCCATGGGAACATGGATGGTCAGAATAACAACCGACGGTTGGACTGCAGTAACAACAGATGGATTACCTTCTGCACATTTTGAACACACAATAGTTATTAAAGAAGGAAAGCCGGAAATCCTAACAAAGGTGAATTAATGGCCAACAAAGAAGATTTCATCCAGATCTCAGGTGTTATATTAGAAGCTCTTCCCAATGCAACATTTAAGGTAAAGCTTGAGACTGGACACAGTCTTCTTGCTCATGTCTCAGGAAGGATGAGGAAAAATTTTATAAGGCTTCTTCCCGGAGATAAGGTTCTTGTTGAGATATCAAAATACGACCCGAAGAAGGGTAGAATAATCTATAGATTTTCAAGATGAGGTGAGGCATGAAAGTAAGATCTTCAGTAAAAAAAATTTGCAAGGACTGCAAGATAATAAAGAGAAAGGGTGTTGTTATGGTAATATGTAAGAATCCCAAGCATAAACAGAGACAAGGATAGGAGGTAAACATGCCAAGAATTGCAGGAGTTAACATTCCCGATAATAAAAGAATATTTGTTTCCCTCACCTATCTTTACGGAATAGGCAGGTCAAAATCCCTGAGCATTTTGAAGAGGGCTGGAGTTAATCCTATGAAAAAGGCAAACACGCTTACCTCTGAGGAACTCTCCAAGGTCAGGAAAATAATAGAAAACCAGGAGAAAGTTGAAGGGGATTTAAAGAAAGAAGTATCAATGAACATCAAAAGGTTAATAGAGATAGGCTCTTATAGAGGATTGAGACATAGAAAAGGACTTCCTGTAAGGGGACAAAGAACCCACTCAAATGCAAGGACAAGGAGAGGTCGTCCAAAGGGCAGTATCCTCAAGAGAAAGAAGAAATAGGAGGTAGAATAAATGGCTAAAAGAGGAAGAATAAAGAAAAAAAGGGAAAAGAAAGTTATCCCTCATGGAATAGCTTACATCCAATCCACATTTAACAATACAATCATCACCATAACAGATCCTGACGGCAATGTAGTTTCCTGGACAAGTGGGGGAAAAATGGGGATCAAGGGAACAAGAAAGGGCACTCCTTATGCAGCCCAACTTGCTGCAAGACAAGTGGCTCAAGAAGCACTACAGATGGGAATGAGGAGTATTGATGTAAAGGTAAAGGGACCGGGACCTGGAAGAGAGGCTGCCATAAGAACACTCCATCACTCAGGAGTCCAGATAAAATCCATAAAGGATGTAACTCCTATCCCCCACAACGGGTGCAGACCAAGAAGGCCGAGAAGAGTGTAGAAGGAGGAGAAGATGGCACGCTATATTGGACCTGTTTGCAGGCTTTGCAGGGCAGAGAAAACAAAACTTTTCCTGAAAGGAGCAAAATGCCTTTCTGACAAATGTCCTTTAGAGAAAAGGCACTATTCACCTGGAGCTCATGGAGGAAGCTTGGAAAGGAGGAAAAAAAGTCTATACGGGATTCAGCTCAGGGAAAAACAGAAGGTAAGGAGATTCTATGGAGTCCTTGAGAGACAATTCAGAAGGTATTTTGAAAAAGCTGAGAGAATGAAAGGAAAGACAGGCGATAATCTTCTTACCTTGCTTGAGAGGAGACTTGACAATGTAATTTACAGATTGGGCTTTGCTTATTCAAGGCACCATGCCCGTCAGCTTGTAAATCACGGACATTTCTTGGTAAATGGAAAGAATGTAAATATCGCCTCTTACCTTACAAGAGAAGGGGATGAAATAAGCTTTAAAGAAAGGTCGGGAAATAATGAAAACATAAAAGCTATGATAGGAGACCTTAAAACAAAGGCCCAAACCCCAAACTGGCTGGAGACAGATTGGGATAATCTTAAGGGTAAAGTTATAGCTCTTCCAAAAAGGGAAGATGTAAGTCTCCCCGTGGAGGAGCACTTAATAGTAGAGCTATACTCCAAGTAAGGAGGCATATATGATTTTTGGATTGGAATTTCACAGACCGCGATTCGCAGAAGTAGAGGAGATGACCGATACTTATGGACGCTTCTCGGCTCAACCCTTTGAAAAAGGGTACGGGGTAACTATGGGTAATTCTCTAAGGAGAGTTCTTCTCTCCTCAATAGAAGGTGCGGCGATAACAGCGGTAAAAATAGAGGGAGCTCCTCATGAATTTACTCCTTTGCCAGGTGTTAAGGAAGATGTCATAGACATTATTCTCAACCTAAAATCCATTCCCATTTCTATGAAAGTTCCCTACGAAAAGGTTATGAGAATTAAGGAAAAAGGACCAAAGGAAATATATTCAAAAGATATAGAACACGATGGGGATATAGAGATAAAGGATCCTAATATTCTCCTGGCTACCCTTGACGATGATAGTTTTCTTGAGGTTGAGATGAGGGTCAAAAATGGAAGAGGATATGTTCCTGCATCGGACAATTATGACCCTGATCTTCCGGTTGGCTATATACCCATAGACTCTTCTCACTCTCCTGTTAAGAAGGTCAACTTCACAATTAAGCCTGCAAGGGTAGGAAGAAAGACAGACTACGAAAAGTTAATTCTTGAAATATGGACCAACGGTGCAATTCCTCCTGAGCAGGCCCTTGTAAGATCAGCACAAATTCTTCAGGAACATCTTTCCATATTCTTTGGAGTTTCGCAGAAGGAAGAAATAACCCTTCCCAGGAAAAGCCCAGAGCCATCGGCAGCCTATGCTATAGATTTTCTCAGGAAAAGGATAGATGAGTTCAATCTCACGGCAAGATCAGTAAACGCACTCAAGTCAATAGAAGTTGAAAGAATCTACCAATTAGTTCAGAAGAGCAAAGCTGAACTTCTTAAGGCTAAAAACTTCGGCAAGAAATCTCTGACAGAGATTGAGTCATTAATTGAGAGTCACGGACTTTCCCTTGGAATAGAGCTTCCTAAAAACCTGTTAAAGGAATTAGAAAGAGAGGAAAAAACAGAAGGGGGAAACAGAGATGAGGCATAGAAAAGGCTACAGGAAACTCGGAAGAGACTCTGCCCACAGGATGGCCCTCCTGAGAAATCTCGTAACATCACTTATTGAAAATGAGAGGGTGGTTACAACATTAGCTAAGGCAAAAGAGGCAAGGAAGTTTGCCGATAGGATGGTTGAGCTCGCAAAAAAAGGAAATCTTCATCACAGAAGGCTTGCATACAGATTTATTTACAAAAAAGAGGCGGTAAGAAAATTGTTTGATCTGCTGGCCAATAGATTTCAGGATAGGGAGGGTGGATACACAAGGATTCTAAAACTTCCCAAAAACAGAAAGGGGGACGGAGCAGAAATGGCAATTCTCGAATTTGTGGATTACGAGTTCAAACCAAAGGAAAAGAAAAAAGAATAAGAAAGTTTTTCAACCTTCCTGGGAAAACGGTCAAGAGAGTAAGCCTTTTATTTTCCTTGCCTGTTTTTCATAAATCTTTCTGAAATGATAACCGTAGATTTCAAAGGTAACTGCCAATGGAAAAAGTTTGGGTTTTTTGAAGGCTGTTTTAATGAGAGCTCTCCAGTAATATCTCCTCCCTTTTCCCCACAGACCTATTACAAAAATTGACCTCAAGAATGCCCTTATCCTCGTCCATGTAAGTTTAGGACGAGCTTTGGCAATTGGATTGTAAGACTTCACAAAAGAATTAAACCTTTCATACAGATATTTTTGAGAATAAATTTTGTCCACTACCCACTTATATCCCTTAAGAAGTTTCTTGTAGTCCATCTTTGGTATGAAATTAATGGAAAAATCAGTATTATTGTCTACAAATTCTTTTATCAGCCTCCCCTGTTTTTTCAATCTCTCATAAAGTTTCGTTCCTTTGGGAGCCTGTAAGAGGCCAACCATGGCAGTTATTATTCCACTTTTCTGAATGAAATCAACCATTGACTTAAATATTTCAGGCGGGTCATTGTCAAAACCGAGTATAAATCCACCTTGAACGATCAAACCATGTTCGTGGATTCTTTTAATGGAATCCATTATGTTTCTTGAATAGTTCTGGACTTTATGCACTTCTTTAAGGCTTTCCGGGTTAGGGCTTTCTATACCCACGAAAACCTCATTAAATCCTGCATCAACCATCATATTCATAAGTTCTTCATCATCAGCAAGGTTAAGGGAAGCCTCCGTGAAAAAATGATAGGGGTAATTTCTGAACTTTGACCACCGGATAATTGCGGGAAGGACTTCGCTCTTGAGCTTTCTCCTGTTCCCAATGAAGTTATCATCAACAAAGAATATTCCTCCTTTCCATCCAAGATTGTATAGGCTCTCAAGTTCTGAGATTATCTGGGAACCACTTTTTGTTCTCGGCCTGTGACCGTAAAGAAGAGGAATATCACAAAATTCGCAGTTGAATGGGCAGCCCCTTGAAAACTGAATATTCATCGAGTCATATCTTTTCATTTTGGCAAGTCTAAATTCAGGGACAGGAGTTTTTTCTATATCGGCAAACCCCTCAGCAGAATATATTTTTTTTGCCTTTCCTTCGCTAAGATCATCAAGAAATCTCTTTAATGTAACTTCTGCTTCATTGAGAACAAGGTGGTCCACAGTTTCCATAAACTCCTCGTAGTGCATTGTAAAGAGTGGACCGCCAGCCACAATTTTCTTTCCAAGCTTTTTTGCTCGCCCTATAATTTCCTCAGCGGATTTTCTCTGTATTGCCATCGCACTTATCATTACAAAATCTGCCCAGTAAAGGTCATCATCCTTAAGATTTTCAATATTGAGATCAACAAGCTTCAATTCCCAGTCCTTTGGGAGAAGAGCAGCAACAGTAAGAAGACCGAGGGGTGGGAAGGTTGAACTTTTTCTCACGAATTTCAGCGCATAGCTGAAACTCCAGAAGGTCTCAGGAAATTCAGGATAGACCAAAATAGCTTTTTTCATATTTCACCTCTTCTTTAATTATACTCCTTAAAAACTTAAAAAGCAGAAAATTTGACAAGTGCACTGTCATTGATAAAAATATTATCTTAAGAAGGAAAAAGATTTAAATCCCAAAGGAGACGGTAAAAATGAGAAAATTCTTTTTTTCTCTGTTGCTTCTCTCATTTCTCCTCCCTTCGGACCTAATCAGATTGAAGGCAAAGGTTACCGAAGTGAAGGGAAACAGAATAATTATACTGGATAAGGGGAAAAAACAGGGAATAGAAAAAGGGATGGAAGGAGAAATTTTTTTAAGAAGAATAGGAAAGACCGAAAAAATAGAATTTACGATAATTAAGGTGGACAAAAAATTCTCAAAGGCTGAATTAAAGAAATCCCTAAAGGCCAATACCCTTATCCTATACGCTGAGATTCTCTTTGAACGGCAGCCCTTTTTAAATGAGGAAATAACCGTAAGAGCCTTTAGATATACAGAGAAAATTGCATCTTTGCCCGCCTCTGAAGCTGTAGTAAATTCTTCGGAAATAGAGAAAAATATGAAATCTACAGTTGCAAGCTCTCTTTTAGAAGAGCCGGGCCTCTCCCAGGTTGGGATGGGAGGCGCCACAAAGGCCATTGCTGTAAGAGGAATGGCGAGGAGAAGGTCCCTTGTCCTCATTGATGGCACAAAAGTAAACAGCGACAGAAGGACAGGGCCATCCGTTCATTTCCTTTCTCCTCAACTTATAGACAGGATAGAGGTAACCAAAGGAGCCACTCCGGTTTTTTACGGGTCTGATGCTCTCGCTGGAGTCGTTAATATATATACAAAGGAACCCGACCTAGGCAGGGGATTATATGGAAATCTGAATGCAGGATATTCCTCGGGGGAAAATGGGAAAAATTTCAGTTTCCTTGTAAATAAAGGTTTTGGAAAATTCGGATTCATTTCGGATTTCAATATAATTTCTGCGGATGACTATCAATCTCCCATTGGAAAAGTTCCACATTCGGGATACAAAAGGGAAAATTTCTTCGCAAAAGGAGTTGCAGTTGGAAAAGACAGGAGTTTTACCCTTACATTCATTCAGAGCCACGGATGGGACATCGGGAAACCCAGATGGAAGAGCCAGAGCAAGCCAACCTGGTATCCAGAAGAAGACCACAATATTTTCAAAGCTGAATACAGGGACAGTTCCTTAATAGGGAAAGGCATAGAGATGGAAGTTGAGCTTTACGGACATCCCTACAGGAGGAAAACCCACAGTGAAAAATGGGGAGAGTATTTAAAGAAACTGGAGCTTTCCTCTATTTCAAGCTTTGACTACGGAGGAAATTTGATATTTGGAAAGGAATTTGGAAACAGCCTGAGAACAAAATTTGGGGTTGAAATACTGGGAAGAGGAAATCTCAATGCAAGTAATGCCAAAACATATTTTAGCTCATCGGGAAGTGTTGAAAAAAGCTCCCATGAAGACCCAATAAAAAAGGGAAACAAAATTTCAAGGGGAGCATTTCTTTCCCTTGATTACTCGAAGGGAAGACTTGACTTAACCCTTGGCCTCAGGACAGAAGGGATTACGACTTCTGCTGAAGGTTGGAAAACGAAAGATAATTTCGCACTCGGCGCCTTTTCCGGAGCAAGCCTCTCCCTCTCAAAACATACGGTATTTTTCCTTTCAGCAGGAAGGGCATTCAGGGTGCCAAGTCTGAGCGAGCTCTACTATTCAGGGGTTACGGGAAGGGGATATGTCGTCGGAAATCCTGACCTTTCCCCTGAGAAAAGCTACAACATAGAAGTGGGATTTAGATTTTTCTCTCACAGGGCTTTCTTCGGTATTTATACTTTCAAATACTGGATAAACAACATTATAGAAAGATTCCTTATAGAAGAGGGAATATATACATACGGGAATATAATCCAAGGAAAGCTCAAGGGAATAGAAGGAGAATTTGAGTGGAAACCACTGGATTGTTTTTCCTTATCTGGAAATTTATCTACATATAAGGGAGTATCCTCAAAAGGAGAAAGGTTGAACGACATCCCGCCTTTAAGACTTATCTCAACAGCGAGATTTGAAAAAGGTAACCTTTACGCTGAACTAAACTACATTCACCAGGGAAGTCTCAAAAAACCAGGTCCTGCGGAGATCTCAATAGAAAAATTTAACCTTCTAAATATCAGGCTGGGCTGCAGAGTCGGGGACAATTTTTATGCAAGAGAATCTCTGGAAAATATACTGAACTCCACATATTTTTCAAGGCCGGACCCTGAAGCGCCACCTGAACCATCCAGGAATTTCAGGCTTTCTCTTGAATGGAATTTTTAAGCAAGCGCCTGAGGGGATTTGAACCCCTGACCATCGGATCCGGAGTCCGAAGCTCTATCCACTGAGCTACAGGCGCCTTATTTCTTTTCTTTGCTCCACAGCTCCATAAGCTTAACTATAAGATCCACCGCCCTTTCCATATCCTGAAGTGATACCCACTCTCTTCTTGAATGAAAATTGTGTCCTCCTGTGAAAAGGTTAGGGGTCAAAAGACCCTTATAAGAAAGCATAGCACCATCTGTTCCTCCCCTTATGCTTGTTCTCTTTGGCTCTATCCCAACTTGTCTTGCTGCCTCTATAGCGAGTTCTACAACCTTTGGCTCCTCCTGTAATTTGTATTTCATGTTTCTGTACTGCTCTTTTATCTCAAGGTCTATTTCTGCTTTGGCATATTCCTTTTTCACTTTTTCAATTACGGACTTAAGTCTATCCTCTATCGTGTGAAGTTCCTCAACATCAAAAGCCCTGAATATGAAGTTTATTTCTGTATATTCAACATTTCCCTTGCTGTCTGTGGGGTGAAGATATCCTTCCTTCCCATCAGTTGTCTCTGGAGAAAGTTTGTTTTTGGGAAGCTTTGATATTATCTCAGAAGCAACCTTTATGGAATTTAGTAACTTTCCCTTTGCATATCCTGGATGAACATTTATTCCCTTTATTCTGACCTTTCCAGAATCTGCGCAGAAGGTTTCGTCTTCTATCTCACCACAAGCTCCCCCATCCACTGTGTAAGCGAAATCCGCTGAAAACTTCTGGATATCGAATTTCTCTGTTCCCCTTCCTATTTCCTCATCAGGTGTAAAAGCTATTTTTATCTCAGGTCTCGGGATTTGGGGATGCTCAATGAGGTAGGCAATTGCTGTTATTATCTCAGCTATTCCTGCTTTATCGTCCGCTCCGAGAAGAGTTTCGCCGTTAGTTGTTATAATTGTCTCCCCAACTTTGCCCTTCAGGTCAGGATTCTCATCTACACTTATTACAATTCCTTCCCCGATGGAGATATCCTTTCCATCATAATCTTCGTGAATCTGGGGATTTACATCCTTTCCTGTGACATCAGGGGATGTGTCCATGTGGGAGATAAGCCCTATTCTGTAAGGATTTTCAACATTTGAAGGAAGGGCTGAGTAAACATATCCATATTGGTTCATCTCCGCTTTGAGCCCAAGACCCTTAAGTTCTTCAACAAGTATCCTTCCCAAGTTCTTCTGTTTCTCGGTAGAGGGAATTGTAGAGGACTCAGGGTCAGACCTTGTGTCCACTTTTACATATTTAAGAAATCTTTCAAGAAGTCCTTTGTATTTCATTTTTTCCTCCTTATTCAAATGGTCTGTAAGAAAGGGCTTCCTTAAGATTATAGAAATCACTCCCTTTAGTTACAAGTCTTACTTTGGTAAGTAAAGTTTCAGGCGTTATCAAGTCCTCAAAGGGTATTCCCCTTATATCAAAATTATCAGTTACAGAAACCATGTGCCCGAAAAGCCCTTTCTTGTATAAAATATACCCACCATAGCCAAGCATTGAACCAAGGACTATATCAAAGCTAATCGGGGGAGCAGATCTTGTCTGATACCCTATCTGTCTTGCAACCACCTTTTTCTTTTTCCCTGTCCTGTCTCTGTATTTCAAGGATATCCTCTCAGCTATGATACTCCCGATGTGGGCTGCACCGTATATAATGTTTCCGTGGCGATCCCTTTCCTTGGTCTTAAACTGAGGGGGAAGTTTATCAGCGAGACCCTCAGAAATGCAGATCACCCCGTAAAATTTATGTTCTTTCTCCCTTTCAAGGATTACTTCCACTATTTTTTCAGCAACATCGTCTATATTGAAATCCTCATCCTCGAAATCCTCTGTGGAAAGCATTACAACTGCTTCCCCAGCTATGCCGGCCGCATAAGTCAGCCAACCACTTTTTCTCCCCATAACCTCTACCACAAAATATGCATCCGTTGCTTCTGCATCTCCCCTTAGATTTAGGAGAAGCTGTCTGTAGACATCAACGGCACTCCAGTATCCAAAGGTCCATGCAATACCATAATAATCGTTATCTATCGTCTTGGGAATGTGAATAACAGGGAATCCAAGAAGCCTGAGATAATTTGCGGTCTTTAAAGTATCATCTCCGCCTATGGTAAAAAGAACTTCTATATTTAGATATTCCAGGGCATCCAGAATATTCAATAAAGGTTTAGCTTTTCTCTCGTCTTTTAAATCCTCTTTGCTCTTTATTTCTTTCCCTGGATTGGCTCTTGAGGTTTTTATGTAAACCCCGCTACTGTGCCTTATTTTCGTAACCTCAAGTCCGAGAGTCCTATAATGATAGTCCTGCAAAAGCGATAGAGGATCCTTTTTATTGAAATTCTCAAGGTATTCAAACCCCTTCATGAAGCCAATAACTTGGATGTCTTCATTTACAAAACTGAGAGTAAGGGATGAAAGCACAGAATTAGCTGCAGGGGCAGGACCTCCGGAGAAGAGTATTCCCACTTTCTTTCTTTCCATCGCAACCTCCAATCTGTTAAAAATATCAGAAACATAATTGGTTTTCAAGTATAATGGGGAAGTGAAGAAAAGGATAGAGAAGATATATGAAATTTTAAAAAAGGAATTTGGAATTCCTGATGTAAGGAGACTTCATCCATTGGAGGAATTAGTCCTTACAATCCTTTCCCAGAACACCTCTGATAGAAATCGCGATGCCGCATGGAAAAGATTGGAAAAAAAATTCCCAAAAATAGAAAGCATTATGGAAGCTGATATATCCGAAATAGAGGAGGCCATAAAACCCGCAGGCCTGAACAGGCAAAAAGCAAAAAGGATAAAAGAAGCATTACAGTTAATAAAAAATCGTTTCGGCAAACTTGATATTACCTTAAGGGGGCATGAGCTTTATGATTTTCTGAGGAGTATAAATGGTGTCGGGCCAAAAACCGCGGCAGTTGTGGCCCTTTTTTCCTATGGAGAGCCCTTTTTCCCTGTTGATACGCATATATTCCGTGTGTCCAACAGGATTCCTTTGGCACAGGAAAAAACAAGGGAAAAAGTTCAGGAAAAACTTACAGAAATTATTCCTGATAGACTGAAGATGGAGTTCCATCTACTCCTTATAGAATTGGGAAGGAAATACTGCAGGCCAAAGCCAAAATGCTCCATCTGTCCTCTAAAGAACCTCTGTTCCTATTCATGGAAATCTTCTGAGAGATAGGTTTAAATTCTCGGAAGTTCTTTGGTGGTTCAAAAGACAAGAAGACTTAACACTTTTAAAGTAAGAAATAATTTAAGAAATTATTGACAAATTAATTTTTTAGTATTAGAATATAATTAGATAAAAAATTTAGGAGGCGTAATAATGGCTATGGTTAAAAAAATGGCAATTGTACTTTTCTCAGGAAGTCTGGACAAGCTTACAGGAATGTCAGTTCTTGTATCAGGGGCAGCCGCTCAGGACATGGAGGTTGACATTTTCCTCCTGCTCTGGGGAGCTTATGCCTTCAGGAAAGATATTGCGGAAAAGAACACCAACTTTGCAGAATTTCCGGAGCTGAAACCGCAGGTTCATGAAGCCCTCGTAAAAATGAAGGCACCATCCTGGCTTAATATGCTCAAAGAAGCAAGAGAATTGAGCAAAGTTAGAATCCATCTTTGCTCTCTTGCCTTTCAGATATGGGGCGGGAAGAAAGAGGAGTTTCTTGACATAGTGGATGACATAATCGGTGCGGTCGAATTCATATCTATGGCAGAGGAAGCAGACATTCCTTTATTTATCTAAGAAGGCTTAAAATGAAAGATGAAGAACTTAAAAACTTGAAGGCAGATAAGGTTGTTGATGCAAGGGGGACATCCTGCCCCGGTCCTCTCCTTGCAGCAAAAAGGTCAATTGCAGAAATCCCGGTTGGAGGAACAATGGTAGTCCTTTCCTCTGACCCAGGAACCAACAGGGATATTCCACTGTGGGCAAAGAAGATGGGATATGAATATCTTGGCACGGTAGAGGAGCCAGGCTACTGGAGAATCTTCGTAAAGAAGACCAAGTAAAGAAAAACAAAAATGGAAGGAGAAATAAAGGACGCTGGGGATTTTCGTCCCAAAATCCTCGTCTTTTCCACAAACAACATTTCTGATCCTGGGATAGACTTAGCCGGAAGCTCCCATATGCATTACTCACCCACCGTGGTAGTTATTCCCCTTCCCTGCTCCAGCGGAATCAAACCTAAATGGATACTGTATGCTATAGAAAAGGGGTTTGATGGCGTTTTTATCGCAGCAGACGGAACTGACTGCGCATATCTTCAGGATTGCTCGGATAGGACGGCGAGGATAACCACAGAAGCCCAGAATCTACTCAAAAAGAATGGCTACGACCCTCAAAGACTCAAAATGGCAGCAATATGTTCTGTATGCGCTGAGCCATTTGTCAATTATATGAAGGATTTCTACAAAACCCTGAGAAAGCTGGGGCCAGTAAAAAAGGAAGGATAAAAATGGACTACGATGCTCTTGTAATAGGAGGTGGGATAGCAGGGATGGAAGCCTCTTTAAATCTGGGCGACATGGGCTTCAAGGTCCTTCTTGTTGAAAAGGAACCATCTATAGGGGGTAAGATGATCCTCCTGAGCAAGGTTTTTCCCACCCTTGACTGTGCAAGTTGCATTTCAACCCCAAAGATGGCAGCCGTAGCTCACCATCCAAATATAACCCTTATGACTTCCAGTGAAGTGGAAAAAATAAAGAGAAATGGGGAAGGTTTCAAAGCAAAAATTCGTAGAAAACCCGTCTTTGTTGATCCTGCAAAATGCACAGGTTGCCAGGAATGTGAATTTGCATGCACTGTGGCTGTTCCGGACGAATTTAATTTTGGTCTTGTTGCAAGAAGGGCGGCATACACCCCATTCCCACAGGCTGTTCCGAAGAAAGCTGTAATAGAAAGGGCAGGAACTTCTCCCTGCAGCTTTACATGCCCAACAGGAATAAAGGCACACGGTTATGTTTCTCTTGCAAGGGCTGGTAAATATGAGGAAGCTTTTAATCTTATAATGGAAGATGCCCCCCTTGTGGGAACCCTTGGAAGGGCATGTTATGCTCCGTGTGAAAGGGAGTGCACAAGAGGTTTATTAGAAGGTCCTGTTCCTATAAGAAGGATAAAAAGATTCATTGCTGATTATTATTACAGTCACCATCCTGAACCAGAATACAGGCCACCTGCTGAGCTCTTTGAAAAAAGTGTAGCAATTATTGGCTCCGGCCCTTCAGGACTTACAGCGGCCTATTTCCTTGCAAAGAAGGGATATAGAGTGAAAATATTTGAGAAAGAACCTAAGGCTGGTGGGATGCTCAGGACTGCTATTCCTTCCTTCAGATTGCCAAAAGACATTGTTGAGAGGGACATAAAGAATATAACTGCCCTTGGAGTTGAGATAGAGACCGGGAAGGAGGCAAAAAACTTGAAGGGCATCAAGGAAAAAGGTTTTGATGCAATATTCATAGCAGCAGGCGCAGGGATACCAAGGAAGATGAGAATTGAGGGTGAAGGACTCGATGGGGTTGTAAACAGTATGGACTTTCTCAGGGCGGTGAACTTCGGCGATAAAATTGATCTCAGCGGTAAAAAAGTCATGGTGGTGGGCGGAGGAAATGTAGCAATTGACTCTGCAAGAGTTGCAAGGAGACTTGGCGCCGCGAAGGTAATAATTCAGTACAGAAGGAGCAGGGCAGAAATGCCTGCCTTTGACTGGGAAGTTAAAGAAGCCGAGGATGAGGATGTTGAATTCCAATATCTCAGGGCTCCTATTAAGTTTATAGGCGAAGATGGAAAGCTTAAAGAGGTTGAAAGTATAAAAATGAAACTTGGGCAATCCGACGAGAGCGGAAGGAGGAGGCCAATACCCGTGAAAGGTTCTGAACACAGAATAAAGGCTGATTTTGTGGTTTTAGCTATCGGGCTTGTCCCATCAACTTTTCCCTTCAAAGAAGAACTTGAACTCAACAAAAACGGAACTGTGAAGGTTAACGAGAAAACCCTCCAGAGCTCCCTCCCTTATGTATTCGCAGGGGGAGATGTCGTAACAGGTCCTTCTATGATAGTCACCGCCATGGGGCAGGGGAAAAGAGCTGCATTCTATATAGACCTTTACCTTAAGGGAGAGCAGCTCAGTAAGCATGAATTCGAACCAACCCTCCCTGTGGTATCCAAGGAAGAGGTCCTTGCAAGACAGATAACCCACACAAAGAAAGCTTCTATTATACACAAGGAATTACTCCCTCAGGAAAGAATCAAGAACTTCATGGAAGTTGAACTGCCAATGAGCGAGGAAGAAGTAAGATACAGTGCTTCCCGTTGTCTTGACTGCGGAATTTGTTCTGAATGTCACGAATGCATAAAGGCATGCCCTGCAGATGCTATAGATTTTTCCCTGAGAGAGGAAGAAAAGGAGGTTGAAGTTGGCTCTGTCATTGTATCCACAGGGTTTAAGTTGTTCCCTGCTGAACAAAAGCCCAAATACGGCTTTGGAAAATATAAAAATGTTATAAATTCAATGCAGATGGACAGAATTCTTGCCCCAACAAGGCCATACAATACAGTCCTAAGGCCTTCTGATGGGAAGATTCCCGATAATATAGCTTATGTGCTCTGCACAGGTTCCAGGGACAGGACGGTTGGAAACCCAATATGTTCCCAGATTTGCTGCATGTATTCTATAAAGCAGGCACAGCTTCTAATGGGTGCCCTTCCCCTTGCGGATATAACAATTTACTATATGGACATAAGGGCTTTTGGAAAAGGATTTGAGGAGTTTTACCAGCAGGCAAAGGCAATGGGGACAAATTTCATCAAAGGAAGAGTAGCAAAAATAGAGGAAAAGGAAAACGAAAATCTTATACTTTATTATGAGGATATAGAAAACGGTGGCGTGAAAAAGACCGCAGAGCACGATATCGTTGTTCTTTCTGTAGGAATCCTTCCCACTCCAGAGATCGCGAAGATATTTGAAGAAGAGCTTCTAATTGATGAATTCTTTTATATAAAACAGGTGGAAGAGGATGTAGAGCCGGGTAAGACAAGCATAGAGGGAGTGTTCGTTGCAGGAACTGCCTCCTCCCCTATGGATATTCCTGATTCAGTTCTTTATGGAGGTGCAGCAGCAACCCAGGCAGCAGCCTATATAGAGAAAAAAAGGAGAGGGAAATGAGCAAGCGGAGAATCGGAGTTTATATATGCCATTGTGGGGGAAACATCTCTGACTATGTTGATGTGGAAAAGGTAAGGAAGGATATAGAAAACGAGGATGGGGTAGTGGTTGCAAAGACAACCATGTTTGCCTGCTCAGACGCCGCTCAGCAGGAGATAATAGACGACATAAAGGATAAAAATCTTGACGGACTTGTAGTTGCTTCCTGTTCCCCCAAACTTCATCTTTTTACTTTCAGGGGGGTTGCTAAAAGAGCAGGGTTAAATCCTTATCAATATGTGCAGGTAAACATCAGGGAGCAGGACTCATGGGCACATACAGATGACCCTGAAGGTGCAACAGAAAAAGCCATAAAGCTTGTAAGGGCAGGCATATCCAAGGCAAGGTTTACAAAACCTTTGGAGCCCATAAGGATAGATACTGTAAATAGTGCACTTGTTATCGGAGCAGGAATAGCCGGGCTAAGAGCGGCAATTTCCCTATCAGATTTAGGGATTTCTGTGTTTGTAATAGAGAGAGAAGCAGAGCCCGGGGGATGGACGAGAAAATTCAAGGAGATGTATCCACATGGAAAAAGCGGAATGGAAATCATGGAACACCTTATGGATGAAATAAGAAAAAGGGAAAACATAACTTTATTTACAGAAGCTGAAGCAGTAGAAAAATCGGGAAGCGTTGGGGACTTTAATGTGAAAATAAAGGCAAAGGGGGAGGAGATAAGCCTCAATGTAGGAGCAATAATAGTTGCTACTGGATTTGAAACCTATAAACCAAGGGAAGGAGAGTATGGATATGGAATGGATGGAGTTGTTACACTTCCCGAATTCAAGGAAATGATTGAGGCCGCAAATGGTAAGCTGACATATAAAGGCAAAGAAATGAAAACCTTAGCATATATTTACTGCGTGGGTTCCCGTCAGGGGCCCGAGGTTGAAAATCCCAACACATATTGTTCCCGCTACTGCTGTAATGCTACAATGCATTCAGCAATCCTTACCTCCAAAACAAACCCAACCATCCACCAGTTTCACTTCTACAGGGACATAAGGACCTATGGAAAATACGAAACTATGTATGAAGAGGCGTCTAAAAAAGGTTCTGTATTCATAAAGTTCAATGAGAACGAGCCCCCACAGATTTCAAAATCAAATGGCAGCTTAATTGTGAAGGTAAAAGACCTGTTGACAGAAGGGGAAGAAATAGAACTGAAAACAGACCTTGTTATTCTTGTCACGGGAATGGTTCCAAGGGAAAATTCAAGCC
>WFSJ01000011.1 GCA_015486055.1 Acidobacteriota bacterium
ACCCGCTCAGCCGATTGAGCTACCGGGGAACAGAAATTATTTTATACCAAAATATTGGAAATCAGTCAAGAATTCTTTTTCTTTCTTGGATAGATTTTACCGGATCCAATCATGTTGTTAGCCGTTTAAATAATCGCCTGAATATATTTTGCCTTGCAAGGTTTATCCCTGATTTTTCATATCAGAATTTTCCTGTAAGAGTTTTCTCTCCTTGTTATGCCCAGCTCTTCAAGCAGTTCAAGGACCGGGATGGCATATTTCCTTGAAAGTCCTGTCATATCCTTGAACTGCTGGATTGTTATTGTGCCTTTTCCCCTGAGCATTTCCTTTATATCCTCTATGTAGTCACTGTGAATTAGGAATCCAGATGTGTAATATATCCTTTCCTCGGAGATTAACTTTGCTATTACCTGCTTCATCATCCTCCTGTTTGTGAATTTTCTAAAAAGTTTTTCAATATTCACAATTTTTAGCCTTATTGTCTTTTCTATTTCCTCCTCTAATTCGATTATTTCCCTTTCACTTTCGGGGACAAATTCGGAAAGGCTTACAGCTTTTCCGCTGAGTTTGAGTCTTCCATCGGAGATTCCCGCTGCAAGGGCCAGGTTGAAGACTTCTTCCTCAAGGCTGAGTTTTTCCCTGAGCCTGTGCTTTTCCATACCAAAAAGTTTTGGTCTTGCTCTGTGGAAAGGCTCAAGTTTGTCCTCAATTTTCTTTATTATTTCCTTCAACCCCTCTCTACTCACTGCTGCGGTGGGAAAAAATGAATATATTTTTAATTCACCTTCCTTGTCGAGTTCTATTGCCATCTTCTCAATATAGTCCTTTCTCCATCCTGTCTGTGAAACAATTTTTCTTGTTTCAGCAGGTTTTCTCGTAAGAAATATCAGGGTCTTTTTGTCATTCATCGGTTGCAGTATTTTTTCTCTTTTCCTTCTTCTTATCCTGAGTATTTTTCCGCAGGAAAGCATATTTCCTTTTTTCAGGATAAAACTCTCCCCTCTGAAGAAAAGGAAGGGCACAGAAAGCCTTAGAATCTTCCCATCTTTTCCCTCAATTTTAGCCCCGCAGGAAAATCCATTGGAATACACCCTGTATTCTCCTTCTCCTGCCTCTGCACCGACATCAAATTCAAAGGACAGTGGGATATCTTCTCCGATGAGAATTTCTCCTTTTTTCAGCCCTGTCTTTTCGTGAAATTCAATCTTAAGAATCTGAGAGGCTCCTATGCTGTCTATTTTCTTTTCCCCGAAGCTTATGGAGCTTGTAGTGAACCAGGTTGAGCGAGCAGGGGAGTAAAGTTTCTTTCCTCTCCTTATCCTTCCCCATTTTTTGAGAAAGTGTCCTCCTCCCAAATAAACAAGGTAGGGCATCAGAAATTTCTTATCCCTTGTCTCGGCGTCTGGTGAGTAGGGTAGGATTCCGCATTTTTCGTAGATTTCACTTTCTCCTCCAATATAAAATGGAGCTGAATTTAACCATTCAAGGTTCCCTTTTATTTTCCCTATCCTTTTTCCTTCGTAGAGCTTGAGCTCAAATGACAAAGTTTCTCCAGGAAGGTAAATTAGGATGTCCTTCATGTAATCTTTCTTTCCCCTTTTTTCCTTTCCCCGAATATCAATTCTTTGGCTGTTCTTTTCATCCTTTCAACCCCTGGTTGATCAAATGGATTTATCCCTTTCATCTTTGATATATACCAGACCTGGGATTCAAGTATTGTTATGAACTGTCCTAAGTATCTTTCCTCAATTTTCGGGATGACAAATGACATTGTCCTTCTTCCTGAGCTTGCAAGGGCGATCTCAGTTGAGTCAGCCATTGAGGAAAAAATATGGGAGAGGCTGAGGCCCGAAAGTTCTGAGCTCAAAATAGGGCTTTCAGGGACATCAAGGTCACTCCTGTATTCTTTAAGTTTCCAGAATGTGTAAACTTTGTCATTCGGACCGTCAAGATAGAGCTGAAGCTTTGAGTGCTGGTCAACTGAGCCCTTATCAAGGACAGGAGTCTGTCCCCATTCATCTTTCCCGAGGCTTTCACTGAAGAGCTGGCGATACCAGAATCCCATTGAATGAAGATGCTCGCTGTAAACAAGGATAACCTGCATTAGTTTTCCTTTCCCAAAGAGAGAAAAAATCAGGGATGCAGAGAGAAGAGATGGATTATGGGAGAAATCCATTGAGGAAATTTCTATCCCCTCTTTTCCTCCCTCTATCAGTTCATCTATATTTACTCCAGCAAGGTAAAGTGGAACAAGACCCACAGGGGAAAGGACAGAAAATCTTCCTCCAAGATAGGAAGGAATAGGGAAGCTCAAAAAACCCTCGCTTTTTGCCATGTCTCTCAGGGCACCCTTTTCAGGGTCAGTTATTATTATAAAGTTTTTCTTTTTCCTCCCAGATTTTTCAAAAAGGAGGAGGAAATTGGATATTGTTTCTGTTGTCCCTCCTGACTTGGAAATTATTATAAATGTTGTTTTTTCTGGCTCAATGAGCTCAAGGAGTTCTTTATTCCTTTCAGGGTCAATATTGTCAAAGAAGAAAATCCTCCTTCCCCTTGAGTTAAAAGATACAGGAAGGATTGCCCTCAGCACCGCCTCCGCCCCTAAGGAGCTTCCCCCTATTCCACATACAACAATGTCTCTTGGATTGAATCCTTCAAGTTTATTTTTTATTGAATCGCCCCAGTTTTCGTTGAGGGTTCTTACAAAAGGAAGGCTTTGCTTTTCCTTCAGAAAATCCTCAAGATACTTTTCAAATTCTTTCCCTAATTTCCCTGAAAATGTATAGTCAAGAATAATTTTTCTCATAGGAATATATTATCATCCCTCAGGAGAGGGTAAGCTTCTTTTTCTTCCTTCTTTTCCTTTCCTCAGGGAACAGATAAATTATTCTTCTGTAGGGATCAACTGAGCCAAGGGTTACATTCACTCTTTCCCCTACTCTGTATGATTTACCACTCCTTTTTCCCCTTGCTATCCATCCATCTACAACTATGAAGTAGTCCTGTTTCATTTCAGAGAAAAGCACAGTTCCCTGGATAAGATATTTATCCAGCTCAATCTGCAGCCCATCATTTGTTATCCCGACTATTGTCCCCTCAAATTTTTCCCCTATTTTTTTCTGGAGGAATCTTGCTGTTCTCCACAGAGCTATTTCAGCCTCTACCTGTGCAGCTCTTCTTTCTGTCATTGAGGAATGCTCAGCTATTTTCTCAAGTTCCTTTTCATTGTAAGGCGGGTTTTCTTTCCCAATGGCTGCCTTCAATACCCTGTGAACTACAAGGTCAGGATACCTTCTTATGGGAGAGGTGAAATGAAGGTAATGTTCCTTTGAAAGCGCGAAATGGCCAGAAGATTCAGGAGAATATTTTGCAAGCTTCATTGAACGTAGAATAAGTAGATTTATGAGTTTTTCCTCTCTTTTTCCCTCCGCAAGTTCAAGAATCTTCTGAAGCGCCTTTGCCTCGGGTTCTTCAAAATTCAAGCTGTATCCAAAAATCCTCAATGCCTTATCAAGAGATTCTAATTTCCTTTTGTCAGGTGCCTCGTGAATCCTGTAAATTGTCGGGTATTTCCTCTTTGTGAGGTATCTTGCCACTGCTTCGTTAGCAGCGAGCATAAATTCCTCAATTATCTGGTGGGCGAAATTCCTCTTTGACGGCAATATATCTATGAGCATACCGTCACTGGTATAGATAAAATCAGGTTCAGGAAGGTCAAAGTCTATGCTACCTCTTTTTCTCCTTTGAGAAAGGAGAAGTTCCGCAGCCTCGCCCATCATATCTATTTGAGGAACAATTTTAGAATATTTACTCCTAAGCTTAGAGTCTCCCTGAAGAATTTCCCAGACCTTTTTATATGTCATCCTCTCTTTGCTAATTATAATTGAAGGATAAATTTTATAGCCCTTTACTTTTCCTGTCCTGTTTATGTGTATCTCAACTGTTATGGTATATCTATCTTCCTGTGGTTTAAGGCTTGAGAGATTTTCGCTAAGCAAAGGAGGAAGCATTGGTATTGCACTTTCAGGGAAATATACAGAATTTCCCCTCTTCCTTGCCTCTTTGTCCAGAGCTGTCCCTTTCTGGACATAATGGGAAACATCTGCTATGTGAATCCCTATGCTGAATCCATCCTTTGTCTTTTTTATACTTACTGCATCATCAAAGTCCTTTGCAGTTTCCCCATCAATTGTGAAAATTATTTCATTCTTCAAGTTTTTTCTTTCTATCTTTTCCTCTTCCTCCTTTATTTTTGCCCCTGAGAATTTCACAGGTATCTCATAGTGAATTAAGAGAGCCTTAATATCTACTCCTGGGTCCTTAGGGTTGCCTATTATGTCTTTTACGATGCATTTTCTCCCTGAGAGTGCAGCTTCAACGACGTCCCCCTGCCTTATGGGCTGAACTGGCATATTTTTTACTTCTATTTCAGGAAGCTTTCTTTCCACTGGTATTACTACAGGCATCTTTCTTTCCCAGACAAAGAATCCCGCTATTTTCTTCCTCTTTCTTTCAACAACCCGAATTATTTTTCCTTCCCTCTTTTTACCAGAGACTATCGCCTCAACTATGTCACCATGGAGGGCGTCCTTCTTGAACCTTCTGGGTATAAAAAAGTCCCCCTTTGGGGTTATTACAAACCCATAACCGAAATTTGTGTTTTCAAACCTGCCCTTAATCAGGTTTGTGTCCCCTTTTAGGTAATATCTATTGCCTTTCTTAACTGCCAAACCTGATTTTACAAAGGATGAAAATTCCCTGTCCAATATTTTTCCCTTCCCCTTTATTCCCACTTGGACTTTGAGTTGAGTGAGGGTTATGCCTTTTTTTGATTTCTTTAATACCTCTAAAATTTTATCTTTCACCAGTATATCTTAACATGTTATAATTTCCCTGTGAGAAAATTTGCAAAGTATCTTGAAATAACAGCAGACACATTGTTTTTCGTTTTCTTCGTGCAGGCCTTCGTCGTTCAGGCTTTTGTCGTTCCAACTTCTTCAATGGAGGATACACTCTTAATTGGTGACCATCTTCTTGTAAATAAGATGTATTATGCCCCTTATGCAACGAAGCTTGAGAAATTCCTTCTTCCAATTGGGAGAGTAAAAAGGGGAGATATAGTTGTTTTTAAATTTCCAAAAGATCCTAAGTATGACTATGTTAAAAGGGTAATAGGGCTTCCAGGAGATACAGTTGAGGTTAGGGACGGGAAGGCCTATGTTAATGGGAAATTAACTGACGGTGACTATGTGCTTTTTAAACAAACTCCTTATTTACCACCCGATTTTGGCCCTGTTAAAGTTCCGAAGGGACACCTATTCGTAATGGGTGACAACAGGAATAATTCTTACGACTCAAGATTTTGGGGTTTTTTGTCAATCAACCATCTGAGAGGAAGGCCGTGGGCTATTTACTGGAGTCTGAACAAAACTACAAGAGAATATCAGTACAAAACCATATTCAACTGGCTGTTTGACTTGGGTAAATCCATATTTGAAATTCCATTTAGAACCCGCTGGAAAAGAATTCTAAAAATTCCACATTGATTTCTTACAGAGAAATAGGAAAGATAAGAACTCCCTATAAAAGAAAAGCTCCTTATCAACCCTCTGGAGAAAAGGGTGAATTTTTCCTTGAGATTTTCCCTGAATACAAAAAAGGGCTTAGGGGAGTTGAGAGTTTCAAATACATATATGTGGTTTTCCATATGGATCAAGTGAAAGATTACAAACTTGATGCAGAACCTCCCTGGATAGAAGATGTAAATGTAGGAGTTTTTGCTTCCCGTTCTCCGAAAAGGCCTAATCCAATAGGAATAAGTGTTGTGAAGCTTCTAAGAGTTGAGGAGAGCAGGATATACACATCTTCTATTGATGCCATAAATGGAACTCCTCTTCTTGATATTAAACCTTATGTTAAGTACCTTGACTCAAAAGAAGATGCCAATCTTGGTTGGGCAGAAAAGACTGAGGATAGGAGTCACCTCCTTCTTCATTTAAGAGGAATTCCCCATGATTATTGAGTATAATAGTATAAGAAGATAAAAATGAGGGTTTTGAATTTAAGAAAAATTGATGTGGTAAAGCTCGGGATTCTCTCAGCTATTTTCTACTTTATCTTAGGTCTTTTTGTCGTTCTTGTTTATGGGGCAATAGGAGCGGCTTTTGTGAGCCGTTGGAGACCCCCTATAATAGCTCTTGGGGCAGTTTTGATTGTATTTATTCCCATTTTTTACGGGATAATTGGATTTGTTGCCGGACTTGTTGGAGGACTGCTTTTGAATCTTTCCCTTTCAGTAATAAAGGGATTACCAATATATTTTGATGATGAGAAAACTGAGCAAATTAAGGAGGAAAAAAATGAAGTACAAACCAGTTAGGGCTCCTAGAGGAACTCGGATTTCCGCAAGGAGCTGGCATCAAGAAGCTGCCATAAGGCTTCTTCTCAACAATCTTGACCCTGAGGTTGGGAAAGACCCAGAGCATCTTATAGTTTACGGGGGGACTGGAAAGGCCGCAAGAAGCTGGGAGGCTGTTTGGGCCATTATTGACACCCTTAAAAAGCTGGAGAATGATGAGACTCTCCTTGTCCAATCAGGAAAGCCTGTTGGGGTATTCAAAACTCATGAGTGGGCTCCGAGAGTAATAATTGCCAATTCTAATATAGTCCCTCACTGGGCAAACTGGGAATATTTCCATCATCTTGAAAGACTTGGTCTAATAATGTATGGACAGATGACGGCAGGCTCATGGATATACATTGGGACACAGGGCATTCTTCAGGGAACATATGAAACCTTTGCCGCAGCAGGCAGAAAGAGATTTGGCTTGAATGACCTGCGGGGAAAGCTTATAGTCTCAGGTGGATGTGGAGAAATGAGCGGAGCCCAACCCCTTGCCGCAACGATGAACAATGCTACCTATCTTGCTGCAGAAGTTGTTGAAGAGAGGGCGAAAAGGAAAATAAACACTAAATATCTTGATGAGATTGAGCACAACTTAGATGAGGCCATAGACAGGGCACTTGAATACAAAAATAAGGGAATAGCAAGGAGCATAGTGTGGATAGGCAATGTGGTAGACCTTTTAAGAAGACTTGCAGAGAGGGAAATAGTTCCCGACCTTCTTACAGACCAGACCTCTGCTCATGACCCTTTGAATGGTTACATCCCTGAAGGTTTAAGCTATAAAGAGGCTCTTGAACTCAGGGAGAATAACCCCAATGAGTATGTGCAAAGATCGTATAAAACAATGGCAAAGCATGTGAAACTCATGATTGAATTCCAGAACAGAGGCTCTGAGACCTTTGATTATGGAAATAACCTCAGAGGGAATGCCTTGGCAGGCGGATATGTTAAGGAGAATGAGGTAAGAAACCCGGATGGAAAATGGAAATATCCCGGATTTGTTCCTGCATATATAAGACCTCTTTTCTGTGAAGGTCAGGGGCCGTTTAGGTGGGTGGTACTTTCTGGAGACCCTCAGGACATATACACAACAGATGAAGAGCTTGCCAAGCTTTTTCCAGAGAAGGAGCATATGCTGAGATGGTTGAAACTTGCGAGAGAGAGAGTAGCATTTCAGGGGCTTCCCTCCAGGATTTGCTGGTTAGGATATGGGGAAAGAGATAAGGCAGGGTTGATGTTCAACAAACTTGTGAGAGAAGGTAGGGTTAAGGCTCCTATAGTTATAGGAAGAGACCACCTTGATACTGGCTCTGTTGCATCCCCGAACAGAGAGACGGAGGCAATGAAAGACGGCTCAGATGCCATAGCAGATTGGCCTCTTCTGAATTTTGCCCTTAATGCAGTAAGCGGTGCCTCGTGGGTTAGCTTTCATCACGGTGGAGGAGTTGGAATAGGCTATGCTCTTCATGCAGGGCAAGTTATAGTCGCCGATGGAAGCGAGATGATGGAAGTAAGGCTTAAAAGGGTCCTTACAAATGACCCTGGGAGCGGGATTGCTCGTCATGCTGATGCAGGATACGAGAAGGCAATTGAATTTGCAAGAAAATCAGGGATAAAAATTCCCATGCTCAAGACTTGAACATCTAATTTCAAATAGGTTAGAATTTAGATGATAAAAAAATAAGGGGGGGATATGTCAGGTCATTCAAAATGGCATTCCATTAAACATAAGAAGGCAATCGTTGATGCAAAGAGGGGTAAAATATTCACGAAAATAATAAGAGAGATAATAATTGCGGCAAGACTCGGAGGAGGAGACCCTGAGAAGAATCCTAGGCTCCGGAAAGCAATTGAAGCTGCAAAGGATGCCAATATGCCCAAGGACAATGTTGAGAGAGCAATAAAGAAGGGTACCGGGGAGCTTGAAGGTGAAAGCTTTGAGGAAATTACCTATGAGGGATATGGCCCGGGAGGTGTTGCTGTATATGTTGATGCTACCACAGATAATAAGAACAGAACCGCTTCTGAAATAAGAAGGATTTTCTCAAAGCACGGAGGAAACCTTGGAGAGAGCGGATGCGTCTCCTGGATGTTCAAGAGAAGAGGGTATATAACTGTAGAGAAAAGCAAGGCCCCTTCGGAGGAAAAGCTTTTTGAAATAGTTGTTGAGGCAGGAGCAGAGGACCTTAAAGATGACGAAAGCAGTTTTGTGATTCTCACTGCTGCTGAAGATCTTTTTGAGGTTGCTAAAGCCCTTGAGGAAAATGGAATAGAAATAACAACGAAAGAAATTGGAATGATACCGGATACTTATATAAAGCTTGAGGGGAAAGAAGCTGAACAGATGCTTAAGCTTATGGAAACCCTTGAGGACCACGAGGATGTTCAGAATGTATGGGCAAATTTTGATATCTCCGAAGAGGAGATTGAGAAATATACATCTTAATGAGGATTTTAGGGGTTGATCCAGGACTTCATATCACAGGATATGCTATTCTTGATGAGATGGAGCTTGTGAACTGTGGAAAGATTCATTTGAAGGGAGACTGGAAAGAATCTCTATTTGAAGCCTCAGAGAGTTTAAAGGAAAAGGTAAAGGAGCTCCGCCCAGATGAGGTCGCTTTAGAATCTTCTTTTGCAGGGGTTAATCCTTCATCTTCTCTCAAACTTGCCCATTTAAGAGGCGCGATAATTTATATGTCAATGCTTTTTGGACTGAGGGTTTACGATTATTCTCCTGCTACGGTTAAGAAGTCAATTACAGGAAAGGGAGATGCTTCAAAAACTGAAGTAAGAAATTACATAAGGAGAATTTTCCGTCAGGTTGAAGGCTACGATGAAGCAGATGCTGTTGCAGTAGCATTCGCTCATTATCTTGTGAGGAGCCATGATAGAAAGGTTGAAAGGAAAAGTCATTGAAAAGGGACCAGAGGGTGCTGTAATTGACGTTGGAGGAGTTGGATTATTCGTAAAGCTTACTTCCTCAGCCCTTGATTCAGTGAAAACTGGAGAGAAAGCACAGATATTCACTGTGCTTTTTGTAAAGGATGATGAAGCCTTACTGTTTGGCTTTTCTTCAAGAGAGGAGAGAGTAATATTCAAGAAGCTCCTTTCAGTATCTGGAATAGGGCCAAAGACAGCTATGAATCTTCTCTCATTTCTTGGCCCTGATGGGTTTCTTGAAGCAGTTGAAAATGAAGAGGTAGGGAGGATAAGCAGGGTCCCTGGCATAGGGAGAAAAGGTGCTTCAAGGATAATAGTGGAGATGAAGAATTTCCTCCCATCTACAAGGACGGGTGAAGAGAAAGAGGTGATATCAGCTCTTGTTAACCTCGGCTTCAAGAGAGGAGAAATTGAGGATGTTGTGAGAGAAGTATTAAGAGAGGAACTTGCTGTGGATGATGCTATAAAAGAAGTTTTAAGGAGGCTTTCCTGATGGAGATTCTTTCTCCAAGAAGACTCGAAGGAGAGGACAGCTTTGAAAGAAATCTGAGGCCGAAGTCCTTCTCGGAGTTCATAGGTCAGAAGGGTATTGTCTTAAACCTCAGGGTTTATGTGCACGCAGCCAATAAGAGGGAAGAACCGCTTGACCATGTTCTTCTGCACGGTCCCGCGGGCCTGGGAAAAACTACCCTTGCCATGATTATAGCAAGGGAAATGAAAGCAAGGATAAGAATAAGCTCAGGACCTGCGATTGAAAGGCCGGGGGACCTTGCATCAATCCTTTCCACCCTTGAGAAAGGGGATGTGCTCTTTATTGACGAAATTCACCGCCTTCATCCTGCAGTTGAAGAAATTCTTTACCCTGCAATGGAAGATTTTTCCCTCGACATCGTTGTTGGAAAAGGGGGAGGAGCGAGGGACTTAAGGATAAAGCTTTCTCCATTTACCTTGATCGGAGCGACCACAAGATTTGCAAGGTTAACTTCTCCTCTTAGGAGCAGATTTGGAATAATTGAGAGGATAGATTATTACCCTCCGGAAGAAATGATGGAAATTATACAGAGGAGCTCTTCAATATTTGGAATTGGAATTGAAAAAGAGGCGAAGGCGGAAATAGCCTCAAGGTCAAGGGGAACCCCAAGGATAGCGAATAGGCTTCTTAAAAGAATAAGGGATTTTGCAGAAGTGGAAGGGAATGGGAATATAACATGGGAAATAGCAAAGGGAGCTCTCGCGAGACTTAGAATAGATGAATACGGTATGGATGAGACAGAAAGAGAAATTATGAGGGTAATAATTGAAGATTTTGCAGGGGGGCCGATAGGGCTCAAAACCTTAGCTGCTGCTGTAAAAGAGGAGGGAGAGACGATAGAAGAGGTTCATGAACCATACCTTATACAGAAAGGCTTCTTAGCTAGGACCCCAAGAGGAAGAGTCGCAACTACAAAGGCCCTTAAACTTTTCTCAAAAGGAGAAGGGCTATTCTAATGGAAGATGTATTGTAAATTCGCTTCCCCTTCCCTTCATAGTCTTTGCTTTTATCGTTCCTTTGTGGCTTTTTACTATTCCATAGCTCTGGGCAAGACCGAGTCCTCTTCCACTTGTAGAAAGTATAGGGGTGAAAAGCTTATTCATTATTTCTTCAGGAATCCCTTTTCCCGTATCTTTTATTGTTATCTTGGCGTATTTTTGCTGTGGAGTCTCTTCCCTTAATGATTTTCTTAGTCCTTCCTCTTTAATTATTATTTCAATACTTCCTCCTTTTTCTGTTGCTTCAATGGCGTTTTCTATTATGTTTGATATAGCTTTTCTCAGCTGCTTCCAGTCTGCATTGGCAATGATTTCCTCCCTATCAGTATGGAAATAGAAATTTCTTAAGTCCCCTATTTTTGCTCTTGTTTCCTCAAAAATTTCCCTTATCTTTTCAACAAGATTAAAGCTTTCTTTATTTATTAAGCCCATCCCTATATAATCAAGAAATTTTTCCATTATTTTGCCTGTTTCCTCAACAAGATTTGTTATTTTCTCTATCCTTTCCTTGGTCTCAGGTTCACTGGAAGTCCTCCTTATCAGCTCGGATCTTGCCATTATTCCCATTAACAAATTATTTGTGTAATGGGCAAGATCTTCCACCGCCTCGCAGAATCCTGCATTCCAGCCTTCCTCCCTCGCGAGCTTTCTCAGTTTCATGAGATGTTCCTCCTTTTCAAGAGAGAGGGAAACAATATTTGCAGCTTGTTTAAGCAAAGAGACCTCTTTATCGCTCCATTCATTTCCCAAGATGGATGAAAAGAATCCTATAAATCCCCACCATCTTTTTGAGGATATGAGAGGAAGCACAATGATATATTGGATAGATCCGGATTTGAGGTATTTTATCTCCGACTTAGGAAAATCATCAACTTTTCCAATTATTTCCTTCCCATCTGCAAGTAACTTTCTCCACCTTGAAAGACCTACCTGATCATAGTCGATTTGCTGGAAAGCAGGATTTTCTATTCGAGGTTTGATTCCTTTTTTAACCGATTCTGCTGCTAAGGTTGTAAAAATTTTCCCTTCACTTTCTTCATTGAGAAATACATAACATATATCGGCCTCAGTTGCTGTCCTGAGTCTTTCCACGATTTTTGGGAGGGCATCCGTTATATTTTCGGATTTGATAATGAGGGAAGAGACATCGGCCACGGATTTTAAATACCTTATTTCTTTGGTTTTAATTAGGTTATCCATTTCGTTAATGTTTTCATCAAGAGAATCATTATTTCTTTCATATATTAATATTAATAATATTTTTGAGACTATGCAACACTTATAGAAAAACCCTTTAAAAATTTTCCTTTAAGAAGACAATCTTTCCCTGACCTTCTTTTCTGTATCTCTGGCTTTCTTTTCAATCCTGCTAAGGATTTTCCCTGCTTCTTTACCTATTCTTTCAATGAATTCATCGTCCTCAATGTCCTTAAGATTTATAAGGACATTAAGATATGCTTCTCTTGCAGCTGCTTCTGCCATTATGGCTGCACCGCCCGCATCTGATATGGAATTCGGATTTCCGTTTTTGACTACTTCTTCAGAAAACCCTATGAGAGTCTCCGCTCTTTTAAGGGTTTCAAGGGGAACTAAAGTCGCTTCCTTTGTTGCCTCCTCTATTTTCTTCATTCTTTCAGGGGATTTCTTCGGTATTTTAAGTGCATTCATAAGCTTGTTGAAAGCATCTGTATCCTTATCTATTAGGGATAGGAATTCGTCCTTGAGCCTTTGAGCCTCCATTCCTACTTTTTCCATTCCTTCCCATATATTCTCGAATTCCTTCTTACCAAAGGTAAGGTTTGACACCATTGAAGAAAGGGCCGCTGAAAGGGAACCACAAAGGGCAGCCACCGAACCTCCACCCGGAGCAGGGGAACTGGAAGCAAGCTCGTTTACGAAATCTCTTATCCTCATCTTCCATAGTCTTTTCTTTCCCTGTTCAAGTTTGAGTTCTATTACCTTTTCCTCTGGGACGAATTTGTAAAGCTGAGATAATCCCATGGATAAATCTGCTATATGAATAAGCTCTTCCTCAGAAACTGCCGCTGACTTTCCCTGCTTTTTCAGGAAATATTTGCCCGCCTCTAATATGGCAGACTTGGGAACCATTCCCACTATTTCAGAGCCAGTAACCCTTAGGCCTAACTTTTGAGCCTCTTCAACGCAGGCTTCGAACACCTTATGAAGGGGGGTTATTTTATGGTTTATAAGATTTATTGAAACCTGTGCCTGCCCGTATTCATTTATATACCATCCGATAGCCCTCACAGCTTTGAATCTTCCAGGAACCACTATTTTTTTCCCGTTCTCATCCTTCAGAATTTTCCCATTTTTGTCTCTTTTGAATCTTCCCTTTTCCCTTATATTAAGGGCTATTTGATGGGCAAGCTTCTTGTCCCTCGTACTTACATTTACATTGTAAGCTATGAGAAATTCCCTTGCTCCTATAATAGTTGCGCCTGTTCTTGCCGTATTATCATTGAATTCAGAAGGACCATAGTCAGGTTTCCATTTGGGATCCTGAAGCTTTTTCGGAAGAGCCTCATATTCCCCTTCCCTTATGTTTGCGAGGCTCCTTCTCTCCTCTGTTCTTGCCGCATACTCGTAAAGATAAACAGGTATTCCAAGCTCATTTCCCACCCTTTCCCCTAATTTTTCGGCAAGTTTGATACAGTCTTCCATGTTTAAACCGCTTACAGGAACGAAGGGGACAACATCCGCGGCTCCCATCCTTGGGTGGGCACCCTTGTGCTTTCTCATGTCTATCAACTTAGAAGCAGTCTCTACAGCTTTGAATGCAGCTTCAACAACAGCATCTGGCTCTCCAACAAAGGTATAAACAGTTCTGTTAGTTGCCTCACCAGGGTCTACATCCATAAGCATGACCCCTTCCACTCCCTTAATTGTTTCTGCAATTCTACTTATGACTTCCCTGTTTTTGCCTTCACTGAAATTTGGCACACATTCAACTATCTTTTCCATTTTAACCTCCGTGAGTTAATTAGGATACCAAACTCAGTTTCTGTTTTCAAGTTCATATTATAGTGCCAGGCACTTGACAGTCTTCAAACTTTTCCATATAATATCTCCGAAAAAGGAGGTAAAGAATGGGAAGACCACTGAGAGTAAAGATCAAGGGCGCCCCGGCCTACTATCACATAATATCCCACACAGTATGGGAAGCTAACCGAGCGC
>WFSJ01000012.1 GCA_015486055.1 Acidobacteriota bacterium
TAAACGACTCTCCTGTTCCTACCCATACAATCTTAGGGTTCTTTTGGTCAACTGCAAGGGCACCTATTGAGGGTGAATCGTATTTATCAAAAATTGGATAAAAGGTGGTTCCATTGTTCTGTGTCTTCCATACACCGCCATTTCTTGAACCAACGTAAAATGTGTACTTATATTGAGGGAGATCTGTCGGGGGAGCAGCTATACATGATATCCACGACCCTACCCTGTAAGGGCCAAGGCTTCTGTAAGTGAAGATGCTTAGCAAATCCTTCGAGAAATTCATGCCTTTTAGAAAAGTCGGTAGTATGATGAAAAATACAAAAGCAAAACCTGAAATTAAAGAGGGAAAAAACGATCTTTTTCTTTCTTTTCCCAGATTCTTCCCCTTATTCCTTCCTTTCATTTTGTGCCTCCTTGCATTTCTTTTTTATTTTCCTTATTCCTCCATTATTTTATTACCCTCACAACCTTTACAACTGGATAAACATTTTTTCCTCTTGGTATTTGGGGCCGCCAAACTTTAACTTTTGACGACCCCACAAACAACAATAAAAGCTTAATTAGAAGATGAAACGGAGTCCAAGTCTGAAAATTCGTGGATTAACAATTTGAGTAACCTTTCTGAAAGTTGCTTCATGAGATGCATTAAAATCCTCTGCTAGGATTGTATTAGAATTTGTCAGGTTGAAGCCCTCTATAGACAGATAAATATTTCCATATCTGCTGACAGGTACGACCTTCTCTATTCTTGCATTCAGAATAAACAGATTCGGAAGCCTTTCCTCCCCAAAAGGTTTAATGTAAACACCTACTGAATTTCCCCATCCGTTGCTAGGTCTGTAAGCTGTGTAATAAACAGGCGCAATATATCCTTCTCTTGCTATCATTGTAGCACTTACATTGAATTTGTAGGGCAACTGATAAAGACCGCTAAGCTTAAACATCCAACGAGAATTCGCATAAACATTTCCTAAGCCAGAACCTCGTGATTGAATTGCCATAGGACGATTATTAAGAAGGTCTGTTGGCTCATGGTTAGTAGGATCATGATACGCTGCAGGCGAGCCATAATGTTGATTCCAATCTTGTAGAGTAATTGAAGAGTTAAGCATCCACTTGTTAGAAAGCCTCTTGTTTATTATAAGCTCTACACCTTTATAATCTTGCCACCAGTCAGGAACTCTAGTAAGGACATAACCTCCTGGCTTGGGTTTGGAACATGCCCAATACGCATAACCTCCATATTTATCTGGTATATGTCCTGCTATGTACCAATCATCATGATTTATTTCAGGATAATCACCCCAATTGCTATCATATATTCTCCTATAATACAAATTCAGGCCTACAGCAAGATTCGTAATCAATTCATGTTGAAGACCAGCTGTAAATTCTAATGTCTTTGGAACTCCATATTTACTTCCTATTTTATTCACAACTTCATTCGGGTTAGAAATATCGAAATTCCACCATATGGGTCCGTATGCCCAGTCAATTTCGTTTATCTCGGGTTTCCCATTTTTATTATAGTCATACCAGAAGAAATCTACTTCTCTCCAAGGGGTTGAACTCAAATCAAAAGCAGGACCAACTCCAAGTTGAGAACCATAGAGAGCAAAGCTTGCTTTTGCTACAGTTTTCCCATTGCCACTTAAATCGTAAATAAGAGAAACCCTAGGGGATAACATATTCCAGGTAAAAGGAAGTTTCTCCGCCTTTTGCTTGGCTTCAGGAAGATAATTTATAGGGGCAAGTCCTTCTTTATAAGCTTTTTCTGTGTAAGGGTTTGAAGGAACAGTAGCTTCAAGCTTTTTTAACCATTGTCTATCATATCTTAATCCAAGGTTCAAAGTTAATTTCCCAGCAGTAATAGAATCTTGAATGTATGCTGAAGCTCTATACTTACCTATATCCCCAGTTGATGTTCTAACTAACCATACACTGCCGGTAGGATAGGAAGTCCACCACCATGAAGAAGGATAGGTAAAAACAGCCATTCCGTTGCCATAATTTGACATAGAAGTTATAGGAGTATATCTATACTCTGCACCAAACTTAACTTCATGAGTTGCTCCAATTAATCCTTCGATAAAGTAATTGCCTACGAAGGTTGCTTGATATTGATTTCTGTCAGTTTCGTACCAGTAATAGGTTTGATGCCACATACCTGCTGGGCCAAACCAGCCTCCGTAATCCCAGATAGAATATGTATTTCTTCCGCCATATGGTTCCAATTTAAAGCCACCATCTACATAGCCCAGTTTCAAAGAGCCAAAGAAATTCTGACCTACAGTGAAGTCATCCTGAAATTTATATATGGAGGTGGGTCCTGTCTGTTTAAATGTAGTCTCGTAAGGTCTGAAAGCCCCAGCACCCCTTCCTTCTTTGATTTTATCTGCATAGTTGAAATAAAACTCTAATCTGTGATGCCCAAACTGCGCGTTCATTTTAGCATTAACCTGTCTTAGTAGGGTGTTATCAGGCTTTTCCCCTGTTATATCGGTGTTATGGATATCTTGAGTTCCATACGCAGCCCAGAACCATAATTTATCCTTAACTATTGGTCCACCAATGTCTGCACCGTAGTCATAGAAATGTTTAAGACGGTTCCCTTTGTAGTCAGGGTTAATAAGGTCCACACCTTTTATGTTTGTATCCTCTAAACTATCGCTATTATAAAAGAATCTTCCACTACCAGAAAATTTATTACCACCTCGTTTGGTCACAAAATTAATTACGACTCCTCCAGTTACAGCCGTCACATCGTTTGCTGCAGTAGAAATATTCATCTCCTCAAAAGCATCATAATCATAATATACTGGAGAAGAAAGCGAAGCTGGGTCTGTTACAGTAAGTCCATCGATATTCCATTGGGCGTCCCAAGCGGTTCCCCCTCTAGTAAAGAAATATGGTTGCTGACCAGATTCTGAGCCTCCTACATTAACTCTATCTGTCATGACCCCTGGAGTAAGGTCGAGAATAGCCCAAGGATCTCTCGAGGTTGGAAGTTCCTGTAGTGCTTCCTTAGTTACATTAGAAGAAACTGTTGCTTTTTTAGTGTCAATAACAGGTGCAGCAGCTACAACGGTAACTTCTTCATTAAGGGTTCCTTGTTCCATTTTTAGGGTAATAGAAACGTTTGCTCCAACCAATATTTTAATACCTTTCCTTTCTAAAGTTTTGAATCCCTGAAGTATAGTTTTAAGATTATAGGTTCCAGGTGGCAGTGATAGAAACCTAAAGTGTCCTTCTGCAGTGGTAACAATTGTAATAGGAGCTATCTTTTCACCGGTGATGGTTACCGAAACGCCAGGTAGAGGCTGGCCTGTGCTAGCATCTACCACAGTCCCGTAAATGTTTCCAGTCCTTGCCTGCCCCAAGAGGGGAATTGCAACAAGGGCCAGAAACGCGACTAAGGCAATTGCCTTTCGCATGTTCACCTCCTTAAATTTTTTTACAATTTTATGTGGCAAATTTCATTCCAGAGAATGGAAGATTTTAATGAAGATTACAAGCCAACTTAATTTTAGAGAGAAATTCAAAATTCAATTTTCTGAATCAAATTTTTGAATTTTGGTTTGCTTCGGAACCTAACTTAAGTAAGTTAATTTCAAAGAGGAAAAGAAACGAGCATGTTATTCTCCAAAGCTTTTTGAATCCTATTTATTCCTTCCAACCCCAGAAAGGTATTGTTCTTCCAGAAACTAGCTCATAATTCCTAATGGAAATAACAACTTCCTTTCCCCTCTTTATTATTTTAATTTATTAATGATTTAACTAATATATCAAATATTATATATCTCATCAACTATAAAATGTATAGCATTTTTTTTATCTTGTTAATTCTCCATAATCCTCGCTGAAAATAACTCATCTGAGGTTCAGGCTTTATATAAAAAAGATAAATATCTTTATTAAGAATATCATCTGTAACTTCCTGAAGAGGGGAAATATCTGTTATAATATTTTCACACAATGGATAACTCAACACCAAAGGAAGAAGGTATAAGGTAAATCTCCTATTCATATATTTCGGAAAAGCTGCAGTTGCCGTCCCCAACGTAAGAAGGGCCGGAGAGCCCCTTTCAGACGGTGTGTCTCCCAGCCAGAGAGCAGACTGCCACGGACCCACAGCTGCGGTAAGACCTATTGCAAAATTTGACCATATAAGAACCAGGGGCACCCTTCTTAACCAGAAGTTTACCCCAAACCTTCTTAAGGATGGAGAAGGGGTTGACAAACTTGCCCGACTGGTGAGAACCTATTTTCTGTTATGACGGTTACCACATTCAGTTTAATGTTATCAACGCAGAAACCCTTAGGGATGCCCAGAAGCATCCAGAAAAATACAAGATACAGCGATTATTTCGTAAACTTAGGGAAGGACTTGCAGGATGAAATAATTGCGGGAATAGAACATTGAAGCTTTTAAAGGAGGGTATCATGCTTAAAAGAGAAATAAAAGCAGTTGTGGAGATGAGGTCAGCAAAGTCCCACGAGGAGATAGAGGAGATAGAAAAGGCTGGGGAAATAACCCGGGCAATCAATACGAAAGCAATGGAAATGAACAAGCCAAGGATGAAAGAAAGGGAAATAGCTGGAATTATGGAAGAATTTAATGCCCAGATGAAGGCAATAAAAGCCATAAGAAATTAATGAGGGCCAAAGATGAAATCTGCTTTTAAATGGAATCCGCCTGAGGATTGGGTTATTATAAGAACCATAGATTCTCACGCCGCGGGGGAACCCCTGAGGGTAATCGTAGATGGCGCTCCCGAAATTCCGGGCAGCACGATGGTGGAAAAAAGAAGATGGGCTATGGAAAATATTGACCACCTGAGAAAGACGCTTATGTGGGAGCCAAGGGGACATGCTGATATGTACGGTGCAATAGTAACAGAACCGGTCTCCCCTGATGCAGACCTCGGAGTGCTTTTTCTTCACAACGAGGGTTTCAGCACAATGTGCGGACACGGCATAATAGCCCTAACCACGGTAGTGCTGGAGACAGGGATGTTTCCCCGAAGGAAACCTGAGACAACCCTGAAGATTGACACCCCGGCGGGCCTTGTTGTATCCCACGCAAGGATAAAGGGAAACAAAGTAAAAAGCGTTTATTTCCACAATGTTTCCTCCTTTGTCCTTATGCTTGACGAAAGAGTAGAAGTTCCAGGAATAGGAAAGGTAAAGTACGACATTGCTTTCGGAGGTGCTTTTTACGCCTTTGTGGATGCCGAATCCCTTGGCCTCAAATGCAGTCCGGAAAATTACAGAGGCCTCATCCAAGTCGGCACAGCAATAAAAAAGGCAGTCATGTCTAGTAAAAGAATAATCCATCCTTTTGACAGTGAACTTGGCTTCCTTTATGGGACCATCTTTATTTGTCCTCCGAAGGATAAGGGGTCTCATAGCAGAAACGCTTGTATTTTTGCTGACGGCGAGGTAGATCGAAGCCCTACAGGAACTGGAGTGAGTGCAAGGCTCGCTATACATTATGCCCGGGGAGAAGTGAAAATAGGGGAAACTTTAATCATCGAAAGTATAATAGGAACAAAATTTAAGGGTAAGGTTATAAGGGAGGTAAAATTCGGCCCTTACATAGCAGTAATACCCGAGGTAGAGGGAAGCGCTTACGTAGTGGGAAAAAATCAGTTTATTATTGATCCTGAAGATCCTCTCAAATATGGTTTCTTTCTGAGATGACAATGAGGTATAAAATACGTTTTTTATCCGCAGGGGAAGTGAGAAAGGCCCTGCCAATGAAAGACACCATAAAAGCTGTAAAGAACGCTTTCCTCCAACTTTCTCTTGGTAAAGCTCAGGTACCCATGAGAACCGTTATGAACATTTCCGAAAGAGAAGCGGTAACACTTATTATGCCTGCTTATCTTCCACTGGAAGACCGGATAAGCCTGAAGTTAATCTCCCTTTTTAACAAAAATCCTGACATAGGGTTGCCGCTGGCCTTTTCCCTTGTCATCCTGGCGGACGGGAAAACTGGGATGCCCCTCGCAGTTATGGAGGGAGGTGTCCTAACCGCATTGAGAACTGGAGCAGCATCTGGGGTAGCTACTTCGTACCTGGCAAGGGAAAATTCCAGAACAGCGGCCATTTTTGGAGCGGGAGTACAGGGACGTACACAGCTGGAAGCAATATGTGCAGTACGACAGATCCAAAAGGCCTACATCTTTGATCCTGATCGAAACAAGACAGAGAAATTCATCAGGGAAATGGAAGAAAAATTGGAAATTGAAGTTACCGTGCTGGATTCAAGAAAGGTGCTCAGGGAAGCCGATATAATATGCACAGCTACGACCTCCAGAAATCCTGTATTTTCCCACGAGGAGATAAAGGAAGGGGTTCACATAAATGCGATAGGGGCATATAAACCTGATGGAAGGGAAATTCCCGGAGAAACGGTAGCTGCCGCAAAGATAGTGGTAGACCACCTGGAATCTTGCCTGGCTGAAGCCGGAGATCTGATAATTCCTTTAAAGGAAGGTCTGATCAAAAGCGAAGATATTTACGGAGAGATTGGAGAAATTATTGCAGGAAAGAAACCGGGAAGGATTAGTTCTGAAGAAATAACCCTCTTTAAATCCGTAGGGAATGCAGTTCAAGACCTTGTGGCAGCAAAAATAGCCCTGAAAAACGCTGAGCGCATGGACATTGGAAGGGAAATTTCTTTAATTTAGTCACGCAGGATTCAAGAACAAGAACCCTCAAGTTTAATATTTTTCTTCTTATCGCTGCCGTTATTTGGACTTTTGTTTCCATTAATAGGGTATATAACCATTCCAGCACTATAGTTTACACTCCCCTGCTCTTTAAGAATTTTTCTTATCTCTTTTCCGTTGACCATTAACTAAAAATATTGCATCGCAAGAGGCGACCTTTTTTGGGCTCATGTCCTCCTTTCATCCTGGCGGGGAAAACCTGGAAATAGCAGAAAAGACAAGGGCTCTAAAAAGATGTAGTCTTTATCTCAACAAATAATGTTTTCATCTCGAAGAATATAACCAGGACTCACTGGAGGAAATCATGGAAGATCCGGAATGGATTTTTCGATACCATCTGAAAAAGCTGGGCTTCGAAATGGTAAGAGATTCTTCACCCTGTTGTAATTTTTTATAAAAAATCTATAAAAATGTTGCAAAATGAGAATATACGATATATGATATACAATGTTTAAAAATGAGGAATTTTTCTCTTTCCTTCAAGATCTCGAAACTTTTTACCTCATATTTCTATCTGTTCACCTCATTCTGCTTGCTCATAAAACTATCTCAACAGAAAAGCTTGCTTTCTGTTGAGAATCTTCCCCTCTAAGACCCACCCTATGTTAATGCCCCCTATCCTTTACAGGATAGGGGGTTTCCTATTTGGATCTAAAAGCAGGTTTACTTTTCTTCTTCGAAGAGGTAATACTTGACTATAAACCGTTCCTGCCTTTTGAAATCCCAGTGAACGTTCTTCCAGTAATTGGCCGCTTCCTTCGGTTTACCCTGCTCCAAAAGGCGGACAAACTCTTCATGCTCACTTATGGACTGTTTTCCCCATTCCTCAATCCCCTCCAGGGTTCTCGGAAAATCGTACAATCTCTTTTTCAGAGTGTCCACGATTTTCTTTAAGTAGGAATTCGCAGCAAGTTCCATAAAAAGACTGTGAAAAGCAAGGTTAACTTCATTGTAAAGCGGAAAATCTTTATTCTTAACCGTTTCTTTTAGGGTTCTGTTCATGTCCTTCAAGGAATTCAGACGCTCTTCATCAATTAGAGGATACGCAGAGAGAATTGCCGCAGCTTCGAGGGCCCCTATTATTTGATAAAAATCCTTTATATCGTCCTTTGTAATACCGTTTACAAAAACTCCCTTGTGAGGAAGGATATCAACAAATCCTTCCATCTCCAGCTGAATAAGAGCTTCTCGAAGGGGGGTTCTACTCACACCAAGCCTTTTGGCAGTCTTTTCGAGATTTATCGATTCTCCCGGTAAAATCTCTCTTTTCCTTATCTGATCCCTCAGATGTTCATAAACAAGCTGCTTGATGGTTTTGATTCCCAGTGAATTTTTTTCTTCCATATTTTTCCTCCCGCGAGTTTAAAGCATAGCATATCTTACAAAATGAAGCGGTTTCCAGCAAGCTAAAAACGAACATACTGACCAGAAGGGAGAATATAAGATTAAAAATTTTATTACTTATTATCGGACAAGTTCTCTTGCTAAACTTCCATCAGGAAGCATCCAGTCCGGATGATATTCTCCCCTTTCTTCCATTTGGTAACGGACACAACTTTCCCAATCTCCTTTACAATATAACTCTATCCATTTCTTGTCTAATTTTCCCTCTTGATAAAACCTTCTCATTGGACATACTGGGAACCATTCGCAATCCTTTGATAAAACTCTGAGCTTCCTATATTTTCTTACCATATCCTGTTTAAAATCAGGACTGTAAAGAAGTGCAGTAGGATGGGGCAAAGGAAGGATTTTTTTATCATCAATTAAGAACAGTTTTCCATAAACTGAACGAAAATCGCTTCTTGGGAGTACAAGCAAGTTATATCTCTGAAAAATATATTTGGTCGCATAATAACCTAATGGTACCAGTATCTTTGGGTTTATTAATTCAATTTCTTTAATCAGATAATAACTACAAGCTTCAATTTCATCCTGTTTGGGTCTCCTGTATTTGGGAAGTGTGCACTTAATTAAGTTTGTCATGTAGATTTCATGCCTTGTGAGTCCCCCTTCGCTTAAAAGCTCATCTAATACCTTGCCTGAAGGACCTACAAACATTCTTCCTTCCTCATCTTCTTTTTCCCCTGGTGCCTGGGCAATTAACATAAACCTTGCATTTAGATTTCCTT
This sequence comes from Acidobacteriota bacterium, assembly GCA_015486055.1. GTDB lineage: Bacteria > Acidobacteriota > Aminicenantia > S016-38 > S016-38 > S016-38. Next base: position 8,870 of record WFSJ01000012.1, read on the forward strand.
CACCACATACCGCATTATTTCTGGTCAGCGAAAGCCGGCACCGCCGACACTGCCGTACCTTATTATTTAAATCACTAATGCTCATTTAATCTTTCCTTATTTTCTTGCTAAACCCTTGGATATTTTTCCCATAATCTTGCAAGTTCGTCTCTATCTGGCTCTAAATTGCTTAGTTTCTCTTTGGAGCTGTTCTTCCTATGAATTAAAACACCAGGATTGCCTTTTCCAATTACTTTCCCTGCAACACTTGCTAAAATTCCCATGTTTTTTAGGATCTCAATAGCCTTTTTTTCTTTTTCAGGAGAGACTGATATGACCAGTGTTCCTGAACTTATCATCCATAAAGGGTCAAACCCAAGCTTTTCAGCAAAAATCAGAGTTTCTGTTGTAACAGGCATCTTTTCCTCATATACTTCGATGTAAGTGCCCGAAGCATGTGCCATTTCCAGTAAAGCCTCTGCCACACCTCCCCTTGTAGCATCATGCATAGCATTAACAACCTCCGCCTCAGATAGTGCTGCCGCCTCTTTAACAACGCTTATATTCTGAAAATATTTTAATGCATTCTTAATCAACCCCAGAGGCACCTCTTTTGATAAAATAATGTCTTTAAAGTCGCTGGCTAAGATTGCCGTTCCTTCAAGAGCTATTCCTTTACTTAGGATAATCGTATCTCCTGGTTTAGCCATCGATGTAAGTATTATATCTTCTCGCTTACCGATACCCATTGCTGATATGGAAACAAGGGGTCTGCTTAGTCCCTGTGCGTACCCGGTGTGCCCCCCTATTATTGATACATCCAGTTCCCTAGCCGCTTTATCAATGTCAAAAGTTATGCTATCCAACATATCAGCATTCCATTTTTCAGGCAAAAGAATGAGCGACATTATCCACTTAGGCCTAACACCTGAAGTAGCAATATCATTGCATGCTACATTTACTGCCAACTGTCCAATTTTACCCACAGCTCCCACTATGGGATCTAAATGAGATATTAACACTAAATCTTTGCTAATAGCCGTTATGGAAACATCTAAACCGGGACCAGACGGTACTATAACCTCATTCCTAAGTTTGCCTAACCTGCTGTAAACATATTTTTTCATTAGTTCGTGAGATATCTTTCCCATTTCCTTTCTTCCTAAAACTTAATTCAATCATTGCTTTACTTTCCCTATTATTTTTATAGGATTTTATTATACTACCTTTATGAAAAATTTGGTAATGCATTCTTAGACAGAAAATTGATCCCTCCATTCTCAACAAAAGAGCGAAAAATTTTTCTTCCACTCTTACGCTTGTCTGTTTCCTCATTTCTATATCCTCATATGTGTTATATATACTCCATTTGGAGTATTCTCGAGTTCCCTAAGAGGATTGGGAGTAATTTAGAATATTTTAAAAGGTCCTTCCACGTTTGGGAAAGCCATGCCAATTATCTTAATAAAGATATTGTAACCAAGAAATAAAGGGATATAAGAGAAGGAAATGGCCGTGTGTCCCCCTCACCCATTGGGTGATATAATATTTTTATGTTCTGGGAGAATAACTTTCTTCCTCTATTGCGTATAAATTCATAGAATGAAAAGGAGGTTGATGTGCGCTTAAGAATAATTTCTGCAGCTTTTCTTGTATTTTTTTCTCTTACAAGCTATTCCTATTCAAAAGAGCTAAAGCCCACATTTGGACTGCTTTTTAATGCAGGGAAGACAAATGTTTTAAGAGTGTCTTTCACTGAAGAAAAGATAAAAATCGATGGAAGACTGAATGAGGCCGCCTGGAAGAAAGCCCTTAAAATCGACCTGCCAAACGAGTTTTTCCCTGGATATAATATCCCTGCACCTGTAAAAACTATTTGTTTGATAACCTATAACAGGAATTATCTTTACATAGCATTCATTGCCTATGATCCTGAACCGCATAAAATAAGGGCGCACCTTATGGATAGGGATGCGGTTCAGACCTTTATTCTTGATGACCATGTATATTTTACAATTGACACATTTAACGATGAGAGGAGAGCCTTCGAATTCAGAGTAAACCCACTTGGAGTTCAGGTGGATGGTTTACTTAGTGAGACGGAAGGCTATGAGGATTTTTCATGGGATGCTATCTGGGATTCAAAGGGAAAAATAACTGTTGAAGGTTATATTGTTGAAATAGCTATTCCCTTCAATCAATTGAGATTCCCAAAATCCAGAAAAACTCAAACATGGGGTTTTTTCGCTTTTCGTTCATATCCAAGGAATGTAAGGTATAGATTCTCCTCGCTTCCTATCGACAGGAATAAAAGCTGCGTTCTCTGTCAGGAAGGAAAAATCACAGGATTTCAGGGAATTTCTCCTGGTCTTAATCTCGAATTTGATCCCACTCTTACATTTAGCAGGACTGATGAAAGAACAGGGTTTCCCGAAGGACCAATGGAGGCAGGTAAGGTCAAAACGAAGCCGGGAATTACCGGGCGATGGGGAATAACCCCTAATCTAATCTTAAATGGAACAGTAAATCCTGATTTTTCTCAGGTTGAAGCAGACGCAGCTCAGCTTGACGTGAATGTTAGATTCGCTCTCTATTATCCTGAGAAGAGACCCTTTTTCCTTGAGGGGGCAGATTTCTTCCTCACTCCATTGAAAATAGTATTTACAAGAACAGTAGCAGATCCTTTATGGGGGATGAAATTGACTGGCAAGGTAGACAAGAATGCTCTTGGAGTCTTTGTAGCACAGGACCGGATTAACAATTTGATTTTTCCATCCAACCAGGGTTCTGAATCTACCTCACTGGATGAAAACTTATATGGGGGGGTATTTAGATATAGAAGAGATATCGGAAAGGGTTCCACCATAGGTGTGATATATACAGGAAGAATGTCCGATGACTATTATAACCATGTGGCAGGATTTGATGGGTTCTTTAGACTATCAAAATCTAAAGTTTTAAGACTACAATATATGTTTTCTCAAACTGATTATCCGGATGATATTGCAGAAAAATTCGGACAGAAGAAGGAAGCTTTTAAAGGCAGTGCTGTATATGCTCAATTTCATCATGATAGTAAGAACTGGTTCTATGAGCTGAAATATGAAAGGCTTTCCCCGGATTTCAGAGCGGACTATGGGTTTATTCCAAGGGTTGATTACGAGAAATTTCTCGGAAATTTTCAGCGGAAAATCTGGGGAAAGAGGAAAAAATGGCTCAGTTTTCTTGATTTTGGAATCAAGGCTTACAGAATAACAGACCATGAATATCGATTAACAGACAGTTCGATAGATCTTTATATAGATTACTTGGGACCTCTACAGCTTGAGAGTTCACTGGACCTTATGAAGAATAAGGAATTTTATAACGGTTTTACTTATGATGAGGATATTTTACAGTGGTTTTTCAGTTTAAAGCCATTGAGCGGAACACAGTTTTATGGAGGAACGATATTCGGAGATGCTGTGGATTACACAGGGTTCAGAGCAGCGAAAAGATTGCTTTTAACTTCAGGGGCTCAGTTTAATGTTGGAAAACATTTTTCTGTAAATCTCAGAAACGATTTTGAAAGACTTTATATTAAAGAGGGTGAAATATACAAAGCCAATATTGCACAGGCGAAATTCATATACAATTTCAATATAAGAACGTTTATAAGGGCTATAGTTCAATATAGATATATAGACCGGAATCCTCCTCTTTATCCGATGCCTGTGGAGGACAAAGTCAAAACCTTCTTTACCCAGTTTCTTTTCTCCTATAAAATAAACCCTCAAACAGTCCTGTTCATAGGATATTCTGACAATTACCTCGGATTTTCCGCCTTTAAAACAAATGTGGACATGACTCAGAAAAACAGAACCTTCTTCATGAAGATGGGTTATGCGTGGACAAGGTAAAGTTAGCCTTAAAATTATTACATCATGTGCCCCTTTCCAGCTATTTTGACGGGTCATTTGTCGTAAGGTCAGGGCTTATTTCTGTCCAGTGGTCGCCCCTGTCAATAGACATAAGAAGCATCTGTGATTTTCTTATACTCTGTTCTGCTAATTTTTCATTTCAGGGAGTTTTAGGAGTTTGAGTGTTTCCTCAGGGCCCGGCTCTGTCTGCATGTTTGGTGGAACATGCCCTATATCATTGTAAGATACAAGCTTCATGTGTCTGTCAGGGTAAATTCTTACAATTGTTAGACTGCAGTTGTATATGCTCATACCCAGCCATGAATGAGTATCAACTCCCAGCACCCTTGTTACAAAATAGCGGATAACGTTTCCATGGCATACGATTATATCGTTTTTGCTTCCCGATTCGGCAGGGATAAAGAATTTCTCAAAGGCCCTATCCAGTCTTCTTTTGCACTTTTTCGCCTTTTTCATATTGAGCTTCTTAATCCTCCACGCAGGGGGTGTGCATTCGCTTAGAAGATAAGATTTACGGAGCTTCAGGTAGGGAAAGCCCTGGTTTATAACAACTGCGGTTTCTATTGCCCTGGTCATTGTGCTGGTGTAAAGGGAATCGAATTTAACAGGATAGGTTTTAAGCCGCGCAGCCACGAGCCTTGCCTGAGCTATCCCCAGGGGGACCAGTCCCCTGCCAATGAACGCACTTCTCGGATCTTCAAGGTGATACTCCCCGTGGCGGATGAGATACAGAGTCCTTATCCATTCCTTTCCTTTTTCTTTGCTGGCACCAGCAAAGAGGCTGTAAGGCACAAGGAATATTAATAAAGATGCCAGTAATAAATAAAGATTTCGTTGCTTAAAGAGCTTCATTTTTATCCTCCAAGTGTTTAGGATACTTTTATATTCTATTAGGATAATAAATCGAGTTCAAGATAAAATGCCATTCCCCTTTCCCTTTGACCGAAGGTGATCTTATAGGTTAAGATAAATTTGTGAGAATATCCTCAGAAGGAGTTTCTACCATAAAAATCCAATGTGTTATACTTCAAAAAGGAGGAAAAGATGAGAAGAAAAATAATTTCACTAAAAGCAGGGATTTTGTTTTTTATCGTTGTATTTATTCTAAGTTACACTTCGCCTATCCTTGCTAAAGATAGGTTCTTTTCCGGTTTTGATTCCTATGTTAAGAGGGTTCAGGAGAAGTGGGAGGTTCCTGGGATTGCAATAGCGGTTGTGAAAAATGGAGGTCTCCTATTTGCAAAGGGTTACGGCGTTCACAAAAAGGGAGAATCTGTCCCTGTAACCCCAAAAACCCTCTTCGGCATTGCCTCAAACACAAAGGCTTTCACAGTGGCTGCCCTTGCTATCCTTGTTGATAAAGGGAAACTCGGTTGGGATGAACCTGCGATTAATTACTTACCCTCCTTTAGAATGTATGATCCTTATGTGACACGGGAAATCACTGTGCGGGATCTGGTAACTCATCGCAGCGGACTCGGGCTTGGTGCCGGAGACCTTCTGTTCTGGCCACAGTCTACCTATTCCCGAAGGGAGATCATGCGCAGGGTGCAGTTTATAAAACCGCGATTCAGTTTCAGGAGCAGGTTTGCTTACTGCAATATCCTTTACATGGTGGCAGGAGAAATCATCCCTGCAGTAGCAGGAAAAACCTGGTCAGAGTTTATAAAAGAAAGGATTTTTAAGCCCCTTGGTATGACCTCAAGCAACACAAGCGTTAAAGAGTTCCGCCCTGACGATGATATTGCCTCACCACACACCATGCTGGGTGACAGGGTTATACCCGTTGACTACGAGAACCTGGACAATGTAGGGCCAGCCGGTGCAATTAATTCTAATGTTATAGACATGTCCAAATGGATTGCAGTTCAGCTAAACAGGGGATTGATAAGGAAAACCTCAGAGGGAGAAATACGTTTGTTCAGCGAAAGGGTCTCAAAGGAAATGTGGTCTCCCCAGATCTTCATTCCAATTAAAGAATATCCCCCAGAACTTTCGGGAATAAAACCGAACTTCTTTGCCTATGGCCTTGGATGGATGCTTAAAGACTACCATGGACACAAAATTGTGTACCACACTGGTTCAATAAAAGGGATGGTCTCCAGGGTAACCCTTGTTCCTGACCTTAAACTTGGAATAGTTGTTCTTACCAATCAGGAATCAAGGGAAGCATACGAGGCAATTACTTATCGTATATTGGACCACTACATTGGGCTTCCGCCTACTGACTGGATAGAAGCCTTTGAAAAGGCCAGAAAAAGGGAAATGCAAAAGGCCCTGAAGGCGATGAAAAGATTTAATTTAAAAAGGGCAAGGGGAACAAAGCCCTCACTTGAGCTTTCCCGGTATGCTGGAAAATATTTGGATAAATGGTATGGAGAGATGACAATTGAGAAGGTAGGTAATAAACTGATAATACACTTCAGCCACACTCCTGCTTTAGTCGGAGAACTGGAACACTGGCATTATGATACCTTTGTGGTAAGGTGGAAAGACCGCAGCCTCAATGCTGATGCTTTCGTTACATTCATGCTCAATTACAAAGGGAAGATTGAGCAGGTGAAGATGGTTCCTGTTTCTCCTCTTACGGATTTCAGCTTCGATTTTCAGGATCTCCTTTTTATCCCGGTAAAGGATAAAAAGGAGAACAGAAAGGAATAAATCATTTTATTTCAACTGACTCACATTTTTTTAAAAATGCAGGATCAACCTCTGCTCCTATACCAGCAGAGTCGGGAATCTCAATTTCTCCGGCTTTGTAAGCTATTCCACCGATAACTGGGTCTTCCTCCAACATAAAGCAGCCATCAAGGTCGGCATATTTTATATTTAATTTTGCGGATACAAAATGAGCGGCAGCTGTGAGTCCAAGGCGCGTCTCAGTCATGCAGCCAACCATGCATCTTATTCCAGCAGCCTCTGCAATAGAATTTATTTTAAGCGCATTATATATTCCGCCTGATTTTGCAAGCTTTATATTAAAGTAATCACAACAACCCCCAGAGGCAAGTCTAAACGCATCATGGTGATCAAATAAGGCCTCATCTGCCATAATTCCAATTGACGTGCGTTCCCTTATTCTTCTCATATCATCGATATTCCAGTAAGCTACGGGTTGCTCGCAATATTCTATTCCCATAGGTTCAAGCTCATAAAGCACATTCAAAGCTGTCCTGAAATCCCATCCCTGATTTGCATCTATTCTTATGGGAAGCTCTTCTCCTACGGCCTCTCTTATTTTTGTAATTCTCTCGACGTCCTTTTCCTTTGTGGTTCCAAGTTTGACTTTTATGGTGCCGAAACCCTGATTTTTGTATTGCAGGGCTTTTTCTGCCATGTAATCCGGCTCCCCTATTCCGATTGTAATATCAGTCCAGAATTTGCGTTTTCCCCCACCCAGAACCTCATACAGAGGGAGTCCGGAGGCCTTACCTATTATGTCATACAGGGCCATATCAAATGCGCTTTTTACGGTGGTATTATGAACAAGAAAACCATCCATTTCTGCCGTTCTTTCCTCTATATTTAAAGGATCTTTATCCAGTAAAAGTTTCGCAATTTCTACCGCTGCTGACATGGAAATCCCCTGAGTCTCCCCTGTGATTCTCCAGATGGGATTCGCTTCCCCAAAGCCATAGACATTCTCGTTTGTGCTTATCTTTACAAATATACTGTTTGCATTTTTTATCTCTGCTATGGCAATCCTGAAAGGCTCCCTGAGTTTAATGTTGCACTTATAAATTTCAATGCTTGTTATTTTCAAATTTTTGTACATCTTTCCTTCTTTTAATTATTATACTCTTCTCCATTTTCCCCAGAATATTTCAGTGATTTCCTTAGAAGGTGGAGGTGTGAGAAGGGTTACAAGAATATAAACAAGACATGCAGAAATAACCGATATCAGGGAGGGATGGACTCTCCAGGGCAAAAATCCTTTCCAGACAGTATTTAAAAGAGCATATATAACTGTTCCCCACAAGACCGAGGCAATAGCGCTCCACTTATTCCCTCTTTTCCACAGCAGGCCCAGAAGAATTGGACCAAAGGTAGCGGATTCGAGCCCTCCTATGGAGAAAAATATTATCCACTGGATCAATCTCGGCTGAGTAAGTGCCAGGGCTATTGCAATTGCAAGACAGATACCCATCGTAATCCTTGATACGGTCTTTGCTGTTATATTAGAAACACTTCCCTTGAGCTCTTTAAGCAAATTTTTCGCTATGCTGGAAGTTATTATTATGGCCATTGCAGCCACCGTAGTTTGAATACCTGCCACTATGCCTGCAAGGACAATGCCTCCAAGGGATTGTGGCATTACATGCATGGCAAGCCATGGCCCTATTTCGTCAGGCACCCTCAGGTCTGGCTTTATAGCCCTGCCTATTGCTCCTGCCATGCACAAAGGAAGAGTCCAGAGAAATACAAGAATACCTCCCATCCATATTCCTCTTTTCAGGGCCCTGGTGTTCTTATAAGTAAGGGCACCGAGCATGGCATGAGGCATACCCACAACGAAATAACTGGTAAGCGCAGCAATAGAAAAGGCAAACAGAGGGGGAAACTTTCCCCCCATTGTAGGAGACAGAAGGTTCAAGTTCTGACTCATTAACGCCATTGTGGATTTTTGAAACCCCCCAGCAAATTTTACGGTGGCCATAAAAAGAATTATGCTTCCTGCGGTAATTACAATACCCTGCACAAGGGTGGCAAGTGAAGTTCCTCTCATGCCACCAAGAACACTGTATACGAGGACAACAAGTGAACCAAGCCCAAGGGAAAGGAGGTAATCCAATCCTGTCATCTGAGATATAACTCTTGCAGCGCCTACAAACTGGGTGGACATGTAAGGAAGTAGAAATATGGTTACCAGAATGGCAAGGAGTATCACCAGAAATTTGCTTTTGTACCTAGCACTGAAAATATCGAGATAGGTTACTGCATTCACTCTCCTGGCCACTATTCCCACAATTATGCCGATAGGAGCAAGTAAAAGAAAGTTTATAAATATTTGAAAATTGTTTATCAGAACCCATGAGTACCCATAGGCATAGGTCATCCCGGGTCCTGCAATGAAGGTTCCTGCACTGGCAAGGCCCCCAGCTATAATCAACGCAACTATAATCCCTCCGAGGCCTCTACCTGCTGCATAGAATTCTTCCTCGTATTTTGAAATAGGAACTTTCTCTACAATTTTATAGGACCATATTCCAATGGAGATAAGTATTAAGGTGTAGATGGAAAAGGAAATTATCGCAGGATTCATTGTGCTTTATTGCCATGGCTGTCTTCGGGCTTGTCTGTAAGTGGCACATCTGGAATGAACTTTTCGGCAATAAAAACCAAGGCCACAACAAATATAACCGGTATTAAAATACATCCCACCATTATCCAGAGAGGAAGTCCTAATACCAGCGGTTTTATCCCGAGAATATAGGAAAATCCCATAACGAGCAATACATATATGGAATAGAATATCCAGGAAATGACGAACGCTTTCTTAGCGGTTGAGAATCTGGCGTCTTCAGGAAAATTTGACCCTTTTTTCTTTTTTGCCAACGAAATACTCCTATTTTTCTATTTATTATAGTAAAAATCTCTTAATGTTTTCTATAGTTTTATCCTTTCCTGCTAAATAAACGGTTAATGAGAAAAGAATTTTTATTTCTTTTTATTTATGCTGTTTAATTTGGGAAATTTTCTTCTGAAGCTCTTCCTGTGAAGGGTTTATTTTAAGGGATTTTTCCCACATATTTATTGCTTTCTCTCCTTTTCCCAATTCTGAATAGCAATTTCCCATAAGTTTGTATACTACATCCTCTTTCACTTTTATGGATTTCAAAATGCCAAGTGCCTCTGAAAATTTCTTCATTTTTATGTAAGCCTCAGCCATAAGAATTCGTGGTTTTCTGTAAGAACTCTTCATGAAAGGCAAAAGGATTTTAATAGTTTCTTCCGGTTTTCCGGCTTTTAAATATGCCTCAGAAAGAACAAGATAATCCTTAAGCTCAGGCTGCAAAGGAAATCCATGCCTTAAGAAATCAAGCCCTGGTTCTAATTTATTATATGTGGTATAAACTTTACCCATGTCCCAGAGGAATTTTCTTTCACTTTCGTAAGAAGAAATTACAAAGGACGGGTGGGACTTCCCTTCCTGCGAGGAAACATAAAAAATGGCATCAGCTGAAAGAGTAAAGGATGAACTTTTGGTTGTTAGTTCTACGTTATATTTTCCTACACCAAGGGATTGACCATATAACCTGAGAATTATTGCACCATTACCCTTAAATGTTACATCAAAATCTTTAATGACATTTTGAAGCCTCTTTAGTTTTCCGTGTCCTATTCCACTAAGATTTCTATAATAAATTATTAAAAAAATCTGATCTTTTAATCTGTATATTGAAGAAGGGGTAGGAAAAACAATAAGCTTTTCCAAAGAAAAAGGCCTAAGTGAAGAACCGGAGTTTTGTATGTTAAAAGAGGGAACAATTTGCAAATAAGGAAGATTATTCACATTTATCCACTCATCGTGAGTGTAATAAGATCTGTCATTTAAGTTCTTCATTAAAACAGTCAATCTCAGAAGGCCGGGCACAACCGGGATAATCTCTTCTAATACTATAGGGTTCTTCTTCACCTTTAAATAACTTTCTTCATTTGTTTTAAGTTTAATATCCCTATTCTTTTCAAAAAGGACTTTTCCTGAAGGAGAGCGAAGGATAACCTGTAAAATAAGATTTGCTTTATATATATCTCCATCTTTTATGAAAGCAATATTCTCAGGCTGTAGAGCCAGATTAAGTGTATACCCTCTTCTCTCTTTTATTAAGGAATAAATTAAGTGGCTTTTCTTGGCAACCAGATATTCGGAAACTTTTACATATCCTTTTATGGATTTATTCTTTATTGAATTATCATAGATTCTTTGGGGAATGGAAAAAATTTGCTGCAGTACCCAATTGCTCGATCCTCCTGTGGTTGTTGTGTAAGTATCATTACCCTCCGACATAAGATAACTGGTAGAAGCTCTCGCAAGCTCAGGAGAAATTCTATGTAAAATTTTTAATGCTTCGTATCTTGTAAAACCCGTTTTAATAACTTCCGGGGTTAATAGGTTCTCAGGTCCGTCCATAGCCGGATTGTAAAGTATAAAGTTGCCAATTCCCTTCCTTTTGTAAAAAATCAAATAGAAATATGCTGGTAACCCAAGATTCCTGTCACCCTTATACAGCCATAGCTGACAGGGATATATCTGCGAATGTGTTTCAAAATGCTGTATTTCCATAGGTTTCCCAAGAAGCAGATATATTCTACCCATGTCTGTCTTCCATCCGTCCTTTTTACTATGAAAACCAAAATGAGAATTGACATATTCCCATCTTTTTTCATATTCTTCTTTAAATTCATTAATACGTGTTTCAGGAATAGGATCCCTTATGATCCAGAATTTATTTATAAAATCCTCCCTTTGTTTATCTGTTTTTAGAGAGAGGAAAACCTCCTTTTCAAAAGGAGTAATTATATAATTGACTTTTTTAATCCATTGAGACCATTTTTCACTTAATCTATTAGCCCCTATTAAAGATAGACCAATGAATAAAAAAACTACAATTCTCTTCATCATTGTATATTATATTACAAAACTGAGGAAAGAGGGGGTCTCCCCCCTCTTTGTATTAAAAGAAGAATCTTACGCCAGCTCTAAATCCTCGTGGCATGACTAAACGGGTCGGTTGTGCAAACTCCGGGCCAGCAATCGCTATCACCCTTGTAGGTGTGCCTTCGTTGAACACATTAAATACATCCAATATCAGACCTAATCTCCTCCTGTCAAGGAAAAACATCTTCTCAAATCGCAGATTCAAGGTTTTCCTGGTATCCAATCTTCTGGAACCTCTTGGCTCGGTCATAAACGAAACCATTCCCTGGTTTAATCTAACCCTTAGCAATCTTGTATAGGTAAATCCACTTACAAGTTCAAAGTATGGACTGAAACTTATATCAAATGGAAGAATGAAGGTTCCTGAAATTTTGAGCATGTGGGTTGGGTCATAAGTTAGATGGCCTTCCGCATTGATTTGGTAGTTTGGATCCATAAACACCCTTGATTGCCCTACGTTAGACCCTGTACCTCCCCAGAAGTTATTGTTATAGTTTCCAGTAGTTCGGGAATAAACATAAGAAACCATCAATTGCCATTTGTTCGAAAATCTCTTGTTAAACATGAATTCAATACCTCTATACTTCCTGTAAGGAGTGAAGCTTACAATAGGATATTTGCCCTTTTCAGGGTTGGTAATTATATACTTGTCTCCGCCGGGATTAACTTCATTATAAACAGTATAAGTTTGACCTGTGTATGGGTCTACCACCGTGGTTGTGTTAAAGACACCGGTATAGTTTACCCTGTCTATAATATCTTTGTTATTTCTCCAGATGAAGGTCACGCCAATTGAAGTATCTTTAAAGATTTCCCTTTCCAGAGATACCACGAACTGGTCCATGTTTGGATGCCTTATCTTATTGTCAATAGTATATGCGTTTTTATAAGGCCACCTTACCAGCTCTGTTAAATTACCATTTGGAGCAACAGAATATAGAATAAAATCACTTCTTGTAGGATCAAGGTTGTAATAATAAGCGCTGAAGAACCCTTCATAATATTTTCCATAATGAGCTTTAAATGCCGTAGAATGGTCTCCGAAAACATCATAAGCAAATCCAATTCTCGGAGCAATCCCGTGGGATTTGTAAACGGTTTTCTTTATATGAGGAAGATAACCTCTGTAAAGATTGTATCGTACGCCATAGTTAACTGTTAATTTATCATTTACCGACCAAGAATCCTGAGCATAGGCAGAATATCTATTATTTATACCTTCAACATCATATCCCTCATATCCATAGGCAAGATAAGGTTCTCCATTGTAATCAACATAGGTGATCCCTGTAGTGTATCCATATCTGTTTCTTGTATAAGACCTTTCATATTCCGCCCCAAATTTAAAGTCATGTGAACCCTTTATGAATTCATCTGAGTGATGACTAAGAGCAATATTCGCCTGACTTCTGTACCTATCTGCTTTAAAATAATAGGGAGAGTTAACAGAATATCTCTCTGTGTATAAGTCATAATGTCCTGCTATATCATATCCCTGAGAAGGATTAAGATAATAATAACCTGAGTATCCAGCTACTTTAGCGTCAAGGTAGGTATCGGAATTAAATGTATGCATCCAGCCTATGCTGTAAGAGATTTCCGGAGATTTCTGGGTAACCGTAGCTTCAGGGTCAGTATAGGCATCTGCTCCACGATTTACACCATTGTAAAGGTCATACTCAAGGAAACTTTGAACTCTATCCTTCTCTCCAGGCTGCCATGTAAACTTAAGGAAACTTCTTGGTTGTTTATAATCCACAGCTTTGGGGAAACCAGCTGGATATCTCTTTGTTCTGTAGTACTGTAGTCCTGTAAAGAACCATAACCTGTCTCTTACAACAGGACCTCCCAAATAGCCATTGAGATCAAAATATCCCTGCTTAGGGGATTGCAAATTAGGATCGCTGGAATTCTTGTTGTTCCAGGAGCTTCCCTGATAAAGAAACTCAAGATGACCGTTGAAGTTATTACCTCCCGATTTTGTTATAGTGTTAAGTATTGCTCCGGTGAATCCACCATATTCTGCATTTAATCCTCCTGTAAGAACGTTGGCTTCTTCAATAACATTATAATCAATGAACACCCAGGCTGTTCCTCCTTCAGGGTCTGAAACATCTACACCGTCAATTTGATAGGAAACTGAAGAACTTTGAGCTCCTCCAAAGGCAACATTATCTACTACCCCTGGTGCCAAATTGACTAACTGGGTGGTAAATTCTGAGTTTGGTATATTCTTTAATATTTCACTTGTTAGTATGGTAGATGCAGAGGTGGTATCCGTAACATCAACTGTAGGTGATTTACCCACTACTGTAACTTCTTCCCTCATTTTGGAAAGTTTCAACTTCAAATCAATAGTAAGGGTCTTACCTACATGCAAACGAATCCCTTTTATCTTAGCAGGAGCGAATCCGCTCAGTCTTGCTTCAATTTGGTAAACTCCAACTGGCAAAGCAGGAAATCTGTAGTGACCTCTCTTTGTAGTAAAAGTAGTCTGCGGCCCTCCGATAAGTTTGTTCCCTTTAATAATGACAGCAACGCCTGGAATAGGTCTTCCCTCTTCATCAATTACTTTTCCTTGAATTACACCACTCTCTTTGCTCTGTGCTGCAAGAGGAATCACTAAGAAAAGGAGTAAGCCAATTCCCAAAAAGCCCACTAAAAGCTTTTTTGTGAGGTTAGTTTTCATAAGCCCTCCTTTGAATTTTTTTGTTATAGTTATATTGTAGAACATTCTTCTTGTTTGTCAAAAGAAAATGCCGGAATTCTTATTTCTTTATTTGGAATTTACCCAGCTTAGGATTTATTTAGTTTGCTTTTTAGCCCCAAACCTTTTCTATAGTAATAGTCAGATTTTGATTGATCTCCCATTAAGGAATAAATGTCCGATAATATGTAATAGCCAAAAACAGCATATTTGTTATTAGGATTAAGTTTTATCCCTTTCTTTGCAAGATTTATAGCTTTGTCAAGATATTTTCCTTCATCTAAGTAAGCTTTGGCCAGATAAAGCAGTCCTATTTGAAAATCAGGGGCTATTTCTACCGCCTTCTCAAGATGAGAAATTTCAAGCTCCTTTTCTCCTGATTCCCTGTATAGGCGAGCTATATTGAAATGGGCTCTTACATTTTCTGGGTTTATTTTTAATTCCTTCTCATACTCGCTTATAGCCAAGGGAATATTTCCCTGCTTTTCTTCCAAAAGTGCGAGATTATAGTGCGCGAGTCTGAGAGAGGAATTCAACCTGACAGATTCTTGCAACATTTGCCTTGCTTTCGCAAGTTTATTTTCCATTAGGTAAATTATCCCCAGATCTCTTTTAGCTACAGGATTTTTCCCAACCTCCCATGCTTTACCAAGGTTTTTCTTGGCTTCTTCCAATTTCCCCTTGTCTATGTAAAAATTAGCAAGAATAATGTAAAATTCGCTCTGTTTTGGAAAAAGTTTTATAAACTTCTTGGCCTCTGCTATCCCCTTATCTATTTTCCCCAGGAATCTATAACAATTCAAGATATTCAGCATAGCAAAATTATAATCCGGCTTAAGTTTGAGAACCTTTAGGAAATAATTTAGTGAAGCTTTGTAGTCTTTCTTTCTATAATAAAGATTCCCCAGGGTGAAAATAGCATCTACTATGTCGGGTTGCCTGTTAAGAATTGAATGTAATATCATTATTGCTTCTTCAAATTTTCCCTGTTTTGTAAGTCTTCTTGCTTCAATTATTTCATTAAATATTCCTATTTCCTCTTTTGGGTCAGGGGGATTTTTACCTTTCCCTGAACTTACGAAAGTGCTTATATAACCAAGGGTAGCCAATTTGGATTTGGTCTCGGCGTCCATAACTTTAAATCGAGCTTTCAGGGTTTCATTTTTCCATCTGTGCTCAAAATCCCTGAGCATTCTCATTAATCTTTTTGCTATCTGATTTTTCTTAAAATAAAGATTGTCCTTTTCGTTAGGGTCATTATTTAGATCGTATAACTCAGGTTTTCTCGTCTGGATATATTTATAATTTTTCCAGTATATAGCCTTTAAGTCGTGCCATCCAAAGTGAAGTTTCGGGTAAAAACTTTCTGTGTACAAAATCTGGCGAAATTTTTTATCTGGATTAAAAAGAAGCTTCTTTAAAGACTTACCCTGCATTTGCGGTGGCAAAGGATAACCCAGAAAATCCAGAATGGTAGGAGCAATATCCACAAGGCCAACGCGTGAATGTGATACTTTCCCTGAAAGCCCTTTAATTGGTGCTTTTATTATCAATGGAACTCTTACAGTCGCTTCATAAACAAAAAACCCGTGTGTTTGCTCCCCATGCTCTCCTAAGCTTTCGCCATGGTCCGCAGTGACAACCAGTAATGTTTTTCTGCTTAGCCCGCTTTTTTTAAGAAACCCAAAGAATTTTCCCAGCTGAGAATCAGTATAAGCTATTTCTCCATCGTAAGGATGATCTGCATATCTTATGTCAAAGGGTGAAGGAGGCCTGTAAGGAGAATGTGGGTCATATACATGAACCCACAGGAAAAACCTTTTGTTTTTATTTTTTTTCAGCCAGTCCATAGCATGTTTTATTACTTCACCTGCTCTCCTTTCCACAAAGCTCAATGAGATTCTCTTATACTTTGAAAGGTCAAAATTATCATAATAAAAGTCAAATCCCTGGTTAAGTCCCCATTTTCCATCAAGCACATAAGCTCCTACCACAGCCCCTGTGCTGAACCCATGCCTCTTGAGAATTTCAGCTATGGTGTCCACTTCCTCGGGAACGACAAACCCTCCGTTGTCTCTTACTCCATGATAAAAGGGGTAAGTTCCGGAGAGAATGGTAGTGTGGGAGGGAAGGGTTAACGGAACCTGTGAAACACAGTCTTCAAATTTAATTCCAGTATTGCAAAGATTGTCTAAATTCGGTGTCTCAACTTTTTTGTATCCATAACACCCTAAGTGGTCTGCTCTAAGAGTATCAATGGTTATTAAGATGACATTTAGATTCTTTCTTTTGAGCCGATAATCCAGTTTCGTTCCAAAACCCACGAAGACCAAAAGGATTAATAAAAAAACTGCAACCCCAATCCATATAAACTTCTTCATCATGCTTAAGATTATATAACTTTTGGCTCACTTTTCAAGCTAATTTTTCTTGAGGTGGGTATCTCAGAATGCGGGAAAATAGACATAAAGTTTCTCAAATATATTATTGTGTTTTCCTAAAAAGTGGATAATTTTCAAGTTGAATTTTCCTTTATCGTTCTTAAAACTTTTCTTCCCTCCTTAAGGGGAACAGTATAAATCCTTCAATCAATTCATGCCCACAAAAAAGGGAATAAACAAACTCCTTTCTCATATCAATTGCTTTATTAAGCCAAGGATTCCCTGTTTCCAGGCAACCCTGTGGGTAATGCCAACACCTTTCAATTCATTTTTGTGCTCAAGATACCATTTATACGATCTTATCAATGCCTCTGCGTTGCTATATTTCGGTTCCCAACCAAGATTTTCTTCTGCTTTTTCTATAGATACAAATGAATCCGTGTCTGCTGTTCCATAAACCCATTTATATAGTGGGGATAATCTCAGTGCCCAAGCTATTTCAAGCATTGGTTTCACTATCCTTGCAGGCGTTGCCATAACCCTCGCTCTATTCCCAGCAAATTCACAAAGGGCACCAACATCCTCTAATACAGTTCCAAATTCTTTTGCCCCAACATTAAATGTGTCATTTACCTTTTCAGGAGGAAGGGTCAGGGTAAGGTATATTGCATTGGCAAGATCCTCAACTTCAAGCAACTGATACCTGTTTTTCCCATTTCCAATGATGGGTATTTTTTTTCCACTCTCAACCCAATCGTATAGAATCTGAAAAACACCCATTCTACCGGTGCCTATAAAGGTTTTTGGTCGTATAATCGGAACAATTAAACCTTTATCCCTATATTCTTTACATATTCCTTCTGCTATTATCTTAGTCTCGCCATATGGTCCTACTCCAACTAACGGATCTTCCTCATAAATTGGGTGTTTTTTAGGCACGCCATAAACTGCTGTTGAAGAAATATAAACTACCCTCTTTACACCATTCCTCAGCGCTGCTTCCAGAACATTTTTCGTTCCATCAATATTTGTTGTGAAAATGTCATCCTTTTTCCAGAGGGGGAGCGCAGCTGCCCCATGAACAATCATGTCAACTCCATCTAATGCCTTCAATAATCTCGTTTTATCTCGGACGTCAAGATTAAAATATGTAGTATTCTCAGGATATTCCTCAGTATTAAGAGGGGCAATGTCAATTACCCTTATTTCATCACATTTATCATTCAAGTAATTGCAGACATGATATCCAAGAAACCCTGCACCACCTGTAATTGCTACTTTCATATTAAACCTCCTTTATAAATTTCGTTATTTCTGTTTATAGTCTCTGCAAATTGTGGTGTTCCTTGTACTGCTCCCCTAAAAAGTGGGCAATTTTTGAGTTGAATTCGTGTAATCTGTATCATTTTCCTCCATTATTTTATAATATTTTTCTCTCCATTTCTAAGGGACTTAAATATCCCAGCCCAGAGTGAGGATAGTAGCTGTTATACTCTCGCACAAATTTATTCAGAGCCTCCCTTGCTTCCTCGACACCTTCATATTCAGCAGGCCATATAGCTTCTTCCTTTATCGTTCTTATCGCTCTCTCGGTATCAGCATTGCCTTTGGGATTATTATAGCTTGTAAA
>WFSJ01000013.1 GCA_015486055.1 Acidobacteriota bacterium
GCGTCAGATGTGTATAAGAGACAGGCTTACATAACCATTAAGGGAAATCCAGGGGAAAAATTCCCCTTTGAGTTTTCAACCTCTTCCCTGAGCTGGAAAACCTATTATTCATTTCATGCAAACATAAAGGCAAAAACGCTTAATCTTGAATCCTTCCTCGTTCTCAGCTCAGCCTTGCCTTTTGATACAACCGCTGAAATCTATCTTGTTCCGAAAAAACCTTCCTACTATTCAAAACTTCCAGAGCAACAGAGGTGGAGCATATCCCTCTTTAAACCTTTTATTTACAGGGCAAGAAAAGTAGGAATGCCAACAACTCCTAAGCTAATAGAAGCGAAGGAAACTATTATGGCTAAGAATGTGATCAGGCCAACTCCTGTAACAAGGGGATTTTACAGGATGGTTTTTCTGGGAAAGAAAAGCCTTGTTTTCGGAAGAAACAGGGTTCAGCTTTTCTCTGAAAATTTGAACCCGGAAATAATATGGCAGGCTTTCCCTGCCCTTTCAAATAAAGTCTTTGTGGTGGCAAAGGCAAAAAACACAACAGGCTTCCATATAATTCCAGCTGAAGCTCTTTTCTTCGTAGATGGAACTTTCACGAGAAAAGCCTTTCTTGAAGATATTCCTGAAAATGGAAAAATGAAATTGCTTCTTGGTTATGACCCATCTTTCAAGATTAAATACAAAAAAAGCGTAGTTAAAAGGAACGAAGGGATAAGGAAAAACAGCATTATAATTGAGAGAAATATTGAAATATCGAACGATGGAGACATTGGTAAGGAAGTCAGTATAAGAATACCTCTTCCTTATGGTATAGACAAGGAAATCTCAATAGAGGATAAAATAACTCCACAGCCATTCTCTGTTGATAAGAGCAGAATTGCCACCTGGAATCTTAAATTTTCTCCAGGTGAAAGCATGAAAATAAACTTAAGATTCAAAATAGTTTACCCTAAATCCAAAAGGATCACTGGAATAGAAAACTATTGAACCATCTCAGGCTGAAAACAACATAGATTAAATCCGGGCTTACGCAGCAAGCTTGAACTGAATTATACTTCGCTTGTGAAAAGGATTCTTGAAAAGCTGGGATGAAATAATGAAGTTTGAAGCTCTCAAAGAAAATTGATAACTTGACAAAGCTCCTTAACAGAGTAAAATCTTCTTCTAACATTCAAAAGAATGTTTTAATATAGGAGGCAATCATGTTTGATACATTATTTAGCCCCATAAAAGTGGGAAATCTTGAGATAAGGAATAGAATAATCTTTCCGCCCATTTCCACCAACTTCGCAGATGAGAATGGACACGTAACCGACAGGATGATATTTCACTATGAAAAAAGGGCAATGGGAGGTGCAGGTCTTATAATAGTAGAAAATCTCTGCTTTGATTGCCCTGCGGGACGCCATGGTGCATTTCAACCGCGAATAAATGATCCAAAATTCATAAAAGGATTCAAAAAGCTTGCAGATGCTGTTCACAAGTATGGGGCGAAAATATCCGCTGAGCTCACTCACCCTGGAATATTTGCTGACCTCAGATTCAACGAAGGCCTGACTCCAATGGGTCCATCAAAGGTTCTCCTCAGAAAGGATAAAGGATATGTGAAGGAAATGGCAAGGAAAGACATCGAAAGAGCTTTCAAAAAGATAGCTGATGCTTCAATGTTTCTAAGAGAAGCAGGTTTTGATTCGGTTGAGGTTCAAGGTGCACATGGTCTTTTGGTGAACCAGTTCCTTTCACCTCTGAGTAATAAAAGAACCGATGAGTATGGAGGTTCGATTGAAAATAGAACAAGGTTTGCAAAAAGATTAATAGAAGCCATAAAAAAAGGCGCAGGAAAGGAGTTTCCTGTAACCATAAGGCTTGCAACCCATGAATTTATGGATGGTGGAATTAATATTTACAAGGATGGTAAGGAAATAGCAACCCTTATGGAAAAATACGGATATGTAATGATTCAGGCAGACCTTGGCTTTGGAGACAAGGAAAAAAGGTTGGAACCCATAATGTATCCAGAAGCTTGGAGAAGCTATTTGGCAGGAGAAATAAAAAAGGTTGTGGATATCCCTGTAGTTGCAGTCGGAATGATAAGAACCCCGCAGAAAGCAGAAGAATTAATTAAAAAAGGAATATGCGACATGGTAGTTTTGGGAAGGCCTCTTATCGCTGACCCTTTCTGGCCAGAAAAAGCAAGAAAAGGAGAAACTCATCTTATAAGAAAATGCATCGGTTGCAATGAATGCGTAAAAGCAAGACATGACGACGATGTTCCTCTAAAGTGCGCCACAAATCCAGAAGTAGGTCTTAGATGCACAGAAACTGTGCTTGAAAATGCGCTGAACCCCAAAAAGGTAATGGTTATAGGCGCAGGCCCAGCTGGACTTGAGGCCTCAAGGGTCCTCGGATTAAGAGGCCATAATGTTTTGGTTTACGAAGGAGAAAATAGATTGGGAGGGGCGCTAAATATAGCATCTATTCCCCCTGGGAAATTCAAGCTAAGATGGCTTATCGACTACTACAGTGAAATTTTAAAAACGCTCCCAAATGTAAAAATTCTTCTTGGAAAAAAAGCCAATAAAAAACTCATACAAATGGAGAATCCTGACTTCGTAGTGGTTGCCTCTGGTTCAAGGCCGATATTTATCAATACAGGATGCAAGAACACATTTAGATATACTGATATTCTTGAGGGGAAAGTTATACTTGAAAATGAGGATGTAATAGTTGGAGGGGGAGGTCTTGTAGGATGTGAAACTGCTCTTTACCTTACAACAAAAGGTAATAGTGTCACCATTCTTGAGATGCTCCCGGATGTGGCAAGGGAAATGGAAACACTCTCAAGAAAAGCTTTGTTAAGAGAGCTTGAGAAAAATGGGGTTAGGATATTCACCAAAAGGAGAATAAAAAGGATGGAAAACGGGCATGTAATAGCTGAAAACATAGAAACTGAAGAAGAGGAAAAATTCAGGGGAAAATTTGTCATCGCCTTCGGAGGAAAGCCAAATAACGCCATAGCAAATATAATAAAGGAATTGGATATACCTTATGAGGTTATAGGGGATGCTAAGGCGGTCAGGAAGATAGCGGATGCAATAGGTGAAGGATATAGAATAGGAAGGATGATATGACATCAAAAGAGATGGCAAAATTCTTCTTTGCTCTTTCAGACTCTACAAGGCTAAAAATCCTCAAGGAAATATTTGAAGAAGAAAAATGCGTTGGAAAGGTGGCTGAAAGTCTTAACTTACCCATTCAAAATGTTTCCCATCACTTGCGTCTCCTTGAGACCTCAGGATTTGTTGAGGCAAAAAGATACGGTAGATTTATAAGATACAGAGCAAAAAAAGAGGAGCTGAAGGAAATTTGCTGGGGAACGAAGGAATTCTTCGAAAAAACTTAAGTGGCCAAGCCGAGGAAGACAGTAACAGCCCATAACGCAAGACCTCCGAAAAAAATCCAGATAACATCAAGCTTAAAATATTTTATGGAGATAAAAGCTGCTGCTGCAAGGGCAAGAGATGACGGTCTTGTGGCTCCAATTTTCCCAAGTTCAAGGACCATCACAGCAAGCAATCCAACAAAGGCAGCAAGAATCCCCCTTAAAGCACCTTTTATGTAAGCTATGTGTTTTATTCTGGAATAAACTTCGCTCACGATGAGTGTAAATACAAAGGAGGGCGAGAATATCGCAAAAGTTGCAAGAAAAGCTGCCCATACTCCTCCAAGCTTGTATCCTATAAAAGCTGCTGTTATCAATATCGGTCCAGGAGTTATCTGACCAAGAGCTATTCCGTCCGCAAACTGTCCCATGGTGAGCCAGTGGTAGTGAGTTACAGCATCGGCCTGAATTAAAGGAAGGATCGTCACGCCATTCCCAAAAGCAAGGGCTCCAATTTTAAAGAAAGACAGCGCCATGGCTCTTATCTGAGAATTGAAAATCAGGGAAATCATGATGCCAGCAAGGACACTCGCTACAGACCCGATTATCCCTCCCCATGGGGAAGAATGAAAAACAGGGGATAAGTTTTTCCCTGTTTTATTATTCGACTCACTCTGAGGCTTTAGAAAAATAGCACCTGCTACGAAAGCCACCAGAACTATAATCACAGCATTCACCCCAAAAATCAGTGCTATAAAAGATAAAAGAAGAATTAGAGCTTCACCCGTACCCTTAATACTTTTTTCTCCGAGCTCCATGGTCACATAAAGAATAATCCCTACCACAATGGCTTTGAGTCCTATCAGTACTTGACCCACCCAGGGTATTTTTCCTGCGGAAAAATAAAGCGAAGATAAAATCACCATTAGCAAGAATGTTGGTGTTACAAATGCAAGAGTTCCAAGAAATGCTCCTAAAACTCCGCCAGCCCTGTAGGCTCCATAGGTCGCCAGATTGAACATTATAGGCCCTGGATAGAGCTGAACCATTGCAAGCCCTTCACTGAGTTCCTTTCCGTTCAGCCATCCTTTCTTGATTAACATCCTTTTTAGCTTAGGCAAGATTGCAAACCCATAAGCTGTAAGTCCTACAACAAAGTAGGCGAGGAAAATGCTCAAAAGATTGGATTTCTTTCTCACTTTTCTCATTTTATCACATTTAATCTTGCCCTATCCGAGGGTGCTAAAATTTCCGAATTTTATCCTTCTTAGTTTAGTTCTTATATATTATTTTATCATATATAGCAAAATCCTATCTCAAGTTTTTCCAAAAATTTTTTTCTTGACTTTTTCTCAAGTTTGTACTATTATATAAATGTAAGAAATTTAAGGAGGTGAAACATGTGGGCTAATTGGGTTAATTTCGTTTTGGGTATTTGGATAGTCGTTGCAGGCTTCGTTTTGAAGACTCCTCCAAAAACTGCTAATTTCTGGAATGACCTTATTGTTGGTATCATTGTAGCAATACTTGCCTACATTGCCACAACAACTAAAAGAGCTCTCTGCTGGATCAACGTTATCCTTGGAATTTGGCTGATCATCGCAGCGTTTATTCCTTCCATTGTCGGGACTAAATCCGGGAACCTCTGGAATGACATCATCTCTGGTATTATCATACTTGTTGTTGCTATAATCGCAGCACTTCAGAAGCCAAAGACAGCTTAACCCCGTATAACCCAAAAGGGAGGGGAGCTTATCCCCTCCCTTAACCCAGGGTAAAATGAAAAAAGAGGAGAGTTTTGTAAGAACATTTAAAAGTCTTGCGGAATCAACGAGGCTAAAAATTTTAAGGCTTCTCTCTGCGCAAAAAAATCTATGTGTTTCAAGTATAGCAGAGGAGCTTGGCATCACCATTGCCCTTTCCTCTCACCATCTAAAAATCTTAGAGAGGGAGGGTCTGGTTAATAGGCACAGAGAAGGTAAAAAAGTTAAATATAACTTGAATAAGGAAGGTTTGGATAAGTTCATTATAAATTTTTATGGATACATAAATATAATTCTGGAGATAGAAAATATCCCAAAGCTTTTGGGGAAAGAATTACTTGGCAAGGTCAAAAGAGGCTTTAAAACTGTGGGGAATGATTTCAAGCATGCAATTCAGGGCTGAATTTGTCCTCCTCTTTTTGAGAAAAACCTTTATCTTTTATCCTTCTTAATGATTACCATCTTGTTTTCTTCGAAGATTTTTTCTATCCCTTATACATCCTTATATTTGGTAGAAACCAGCTTGAAGTTAAGGATAGAGGAAACCCTTTCATCCCAGCATACTAAAAGGGATGAGGCCTCAAGCTTCATTTCAACTATGTAGCAGGAAATTGCTGGAGTTTATGCTTTCCAATAGGAATTTTTTATGAATCTCATTAGATATATATAAAACTCTATCATATAAGTTAATTGAAAATACAAGTGAAATGTGGTAATATATTAATGGAGAAATTATGGCAGAATGGGAATTTAAAAGTTGGTGCAGGAATTACCCAAGAGGAAAACCACCCAGGTTTTTAAGGCCTTTCCTGCTCCTGTTCCTCTATACAAAGAATGCCCATGGATATGAGCTTCTTGAAAGGCTTAAGGAACATGGGCTAAACTATGAGTTACAGGATATAGGTTATGTTTATAAAACCCTGAGAATGATGGAAAGGGATGGTTCTATAAGCTCTGCATGGGATGTAAGCGGAGAAGGGCCAGGGAAAAGGGTCTATGAGATAACCGAAGGCGGCAAAAAAGAACTTGAAGAATGGGCCATAACCCTTAAAAGCATAAGGGATAGCCTTACGACATTTTTGAAGATTTACATGGGGGTGAAAAAATGATAAGAATAGCATTTGCCACAGAAAATCCAGATGGGCTTGAGGGAATAATCGCTCAGCATTTTGGGCGCTGTCCATACTATACCTTTGTTGAAGTGGAAGGAAACGAAGTAAAGGACTGGCTTGTTGTCACAAACCCTGCTGCAGAAGAACATGCATCAGGTCAGATACCAAAATTTGTAGCAGAACAAGGAGCAAAAGCTATAGTTGCAGGAGGCATGGGCCCTAAAGCTCAAGAATGGTTTCTTGACCTCGGGGTTAAGCCTTATGTCCATGTGAGCGGAAAAATAAGTGATGCCCTTCCCTTAATTCTAAAAGAAGAGCTCCAACCACTTACAACCCCTGATAAGGAATGTGACAAAAAAGAGAAAAATGAACCTAAGAGGAAAAATAAATAATCCTCTTATCACTCAGTAAAATCTCTTATTCGCTTCTTTAATTGGTAGGGAACTTCAGCAAATTCAACTTTATAGATTAAAAGCATACAAACTCCTCTTACCTCTTACTCGCTTTAGCAATCAGGAGAGAGAGGCTATCACCCACTCTCTCCTATAATCGTGTTAATTAAAAAACCTTATCTTTCCCTCCTAGGACGAGCTTCATCCACTCTCATGGTACGCCCTTTGAAATCAGTGCCATTAAGTCCATTCATTGCTTTCTCAGCTTCTTCTGAACTTGCCATTTCAACGAATCCAAAGCCTCTGCCCTCGACTATGTTGACGTTCTTAACCTCACCGTAATCGCCGAACAGTTCTTCCAATTCCTCCTTAGTCACAGAGTAACTAAGGTTTCCTACATAAAGTTTACTACCTTGCATGGTAACCTCCATTTTTTCTTTACCCCCTCTGTGAAATAATAATCCCCTAATAAGGTGAAACAGTAGAACGATTCTGACCTTTCAATAGGAGGATTCTTTAACACGAGAGGAAGCTCATTAAATACTTATTTCAAGAATATATATCCTGAGTGAGAAACGTTTTCAAGGAAAATTGAAACAAAATTATCTGCGTGAAACTTCTCTGCAAAATGTTTAACCTTATAAAATCCATTAGAATTAATCATACATTATTATAATACACTAGAATAATCTATATGTCAACCCCTTTTATCATTTTATCTCTAAACAGCTCAGGAAAAACGGTACTTTCCATAACTTGGATTCTTTTGTCCACTAAATATTTATAAGGGTGCTTTATAGCTGAGTCTCCTAAATCATGATAAAATTCTCCTGTGGATGTTCTTTTAGATGGAAGAAAAATAAGGGATTTTGGAATAGGCGTTTATATCGAGAATCTTGCGAAGGAAATAACAGGGAAAATAGCTATTTCCTTCCTTTGTTATGAAAAGGACAAAGCGCTATTCGGGGAAAATTGCAGGGTTGTAAATAGCAAGGGCTATTCAATAACGGAACAGTGGGAAATATGGAGGGCTGTAAAGAAAGCTAAACCAAAGCTTTTTCACTCTCCCCACTATGTTTTCCCTATTCTTTACAAGGGCACGATTGTTATTACCATCCATGACATAATCCACCTGCTTTTTCCACAGTTCTTCCCGAAAGGGGCAAATCTTTATGCAAAGTTCATGATTGGGAAGGCAACCAAAAGGGCTGCTGCAGTAATAACTGTTTCGGAAAGATCCAAAGCTGACATAATCAAATTCTTTCCTGAGGCGGAATATAAAGTCCACGTTATACACAACGGAATAAATGAGATTTTCTCTAAGGATCCGTCTAATGAAGATTTGCTATGGGCAGAAAAATTCTACCCTTATATACTTGCAGTTGGAAACAATAAACCCCACAAAAGATTCCCCTTCTTAATAAAAGAGTTCAAAAAGGTAAGAGAAAATTTTCCTCAGCTAAATCTTGTCATAGCCGGTTGGGATAGAAAGGTAGAAGATGGTATAATCACCCTTGGAAATGTGAGTAAGGAAAAACTTTCTGCTCTATACAGGAAGGCAGAACTTCTTGTTCATCCTTCCCTTTATGAGGGATTCGGACTCCCACCCTTCGAGGCATCTGCCTGCGGCACCCCTGTGTTAACTTCAAAGGTTGGAGCTGTGGAGGAAATACTTGGTGAAGATATGCTTTACTTTGAAGGAGAAGATTTAGGGGAGAAAATTATATTTGCTTTGAACAATGTGAAAAAAATGAAATGCCTTGCCCGCAACGCAAAGGGAAAGGTGAAAGACCTGACTTGGAAAAGCTCAGCAGAAAAACATCTTTCCCTCTTTAGGAGTTTCCTTTGAGGGTGGCTTTTATTCATGACTGGCTCACAGGAATGAGAGGAGGCGAAAAGGTCCTTGAAGAACTCCTGAATCTTTTCCCTAACTCTGAGATTTTCACTCTTCTGCACCTTAAGGGAATGGTTTCAAAAAAAATTGAGGAAAAGGAAATTCATACCTCCTTTATTCAGAAACTTCCTTTCAAAAGCAAAGTTTACAGACATTATCTTCCCTTGTTTCCCGCTGCAGTGGAATCTTTTAACCTGAAAGGATTTGACCTTGTTTTTTCCTCAAGTCATTGTGTCGCAAAGGGAGCAATTCCTCATCCAGGCACTCCTCACATCTGTTACTGTCACACTCCGATGAGGTATGCTTGGGATCTTTTTGAGGACTACTTTGGGAATAAGAGAGGACTTCACAGAATGCTTATTCAAATGATAATGGCAAAGCTTAGGACATGGGATACAGTTTCAAGCCAGAGAGTGGACATTTTTATAGCAAATTCCCATCTCGTAAAGGAAAGAATATGGAGATATTATAGAAGGGAAGCTACTGTGGTTTATCCTCCGATTAATACTGACTTTTTCAAATGCGACAAAAGGGATGGTGAGTTTTTCCTTATGGTTTCCCCCCATGTTCCATATAAGAGAATAGATATAGCAATTAATGCTTTCTCTAAACTCAAGGACGAAAAACTCATTATTGTGGGGAAAGGGCCTCTTTTTAAACGAGCAAAAAAATACTCACCGCAAAATGTGGAATTTGTCCAGCAAGTTGGCGATGAAGACCTCAGAAGACTTTACTCCAGGGCGAAAGCTCTTATTCATACTGCAAAAGAGGATTTCGGAATGGTAATGGCTGAAGCCCAGAGCTGTGGTATACCTGTCATAGCTTACGGAGAAGGAGGAAGCAAGGATATCGTAAGGAGAAAGACAGGAATATTATTCAAGGAACAGAAAGAGGAAGCCTTAATAGAAGCTGTTGAAGACTTCAAAGAGGAGGATTACGACCCAGAGCTTGTAAGGAAAAACGCCCTTAGGTTTTCAAAAAGAGAATTCAGAGGTAAAATTTCAGACCTGGTAGAAAAGATCAGATGATAAGAAAAAAGGAATTTGTAAGCGGACTTTATTTCATAATTGGAGATATAGTCGCAGTTGCAATATCTTTCATCATCGCTTACGCTATAAGGTTTTATTCAGGGCTTCTCCCTGTCCCTAAGGGAATACCTTCTTTTGATTCCTATTTGATATTCTTGATTATCTTTGCCTTTCTTCACCTAATAAGTTTCTCAATGATAAGGGGTTATGGAAGACAATTGATATGGAGAAGGTCAGACGAAACTCTTACAATATTTCTTGTAAATCTCTTTGTCATCGTGCTTGCCCTTGGAATTATTTCCTATCTGAGAACATACAGATGGATAGGGATAGAGATATCCCATCTTTTCCTCTTAACATATTTCATTGTAAATTCAGCAATAGCTCCAATAAGTAGAGGCATTACAAGATATATCCTTAAAGGAAAATGGGTGGAGAAAAAAACAACAGCCATAATAGTCGGTAATGGAAAAACAGCAGATTCTCTTCTAAAGGCCCTTGATAGGTTTTCCCCCCTTGGGTATGAAATTTTGGGAATATTCGGGAACTACAAAGGAGAAAAATCTATTGGAAATGAAAGGGATGCGGTTGATTTCGTAAGGCACAATAAAGTGGATGAAGTTTACATTCTACATCCCCTAAGGGAGACAGACACCATGGAAATGGTGAGGAAACTTTCTGAAGAGGTCATTGAAATCAAGCTTGTACCTGACCTTTTAGGATTCGTGATGCTTCATCATTCAATAGAACAGATTAATGGAGTTGCTGCTATAAATATAACGCATGTTCCCCTTCACGGGTGGAATATAGTAATAAAAAGAGCATTTGATCTAATAGTTTCTCTTCTTGCGATAATAATATTTTCACCTATTATGTTATTGGTCTCACTTGCCATCTTTATAACATCGGGCTCGCCTGTAATCTTCCACCAGAAAAGGACCGGGATAGATGGCAAGGAATTTACAATTTACAAGTTCAGGACAATGCTTCCCGAATCGGACAAAACATGGATCGCCTCACAGGAAAGAGTAACATCCATAGGAAAATTCTTGAGAAAATGGAGCCTTGACGAACTTCCCCAGTTTTTCAACGTTCTTATCGGACATATGAGCATAGTGGGTCCAAGACCTGAAAGACCCGAGTATGTAGAGCATTTTAAGAGATCAATTCCTCAATATATGCTTAGACACAAGGTTAAAAGCGGGATAACAGGGTGGTCACAGGTAAATGGCCTGAGAGGGAACACATCAATTGAAAAAAGAATAATCTACGACCTTTATTACATAAAAAACTGGTCGCTCCGGCTGGATTTAAAGATAATAATTATGACCCTCTGGAGATTCCGTCAACCCTAAAAATATTCGTTCTGAAATCCACTCCACCGCAAATAAGAAAGGGGTTCGGGTAAGGAAGATATTATTTTTAGGAAAGCAAAGGAAAATGTTGTAGATTATACAAATTCAACTCGAAAACTATCCGCTTTTTAGAGGAGAACAACAAAGAATTCTTCCCACAAAATGGGCGGGACCAAATATTTAAAGCCATAGATACTGTATGAGGCTTTTTCAAAAGGCATAAAAGGGCTAATCCTTATCCAGGAAATAAACCCTTTTAGCAAGGTCCCTGAAGTATTCTGAGCTCTCTTCACCCTCTCCTATTTCCTTTATCGCCTCAAAATATTGATAGATTTTAGAATCGGTCAGGTCAGCTATGTGCAAAACGAAGGCCTCCAAAGTTTTCGGGGAAACAGGGGCTCCGAACTCCTGCTCGCCGTGATGAGAGGCAATACAGTGAAGGAGATTCACCTTGCTTTTTCCGTCGTAACCTGCCTTCTTGCAAAGTTCCTCTGCTCTCATAATAGATATCACTGTATGCCCCAGGAGGTCTCCTTCCCTCGTAAATCCATTCTCCCCTATTTCTTCCATCTTACCAATATCGTGTAAAAGGGAAGCTAAGAATAAAACTTCAAGGTTCAAACCATAAATATGGCCGAGGTAAAGAGCTATTCTCATGACCATATAGGTATGAAGGGCTAATCCTCCCTCCTCGGAATGATGCTTTCTGACAGCTCCCTTCGCCTTTAGAAATTCTCTTTCATATTTCTCCCAGAAAATTCTATAGAGCCTCCAGCCTTCCTCGCTTTTAATGGATTTTTCCGCGAGTCTCTCCATGCTTTCCCTTATGTTTGCACCCTTCGGGTATTCTGCCCTCGGCTCAGGGACAAAATCTTCCTTTGCCAGATCAACTTTTTCCATTGAATCCACGATCACATTTCTCCTGCCTTCCTGAGTCCTTAGTTTGATACGGTAAACTCCTTCATCTATCAAGCTTTTCTCAATTTTTCCCCTTGGTAGGAATTTCCCATTGATCTCTCCGCCAAAGAATACGGTTTCCACAGCACCGCTTTTATCCATTATCCTGAAGCTAAGAAAAGGACCAGAAACACCCATTTTAAATGTTACATCCCTCACAAAGAACTCCCCTTCAAAGCTGTTTGCTTTTTTCCCTTCTTTTATGTCTTTTACCCTAATATTCATACCCAAATTATAAGTTAGGATAGAAGCTTCTCAAAATTTCCTTAATGAAATTAAAAAACTGCGGCTGGCGGGAATTGAACCCACAACCTTGGGATTAGGAATCCCACGCTCTATCCTATTGAGCTACAGCCGCAAGGTTTATATTTTATCAGTTAAACTTCCCTTGTCAATCTTTTCTTTTAACACTCAGTCTCATTCCCTTTACCCCAACAACAATAATGGTTTCACCTTTTTCAATGTCCTCTTTTGACTCTGCATTCCATATTTCACCATGTACAAAGACCTTTCCCCTTCCCTTCTTTATTGGAAGATAAACCTCCCCCTCCTCTCCTACTATGCCTTCAGCACCTGTTACTGGCTTTTCCCTTATTGCTCTTGCTATTAAATAGATAAGAAAAATTACGATGGCTGTAATAGCAATCACTGTAGATGCTATTACGGAAAGTGAAGGTCTCATTGATGGGTCAGGTGATTTTACTAACATAACAGAACCTATAAACAAAGCGACACCTCCTCCTATGCCAAGTATTCCAAAGCTTTGAACCTTTGCTTCTGCAATAAAAAGTCCTATTCCCATAAGGATTAAAATTAGGCCGGCTATATTTATGGGAAGAATCTGGAAGGCAAAAAAGGCAAGTATAAGTGAGATACCCCCAACAACACCAGGAACTATTGCCCCTGGATGGGAAAATTCAAAATACAGACCCAGAAGTCCGATCATCAAAAGGAAATAAGCAAGGGAAGGGTTGGCTATTACAGTAAGAAACCTTTCTCTGAAGCTTTCATTTACCTCCATAACATTAACATTGGTCAGATTAAGTTTAAACTGTCTCCCGTTTATCTTCCTGAGAATTTTCCCATTAAGTTTCTTCAGAAGGTCACCAAGGTCCGAAGCCTCAGCATCAGCCAACCTGTATTTCAAAGCTTCCTTTTCATCAAAGGAACGGCTCTTCTTAACAGCCTCTTCAGCCATCTTTACATCCCTTCCCCTCTTTTCCGCAAGGGAACGAATCAGGGCCGAAGCATCCTGAGCCACTTTTTCGCTCATAACCTTGCCCATTTTCTGTCCCATAGCAACTGGATGGGCAGCTCCCATATTTGTTCCCGGAGCCATAGCCACGAAATCAGCAGAGAGAGAAATAAAAAAACCTGCAGAAGCTGCTCTTGCCCCGGAGGGATAAATGTAAACAACAACAGGAATATTAGCATTAAGAATCCTCTTCATTATCTTCCTCATGGAAGTATCAAGCCCTCCAGGTGTGTTAAGTTCTATAACAACGAGTTTCCCATTCCTTTCAGTTTCTCCTATAACTCTCAAAATATAGTCAGCCGTTATCGGATGAATTGCCGCATCTACCTTAGCAACATAAACCACAGAAGAAAAAGCAAAGGATGCAAAAAACAGAAGTGCTATAAACTTCCTCACTTTGATATTATAACCTGAAAGGAGGAAAAAATGGAAAGAATTGTCCCGATTTTAGGAATTCTCTTTTTTATTCTCATTGGCTATGCATTATCATCAAACAGGAAAGCTATACCATGGGGAACCGTGGGCATAAGTCTTGGGCTCCAATTTCTCACCGCTGTTTTTATGCTTAAAACTACGGTGGGCATTAGGCTTTTTGACATTCTCAATAGAATCTTTATTGCCTTCCTGAACTATTCGGATAAGGGAGCTGGTTTTCTATTCGGAAAACTTGTAAACGACACAAGAATAGGAGCAACTGTCGCTTTTAAGGTTCTTCCTGTGATTATTTTTGTATCATCTTTCATGGCTGTTCTTGCTTATTTAAGAATCATAGAATACACCATAAAAATTCTCGCTCACATATTTTATAAAACTATGAAAATCTCAGGAGCAGAAGCATTTGCCACTTCCCTTTTTATATTCATGGGAATTGAAACAATAACAGGATTGAAGAGATATGTGGATGAAATGACCGATTCGGAAATATTCTTAGTGATGACTGCCTTCCTATCAACAATAGCAGGTTCAGTCATGGCCACTTATGTTAGCTTCGGCGCCTCCGCAGGACATCTTCTGGCAGCTTCTTTAATGTCTGCTCCAGCTGCGGTTGCACTTGCAAAAATAATGCTTCCGGAGACAGAAATTCCCAAAACTGCCTCCAGCATAAAAGAGGTAAAATACCAGAGATTTAAAGGTAATATAATATCTTCAGCAGCCCAGGGAGCTTCAGATGGTTTGTCCCTTTCCCTACAAATAGCTGCCATGCTCATAGCCTTTATATCAATGATTTACATGTTTGATTCTTGGCTTTCTCCACTCGGAATTTCCTTCGAAAAAATATTCGGATGGGTATTTTCTCCATTTGCATTTCTTATGGGTGTTCCGTGGAAGGAAGCAAGTAAAGTGGGAGTTCTTCTCGGGACAAAGACTGTTTTTAATGAATTCTTAGCCTATCTCCAGCTTCATTCTTACATAATAAATCATACCCTCAGTCAAAAAGCCATTATAATTTCTTCCTACGCTCTTTGCGGATTTGCGAACTTCGGAAGCATAGCAATACTCGTTGGAGGAATAGGCACCTTGGCACCTTCCAAAAAGGATTTAGTAACAAGGCTCAGTATCAAAGCTCTTATTGCAGGAACCCTTGCAAGCTTTATGACAGCTTCCTTCGCTTCTATTCTTCTTTGATCTTTTTCAACTGAAAGGAGATCACCTCTAAACTTTCCCCTCCCTTAAGCTCGATTTCCTTGCGAATAGTTCTGTATCCTTCCCTTTTTATTTCAATTATATGCTTTCCTGCAGGGAGTTTTATGTTTTCAAGCTTTGTTATTCCTACAAATTTTCCATCTATATAGACTTCCCCATGTGGAGTAGAATCAATGCTATTAATAAAAGCAAAAATCGGAAATATATGAAATAACTTTTTTGTCTTTCCTGGTTCAATACTGAAAGATTCTTTCACCACCCCGTATTTTTCTGAAACAAATTTCACAATGTGATTCCCTTTGTTTACTGTGAATTTCTTTTCTGGAGGAACTATACCAATGTATTTCCCATCTACATATATTTTGCTGGAAAAATTAGATGATATTATAACCTTTCCGAATAAAGAAGATTCAGTCTTTGCAACCCCGTTTATATGGCCTTTTCCTCCCTCAGGTTCCTCCTTGCTTTTCTTTATTAGTATATTCTTAGCCCTGAGGTAATTTTGAAGAGCAATTCTCTTAATATCACTTCTGAAGTAATACCCTCCACCGAGAAGAAGTAATACAACAATTAAAAGAGCTGCTTTCCCAATAGATATAATTCTCCTCTTAGACCTGTATACCCTCATTCCCTTTACATAAAATTTTAGCTTCTTTAAATCCTTTGCCATATTAAGAGCAGATTTATATCTGTTTTTGGGTCTCTTATCCGTCGCCTTTAGGATGATCCTTTCAAGGAAAAGGGGAATTCTCGGATTATATTTGGTTGGAGAAGGCAGTGGGTCCCTAACATGTTTCCATAAAATCTGAAGAGGAGTATCCCCAATAAAAGGAACTTTGCCTGTTGCCATCTCAAAGAGGGTTATTCCAAAGGAATAAATATCCGAGGCAGAAGATAAATTCTCTCCTTTAGCTTGTTCAGGAGAAACATAATATGGAGTACCGAGCATCTCTCCACTTCTCGTTAAGTTTCCAGAATCACCTGTCTTTTTCGCAAGACCAAAGTCCGCGAGTATGGCTTTCCCCGTGGATTTTTCGATAATTATATTCGCTGGTTTTATATCCCTGTGTATGACACCTTTGTTATGCATATATTGAATTGCCGAAAGAATATCCAAGCTTATTTCTGCGATATCCTCAAATCTTAATTTATTTCTTTCCTTTATAATTGCTTTTAGAGTTTTTCCTTCTATGAATTTCATTACTATGTAGGCAATATTGTTGTAAATGCCCACTTCGTAAATGGGAACGATGTTCGGGTGCTCAAGAGTGGCGTAAATCTTAGCTTCTCTTTTGAATCTTTCAAGCATTTCTGAATCGTTCATAACTTCTGGGGATAAAACCTTCAGAGCACATTTCCTGTCAAGGATCTTATCCCTTACGAGAAAAACCTTGGAAAAACCTCCCTTCCCTATGAACCTTATCACCTCGTATTTATCACCTATTTTCTCCATTATAGGAATGAGGTCCTCAAACTCCCGGGAAGATTGAAGTTTTACCTTTTGTGTATCTTCTCCCTCAAAGGAATATCCACAAAAAGGACAGGTTAAAGCCTTCTCGTCAACTTCGTTCCCGCACTGTGGACAAACTTTAACTGCCATAATTTTAGGATAATTTCATTCGCTCTTTTTGTCAAGCTAAAAGCACCTGAGCCAAATTACCACAAGAAAAAGGATTATTTCTTCCCTAACCTCTCTATTATTTCATCTACTTCAGCATATCCTTTAGAATAAAACTTTTCCTCATCAGTGTCTAACTCCTTAAGGAGTCTTAAAAATTCTCCCGCATGAACCTTTTCCTCATTGGCAATATCCACAAGCACATTTTTCGCAAGCTGGTTATCCGTGGACTCTGCCAGTTGAGTGTAAAGTTGAACTGCTTCGTACTCCGCGGCAATCATAAACCTTATAGCCCTTACAAGTTCTTCTTGGGTAAGTTTCCTGTCGCTTGCGAGGCCAGAAAATGGTGAGTTAAATTCAGGCATTTGATCCTCCTTTTTCTCAAATTATACCTCAAATTTTTAAGAGGTTAATTTGACTCAACATAATTTTAAGTATAGAATAATGTTTAAACTTTATAAGTAAGGAGGTTTTATGATAGAAATAAGATTTCATGGAAGAGGGGGTCAGGGGACAGTGGTGGCTTCCAAGATTTTAGCTGATGCTGTAACCAGGGAGGGGAAATTCGTCCAGGCTTTTCCTGAATTCGGTGTTGAAAGAAGAGGGGCCCCTGTTGCAGCCTTCGCCCGCATATCCGATACAAAGATATGGCCAAGGCACAAGATTTACGAGCCTGATCACATAATTATCCTTGACCCAACTCTCATAGGGGCGGTAAATATGCTTGAAGGATTGAAACATGGAGGATGGATACTAATCAACACATCAAAAAAGCCCACTGACCTCAACTTTCCCGATAAATATAAAACAGCCACAGTAGATGCTACAAAAATTGCCCTGAAATACAGACTCGGTAGTGCAGCTGCTCCTATAGTTAATACAGCCATAGTTGGTGCTTTTGCAAAGGTTATTCCTGTTGTAAGCCTTGAAACCCTTCTTGATTCTATAGAAGAAGGAGTGCCCATAAAATCAAAAGAAAATAGGGCGGCTGCAGAGGAAGCTTACAGTAGCGTAATTATGGAGGGCTAAAATGGCAGGGAAAAAATTTGTCTTCAAAACCGTAAACGATCTTCCCCCAATGGCAATGTCCCTCGGGAGAATGGATATTAACAAAACCGCAAGCTGGAGGAACCTAAGGCCAATAATCGATTATGAAAAGTGCATTGACTGCATGATCTGCTGGAAATACTGCCCAGAACCGGCAATTTATTTGAGGGAAGGGGACGAAAGGGTAGCCATAAACTACGATTATTGTAAGGGATGCCTCATATGCGTTGAGGAATGCCCTGTAAATGCAGTTTCAACAGAGGAGGAAGGAGAATGAGATTAGCACTTATTGGAAATCATGCCCTTGCTTACGGGGCACTTCTCTCAAGGGTTCAGACAATAGCTGCCTACCCGATAACACCTCAAACACAGGTTGTTGAACGTCTATCCGAAATGTGTGCGGATGGAACACTCAAAGCAGAATTTGTCAAGGTAGAATCCGAACATTCAGCAATGGCTGCAACTATGGGAGCTTCTGCATCAGGAGTAAGAGCATTTACAGCAACTTCGTCTCAGGGTCTCGCTTTGATGCACGAAGTCCTTCACTGGGTAACAGGTGCGAGATTACCCATAGTGATGGGAAATATAAACAGGGCGTTTGGCCCCCCATGGTCAATTTGGTCCGAGCAAACGGATTCCCTTTCTCAGAGGGACACAGGTTGGATGCAGATTTACGCCCAGGACAATCAGGAAGTTCTTGACTCTGTAATTCTCGCTTACAAAGTATCGGAGCAGGCACTCCTCCCCACCATGATAGTTCTTGATGCTTTCTTTCTCTCTCACACCTCAGAACCAGTTGAAATTCCCGAGCAGGAAAAGGTGGATGAATTTCTCCCTCCTTACAAGAACAAATACATCCTCAATCCAGAGGATCCCCATGCCTTTGGAGGCCTTACAAATCCCGAATGGTACATGGAGCTCCGCTACGAAATCCACAAGGCCCATGAAAAAGCTCTCGGCCTAATAGAAAAAGAAGGAAAAGAATTCGGAAAGATATTTGGAAGATATTATGGACTTGTTGACCCATACAAAGTGGATGATGCTGAAACAATTCTCGTTGCAGTTTCTACAGCAGCATCTACAGGCAGGTACGCGGTAGAACTCCTGAGGGAAAAGGGTGAAAAGGCAGGACTTCTGAGGTTAAGAGTTTTCAGACCTTTCCCTTATGAAAAGGTTAAAGAAATACTTTCCAGCGCAAAGAAAGTTATAGTCCTTGACAGGAATCTTTCTCCTGGAGCAGGAGGTATAATAGCTTCAGAAGTAAGAGGAGCTCTTGCCAATGTAAGAAATCATCCTCCTGTATTCAGCTATATAATGGGACTTGGAGGAAGAGATATCACTACAAAACAGGTAATGGAACTTTTCGACGAGGTCAAAGGCAAAGAAGAAGGTCAGGATATAATATGGAAAGGGGTGAAAATATGAGAAAACTTACGCTTCCAAGAGAAGAATATATGAGTTCTGGACACCTTGCGTGTCAGGGATGTGGGGGAGCACTAGCAATGAGACTCGCTCTCAAAGCTCTGGGCAAAGATACCATACTTACAATCCCTGCCTGCTGCTGGTCAGTTATAGATGGACCTTTTCCCTACTCCGCTGTAGGAGTTCCTCTTTTTCATGCACCATTTGAGACCGCAGCCTCAACATCTGCAGGAGTAGCGGCGGCGATGAAAATGCTTGGAAGAGAAGATGTAAATGTTGTGGCCTGGGCAGGAGATGGTGGAACATTTGACATAGGAATTCAGGCAATCTCGGGCGCAGCTGAGAGAGGGGATAACATTCTTTACATAGTCTATGATAATGAAGCATATATGAATACAGGGATACAAAGAAGCTCAGCCACTCCTTATAAAGCATGGACAACAACGACACCTTACAAATTCCCAAAAACAAGACAAAAGAAAGATATAATAGGGATTCTCGCTGCTCATAAAATCCCATATGCGGCAACAGCTACAGTGGCATATCCTGAGGATCTGGTTAAAAAAGTATCTAAGGCAAAAGCACTTAGAGGATTTAAATTCGTCCACATTCTTGCTCCATGCCCTCCTGGTTGGAAAACTCCTCCTGAAATTACAATAAAACTCTCAAGACTTGCTGTCCAAACCGGAGTCTTTCCTCTTTACGAAGTTGAAAACGGCGAAAAATACAAGATAAACATAAAACCAAAAAAGCTTAAACCCGTGCTTGAGTATCTTAAACTCCAGGGAAGATTTCGCCATCTAACCCAGAATGACGTTAATGAAATCCAGAAAAACGTAGATAAAAACTGGAAACTCCTCCAGGCAAAAGAGGAATTCTCAAAACAGATAGAAAACTTGTAAAATAAGGCAAAAGAATTCTGATTCTCCTTTTTCAGATGCTTTGATTATTTATTATTTAATTTTACGACAGATTGCCCTTGTTTAAGCCTTCTTCTCTAAATACCCAGTAATTTGCCCAAGGAGGCCAGAAGAGCCGAAAAGCCAACCTGCTTGAGGAGTTTTGGCACATAGGGAAAGAGCTTAAACAAGGCTCTGAGCTTATCTTTACCATAAATAACTCGTGAAGCAAGGGAAAGAATCTTAAGGGTCTTTCTTGAATAACCATACCACCAGAGGAGTTTCTTCCTTCTGCTAAAATCGGACAAGATATATTTGGGCCGAAGAATTTCCTTAAGACCTAATTCCCCATGTGTCCTTCCTATCCCGCTCCATTTAAATCCTCCCCACGGGGCTGTAGGTTCAGCAAAGGAAATCAAATGGTCATTTATTGTAACGGAACCAGCCTCAAGAGAAAGTGCTGTTCTTTCGGCCCTTTTTCTTTCCCTTGTCCAAATCGAAGCAGTAAGTCCATAATTGTTATCGTTTGCAAGCTTAACTGCTTCTTTTTCGCTCTCAAAACTCCTTATTGCAATAACTGGCCCAAAGGTTTCTTCTTTCCAGAGCTTTGTCCTCAGAGGAACATCTTTGAAAATCCATGGATTCATATAATACCCTTTTTCAAATTCAGTTTCCCTCCCGCTTATCCTAATTGCTCCCTCTTCTTCTGCTTCCTTTATCTGCGACAGGACTTTTCCCTTTTGTTCTTCCGAAATCAGGGGACCCATATCAATGTTGTCCTCAAGAGGATTTCCAACTCTTATTGCCTCGGTCTTACCCCTCAAAAGGTCTAAAAATTTCCCCTCAACATCTTTTTGAATTAGCACTCTCTCAACCGATGCACATGTTTGTCCTGCATTCATAAATCCAGCCCATACAGCTCCCGAGGCTGCTCTCTCAAGATTTGCATCCTCAAAAACCACCATTACATCTTTACCCCCGAGTTCAAGGACAGCTTTCTTCAGACTTTCCCCTGCTATCTGAGCAATCCTTCTTCCAACTGAAACGCTGCCTGTGAAGAAGATATTTGAAGTTCTCCTATCTCTTATAATAGTTTCTATCTTATCATGCTCGGTTATCAGAACCTGAAGTGCCCAGGGTTCAAATTCCGCCTCTTTGAAAATTTCTCCGATAAAAAGTCCCACAAGGGGAGTAAGGGAAGAAGGCCTAAAAATCACAGGGCTTCCTGCAAACAAAGAATAAACTATATTCAAAAAAGCAATTACAAAAGGATAGTTAGAGGGAGAAATCACAAAGGAAATTCCAGAGGGTTGATAGATAAGCTTCCCTGTTTTTCCCCTTAATACAGGTTCGTTTGGGATGAGCTCTTTTTCCTCAAGGATTTCTTCTCCTTTCTCAATTATAAAATCCAATGTTGAAAGGGAAGGATACACCTCTGTAGCAAAAGCTTCTACAATTGGCTTTCCCTGTTCAATGGCAATAAGTTCAGCTATTTCCTCTGCTCTGTTGCTCAGCACCTCCTTTAGTTTTTCAAATTCTTTCCTTTCAGGTTTAAGTCCCATTCCTTTCCATGCTTCCTCAAATGCAATCTCTATTACTTTCCCTTCCGCCAGGGAAATCTCTGAGATGGGCTCCTCTGTCGCAGGGGAAATACTTACTATTTTATTCGTAGTATCCATAAACTTTCCTCCTACAAAAACTCCTGTTTCCATAATTCCTCCTTAAATTACGAATCCCTTTTCTTTGGCTTGCCCATTGAAATATTCGCAGACAATTAATTTTTCAAAAAGCCTTCCCCATATAAAATTAGGAAACTCAATAAAGAAAAGAACTTCGTTACTCATAGGAAAATTATATTATAATTAAGGGAGGGAAAAAATGGGGAAAATAATAGTTGAAGTCACCGTAGTTCCCTTGGGAACAGAATCACCGAGCCTCAGTAGATATGTTGCGGAGATTGAGAAGACCCTGAGAGAATTTAACCTAAAAACAAAACTCACCCCTATGTCCACAATAATAGAAGGAGAATGGGACGAGGTTTTTAGTGCTATAAAGGCCATGCACAATACCCCATTCAGCCATGGGGCTCTGAGGGTTTCAACGAGTATAACAGTGGATGAAAGAAGGGATAGGAAACTAAAGATGGAGGAAAAAATAAAAGCCGTGGAAGAGAAATTATGAAATATCTGAAAACTTCAAAATTCGTTTCCCTTTCAATATTATTTTCAGAAATACTCACAGGTTCTATCGTTTTTTTTATTCATAGGATACATCCCATGCCTTTGAGGTTTGTAAATCCCTATATATTCAAGGGCTTTTTCTATATCTCCGCTGCAATAGTTCTTGCTGTCCTAATAATTAAAAAGACAATGTTCTATTCAAAGTCCTTTATCAAGTTAAGCGAAGAAGATATACTCAGAAAAATGGCTTCTACTTTTATGGTTTTGAATGTGATAGCAGAAGTAATTTCTGTATTAGGTTTTGTGCTTTATCTTCTCTCAGGCTCCCTAAAATATTCCCTTACTCTCATCGCTATCTCTTTCGTAACCACTATCCTCGTATTCCCTTTTGATTATGCAATAAAGGGCTATATGTATGAAATAAAAAGGAAGAAAGAACTTTATGGGGAATAAATATTCCTTTTCACATAGGGAATAAGTCCACCTGCATCAAGGATTTCCCTTACTTTATCGGGAAATGGGGGGAACTTAAAATCACCATTTGGAGTTTTTATTACCCCTTTCCGGAGGTCAATTTCAACTTCATCTCCGTTTTTAACAGCATCCACCGCCTCGGGAGATTCTATCGCAGGGAGACCTGAGTTTATAGCATTCCTGAAATAAATCCTCGCGAAGGACTTGGCAACTATGGCAGATATCCCCGCATATTTAATGGCAAGAACTGCTTGTTCCCTTGAAGAACCCATTCCGAAGTTTTTCCCTGCAAAAATTATATCTCCTTTGCTTATTTTCTTTGAGAATTCAGGGTCAAGGTCCTCCATAGCATGAGAGGCCATTTTTTCCTCAGTAAGATTCTTATAAGTATATCTTCCAGGAAAAATAACATCCGTGTTTATGTTATCTCCACATTTGTAAACTTTTCCTTTCATAACCACATCCTTAAATGAAATTATAACAAAATTTCCAATTAATGGTATAATCTTTTTATGGCAAAAGTCGCTATTCTCAAAACTTCCCCTGAAACTGTGCTTGAAGATATAGATAAAGCCTTTGAGCTTGCGAAAATAGAAAAGGAATTTTCAAAGGAAGCTCCAACAATAATAAAGCCCAACATTTCCTGGCATTTCGTTTATCCCTCATCAAATACAACTCCCTGGCAATTTGAGGGAACAGTTCTATCGCTTCAAAAGCGAGGATACAAAGACCTTCCCGTTGTTGAGAACAATACTGTAGTTACAAATCCTTACAAAGGGGAAAAATTGCTCAAGTTCAATAAAGTAATTGAGAAATACAATCTTCCAGTCTATTACAACTTCAAGGACC
The DNA here is from genome assembly GCA_015486055.1 of Acidobacteriota bacterium. Classification (GTDB taxonomy): domain Bacteria; phylum Acidobacteriota; class Aminicenantia; order S016-38; family S016-38; genus S016-38. The sequence goes on from WFSJ01000013.1 coordinate 23,275, forward strand.
TTAAATGGGTGAAATACGAACCAAAAGGAAAAATGTTAATCCTACCGAAAATTTACAAGAAAGGGATTTACATCCCAGAATTCTTTTTCGGAAAGAATATAATCCATCTTCCAACCGCAAAAACTCATATTTACTCCACAACTACTGGGTCCATGAAAAACGCCTTCGGCGGTCTTCTTAATACAAAAAGGCATTATACTCATACATGGATTCATGAGACCCTTGTGGACTTGCTAACAATCCAAAAGGAAATACACACGGGAATATTTACCCTGATGGATGCAACCCACATTGGCTGCGGTCCAGGACCAAGGACCCTTGAACCCCATGAAGCTGACCTCATTCTTGCATCCTCAGATTCTGTAGCAATTGATGCGGTATCTGCAAAAATCCTCGGCATTGACCCCATGACCATAAAATACATAAGGCTTGCACACGAAAGGGGCCTTGGAATTGGGGATATAAATGAAATAGAGACTGTCGGAGAAGATATCGGTGAGATAAACTTCCATTGCAAGATAGGGGATAATTTCGCAAGCAAAGTTGGAGATCTCCTCTGGTTTGGTCCCCTGAAGGGGATACAATGGCTATTTTTTCATACTCCATTGGTCTATATTTTCGTATTTGGCTCCTATTTCTTTCATGATATCCTATGGTATCCCGTAAAAGGGAAAAAAGTTGTCAGAGAATATCTTCAAGAAAATAAATGGGGAAAACTTTTCAATAAATATTAAAGGAGGTTAAAAATGGGAACAGGTATAACAATTGGGATAATTGTTTTACTCTATCTTCTAAGCTGTATTAAAATCCTTAAGGAATATGAAAGGGGAGTAATTTTTAGACTTGGAAGGGCTCTTCCTAAGCCAAAAGGACCCGGGATAATACTGGTATTTTATCCAATAGATAGGATAGTGAGGGTAAGCCTCAGGACCATTGTCCACGATATCCCTCCCCAAGATGTGATAACAAGGGACAATGTATCTGTTAAAGTAAATGCCGTTGTCTATTTCAGGGTTTTTGAACCTATAAAGTCAGTTCTTCAAGTTGAAAATTTCTTCTTGGCGACTTCTCAGCTTGCCCAGACAACTTTAAGAAGTGTCTTAGGTGAGGTAGAACTTGATGACCTTTTAAGCTCAAGGGAAAAACTCAATGCAAGCCTTCAGGAAATCCTTGATAAACACACAGACCCCTGGGGAATAAAGGTTCAGATGGTGGAGATAAAGCATGTTGATCTTCCCCAGGAAATGCAAAGGGCAATGGCAAGACAGGCAGAAGCAGAAAGAGAAAGAAGAGCAAAAGTAATTACAGCAGAAGGTGAATTTCAAGCTTCAAGGAAACTCTCGGATGCTTCAAAAGTGCTATCTGAAAATCCGATAGCTATCCAGCTTAGATTCCTCGGGACATTATCAGAGATAGCCTCTGAGCAGAGCTCTACTATAGTATTTCCGATTCCAATAGAGCTCCTGAGCTTCCTGAAGAAAAAAATAGATAAGAAGGATTGATGTCCAGACTTCCCCCATACAGAATGAGGGTTTCTGTTTCCACGATGGGAGTCTTGATTCTCATATTTCTCTTCTTGCTAAGTTTATCCTTTATAGCAGGATTTTACCTCGGTGAAAAACAAATCCTTCCTGAAAATCCAAAGCTCAGCGGGAAGAGAGAAGAAATAAGCCAAAAAACTATCTCTACTAAAGAAGAATTGCAAAAAAAACCGCTAAAAACAGAATTAGCTGAGAAAAGCATGCAAGAAAAGAAACCACAAATAAAGCTCCAGAAGAAGGTCAAGCCTAATAAAGTGAACGTTTCCATGCAGACAAAGCCGAGAAAAAATTTTAATTTAAAAGGATATTTTTCCCTTCAAGTAGCAGCTCTTACAAAAAGGCAATCCGCTGAGAAACTCGCAATTTCTTTAAGGAGAAAAGGATACAATGTAGTTATCAAATGGGAAAAAAACTTCTACAAGATAAGAGTGGGAAAATACCCCACTTATGAGAAAGCAAAGACCATGAGGAAGAAACTCTTTCCTGTGCTAAAAAGCCTGAGAGTTAAATTAAAAAGCGAGAAGGGCATAATAATCAAGAAAATAATCTGATGAAATGGTTGCTTAATTCAATAATTGTGCTTCTGATAGGATACATTTTAATAATGCAAATAATGTTCCCCTCTTCTCCGATAAAAACAGAAGGAAAAATAAGAGTGGAAGGTTTGAAAACAGAGGTGAAAATCTCAAGGGATGAAAACGGGATCCCCACTATAGAGGCTTCGAATCCCCACGACCTTTTCTTTGCCCAAGGCTTCATTCACTGTCAGGAAAGGTTTTTCCAGATGGACATTTACAGAAGAGCCGCACAGGGAAGGCTTTCTGAGCTTCTGGGAGAAAAAACAGAGGAGTCGGATAGGATAACAAGAGCCCTTGGAATCAACCTCATAAATCCGAAATTGAGCTCCGAGGAAAGGGTCGTTCTGCAGTCCTATACAGATGGAGTAAATGCTTGCCTTAAAACCACTGGAAGTAGCTTTGAGTATAAACTTCTTATGGCAAAAAGGGAGCCATGGTCCATCAAGGATAGCCTATCTGTGGAGAGAATACTTCAATGGAGTCTTTCCTCCAACTTTTCAGAGGAATTCGTAAGATACGAAATCCTATCTGAAAAAGCAGGACTCTCAAAATTCTGGAATATCCTTGATCCTGTCTCTGCATCCGAGACTCCCTTTATCATAGAGAAAGGAGAGAACTGGCTGAAACCGGGGGAAGGAATTGAGGACTTTCTCTCAACATTGCCTAAAGGAATGAGTAATAACTGGGTAATCTCGGGGAAAAGGACAAAAAGCGGAAAACCAATTCTTGCCAATGACCCCCACCTTGAACCATCTCTCCCGGGTATATGGTATTTAATGCATCTAAAGGGAGGAGGATATGATGTAATGGGTGTGAGTCTTCCTGGCACGCCTGGAATAATTATAGGAAGAAATTCAAGGATAGCTTGGGGATTTACCAACTCCTATGCAGATGTTCAAGATCTCTACATAATAAAAATCAAGGGTGACAAATACTGGTTGAATGGGGAGGAAAAAAGGTTCAAGAAGAGGAAAGAATTTATAAAGATAAGAGGAAATGGCGAAAAGAAGTTGATTTTTTTTCAAACAGATTATGGACCGGTTATTTACGCTGAGAATGGGAAAGGTCTTGTTCTGAGATGGGTTGGATATAAAGCCAGACACCTGATTAAAGCCATGATAGCTCTCAACAGAGCAAAGGATTGGGAAGATTTCAGAAGGGCCATGAGCTTCTGGACTGTTCCATCCCAGAACACAGTTTATGCGGATATTGATGGAAATATAGGTTACCAGCTCAACGGAAAAATTCCTAAAAGAAACTGGAGCGGACTTTTTCCTGTTAAAAAAGGCAATTGGGAAGGTTATTATTCAATAGACGAACTCCCCCACAGTTTCAATCCTGGTAATGGCTACATTGTAACTGCAAATAACTATGTAGAGCCAGATTTCCCCGGAGTAAACGATGCTCTAATGGGATACAGAGCAGAAAGAATAAGGCAAATGATAGAGGACAAGAAAAAGATTTCCTTGGAAGATATAGAAAAGATACAAATGGATGTCAAATCCCTTTATGCCCAGAGGCTAATAAAGGCTGTCCTTCCCATACTTGAGGAAAGTTTTCCGGAAGATCCATGGGTTAAGGCATTTAAAAAATGGGATTATAGAATAAGCGCCAACTCAACGGAGGCTGCCCTCTTTGAAGTGTTCGTAATTGAGACTGAAAAGAAGATGTTTTTCCCATCCGATAGGAAACTTCAGGCACTTTATCTTGGAAAATTGCCAGGGAAAATGCAGGGATTTTCAATTTTTTCCAATAAGGCAAGAGAAGCTCTCTTAAGGATAATAGAAGGTAAAAGGGATGATGTGGTAAGAATGGTCTCGGATGGAAAATTTTCTTCTGTAAACGAAGTAGTAAAGGAAGGATTTAAAGAGGCAAAATCGATGGCAAAAGGAAAAACCTGGGGCAAAATTCATTATCTTGAATTAATTCATCCTCTCGGAAGGTCCAAAATCCTGAAATTTCTCCTTGGAAAAAAGGTTTATCTCGGAAAATTTCCCATGGGTGGCGATAGGGAAACTGTCCTTCAGGCAAGTTCTCCTCCTCTATCTACCTCGCCTGTTCTTGTTACTCCCTCTATGAGGGAGATAATTGATTTTTCAGATGACAGATGGATAAGTTTCCCAGGCCAGACTGGAATACCTTCAAAACATTACAGTGATCTTCTTAAACTCTGGCTCAATGGGGAATATATAACTATTGGAATGGGAAGGAAAAAAGTTATTTTGTTTATTCCCTGACTTGACTCATAGTTTATAATTACAATTCCTATGGATTACGAAGAACTTAAGAGAAAGATAAAGGAAACTGTAGATATTGTTGAAATAGCATCAAAATATACCAACTTGAAAAGGGCAGGAAAGTATTATAGGGGACTTTGTCCATTTCACCATGAGAAAACCCCATCCTTTTATGTTGATCCTGAAAAGAAACTATACCACTGCTTTGGATGTGGCGCAGGCGGAGACGCCATAAAACTCGTAATGGAAATGGAAGGGGTAAGCTTTATGGAAGCTCTAAGCACCCTTGCAAGAAATTATGGAATTCCATTCAAAATCACCAGAAAAAGCTCTAAGGAGGAAGACATCCTCTATAAAATAATGGAGGAAACAGCAAAAATATACAAGGAGGAACTCTGGAAAAAAGGAAGGGGATACAATTATATAAAAAAAAGGGGAATAAAGGAGGAAATTGCTAAGGAACTCTGTTTAGGATACGCCCCTAAAAGCTGGGATTTCATCTTAAAGAATCTTTCCACAAAATTCTCCAACCAACAATTAGAAAAAGGAGGGTTAATCATAAAAAAGGAAGGCGGAGGATACTACGATAGATTCAGAGATAGATTAATTTTCCCTATTTTTGCAGAGTTCGGAAGGATAACTGGATTTGGAGGAAGAGCAATTGAAAATGCCCAGGAGGCAAAATACATAAATTCACCTGAGACTCCTATTTATAAAAAGGGGAAGGCCCTTTATGGTCTCAACTGGAGTAAAAAGGAAATCAGAAAAACGGGAAAAGCAATAATAGTGGAAGGTTATATGGATTTTCTTTCCCTCTATTCTTCAGGAGTGAAGAATGTCGTGGCGAGCCTTGGAACAAGCTTAACAGAAAATCAGGCCGCATTAATTTCAAGATTTGCCTCTGAGGTTTATCTCAGCTATGACAATGATGATGCAGGAAAAAGATCAACTGCAAGAGCTATCCCGATTTTACTCTCAAAGGGGCTTTCTACGAGAGTGGTTGAACTCGAAAATGCAAAAGACCCTGATGAATTTGTGGAAAAATTCGGTCAGATGTCCTATATATATAAAATGGAGGGAGCAGAAAAAGGGGTGATTTTTTTGTTCAATTATTTCGGAAGGGAAAACAAGGAGGCAGGAATTAAAAGGGCGATAGATGCAATATCTTATATTACCGATCCTATAAAAAAGAGATATGATGTGGCTGAGCTGAGTTATATATCAAGGATAGAGGAAAAAATTCTTATGTCAATGTCAGAAGAAGGGGAAAAGTCTTCCAGTTTTAAAAGAAGAGGTGCTCTTACTCCCTTAGAGGGAGGAGTTATAAGGATAATTTCGTGCTGTAGCTCCGATTTTCTAAATTCTCTTGAAGGGGAAATTTATAGGGAACTGAAGGATTCTAAGTTTTCCTATATAATATCCCTTGCAGAGGCTAAAGCTCGTGGGGAAGATATTCCTGAGAATGTCGTAGATGAGAGCATTAGGCCAGAAGTTTTAAGGATATTTTTCGAAGATAAACCGCCAAACTCGAGCGCTGAAGAAGTCGTCAAAGAACTCTTTAATACAATTATAAAAGGAAAAATAGGAAAGATTCAGATGGAAATTAAGGCTGCTGAAAGGGAAGGAAATACAGAAAAAATCATTGAACTTATGAGAAAAAAACAAAATCTAATAAATAGAATAAGAGGAAAAAATGGTCAAGCATGAGCTAACTTATGAAGAAAGCATCGAAAGACTGCTTAAAATAGGGAAGGAAAGAGGTTCAATAACTTATACGGAAATAAGCCAATACCTTCCCGAAGATATAGTGGAGCCAATTGACATTGAAGGTCTCTATACATTGTTCGATTCCTATGGAATAAAGGTGGTTGAAGATGGCGAGGAAGAGGAGGAAAAATACAACACAAAATTATTAGATGAAGGGGAAGTGATATCAGACCCAATAAAGCTTTACCTGAAAGATATGGGACATTTGCAACTTCTAACAAAGGAAGAGGAAGTTCTTTACGCCAGCCAAATGGAAAGGGGACGAGACATCATGATGAAAGCCCTCATAAGGATGCCCTATATAGTAAACAAAATCGTAGACTTTGGAGAAGATTTCAAAACAGGGAGGAAAAGTTTAAGAGAACTTATTTCCTTACATGACGAGGATAAATCCATAAGAGACAAGGTTTTTATAGAAAGGATAGAAACAATAAAAAGTATAAAGATAAAAGTGGAAGAAGCGGAAATCAAAGGAAAAAGTAAAGCACGGATAGCAAAGCTCCTTCTTGAATTACTCAAGGCTATCGGGGAAGTTGGCCTTCATAAAAGCATTACAAAAGATCTCAAAAGAGAAATGGAAGAAAAGGAAAATGAATGGGATAAGCACATAGAAGAAAGTGACACAAGGGAAATAAAGAGAATAGAAGAAGAGATTGGGATAGAGCATTCCGTTTTCAAAAAGCTCATGGAAAGATTGAGATACGGAAGCAGAATATACGAAGCGGCAAGGAAGGTTCTTATAGAGTCAAACCTAAGGCTTGTTGTCTCCATTGCAAAAAGATATACAAACAGAGGACTTCCATTTATGGATCTAATTCAGGAAGGAAATATAGGATTAATGAAAGCCGTTGAGAAGTTTGAATATAGAAAGGGTTACAAATTCTCTACTTATGCAACATGGTGGATAAGACAGGCAATAACAAGGGCTATCGCAGATCAGGCAAGAACAATAAGGATTCCGGTTCACATGGTCGAAACCATAAACAGACTTTCAAAGGTAACAAGGGAATTATTTCAGGAACTCGGGAGAGACCCAACATGTGAAGAAATAGGAGAAAGGATGGAGCTATCCGTTGAAAAGGTAAGAAAAATAATGAGGATAGCTCAGGAACCAGTTTCCTTAGAAACTCCAATTGGTGACGAAGAAGATACACAACTGAGGGATTTTATAATGGACAGAGAATCTCCATCTCCACCGGATACGGTTATGTTCTCAACGCTCAAAGATCAGCTTAACAAAATACTTGATACCCTTACGCCCAGGGAATCAATAATTCTTAAGCTGAGATTTGGACTACAAGATGGAAATGAACACACATTAGAAGAAGTAGGTCAGTTTTACAATGTAACCAGGGAAAGAATAAGACAGATCGAGGCAAAGGCTCTAAGGAAACTCCGCAGTCCTTCAAGGGCAAAAAAGCTCAAGGCGATTTTGAAAGGATACAAGATTTAGTGTTGACAAAAGCAATTCTTTTTGTATAATTCTAAGTGGGCCTATAGCTCAGCGGAAGAGCTGCCGGCTCATAACCGGTCGGTCCCGGGTTCGAATCCTGGTAGGCCCACTTTTGTAATGGAGGATTTAAAACCACTAATAGAACTTCAAGACAACGACATTGAGATAAGAAAGATAGAAAAAAGGTTAAATGAAGAAATTCCCCTCCTTCTTAAAGAAATACAGGAAGGCGAAGAAAGGGCAGAATTAATGGTTAAACAGGTAGAAGAAAAAATAGAGAAGAATCTTAAAGAAAGAAGAGACATAGACCTTGAGATAAAATCAATATTAGAAACTATGGGAAAACACAGAGCACAGTTAAACACTGTAAAAACTAACGAAGCATATAAAGCTCTTATAGAAGAAATAGAGGATGACGAAGAAAAAAAGTCCTCAATGGAAGACAGAATTATTGAGTTAATGATAGAGGAAGAGGAGCTCCAGAAGGAAAAAAAGAGCAACAAGGAAGAATTCTCCAAAATTAGGGAGGAATTCTCCAAAAAGAAAAAACTCGTTTTGAAAGAGCAAAAGGGATTAGAAACAAGAAAGAGAAAACTTTTAGAAGAGCGTGAGAAGCTAAAAGAAAAAATAAAGCCTGAGTTACTTAGGCTTTATGTCCAGATAGCAAACAAAAGAAACGGTATTGCTCTTTCCCCTGTTCACGATGGTTTTTGTTCAGTATGTCAGATAAGGATAAGGCCCCAGGTTCTTGAGGAATTAAAGAAGGGTGAAAAAATAATAAGGTGTGAGAACTGCTCAAGAATACTTTACATCAACGAAGAAAAGGAGACCTAAAACGACCATTTTGACTCTTGACAAAAAAGGATTTATATAATATCATTTTCCTATGAAAAAGGTGGGAATTATTTCTCTTCTTCTCCTTTTCCTTTTGAGTTGTGCAGTCGAAACAGCTCCACAAAGAAATATTAAGGAAAAAGTTATTTCTCTGGTCGGAAGCAAATACCGATATGGAGGAGAGTCACCGAGGACCGGATTTGATTGCTCAGGGCTTGTTTATTATGTTTATAGAAGCTCAGGATATAAAATCCCAAGGAGTACTGAGAGACAATTGAAAGCTGGAAAGACAATAAAAAGAGGATTTGAAAAAGGAGATCTTCTTTTCTTTAAGTTTAATGGCAAACTTCATGTGGGAATTTTCATTGGAAAACACCATATGGTTCATGCTTCGCCAGAGAGGGGAGTTGTCGTGGAAAATTTGAATAGATATTGGAAAAAACATTTTTGTAAAGGAGTAAGGATCATATGAGAAAGAAACCGAGAATCGGGGTAATTGGGGGTTCAAAACCAAACAAAAAAGCTTTGGAGCTTGCCTACAAAACAGGTAAATTAATCGCAGAGAAGGGAGCAATTCTCGTCTGTGGAGGGCTGGGAGGTGTAATGGAGGCTGTATCCCGGGGAGTAAAGGATGCTGGGGGAATAAGCATCGGCATACTTCCATGGGATAAACTTGATGTCTGCAACCAATACATAGACATTCCTATTGTAACCAATGTAGGATATATGAGGAATGCTCTCGTTGTTCTTAATTCTCATTCGGCAATAGCAATAGACGGTAGTTACGGAACCCTTTCAGAAATAGCATATGGTATGATTTACGGAAAAAAAGTATTTGGGTTGGAGACTTGGGATGTTCCAGGTGTCAACCATATGCAAAATCCCGAAGAAGCAGTAGATCTTGCATATAAAGAGGCTTTGAATGTTGTTGGTGGAAAACCTCAAGGTTGAAGCTGAAGGGAAACTTATCCTTAAAGGGATAAACCTCCGCATAAAATCAGGCGAAACCCATGTGCTTTTCGGCCCTAATGGCGTTGGAAAATCAACTTTATTCTATGCTCTTATGGGATTTTCAAAATACAAGATTGTGGAAGGGAAAATATATTTTAAGGAAAAGGATATAACACATCTTCCACCTCATGAAAGGGCAAAAATGGGCATAGGTTTATCTTTTCAGAGACCTCCGTCAATAAAAGGTGTAAAACTCTATCAAGTAGGAGAATTACTCAATGTTCGGGAGGATAAAATAGAGGAAAAGGCAAAAATGCTGAGATTGAATGGATTGCTCAGTAGGGATATCAATCTTGGATTCTCAGGGGGGGAGATGAAGCGTTCAGAGGTCTTTCAACTTCTACTTCAGAATCCAGATTTAAGCCTTATTGATGAGCCTGAATCAGGAGTCGACATAACAAACATAGAAGTCATCTCAAATGCTTTGAGGAAACTTCTTCAAAAGGATATCCCAATTCTTGATAGAGGAAAAAGCGGGTTTATAATTACTCACACAGGATTTATATTAGAAAAAATCTTAGCGGATAAGGGACATCTCCTTTGGGATGGAAAAATAGTTTGTTCAGGCAATCCAGAGGAAATGTTCAATACTATAAAAGTTAAGGGGTACAAATTATGTCAGAAGTGCTGGAAGAAAAGCTAATCCAGGAGAAGGAAACTCTTGAAAGGGTAGGATTTACCCTTGAGGAGAAGGAAAGATCGGGTTCCTTTATCCTAATTGACGACCAGGATATGGTTTCAAATTACAGCGATGGGCTTACATATTATTCTACAAAGAAAGCTGCGGAAAAACTTGATGGAGTAAAGGAAAAACTCTGGAGCATAATAGAACCCAACAAGGACGAGTACACAAGAAAAGCAGCAGGGGCTCCTTTGAAAGGATATTTCATCCATGTTGAAAAGGGAAAGAAAATAGAAAAACCCCTACAGGCATGTTTTTTTATTGCTACTGCCCGCCTCTTTCAGTCAGTTCACAATTTAATAGTAGTTGAAGACGGAGCCCAACTTCACATAATAAATGGATGCGCAACAGCCTCCTATGTGAATGCAGGGATGCATATAGGAATCACAGAAATATTCGTTGGGAAAAATGCTTTCCTTTCCTACACAATGATCCATGACTGGGCAGAAGAAGTTGAGGTAAGACCCAGAACCGCAGTAATTGTTGATGAAGGAGGTAAATTCATATCCAATTACATTACAATAAAAAAATCAAAGATAACTCAGACTTATCCCATAGCATATATAGAAAAGGGAGCCAGTGCTCAGTTTGCAAGCCTCATCTATGCACCTGAAAATTCCCTTTATGATGTTGGAGCAAAAATAGTTCTCAATGGTGAAGGTTCAAGCGGAGAAATAATATCAAGAGCAATAAGTGGTGGAGGAAAGATATTTTCAAAAGGCCATTTAATAGGCAATGCAAAAGGTATAAAAGCTCATATGAGCTGTGATGGACTTCTCCTTTCCGATAAGGGCTCCATAACAGCAATTCCAGAGCTTGAGGCGAACTATCCCGATGTAAATATGAGTCACGAAGCAGCGGTGGGAAAAATCGCCGAAGAAGAGTTAGAATACCTTATGGCAAGGGGATTTTCCCCAGAAGAAGCTAAATCCTTGATAATAAAGGGTTTCCTCGATCCAAAAATACTCGGACTCCCGTCGGCTCTTGAGAAGGAAGTGGAAAAGACCTTAACAATGGCAGAGAAGGGAGGGCTTTAAAGAAGGCCTAATCTTCCCTTGATAAAAGAGAAAAAAGTTATAAAATTGAATTGAGGAAAGAGGTAAACCCATTTAAGGGAGGAAAAAATGAAGAAGGGATTTACTTTAATCGAAATGGTGGTGGTCCTCGCTGTAGTTTCAATTCTGGCGGCTATCTTGGTTCCCGCAGTAGCAAAACACATAGAGGATGCGAAAATAGCAAGGGCTCACAATGAAGTCCAGGTCATTGGTGCTGCTATAGTCAGCCTTTACAAGGATACGGGGTTCTGGCCCTATACCAATGCCGACGGTCCTTCTGGGGGAGTGAACAGAGTATTGTCCGACCCAGTCCATGTCTCCCAAAATTACGATTCCTCGGTGAGCGGTGCAGAGAACTGGGCAACATTAACACCTACAAAGTCTCTCTTTGATTACCTTTTCTACAATAACCCGGACGAAAATTCAGGCCCCACAAATTCAAATGAACCAGGGGAAGATTTTCCTACTGCAGGAGAATATATGTGGAGGGGACCCTACATTGATGAGGAAATAATCACCGATCCCTGGGGATATTCATATGTGCTGGACTCACGCTATCTCCCTGGGAATAGCATAATACCCGAAAATACAAAGAGGGGACACAGGGTATATATTCTCACAGCCGGCTCTAACAAAACATGGGAAACACCATTTAACGATGGTATAACAAGACCGGCAGACGCTATAGGAGGAGATGATATAGGTCTTACCATATACACAAATAGAGATTAATGATACTCAAGGTAGAAAATGTAAAAAAAACATACAGGGGGAAAGGAAAAGGGGTAGAAGCTCTTAAGGAAATTTCCTTAGAGGTGGGGGAGGGGGAAATTTTCGGATTTGTTGGGCCAAACGGAGCAGGGAAAACTACTCTTATAAAAATAATCGTTGGCATCTTAAATCAGGACCATGGAAAGGTAAGAATATCGGAAAAAGATCCAAGAAGCCCTGAAGGAAAGAGCTTAAGGGGATTTGTTCCTGAGAACCCTCAGACTTTCAAAAATCTAACGGGGGAAGAGTTCCTGAAATTTTGCGCAGAGGTTTCAAGCAAAAAGGAAAAAAGGGTTGATCCTCTATTGGAACTCGTGGGACTAAAAAATGCACGGAAAAGGAGGATGGGCAGCTATTCCAAAGGAATGATTCAGAGAACAATGATAGCTCAATCCCTCCTTGGGAATCCCCCGCTTCTGGTCTATGATGAGCCTCTTAGCGGGCTTGATCCTATAGGAAGAAGGGATGTCAAATCCATAATAAGAAATCTGAAGGAAGAAGGGAAAACTGTATTTTTCTCTTCCCACATAATAGAGGATGTTGAAGAATTGGTTGATAGGGTTGCGATAATAAAGGAAGGAAAAATAACGAAGATACTTGAACTTGGGCGGCCGGGAAAATTTCTCATTAAATATTTTACTGATGGGAAATTGAAAAGGAAAAAAATTGAAAGGAAAAATCTATGGAAAACTCTTGAAAGAATAAGGGAAATTGGGGACATCTACGAGGTAAAGCCAGCAGAAATTGAACTTGAGGAGATAATTGGTGAGGAAAATAATTAATCTTTCCCTTGGAATTTTCCAGGAGTATTTCAGGGATAAACTATTTTATTTTATATTCTCCCTTTCCGTCCTTTTGCTCCTTTCCTCCTTTGTTCTTCAGGAAATGGTGGTTGGAGAGGCAGGAAAAGTGTTCAAGGACATGGCACTGAACGGCATAACCCTATTTGCTGTGGCAGTCCCGATTTTCATAACGTCACAGATGATATCCTCACAGATTCAAAGAAAATCAATATATCTTGTTCTTTCATTCCCCTTATCCTACCCTTCAATAGTCCTTGCTCACCTTTTAGCTTCCCTATATATAATAGTAATATCAATTCTATCTTTTTCCGTAATAGCCTTTGCCCTGATTCTTCCCTTTGAAGTTTGGTTCCTGCAACTCCTTATCCATTCATATCTTTCAATATTTCTCGGACTCATTCTTTCAGCATGGGCCCTTTTCTTCTCGTCGGTAACATCTTCAATTCTCTCAGCTCTTTCAACTTTTATAATTTACTCAATAGGAGCCACATTTCAGACAGCTTTAGAATATGCGAACCATTATCACCGACTTATGGGATTAAGCCTGAAAGCTCTGGGATACATAGTGCCAAATGCCTCATTGTTTGATCTAAAACCAGAACTTATATATAGACTTCCATATTCTAAAGAAATATTAATATTGGCCCCAATCTATTCTATTTCCTCTGCCGTGATTTTTATATATCTCTCCTCGCTGATACTCTCAAAAAGGGAAATATGAAAAGAACCGCTTTAATTCTTCTATCTATTATTGGAATTTCCTTCTCAGTAAATACTTATTCTAAAATAAGAAGGGAAAAACCTCCGGAATCCGTGCTTTATGTTCCGAAGGGAAAATATGTAAAGATTTTGTCCCTCAACTTTGGGGAAATCGCTGCAGATTATTTACTTTCAAGAGCCCTTACCTACTTCGGATCTCATTACTATCAGAAGAAATTCCCCTATAAATGGCTTTACAACCTTTTTGATTCGGCAACAACGGTGGATCCAATGAACAAGGAAGCCTTTATGATGGGAGCAAGACTTCTTACAGTAAGAAATGCAAAGCTCTCAATAGAATTGCTGAAAAAAGGGATGAAGTTTCACCCAGACTACTGGAAGTTCCCGGAGATGATAGGTTTTATATATTTCTTCTTCCTGAAAGATGCAGAAAAAGCAGCCCACTGGTATGAAAAGGCATCCGTCCTCCCTGGTCATCCCCCTTATGTTCCTTCTCTCGCTTCAAAATTCTATACCCAGGTTGGCAAATACAGAGAAGCAATAAGGGTTCTTTACAATTTTTATTCTACCACAAAGGACAAAAAGCTGAGAAAAATCTTTAAGATGGATATAGAAAACCTTCAAAAGAAGATAAAACGCATAAGAAAGACACGGGTAAGATAAATTTGACGAGCAAATAACTTGAATTACCCCTTAAAAAATGGTAAAAGGATAGAATGAAAAATAGAGTATACTTTGCCATTTCCTTCATAAGTGCCGCTTCGATAATGACAGAAGTAGCTTTAACAAAGATATTCGCCGTTCTTTTCTTTCACCATTTTGCTTTCCTAATAATAAGTCTTGCCCTTCTTGGATATGCCGCAGCGGGAGTTTATCTCTCAATAAAAAAAGATTATTCCTCTTATTATCATAGATTGCCTTTTTATTCTCTCTCAATGGGAATTGGACTTCTTATAGTATTTAAAATAGTTCTTCTGATTCCTCTTAATTTTATTGCCCTTCCTGCTCCAAAGCAGATTTTTTATCTATTTCTTTACTTCACTATTCTACTTGTGCCCTTTTTCTTAGCAGGCACTCTCCTTTCACTTATTTTCTCAATGTTAACAGAGAAAGCTAACAGACTTTACCTCTTTGACCTTGTAGGAGCAGCGGTAGGAGGGGCAATATGTGGATTTTCTGTCTCAATCTTCGGAGGACAGGGCATAATTGTTCTCGCTGCTTCCTTTGCTATATTTGCAAGCATACTTCTGGAAGGAAAATTAAAAGCTACCCTTTTGGCCTCGCTTATAATTGCGATATCCATCATTCCATTTTCAAGTAAGGCTTTCGAATTTAACTACAGCATGGCCAAGAGAAATTTCGCTCTTACAAAAGAAAATATAATTTTCTCCAAATGGAGTCCGATTTTCAAAATTGATGTGGCTAATTTCACAAGGTTTTCCAAAATTATATGGATAAATGCAGGATCAAACCAGTCCTTTATGACAAAACAAAAGCACGATCTTAGATATGACGAGAACATCCCAAGGAAAGTCATAATAAGGGACGTTTCAATACCATATATTTTGAACCCAAGAGGTTCATATTTAATAATAGGGCCTGCAGGTGGTCTTGAAGTCTTTGTTGCCCTAACATACCTTCCAAGAATGATATATGCTGTTGAGCTTGACCCTGTCATCGTTGATATCGTGAAAAATAGATATTCCTCTTTCATAGGAAACCTGTATAAAAGCCGAAGGGTAAGGCTTATAAACGATGAGGGAAGAAGTTACATAAAAAGATCAAGGGAAAAATATGATGTAATCCAGGAAGTAAACAACTGTACGCCTGCGGCTATCACCTCAGGAGCACTTAATTTCTCAGAATCTTACATACTCACAGTTGAAGCATTCGAAGATTACTGGCGTCATTTAAAGCCCAATGGAATAATTGCAATTCACACATGGGGTTCAGCAAAACTTCTTGCAATGGCAATTGAAACGCTGAAAAGAGAGGGAATAAATAATCCAAGAGACTACATCGCAATAATAGGAGGTGGAGGTTTAAGGAATCTATTTATGTTAAGAAAGGGAAAATTCACTGAAGAAGATGTAGAAAAAATAGAGAAAGAAATGAAATGGGTGAACACACACAGCAAAATTCCAGGGAAAATGTATCCTATTTACCTGCCTTACAGAGATCCTATAGCGAATGTAGAAAATGCGGTGTTCACCGAGCCTTTAAAGAAAATTGAGAAGGAAACTAATCTTGAGCTCACCCCGCCGACTGATGACAGACCATTTTTTTATCGTTTTCTTTCCCCATTCAAATTTAAGATCAAGGGAAATTTGACGAGGTCGGTTTTCAACAGAGTTGTGGAAGTTTATAACTTTAACGCATCTGTAAGTCTCCTGGCCATAATCGCAGTTCTTTTAATCCTCTCCTTCATCCTCATTCCCTATCCCCTATTTGTTTTCCACAGGAAGGGAATAAAAGAGGGAAAATCATTAAGGTTTATGTTATTCTTTTCGTTCATAGGCCTTTCCTTCATCTTCATAGAAATCGTTTTGATAAAGAAATTCATTCTCTTCCTTGGAAATCCCGCATATTCAATTACAATGGTGATTTCTTCCCTTCTTCTGAGTGCAGGTATCGGAAGTGGCATCTCTCCAAAAATTCCCCCTTCTAAAATCAAATTTATCAGCTTGTTGCTTTTTGCCCTAACTCTTGGATATATTTTTTTTCTGAACCCAGTATTTAATGCCACTTTAAGTCTTCCCTTTGCAGCAAGACTCTTAATCTCTCTTGTCTTAATTTCCTTTATAGGCATCTTTATGGGAATGATGTTTCCTGCAGGGCTAAAACTTGCAAGAAAGATCTCTGTGAACCTTATCCCATGGGCATGGGGAGTAAACGGATTCTTCACAGTGATGGGTTCAGCTCTTACAGTTCTTCTCGCGGTACTTTTTGGATTTAATTTCGTTCTCCTCCTTGCAGGCGTATTTTATCTGCTTGCAGGTGTCTCAATCCCGATAAAATAAGGGTATTGAGGGTCCAAATCTTGAATTAACGCATTTTTCCAACCTTTTTCTTCAAGATTCTTTGCAGTTCATTCAACAATATATCAGTTCCTCTACTATTTCCTCCCAATTTCGGGTAAAACTTTAAGTTTAAACTAAGGAAGGAACTATAGATGAATGATAAACTTTCAACAGGAAAATACTTTTTAGTTCCCAGCAATATTAGAATTGTTAATCTTGACATTTAGTTAAATAATCTATTTTCAGATTTTTCTTGACTTCTCTTTCCGAGAATGTTATCTATGATATAATGAAAAGAGAGATTTTAAATAGTTTCAGTCTGGAAGAAAAAATAGGGCAGATGTTTATGGTGGGATTTTCAGGGGAAATTCTACCCAGTAAAGTAGAAGAATTCATAAAAAGATCAAATATTGGATTTGTAGTTTTATTTTCCAGAAATGTCTCCTCCCCTGAGCAAGTAATTTCCCTGACAAGCTCAATTCACTCTTCTTCGAGAATACCCCCTATGATTTTTACTGACCAGGAAGGAGGAATAGTATCTCAGCTTGGGGAGATGGCATCTACATTTACTTCACCGATGGGACTTGCAGCCACAGGAAAGCCTAAATTTTCAGAAATTGAGGGGAAAATTATAGGGAAAGACCTGAAGATTCTCGGAATAGATGGAGTATTAGCCCCTGTAGGAGATGTCAATAGGGAACCAGACAACCCTATAATTGGCATAAGGTCCTTTTCGGATGACCCAAAAATAGTGATCAAGTTCGCAAAGGCGTTTATAAAAGGTGCAAAGAACCAAGGTATAGCTCCTGTTTTAAAGCACTTTCCAGGACACGGTGGCACAAAAACAGACTCACATTTATCCCTTCCATCAGTAGATGAGACAGAAGAAGACTTCAGAAAGTTTGACTTGAAACCGTTCACTGAGCTTTCCAAAAAAAATGATTTCATTATGAGTGCACATGTTTCTTATCCTCAGATTGACCCTTCGGGTTTTCCAGCCACCTTTTCTAAAAAAATCCTCAGCGAGATTTTAAGGGAAGAACTCGGATTTGAAGGGATTGCCTTAACTGATTGCCTTGAGATGAACGCAATATGGGATAACTTTACCCCTGAGGAAATGATTAATTACGCAATTGAAGCAGGAGCTGATGTCCTTCTTTCAAGTCATACCCTTGACCTTCAGAAAGAACTTTACAGCATCCTTCTGAAACTTGTTAAACAGGGTAAAATCTCAGAGGAAAGGATAAATATCTCAGTGGAAAGGATTCTGAGAGTAAAGAAAAATTACGGGATTCTCTCACCAAATAAGAAAAAACCTTTCAGGAAAGTTGGGAAACTGAGAGCTTATAGAAAAAAGGAGGATCTGATATGCCAGAGAGCCATAGTCCTTTTAAGGGATAAAACACATAAGCTTCCTCTTGCAAGAAACGCAAAGCTTGGAATAATAGAGTGGGAAAAGGCTACCTCCACAGTTCCTATATCAGAAACACAACATAAAAGCTATCTTGAGAAAAGGGCAAAGGAATATTTCTCAAGGCCTGATGTTCTCATCCTTCCTCTCCAAATTCCTGATTTTACTCTTATCAAAGACTTCGTTAAATCTCACGATGAAATCCTCCTCGCTCCATATTCAAGAACTCCTGAGGTTGAAAGAATTCAGGGAAAAGTGATAAGGAAGATTCTTCAAATCCGAGGCGACGCCATTGTTGCTTCCCTTGGAAATCCATATGATATAAGGCAGTTTCCTCAAGTGAATACATATCTTCTGAGCTTTGGATTCAGGGACTGCCAGGTAAAAGCTCTTTTTGATGCCCTCTCCGGAAAGGTAAAACCTTCTGGAAAGCTCCCTGTAAATTTTGAAGGGATACTTACAGATGATACAAACATAAAAAGCAAGTATCACAAGAGCTAAAACAACAATAATTGGATTTTTCCACATCCCTGTGAATTCTATCTTCTTTCTCATCAAAAAACCCCATGATTTTGCATAAATGGGATGCATTTTGAGAAGCCTTTTATCTTTCACGGAATTTCAGTTAAACTCTCATTATGAACCTGACCCCGCAAAAAGCGAAAAAAAGACCTGCTGTTTTCCCTTTTGTTCTTCTTGTCGGGGCTATTTCTATATCCTTTGCTAGCATATTCATAAAGCTCTGTGGCGAAGTTCCTTCCCTTGTAATTGCTACTTTTAGGACGGGAGTTGTCTCAATATTTCTGTTTCCATTCTTTGTGGTCAAAGGTAAAAAATTCCCAAAAAAATTTCTACTTCTTTCTCTTCTTTCGGGTCTTGGTCTTGCCTTTCATTTTGGATTCTGGATATCTTCCCTGAAATATACAACAGTAGCATCCTCACTTTTCGTTCTCTCCGTATATCCCTTCCTTGTAGGAGCGGCTTCCCATTTCATATTAAAAGAAAAGCTCACCGCAAGTTTCACCATCGGTTCTTTGATAACTCTTGCAGGGGTAGGGATAATTTTCTCGCTTGGCTTCTCATCTTTTTCACTTACCTTGGGAAATCTCCTTTCATTTCTCGGGGCGGTTTCCCTTGTAGTTTACTTTATACCGGGAAGAGTGGCGAGAAAGAAAATCGCAATAATTCCATTCCTCTTTGTTGTTTATTCAACGGCGACAGTTTTTCTTCTGGGAGCTTCATTTGCCTTTGGTTCCAGGTTTACAGGATACAGCACAAAAAGCTACTTATATCTAATCCTTCTCGCTGTAGTCTCCCAGGGACTTGGACACTCTTCATTTAACTGGGCATTGAGATATATAAAAGCTGCTCTCGTAAGCATAACCACTCTCGCAGAACCTATAGGGGCTAGCATACTGGCCTGGTTAATCTTTAAAGAATCCTTATCCCCGACAAAAATCCTTGGCGTTTCCCTCGTAATCTTCGGCATTTTAGTCGCATGGAGAAAGGAGAAGGAAGATTAAGATTTCAGGAAAGTATCACAGAAATCATACTGAATAAGTTGCACAGGCTTGATCTATTTAACTATAATATAACGAAAGCTCAAAAAAGGAGGTAAAAAATGAGAAGATTAACTGAGATGCTTATTTTTATAATCGCTCTTTTTTTAATACTCCAGGGATGTGCTGAAAAGAGAATAAAAACTGAATATATTACTATAAAGCCAGGGGACTGGGTTGTCCTTGGAGAGAGAAAGCCAGAACTTCCCCGTCAAGTCCTCCTCGCCATAGAGAAAGTTCCTACCTGGTTAAAAGATGAATTAAGATGGAAAATGGAGGAACTATACCTGACAAAAATGAAATTCAATGGTTTATCCTCCCCTGCTCTCTTGGACATAAATTCAGACGGACTAAATGACCTGATTGTAGGTACAAAAGATGGAATAGTGGAAATCTTTCTAAATGTTGGCTCAAAACACCATCCTATCTTTAAAAAAGTGTCCAATTTATATCCTGGGATAGATGTCGTTGATGATGCCACCCCATTCCCAGTGGATGTGGATGGAGATGGAGACATTGATCTTGTGTTTGGAAACAACAGGGGAAAGGTTATCCTTTACGAAAATGTGGGACTAAAAAACGGCAGGGTACAGTTTAAGGAAAGAAGAGACTTTTTTGTTGTAGAGAAAAAAGACGACAAGGGCAAGAAGAAAGAGGAGATAGATGTCGGGGAGTATTCGGTACCTCTTCTTTTCGATATGAACGGCAAGGGAATTCTTGACCTCATAGTCGGGTCTAAAGATGGAAAAATTCACCATTTTATAAATACGGGTACCAGAAAACATCCTGAATGGAAAGAGGATCTGGATGAGAAGGCAAAAACAGGTTTACTATATAAGCATGTGTCCCTGTTCCACGGTATAAACGTGGAGGAAAGGGCTGCTCCGGCTCTATACTACTCTAAGATACACGGCAAAAAGATCCTTACGCTGTTAGTTTTTGACAATAAAGGAGAACCTAAAGTTTATACCTATGATTTTGGAGGACATGTTGAAAAAAAATTCTCTAAATTCCCACCGGATATTTATACTTCCCACTGGAAAGAGTCCAAAATAGTTGGCAAAATGATAAAACCTTGGCCTCCTGAAAAGGGAGTTCTCATCCCCAGGGTTTTTGACTTTGACGGGGACGGCAATGAGGATATGCTTATAGGAAGTTCTTCTGGAAAAATCCACCTTATAAAGGACATCGCCACAAAGAATGCTACCCATAAGATTTCTCTGCAAAATCTGACAGGAGGAAGCGAATCTCTGGGAGGATACGACATTATCAGTGGGGGAACAAATGAACATACCGCTCTTAAATTTCTCAACCCAAAATATGTAAATGCATATTCCAAGCTCATATTAAGTTCAGAAAAGAAATATGTGGACGAGGTAGCCTTTACTATTGCCCATACTGCAACAAAAGTTTTAAAGGCCATGGTCGATTCTCCCGAAGATAAAGAGGGCATAAGTTATTCCCCTGAAGTCCTTCTTGAAAATGCTAAAGAACTATACAAAATCGCAAGAACCTTGCCCTATGTAAGGCTCGTTGAAAAAAGAAATTACACTACTGTAGCCCTTATGTGGAAGGATGGAAAATGGCATGAACTTCCCAAAAAATTTTATTATTGGTATATAGTGCACCCCAGAACAAGGTTTGAGGCACCATCATATTATCTGGGTAAGTTCTGGAGGGAATATCTCTTTACTAATAACAAATATGGCAAAAGTCTTTACGAAGCTGTAAAAGATGCCAAGAATGCATACAATGCTATAGAAAAAGCTCACAAATGGACAAGGGTATTTTTTGAATGGGGAGAAGAAAGTCACGACAAATTACCCCAGGAACCCTACAATGCCAATTACGGCTCATGTGGCGAATGGAGCATATTTGGAGTGGCTATTGGAAGGACCCTCTTAATACCCACAAGGCTTGCGAATGATTGGGGAGAAGACCATGTCTGGAATGAATTTTACAGTGACGGCAAGTGGCATCACTGGGATATAAATTCAGATGTCAAAAAGGGATTGGACAACCCGAGACTCTATGAAAGAAATTGGAAAAAATTCATTTCCTCTGTGTGGACTATAAGGGGAGATGATTCTATTTATCCTATCTCAGAAAAATACACAGGCCTTGCCACTGTAAAATTAAAGGTAGTAGATGATGAAGAAAATAAAAGCCCTATTGCAGGAGCTATGGTTGTAGTCCTTTCAGGATGGGCTCCTGAGAAGGGATACGACAAGGCGCCCCTCCTCTCTATCTGGGGGGTTACCGACGAAAATGGAGAGGTGAAGTTTAAGCTAGGAGAAAATAAATACAAATTCCTTATTTCCGCTCCTAATTATGGTCTGAAGACCGTAGAGCTTCAGGACTCTCAGGGAAATAAGAATCACATAATAGAGGGTAAAAATTACGATATTCTTGTCTCCTATGGATATAGTATTCAGAGAGCGAAAAAATACAAAAAACCAATAGTAAAATGGAAGAAGCTCGCAGGCAGAATTTTAAAAATCAAGACCTCTTCCTTTCAGAAAATAAGGGTTCCTCTTGATTACCCTGCAAAATACCATTACATAACAGGAAATGAGGTCACAGTTCCCTCAGAAGGTAAACTAATTTACTTCATCTGTAGTAAGGCAGAGGAGGAAAAGTTCGAAAAGGGGCAGAACTTCAAAGTCATAGCCTATGGAACAGTGGACAAAGAAATTAGACTTCCAAAAGGTTACAGACTGGTCTTTCTTAATCAAAGCAAGGCTACATGGTTCAGAGTAAGAATAAACCGCTAAGAAGAAATGTAAATCATGCTTTTTTATTTTAAGAAACGGTCAAAGAAATTTGCTGAGGCTTGATAGGCTTTAAGCCAGGTTTTGTGCATTAGAAAATCGTGAATTTCATCAGGAAAAATTAAAGTCTCCACATGGGCTTTTCCTAATTCCCTGAGTCTCTGGACGAGATCAGTAGTTTGGATAAAGTCAACATTGCGATCATCGTCTCCGTGAATAAAAAGCACAGGTGACGTCCACGAATCTACATCAGCCACAGGAGAAGATTTATATGCAACCCTTAGCTCTTCTCGTCCCTCTATTCTCCAGTCTTCGCTTCCTCTCATCATTCCTCTGTAGGACCAGTCATGGACACCATGAAAATCCACACCTGCTGTGAAAAGGTCTGAATTCCTCGCAAGCCCCAGAGCCGTTAGATAACCGCCGTATGAACCTCCCCATAGGCCAATTTTAAGTGGGTTGACAAAGGGGAGTCTCTGAAGGAATTTTGCCCCGGCCACAATATCTTGATACTCAGATGCTCCTTCAGGGCCCTGATTAGGAGCAGTTCTAAAAGCAGCTCCATAGCCAATACCTGAGCGATAATTTACAGAAAGTACCACATAGCCTTTGCTCACAAGATACTGGTTAAAGGCATAGGAGTTATGATAATACTCAAAGTAATGCCATCCCAAAACCATCTGGCGAATCGGACCCCCATGCATAAATATAATTCCAGGTCGAGAATCTCCTGTCTTTACGCCCTCTGGGACAAAAAGCTGTCCGTGGATTTTAAGACCATCTCCGGCCTTAAAAATCACTTTTACGGGCTTGATAATTTTCTTTATGGGGAAATTTGTAGGAATAAGCTCAGGCGAAATAAGCTTCGGTCTTCCTCCTTTTATGGGAATTACAGCTGGTGCTGCAGGCTGCTTTGCAGTGGAACAGATGAGGACTATGTTTTTACCTGAGGGAACTACCACAGGGCTCCATTCTATCCCCTTCCCGGATGTCAAAGGTTTTGGCTCACCGCCATATATGGAAACTTCCCAGAGATGCCTCCTGTCTATGTCGCCCTTATTTGAATTGAATATCAATGTTTTCCCGTCAGGGCCTATAGCAAGATTTTCTACCTCATATCTACCTGGGGTAAGGCAAAGAACCTTCCTATCCCTTAGCAATAGAGAATACAAATGCATCCACCCGTCCTGTTCAGAATAGAAGATTAGATGGTCATTGCCAGCCCAAAGTAAAGGATGGTGAGGATAATACTGGGCAAATCCACCGCCCTTTACGACTTCAAATACTTTTTCCCCTTTGCCTGTATAAATATTAAAAATCCAGATGGAAAATGGAGCATTCCATACATCCCAGATGGGTTTCCTTTTCATTTTCGCTCCAGGAAGTCGTATGAAGGCAATGCGTCTTCCGTCAGGAGACCAGACAGGACAAAGGTCCCTGTTTACATTCGGAAGGAGCCATTTTATTTCTTTCTTTCCAAGATTATAAATACCAATAAAGCTATGGTCATTTCTGATACTTACAAATGCCAATTGAGAACCATCAGGAGACCAGTTAAAGAAACGATTATTTCCTCTAACTTTGAATAGAACTCCTGGTTTTTGGGTACCATTTAGAGGGACAACGAAAACCTTCCCCTGATTTCTAAAAACTACAAGGTCTCCTTTAGGGGAAATTACTGGTTCTGTGCCCTGGCCGAGTTTCCACGGTTTTCCGCCTTTCACTTTTATGGCCCAGACATCTCTTTCAACACCCTCAGGATTGCTGTTAGGATTAGGGTATTCTCCTCTCTTATTAGGTTCCCCTCCTAAAACATAAACTAAAATGTTCCCATCAGGGGAGAATCCAAGATGTGAAATTTCTTGTCCATTGTCTTCAGTATAATTTGTTATCCGTCGTGCTACATAATTTGGCCCGTCGGCGACCCAGATATTCCTTTTACCTTGGTCATCAAAGACCCACGCTACCCTATCTTTTCTCTGAGCTACAATTATATGGGATGGGAAGGGAACGCTAAGAACATCTTTTAAGGTGAAGGAAAGAAGATTTTTGTAGGACACAAGAGATAGGAAGAGGAAAAAGAGTAAAGGAATTAACCACTGCCCATTTTTATTTTTTCCTCTTATGCCTGCTTTCATAATTTCACCTCCTTCCATCCTATAGCATTCGGGACATTAAAAGTCAAGATTCCTTAGCGGAAACCGAAAGAATATTGGAAATATATAGAACCTTAATCATATTTTCTCGTAGAAGAATGTATGATAGTTTCCACATCATTGCTTTATTTACATAGGAGAAAAAAGTCTATATCATTTGTTCGGAGGTTATTATGAAGAAGGTCTTTGTTTTTCTACTCGCTCTGGGGTTGAGCTTTGCCTCTACAAAGCTTTTGAGGACCCCGCAAATAAGTGGGAACAAAATTGTTTTCTCTTACCAGGGAGATATCTGGATTGCCCCGGCTACAGGAGGCACTGCCCACAAGCTAACCTCAGCTCCTGGCTTCGAGGCCTATCCAAGGTTCTCTCCTGACGGTAAATATGTGGCATTTATTGGCCAGTACTATGGTGGAAACGATGTTTATGTGGTTCCAACAAAAGGAGGCGATCCGAAAAAACTCACCTATCATACAAGTTCTGAGATGGTAGTTGGCTGGTCCCCGAAAGGTAAGGTGATATTCACATCTGACAGGGAAACCATTTTCCCTACTGTTCTTAAGTTTTACGCTGTTGGAATAAATGGTGGATTCCCGAAAGCTCTTCCAATCGACAGAGGAAGCTTTATAGATTTTTCTCCTGACGGAAAATATGTAGCATTTAACAGAAACAGCGGTTATTTCTGGTGGTGGAAACGATATAAGGGAAGTGCAAATTTAGATGTATGGCTCCTTGATAAAAAGACAGGAAAGTTCACAAAATTAACTAACTGGAAAGGTAACGACTCTTGGCCAATGTTTGGAAAGGACGGAAAAATCTATTTTGTCTCCGACAGACAAGGAATGGCAAATCTATATTCAATGGACTTCAAGGCAAAGAACCCAAAAAGCACAATAAAAAAGCTCACTAATTTCAAAAATATAAATATTGAGTGGCCCTCAATTTCTACTGAAAGGGACAGAATAGCTTTTGAGGCAGGCGGAAACCTCTATGTTTACACTATAAAAAACGGGAAACTTCAGAAACTTGATATAAATGCTTCTGGAGATTTGCCCTTCAATTTAAAGGAAGTTTATAATCCGAAAAAGCTTATCCAAGATTATGATATATCTCCAAATGGCAAAAGGGTTTTGGTTGTGGCAAGGGGCGAGGTATTCTCAATTCCCGCAAAATATGGACCCACAAGAAATATCTCAAAAACTCCTGCAAGGGAGGAATGGGCAACATGGGCTCCTGACGGAAAGCGTATAGCTTATTTCTCTGACGAAAATGGAGAATTCCAGCTCTACATAGTAAAGGAAAAAACAGGGGAAAAGGAAAAGATAACAAATATTCCAAAATTTAAATACAATCCAGTTTGGGCCCCTGATTCAAAGAAAATAGCCTTCTCAACTAATGATGGGAAGATATATGTAGTTTATCTCGAGAAGAAAAAGCTGACAACGGTTGACAGGAACAGAACCGGCCTGGTTACCGACTTCTCATGGTCCCCGGATTCCAAATGGCTTGCCTATGTTCTCAGGAATAAAGTGGGATATGGAAGCATATATGTTTTTAACTCCCTTACAAAGAAAAAAAAGCCCCTTATAATCTCATCGTTCAGTGACTACGAACCTGAATTCACACAGGACGGAAAGAGGTTGATTTATCTATCAACAAGCGTGATAAAACTCAACTACAACTTCTTTGCAGGCAATTTTTCATCAAATGCAGAGGTAAAATTAATGAGCCTTGACCTTGTCCCAGGATTGAAGGATATTTACAAACCCAAACCTGACGAAGAGGAAAACGGAGAAAAGAAGGAAGAAAAGGGCAAAAAGACCAAGAAAAAGGAAAAAATAAATGTGAAGATAGACTTCAACAATATAGAAGCAAGGATTAAAACTGTACCTGTAAAGCCCGGCAGTTACACTGCACTTTCTACAACAAAGAGTTATTATTTATTCCTTGACCGGGCGGAAAAAACTCTTAAAGCATACAATATAAAGACAAGAAAGATAGAAACTCTGATAAAGGGTGTAAAGGATTATGCTCTTTCTGCAAAGGGAACCCATATCGCATATATGAAGGGTAAGAATATTGCCATAGCAAAGGTCGGAAAGGTGCAGAAGGATGAGTTCGTTTCACTTGATGCCATGAGTATGGAACTCAACAGGGTGGCAGAATGGAGACAGATCTTCCATGAAGCATGGAGAATGGTTAGGGACTTCTTCTATGACAAAAGAATTCATGGGCTCAACTGGAAGGCGATCGGAAAGAAATATGAGACTCTTCTTCCCTATGTAAGAACAAGGCAGGAGTTGAATACATTAATTGAGGAAATGGTTGGAGAGCTTAATGCTTCACACCAAGGAGCAAGGGGAGGAGATTATGGAATTAAACTTCCAACATACAATGTAGGGTACATAGGAGCAAGCTTCAATCCTGATTATAAAAAGGAGCTTTACAAAATAAAGCACATTTATTCTCAGGATCCTGATGTTGAAGCATTCAAAAATCCGATTTCAGGTCTTGCAAAGGAAGGTGAATATATAATCTCAATAGATGGGGAGAAGATAACCACAAAAAGAAATATTTATTCTTACTTGGTAGGAAAGTCCAAAAAGGAAGTAGAAATAGTTCTCTCGCCGGATGGAACCCCAGAAAAATCTAGGAAAATCACAGTAAAAACTCTTCCATCTGAGAAAAACCTTATATACCATGATTGGGTTGCTAAGAAAAGGAAATATGTAGATGTAAAGAGCGGCGGGAAAATAGGATATATTCACCTAAGGGATATGGTAACCTTCGGAATGACCCAGTTCCTTCGCTGGATTAATGCCTACAGATATAAAGATGCCATCATACTGGATGTCAGATTCAACGGAGGAGGAGGAATAGACCCATACTTAATAGATATTCTTGAGAGAAGACAGTATCAAACAGTAAAGGGAAGAAACCAAGAAGTGGTCGAAAGGCCAATGAGCGCATTCTACGGGCATGTGGCAGTTCTTATAAATCAATTCTCATACTCGGATGCAGAGGTTTTCCCTGCAGGCTTTAAAGCAAGGAAACTTGGAACCCTTATCGGAGTTCCAACCCTTGGATTTGTTATAGCAGTTACAGCTCATCCTATGATAGACGGGGGCTATGTAAGACAAACAAGCTGGGGACTCTGGGAACTTAGTGGAAAAATGCTTGAAGCAAGAGGTGCAATCCCTGACATATATGTGGAAAATCCACCTGAAGCCGTTTTGGAGGGGAAAGACCCTCAGCTTGATAGGGCCATTGAATTCCTAATGAAACAGATAAAGAAACATCCAAGGAAAAAATATCCAATAAACTATTTTAAAAAACATTGATGAGGAAGCCATAGGAGACTCATAAAATTAAGTTAAGAAAGGAGGAAATAATGAGCGAAAAAATCAAGATTGGGATTATCATTTGTGACCGTTATAGAACATGTGCTGGAGGAAAATGTTTCAGGTCACTCAGGAACAGAGAGGGAGCCTTCAGTATTTATAGAGGAAAGGAAGTAGAAGTTGTGGGATTCACAACCTGCGGAGGCTGTCCTGGAGGAAACATTGAATATGCACCGGAAGAGATGAAGAAAAATGGGGCCCAGGTGATTCATCTTGCTACCGGATTTGTCGTTGGATACCCTCCCTGTCCATATGTAACATACTTCCGAGATTTTATAAAGGAAAAATTCGATTTAAAAGTTGTTGTAGGAACCCATCCTATCCCTCAGAAATACTATATCATCCATAAAAAACTCGGCACATGGGATTCCCCAAAATGGAAAGAGCTTATAAAGCCTACGCTAACGGATGAGAAAACCCGACTCTCTTATGATTGACGAATAACAAGCTAAAAAACTGAAAGATAATTCTCCCCATCCATTCTACTATGAAGTGGATTTTGGTTCTTTCTAAAGAGCAAAGTGCTTATAAAACATTAGAGGACGTATAGCTTTCCCAGAAAAGGGTCACTCAAGTTCCCCTATCTCTCTCAGTATATAATAAAACCCGGATATTATTGTAACTCCGGCTGTAATCCAGAAAAGGATGAGCATTCCAGGCATTTCTATTTTGGTAACATTTGCGAAAAGAATCAGGATGGCAACGATTATTTGAACTGTTGTGGTTAATTTTCCCAACCAATGGGGTTTTAAAATCCTATCAGGATACATCAGAGTGAGAAGGGAAACTCCTATCACCATAAAGATATCCCTTGAAACTATGGTAATAGTTAACCACTTTGGAACAAATATCGTGAGGGGAAGAACTCTTATAGTAAAAAGAATATATGTGGAGTCCATAAGAAGCTTATCGGCTAAGGGGTCAAGTATATATCCAATCCTTGATCTCTGATTGAAAGCCCTCGCTATAAGCCCATCAAGAAGATCAGTAATTGAAGCAAGAAAAAGCACTCCAAGGGCTAAGTCCCTTTCCCCATCAATATATAAATAAATAAAAATCGGGATAAGAATAATCCTCAAAAGAGAGAGCATATTTGGAACGGTTAAAGCTTTAAAGGTGAGTTTATCCTTCAATTACTGACTCCCTTCAGAAGTTCTCTCAATTTCTCCATAGATTTTATTGCATCCTTAAGTGTAATCGATTCATAGGGATGAAAAAGGTTAGCTTCTCCTTCCATTATTCCAAGCCCTACAATTTCCCTTGCATCGTAGGAGTTCGTGTCATAAAGGACGGGAAATGACATATTTGTTACTTTAACATTCAGCTTCCTAATCAGCCTTACTATTATCTCTGCGAGGTCTTTTCTCTTCACTCTCCCGTCAGGCTGAAACGTATGGTCAGGAAACACCTTCATTATTCCCAAGGAAGTTATCTTTAGGATAGAGCTCATCTCCTCTCCCCTGTATATATCAGTTATTATTGGAGGTTTTCCTCCCGAAAGAAAAGGCCCGAAATAAGCATCTATTACAAGGGCAAGGTCACCCCTCGATATCTCTACTTTTCCCATAAGGGGTTTAAGCTTTTCCTCTATCCTTTTCTTTTCAATCTTATCCCTGAGGGTTTCCATCTCCCTCTTATTCTGTTCACTGGGGTAAAGTTTGTACGTCCTTTCCCTCAAAGAAAGAGCCTCATTAAGCTTGCCCTCCTTCTCCAATGCTTCACTGTAAAGCCTGAGGATTTCTTGGTCTTCCCCAACCGCTGAAATTCCCTTCTTGAGATATGCCGTGGCCATAAAGTTCTCTCCTTCCCTAAGGTAAAACTCCGCCATTTTTATATATGCTTCCTTTGAATTTGGTGCTATTATAAGGGCTTCGGAAAGGTCCTTGGGATCCGAACTACTCAAGGCCTGGGAAAGTGCTCTTTCCTTTATCTTATCCATTTTTCCCCTGGCCTCAGGATGGGAGGAATTGGAATAGAACCTGTAAGCAGTGAGGAAATCCCCAATTTTCTCGTAAACCATACCGAGCCCAAGATTTGAGAAGGATTCTTCACCCATTTGCAAAGCTTTCCTGAATTTTTCCTCTGCCTCTTTCAATCTCCCCAGCCTCAAAAGGGCAAACCCCTTCGCTTCTGTATCGTAAACAGTCTGTTCCCTGTAGTTAAGGGCCTCTTCGGGCTTCTCCCTTACCTTTTTCCATATTACCGAATCGGGATGTGGCTTAAGATAAACCGGAGCCTTTTGTCCACAGAACTGCAACAAAAACGCCAAAGCGAAAATGATAAAGGAATTTTTTCTCATTTTGACTTCCTTGTTCCCACTCTCAACTTTATCCCCTCCTTACCCATTTCTTTGGAAAGAATTATAGCTCTTTTCTGTATTTCTTTCCAGTTTAAATTAGTAGAATACGGGAAAAATAGAGTCCTTATCTCATAGTTTTTCATTACAACTGCCTCAATCTTATTGAGAAGTTCTTCCTTTCCCTCACCTGTTTCCGCGGAGATATAAATTCCATTATTTGAATTCTGGTTTTTCTCTAAAAAATATTCCTTCTTGTCAAGCAGGTCTATCTTATTAAAAACCTTTATTATTGGTTTATTCTGAACTTTCAATTCCTGAAGGGTTTTCTCCACGGATTCTATCTCCTCCCTGAAATTTTCTGAAGATATATCCACAACATGGAGAAGAAGATCGGCTTCTACCGTTTCTTTAAGGGTTGCCCTAAAAGCAGTTATAAGCTCTAAAGGAAGCTTTCTTATAAATCCCACAGTATCTGAAATAAGAATAGGGAAACCAGAAGGAAGAGTCACTCTCCTTAAAATTGTATCCAAGGTGGTAAAAAGAGCTTCTGAGATCTTTTTATCCTCCCCTGTTAGAAGGTTAAAGAGCGTTGTTTTCCCCGCGCTTGTATAGCCCACGAGAGCTGCTGTTGGGATATTTTCCTTCTTTCTATGTTTCCTCTGAATCTCCCTCCTTTTTCTTACCTCTTCTATCTGGCTCTTCACTTTTTTTATCCTTTCCTTTATCCTCCTTCTGTCATACTCAAGCTTTGTCTCTCCTGGTCCCCTCGTTCCTATACCCCCTCCAAGTCTGCTCATCTTCTTTCCCATCCCTGTGAGGCGGGGAAGCAAATAGGAAAGCTGGGCAAGCTCAACCTGAAGTTTACCTTCCATGGTCATTGCCCTCTGGGCAAAAATATCAAGAATCAATTGTGCTCTATCAAGGATCTTTGTCTTAACCACATTTTCAATGTTTCTATGCTGAGCAGGTGAAAGGTTCTCGTCAAATACCACAAGATCAGCTCGAAGTTCCTCTGCCATTGCAGCTATTTCAATTATCTTGCCCTTACCAACGAGGGAAACGGGATCAAAAGAATTCCTCCTGTGTATTATTCTCCCAACAACTTTTCCGCCAGCGGATTTTACAAGCTCCTCAAGCTCAAGCAGCATCTCCTCAGCATGCTTCTTCTCGGAGAGCTTTCTGTAGACTCCCGTGACTATTGCCCTTTCAGCTTTTCTCATCTTTTACCGATCAATTTCACAATAGTCTTTATATCATCTGGAGGAACCCAGACTATATTATTCTCATGCCTGAGCCACATTAATTGCTTCCTGGCATACTCCTTTGTATTTTTCTTCATAAGCCTTTTCACTTCCTCAAGGGAAATTTTTCCCTTTACAAATGATAGGACTTCTTTATATCCAATGGCGGAAAAAGGGGGACATTCTTCACTGCATCCTGACGATAGAAGTTTCCTCACCTCCTTAATTATTCCCCTCCTGAACATTTCTTCTACTCTTTCCTCTATCCTCCTGTAAAGTTCTTCCCTCTCCCTTTTTACCGCTATTTTTATGAATTTCCATCCCTTAAGGGGGGAATTGGTATCGGCAAAGCTCTCGCTCATATTTTTACCCGAAAGGTGAAATACCTCCATGAGTCTGACCATCCTTCTTGCATCCATTGACCCGATTTTAGCATAATATTTGGGGTCAAGCTCTGCAGTCCTGATTCTAAGTTCATGGACCTCGGATTTCCATTTCTCTCTGAAATCATCCCCTGCACCTCCTACGGGAAAAAGTCCCTTTTCTAAAGCCCTTACATAGAGAAAAGTTCCTCCGACAATTACGGGAATTTTTCCCTTGGCACTAATTTTCCTGATTAAATTCGCAGCAAGTTTAGCAAATTCGGCAGCAGAAAATCTCCTGCAGTCAGAAATTATGTCCATTAAATGATGAGGAACTCTTTTCCTCACCTTCCTGCTTACCTTATCTGTCCCTATGTCAAAACCTTTATAAAGCTGAACTGAATCGCAGTTTATTATCTCTCCACCAAGAAATTCCGCCAATTTTATTGAAAGCTCTGACTTCCCAGACCCTGTAGGTCCAAGGACAGAAAGGACCTTCCTCATTCAGGAGTGGAATTTATCCTGAACTGAATTCTTGATAGAAGTTTCATGTTAACAAAGTGAAGAATATTTACTACATCCTTCCTGAACTTCGTAATATACCTGGAAAAATGATTTTCTCCCTCGTCCCCTTTCCTTAATCTGTATTCAAATTCTCTTATCTCATCGTGAAGTTCAACAAGAATATGTTTAACCTCTGTAAAGTTCAAGATAGCCTTGCTGAGCCTTCTTATGCTGGTTTTATCTATATTTACCTCTGTTTTTTTGTTTTCCCACACAAGGAGAGTTTCACCAACAAGCTCTCCCATTTCCACAAGATAATTCCTAACAAAGGGAGAAGAAAGATTAAATTCCTCAGCTTTGTCCCTTATGTGCTCAAATTCTTTATCAAGATAAGGAATAGAATCATTAAGACCAAAATAATCCCTTTCTCCTGAAAGGGAAAGGAAATCATGCCCCACATAGAGTTTATCATCATAATTAGGAATGATTTCCCTAACATTGTGGGTGTAAAATTTCAGCCTATATCCCCATGTTCCTATCTGTTCTGCAAATCTACATAGAAGAAGAAAATCATTCTGCTCAATGAAATAGCTGTTGGCTTCTATTATTGCTGTATATTTTATCAAAGTCTCCAGTATCAATCTTTTTATTCTGTTTAGGGTCTCTTCCCTTTTTTCCACTTCATCCTCTACCTCCATATTTTGCTCAGGATAAATTATACTGAGGGAAGGAGAAAGCATATAAAGGGAACTCCTGACAGGAATTTCAAGATAAAGATTGAAAAGCACATTCTCTTGGAAAGGGTCCAGCCGAAATTTTTCTGGTTCCCTTTCAAGCAAATCAAAATTTTCAAGAATTTCTATCTTCACCTGTAAATTTTAGCAAATTTCATTGAAAAGAGAAAATCTCTCGTATAAACTTAAATATATGGAAAACTTATCTGTTATTGTTCCGGTATTCAACGAAGAGGAAAATCTCCCTCCTCTCTATCAAGAATTGAAGGGAACCTTGGACGCCACAGGCCATAGCTATGAGGTCATATTCATTGACGACGGCAGCAGAGATTCTTCATGGAAAATTATAAAGGAATTTTCATCAAAGGACCCAAGGGTCAAGGGGATAAAGCTCAGAAAAAATTTCGGTCAAACTCCTGCTATGATGGCTGGTTTTCATGAAGCCTCAGGAGAAATAATTATCACAATGGATGCAGACAGGCAGAACGACCCGAAGGATATCCCGAGACTGCTAAAAAAGCTTGGAGAAGGCCACGACATAATTAGCGGATGGAGAAAAAAGAGAAAGGACCCATTCTTTACAAGAAAGCTTCCCTCAATAATAGCCAACTGGCTGATTTCCTTGGTAACAGGACTCCACCTCCACGATTATGGGTGCACATTAAAGGCTTACAGAAGCGAAGTGGTAAAGAATTTAGAGCTATATGGTCAGATGCACAGGTTCATTCCGGCAGTGGCTTCTAACTATGGGGTTGATGTTGTAGAGATAGAAGTTAATCACAGAGCCCGACTTGCAGGGAAATCCAAGTATGGACTTTCAAGAACATTCAAGGTAATTCTTGACCTCATTTCCCTGAAATTTCTCCTCAGTTACTCTACAAGGCCCCTTCATATCTTCGGCTCTTTGGGCATTGCATCATTTTCCCTCGGTTTAATATCAGGGCTTTATTTAATCTATGTCAAATACATAAAATCCCAACCAATTTCCAATAGACCCCTACTTTCCCTGACTGTCCTCCTCATAATAACAGGAATCCAGTTGATAGTACTGGGACTTCTTGGAGAACTCATTACCAGGACATATCACGAAAGCTCAGGAAAGAAAACTTATGCGGTAAAGGAAAAAATTGGCTTTTAAGCCACTAAAACTTGAAAACTCCCCCCGCAGTAACTGAAAAAGTGGTGAATTTCCCCGATGTATTAAACTCATGAAAATCCTTGAGAATGTCCGATACCCTCAGCAGCTTTGCCTCTGCCCAAATTCCTATCATTGATGGGACGAATTTGATGCCAAGGGCCAACGAATAATGTTTTCCATCCGGAGAGTAAGTGTGTGTTCCGAGGAATTTTGTCTTCCCGTAGTCAAGAGCAAAGTAAGGAGAAAGAATTCCTCCTGATCTCAGAACGAAACCTAACCCATAGGTTGCGAACTTGTCGGAGAAATCAAGGTCCCCGTGAGTTACCTTGTTTATAGCATCAGGCTCAAGTGAATTGAGGATGTAATATGCCTCTACCCCAAATTTAGAAACAAAAGCCTGGGCTTTCAACCCATAATTTGCTCCTGTCGAAAGTTTAATGAGAAAAAGATTGTCGTCCAGAATGTTGGACCCCTTAATTACCCCTAAACCTCCCATTAAATCAAAATCAATTCCTTGGGCAAAAATTAATCCTACAACAAAGAACAATGCCAGAAATTTTTTCATACACACCTCCTCTTATGATTTTAAATTATTTTTGTTAAAATATCCATATGAGAAAAATCATTATACTAATACTCTTCGCACTTTTGATTTTCCCTTCCACAGGGGAAAAAAATCGGATAAAGGACCTTCCATTAAAGTATCAGAAATGGCTCAATCTCGTATGGTGGGTTATAACCCCGAAGGAAAAGGAGGTTTTCCTTCAGATCAAAAACAACAAAGACAGAGATATCTTCATAAAAACATTCTGGAAGGTAAGGGATCCGAATCCTTCAACCCCGAAAAACGAATTCAGGGAAGAATTGATAAGGAGATTCAACTATGCAAATAAATATCTCGGAACCGATTCCCCGAGGCCGGGATGGATGAGTGATAGGGGAAAAATTTATATACTCCTCGGGCCCCCAATAAGCAAAGAAAGATATTACATGAATCAATATGTTGTTCCAACAGAAGTCTGGTATTATTACGGAAGGTCAGATTGGGGCCTTCCCTCCCATTTTGCCATGATTTTCTTCAAGAGAAACGGAATCGGAGAATTCAAACTTTACGACCCATTAGGAGATGGTCCTTATGAACTTCTCATCAAAAATCAGGACACAAGGAACCTAAGCCCTACAAATTACGAAAAGATTTACGAATATATCCGTAACAGCGAGCCAACCTTAGCTGAAATTTCCCTTTCCCTTATACCGGGGCAAATCCCTTATGATTATCAGCCGTCTTTAAATGCGGCTTCAATTATTTCAAGGGTTCTAACTATCCCAGAGAAGGAATTTGATACAACCTATGCTAAGGATTTCTTGAAATATAGAGGACTTGTAAGTGTTGATTATACCCTGAACTATATAAATTCAAGGTTCTCCTTGCACATAGCAAAGGACATGATGTTCGGGAAAAACTTCCTTCACTATACAATAGAGCCTTCTTCTATTAGCCTTGAGAAAATAAACGGTAAAAATGTAGCTAATTTTGAGGTAACTTCAAGCTTAAAAAAGGAAAATGGAGATACAATCTTTCAGTACAGGAACAATTTCAATATTAAACTGAGGGGTAATGAACTTCGAGCCATAAAATCTGGGGGAATATCACTCCAGGGAGAGTTTCCTGTAATTGAGGGAAAATATGAAGTGATTCTCCTTGTAAAAAATACCATTTCAAAGGAATTTTCCTACATAGATACAAGAATTGATGTCCCTCCACCTGATGAATTCCACATTGAAAAACCAGTAATAGCTTTTGGCAAGAAGCAAGTTTCTCTTTTTGCCCTGAAGCCATTTACATTCGGCAACAATTTTTTGCTTACGGATTCAAGAAACACATTTTCCCAAAAGGAGAAACCTACAATCCTCATAAGAATTTGCTCCATTCCAAAACAGGTCTGGGAAAACCAATATCTTGAGGTAAGGGCCTCCAGCGAGGAAAAGGATTTTCTTCTTAAGAAGATCAAGCTTTCATCCATGCCTTATAAGACAGATATGGAATTTTTATTTACCTCTAATGTTAAACTCCCCTCAGACGAATATGAAGTCTACGTAAAAATAGGTAAGGTAAAATCCCCTGAAGCAGACATTGCAATTTCTCCTCTCTCTTCAATACCAAGACCTTTGATATCTTCAAGTGTAATGCCATTGAAAAACCAATTCCTTATTTATCTTTCCTTAGGAAGCCAGTATTCAAGGGCTGGAAAACTCGGAGAAGCCGTAAAATACCTTAAAAAGAGCCTCCTCCAAAGACCAAATTGCAAGGATGCAGTGCTCCTACTCGCTCAGGACTATTTGATCCTCAAAAAACCAGAGAAGGCGTTGACTGTTCTCTCAAAAATCGGGGAAAAAGGGGAATATGAAATCTTATTTTACAAGGGAAAAGCCAATGAGGAAATGGGAAATTTCAAAAAAGCCATTTCCTACTATAAACGCTCGATTTCTATTTATGACAGTGACCCAAGAGTATTGAATTCACTTGGTATATGTTATTTAAAATTAGGGAGGAAGGATGAAGCAAAAAAGGCGTTTGAAGCCTCTCTCAGACTAAATTCAGGCCAGGAAAAGGTAAAGAAAATACTAAAAAATCTCCTTTAGTTTGCTTTTCAACTCATTTTGTTATATATTTATAAATGATGGAAGAAGGCAAGCTTGCAAGGAAACCTCCCAAGAAAATAGGGGAAATTTTAATAGAACAGGGACTAATAACTCCCCAGCAGTTGGAGCTCGCCCTTAAAGAACAAAAAAGAACAAAAGAAATATTGGGGGAAATCCTTGTAAATCTCGGGTTTATAACAAGGGATGGTCTCTCAGCAGCTCTCGCAACTCAATCTGGCGTAGAATCTGTTGAGGTAAAAAACCTGAAAGTAAGGAATGAAGTTCTGAATTTGATAAGGGAAGAGACAGCAAAAAGGCTAAAGGCTTTTCCTTTTGAAGCGGACAAGAACACAGTGTATATTGCCATGGCAAATGTCTTTGACCTCAGAGCGATCTCAGAACTTGAGAAAATTACAGGGAAATATGTGAAGGTTTATTCAGCATCTGAAACCGATATAATGGAGGCAATAGATTTTAATTACTCCGGAGGAGCATCTCTTGAAGAACTGATGGAAAAGTCCATAGAGATAGCTTCCCAAGCTGCTGCAAAGGATATTGTAAGCGAAAGGCCCGTTGTGAAGCTCGTCGACCATATAATAGTAAAAGGAATTGAAGATGCAGCTACCGATATCCACATAGAACCAGAAGAAAAAATCCTAAGGACAAGATACAGAATAGATGGAGTCCTTTTCCCTGGGCCAATAATGCCAAATATCCTTCGCCCAGCCATAGAAACCAGGCTAAAAATACTTGCGGGAACGAATATCGCCGAATCAAGAATTCCTCAGGATGGAAGAATAACTTTCAGATACGGAAAAAAAAGATTTGACATAAGAGTTTCCTTTTTCCCCACTGTAAACGGTGAAAATATAGTAATGAGACTCCTTGACAAGTCACGTCTTGTTCTCGGTCTTGAAGAGCTTGGATTCTCCCAGAAGCATCTCCAGCTGTTTTTATCCCTGGTTACCAAGCCCTATGGATTGGTCTTAGTTACAGGACCCACAGGGGCCGGGAAAACTACAACACTCTATTCAGCTATAAATTACCTCAACTCTATAGAAAAAAACATAATGACAATAGAGGACCCTGTAGAATATGAATTTCCCCTTATAAGGCAAAGTCAGATAAACCCAAAGGCAGGTTTTACCTTTTCAAATGGATTGAGGGGAATTCTCAGGAATGACCCGGATATAATCCTGATAGGTGAGATAAGGGACAGCGAAACCGCAGAAATGGCGGTTAGGGCAGCCCTCACCGGGCATTTAGTTTTTGCAACCTTGCATACCAATGATTCAGTATCTGCCGTTGCAAGGCTGATAGAAATGGGCGTTGAAAAATTTCTCATTGCCTCATCACTTATAGGTGTAGTCGCACAGAGGTTGGTGAGAAAGCTCTGCAGGCATTGTAAGTTTCCTTATACTCCTGATGAAGATGAATTGAAAAGAATAGGATGGCACTGGGAGCCAAGTCCTACATTTTATAAAGCACGCGGGTGTCCCAGATGCAGAAACACTGGTTATAAAGGAAGAACAGGCATTTTTGAAGTCTTCATAATCTCTAAAAGGATAAAATCTATGATAGCAGAAGGAAGGATTTCGGAATTGAAGGAAGAAGCTCTCTCTGAGGGTTTTGTCACATTATTTGAGGATGGGATAGATAAAGTAAGAAGAGGAATAACCTCCTTAGAAGAAGTCTTCAGAGTAACTTTTGGAGAGGTATAATGCCTATATTTTTATACACTGCCAAGGATACAAGCGGGAAAACAGTTAAAGGACAAGTGGAAGTTATGGATGAGTTCCACCTGAGATCGGCGTTAAGATCAAGGAATCTATATCTTCTTGAAGCAAAACAGGAAAGAGGAAAATACTTCAGAGAAAAAGGGAAACTAACAAAGAGAGAACTTATAATCTTTACAGTTCATCTTGCAACCTCTCTTGAATCAGGAATTCCTATTATAACAGCCATTCAGGATTTCTCTGAGGAAATAGAGAGAAAAAGATTCATATTTGATAGTCTTGTAACAATGATAAACTCAGGCATGAGTTTTTCAGCTGCTCTTGAAAGATATCCAAGGTCCTTTCCTGAAATATATATCAACATAGTAAGAGCAGGCGAAGCAACTGGTAACCTTGATAAAGTCTTGTGGGATCTTGTCAGATTTATGGAATGGCAGGAAGATGTAGCAAGACAAGTAAAACAGGCATCAATTTATCCAACGATAGTAATCCTGCTGGTAATAGGTGTAATTACTCTCCTGATGACAGTGACTCTGCCGAGAATTGTACCCATTCTAAAATCCTATAATGTTGAACTACCATGGGTGACAAGGCTTTTTATATCCTTATCAAACTGGTTTCAGGCTTATTGGTGGAGCATTCCTCTGGTTATAGTGCTTTTCATACTCTTCTATAGATTTACTTATAAACATACAAAGGCGGGAAGAAATTTCTGGGATACAGGGAAACTTAAAATCCCTATTTTTGGGGCACTCCACAGGAAAATAGCATTCTCAAGATTTTCTCATTACATGGCAACTCTCTACAAAGCAGGAATAGGGCTCCTTCAATCTTTATCCATAGTCGAAGATGTTGTTGGGAATTCAATCATAGGAGAAGCTATAAGCAGGGTTAGAGAAAGAGTAATGGCAGGAGAGAAGATTTCGGAAGCCATGAAAAGCGAGGAAATATTCCCGAAACTTGTCATAAGGATGATGGCAGTTGGAGAAGAAACAGGAAGAGTATCTGTTACCCTTGAAAAGGTTTCAGAATATTATGATAGGGAAGTTCCTGCTGCTATAAAAAGGTTCTTTGCTTTCCTTGAACCTGCAATAATCATATTTCTTGGAATAGTAGTTGTCCTTCTTGCTCTTGCAATATTCCTCCCTATATATAAATTAGCATCCGCTATAGGAGCCCAGGCAAGATGAAAAAGAACGAATTTTTGATAATAAGCTTTGATGAAAATTACCTCAGGGTTCTTCGGGTTCAAAAGAAGGGGAAAGAATTCCTTCTCAAAAACCCAATTTACCACCCAATAGAAGAGGGGAATTTCTTGGAAACTCTTTCTTTTGTTTCTCATTCCTATCCTCTTAAAGGTGAAGAAGCCTTACTTCTGTGGCCCAGGAAAAAATCATATTCAACTCTTTTGAAACTCCCACCTATGGGGAAAAAGGAAGCAAGAAAGGTAATAGAGAACGAATTGAAGGACATGGTTCCATTCTCAGGAGAATTTGTCTTTGAATATTTGAAGGTGAGGGGAAAGGAGGAAGACTTTTATTACATTGTTGCCAGCGAAAGTTCAGAAATTGAAAAAGTTTTAAAGAACATTGAAAAACTCGGTCTTAATATAAAGGGAATAATCTGGAAGGAGCTTTCAGTCCAGCTTGTCCTGGGAGAAATATTCAAAAACCTCGGGATAGCAAGTTTCCTTCACCTTCACGAGAACAGTGGAAGTTTCTATCTATTTAAGGATGGAGTTGTGCTCATATCAAGGGATTTTGCAATATCCCCTGGCAGAGAGAGCGAATCCATAAGGGAAGAAATTTTGAGATCGATTCAGTATTTTAAACAGTTCATGAGAGAGTTTGTTACGGAGGAAATATTTATCTTAGCTTCTCCCCAGTATAGAAATTCTTACAAGGATTTTCTCCCTTCGCCAATGAGAATAACAGATGTTGAAGACTCAGGAATCCTTGAAAGGCTCCCATTTTTATATTCTGAGGAAATTTCGGAAAAGCTTCAAGAATTTCATCTCATATTCCTTCCCCTCCTTGGGGCTACGCTACTCCAGAAATTTCCGTCCTTTCCGAGCCTCATCCCTGAAGATCACATATACTCAACGAAAATTTCGTCTGCAATTGCTTATTTATCTATAGAAATAATTCTATCCATAGCTCTTCTAAGTGCTGGGATATTCTTGCTTTCTTCATACAAAGCAAGGTCAGAAAAAATGCTAAAGAGGATAGAAGCTAAGTATTCACAGGTGGAAGGAAAAATTTCAAAGATAGAATCTGCGAAAAATAAAAGGTTGGATTTCTGGAAAAAATATTTTGACCTTTATTCCAATGTGGAAAGGGCAAACATTATGGGGAACATAATAAAAGATTTCTCAGAAAATGCCCCTGTGAGTGCGGTATTTGACGCCGTCAATTTTTCTTTCAAAGGCAAGGTTGTAAGATTTAAGATTGCAGGAGGGATAATTGAGGAACCAGGAAAAGGTAACCAGGAATTCCTTTATTATTTTGACAAAATGAAGGCATTTTATCCAAACATAGAATTCAATTCTCTTAAAACTGTAATGGAGGCAGAACCTTCTCTTGCAGGAAATACTCCCGTAACAAAGGTGAAATTTATAATATCAGGGGAAAAGGAGATAAAAATTGGGGAATAAAAAAAGCCTTTATTATACCCTAAAATATTCAGGGCTTGCAATCTTTTCTATCCTTTTCTTGCTTTTCCTTTCCCTCTATTTTTATTCTTCTATGGAAAGTGTAAACAGGGTAAGGAAAAAAGCGGAAAGAATGAGAGCAAAAACTGAGATTTACAAAATAGAATCTTCCAGCTTTGTTCCCATGAATGAAAGGGAAAGGCAAATTATAAAAAATACAGAAAAAGAATGGGAAAACATATTTTCCTTCAAGTCCACCAAGGAGGAAATAGCAAGGAAAATATCACAGCTTATTTCAATGCTTGAGGAAAAGAAAAAAAAATATCTTATAAAAGATTTCAGCATAACATCTCACAGTGAAAACATAAGTATCTTCCTTTCCAAAAAATCAAGTTATTCTCCTATAAACCCATTAAAAAAGAGCTTCTCGAAAAAAATGGCCCCGGCCATTGTTGTCTCGGTAAGCTATGTAGCTGCGCCTGTGGAAGGGATAAAATTTGCTCAGGAAATCATATCAAATGCCGAAGGGTTTGATGTCATTGAAACTGAGATAGTAAGGGCACAAGCCCTACACTTTACCGTTAAATTAAGACTAAGGAAGGGAAAAAATGTATAAAAAAACCCTTCCTGCTTTAATAATTCTCATACTTTCTCTCGCTCTCTTATGGTTTAGAGTTTTAGCCCCCAAGAAGAAGAAACTCACTTTTCAAGGTGGTAAAATTCCTTTTAAAGCTCGAACATTTTCCTCACCTTCTTTTTTTCCAAAAGAAACAGAACAGTTCAAGATGGACTCAAAAGAACTCCTTTTGCCCGTCTATCAATTTCTTCCAAAAAAATCCCCTGGGCTTTCACCCCTGAATTTTCTCTCTTACGATCCATTTAAACTATCCCCTGAAGTTTTAAGGGAAACAGCCGGAGGAATAAATTCGTTCACACTAACACTTAGTGCTATAATTTTAGTGAATAAGGAAAAAATAGCAATTATAAATAAAAAACAGTATAGGGAAGGAGATATGATAGGTCCTGTACTTGTTAAGAAAATAGGGGGGAATAGAGTTTACATTCAGACCCCATTGGGGGAAGATTACATGGAATTATACACAGATAGGTCAAAGATAAACCTCGAATTTCCTTCCCCTGCTTCAAGAAAGGGAGGGAAAAAATGAAGAAAATATTTATTTTGCTTTTTTTAGCAGGATTTTTAATCCAATGTGGCGAGAAAAGACTTAAGGTTCAAACAACACCTCAAGTTAAAGAAACCCATAAAAAAACTGCCAAAGTTGAAAAGCAAAAGCAACCTCTGAATATACCATCTATGGACATAATAAAAGGAGAAAAGAAAAGCAAAGGGAAAGCTCAAAAAATGACCATTAAACTTGAGGGAGGAAGCTTAAGGCAGGTTCTGATGGCTATGATTACACCCACCAAATATTCAATAGTCATAGATCCAGAGGTCAAGGGCACAGTACCTCAAATGAATCTTAAAAATGTAACCTTGGAACAAGCTCTTTATTTTATACTTAGCCCTTTAGGATATGAATATAAATGGGAAGGGAATGTGCTTCATGTATATAAGCCTAAAATGGTAACAAGGATTTTCACTTTGAACTTCCTTCCTGCTGAAAGGAAAGGGAAAAGGAAAGTTTCCTACTCCAGCATGTCCACAACTGCCATGGGAAGAGGCGGAATGAGTCAAGGAGGAATAGGCTACGGGGGAATAGGCGGATACGCTGGAGGTGGAGGATATGGGAGAGCAGGGATTGGAATGGGGATGAATGCAAGTACAAGCAGCATTGATACAAAAAACACAACGAGCTTATGGTCAGACCTTTCAGTTGGACTTTCAA
Source organism: Acidobacteriota bacterium (assembly GCA_015486055.1). Lineage (GTDB taxonomy): Bacteria > Acidobacteriota > Aminicenantia > S016-38 > S016-38 > S016-38. Next base: position 66,196 of record WFSJ01000013.1, read on the forward strand.
CCATAGTTCTCAACCAATCCAAGGCACAGTATAAAGAGGAACCCAAGCCTATTAGCCTTTCGGATAATGAGGGAAGGGAGCTAATAATCAGCCCACAGTCCGGAATCGTATTGGTAAGAGCTGAAGAAGAACGGGTGAATCAGGCTGCTTCTTTCATTGAGAGTCTTCAAGGTTCTTCCCAGAGGCAGGTGTGGATGGAGGTGAAAATTTTAGAGGTAGAGCTTAATGCAGCCCATCAGCTTGGGATAAACTGGGAGTCTGTCCTGAAGGCTGCAGGCTTCTTTGGAACCCTTGAGTCAACATCTACCTTACTTTATCCGGCGGCTTCTTTTGATTCTGGCTCTGCAACTACCCAGGCATTATCTGGAGAAAAGGGGCTTTTCTCCTTCTCTGTGTCCAATAAAAAAATAGACCTTTTAATTAAGGCTCTCAGGACTCAGGGAAAAGTGGAAGTGCTTTCATCGCCGAGAATATCCGCCCTACAGGGAGAAAAAGCCCTTATAAGAGTCATAAGGGAACAGCCATTTTTTACCCTTCAGACCCAGATTTCCCAATCCTATGGAGGCCAGGTAGTAGCTCCTTCAATAATGGTTCAGGTGGTCCCCGTTGGGGTTGTTCTTGACATAATTCCTTCAATCAGTCCCAAAGGAGACGTTGTATTCAGTATAAATGCCGATGTTTCAGAACTTGTAAGGGTGGCAGAATTTTCTTCAGGCTCTTCAAGAGCTTCTCAACCAGTTATTGATAGGAGAAGCATAGACACAGTTATAAAGGCAAAAAAGGACCGAACAGTTATAATAGCTGGGATAATCAAAAAGAGAAAGGAGGAGGTAGAAAAAGGAATTCCATTGCTAATGAATATACCCTTTGTAGGGACAGCCTTCAGAAGGAAAGAAGTTACCTGGTCACATTCCGAACTCGCCATTTTTATAACTCCTGTAATAGTCAGCGGAAAAAGGGTTGAGGAGCTCACAAAAAATGAAAAGGAAAGACTAAATAGGGTATTGAAAGAGATACCCCCGGATAAAAAGAGTATCACTCTCATCAAATAAAATGTATGAAAAATTTTATGGACTGAAGGTAAGGCCTTTTCCCCTCACCCCGGATCCCAATCTATTTTTTATGAGTCAAGAACACCTTGAAGCCCTGGAACATCTAATCTATGGGATAAATAGGGGTGACGGGTTTGTAGTTATAATAGGAGAAATAGGGACAGGAAAAACTACACTTTCAAGGGTCCTTTTAGAAAGATTATCGCCTGTTATGCCTACATCCTTGCTTTTAAATCCATTTCTTGATGAAGATGAACTTTTAAGGGCAATCCTTGAGGACATGGGAGCCCCTTACGACACGAAGGACAAGGGAAAAAAGTCCCTGTTTGAACTTCTCGAGAAATTTCTGGTGGAAAAAATTGTGGAACAGGGAAAAAGGGCCCTTGTTATAATAGACGAAGCTCAAAACCTGAAGCTCTCAGTCCTTGAAGAACTAAGGGTCCTTTCAAACCTTGAAACTAATACAGAAAAACTTCTCCAGATCGTTCTCTTCGGACAAGAAGAACTCACAGAAAAACTCGAACTTTCTCAATTGAGGCAGCTCAATGAGAGGATTTCCATTAGATATTTTCTTGGACCCATTAAGAAAAACGAGGTTGGCCCTTATATACATTATAGACTAAAAAAAGCAGGAGCCTCTGAAAGGTTAAATTTTACCTCAAGGGCAGTTTCGAGAGCATGGAAGTTTTCAAGAGGAAAACCAAGACTCATAAATATGATATGCGATAGAGCTCTTCTCGCAGGATTTGTGGAGCAGAAATGGACTATAGAAGAAAGACTGGTTAAAAAGGCTGAAAAGAGCATAAGAGGAGAAAACAGAGAGATATGGAGAAAATTGCCCTTATGGAAGAGGATCTTTTCTAAGAACAAAGAGTCAAAAGATGAGTTTAATCTCTGAGGCTCTAAAAAAAGCTGAAAAAAAAAGAGAAGATAACAAAGAAACAATAAGGATTCCCCTTCCGCCAGAAAAACCAGGAAAAGAGAAGAAATTTCCCTACTCAATCATTTTTATATTAATAATTCTCCTGATAATTCCGGTTATTTTCTCCTATATTATAACAAAAAAAGAAAGAAGCTCTAAGGTAAACATGAAAACTGCAGAAATCTTGTCTACCATAAGGACTAAAAAAACTGGCCATAAATTGAATACCAAAAACAAGATGCCTATACCATCACAGCCAGAGAAAACGGAAATAAAGAAGGAAAAGGAAAAAGTAAATGCAGAACCTGAAACCCAAAAATTCAAAAGTTCACTTTCTTTAAGAAGAGAGCCAGAAAAACTTGTAACCACTGAAGAAAGAAATCTGTCCTCCCCGGAAAATGAGAATAAAAAATCGCCTAACATAATGGTAAAATTTGAAAAACCAAAAGAGAGTTGCTCAAGCATTATGAATGAGGGAAACTTTCAAAAGGCAGAAAACTGCTTCTCAGAGGAAATGAAAAATGGGGAAACAGAAAATATTCTTACTTCTTATGGTATCTGTGAACTTAAGCTTAGAAAATGGAAAAACGCGGAGCAAGCCTTCAAGAAAGCATTAAAAATGGACTCAACATCCTCTCTTTTATGGTTTAACTATGGAATATCTCTTTTCAGACAGGAAAAGTTCAATGAGGCAGAGAGGGCATTTTCCTTAGCATTAAGAATGACTCCATCTGTATGCGAATCTCAATATTACCTTGGTTTAACAAATGATTTAGCAGGGGAAAAGGAACAGGCCCTTTACCACTACAAACTATCCCTTGGATGTGACCTTCCTCCCAATATAAGAACATGGGTCATAAAAAGAATAACTGAACTGATAAAATAAGTTTCTTTGTTTATAGAAGTGACACACAATATTAAAGAAACCAACAAAAAAAATGCAGCTCAGACAGAAAAGGAAAATTAAAAAAGGAAATCTCTAAAAACAAAGAAAAAGAACGAGAAAAGGAAAGGGGAA
>WFSJ01000014.1 GCA_015486055.1 Acidobacteriota bacterium
GCGCTCGGTTAGCTTCCCATACTGTGTGGGATATTATGTGATAGTAGGCCGGGGCGCCCTTGATCTTTACTCTCAGTGGTCTTCCCATTCTTTACCTCCTTTTTCGGAGATATTATATGGAAAAGTTTGAAGACTGTCAAGTGCCTGGCACAAAAAAAGCAAAATGGTATAATAGGTCAAGGAATAAGTTGAGAAAACTGTTGGGAATACTCGGAGGAATGGGCCCTGAGGCAGGGCTCGAATTCGCCAGAATTCTATTAGAAAAAAACCAGGCAAAAAATGACCAGGAACATTTGAAATTTATTCTGCTAAATTACTCAGAAGTTCCGGACAGAACTGCATATATAATAGGGGAAGGTCCCGATCCTGTTCCAAAAATAATAGAAGGAATCAAAATCCTGCAAAAAGCAGGAGCAACTCACATTATAATACCTTGTAATTCAGCTCATGTTTTCTTTGAAAGGATAAAAAAAGGTGCTCGCATATTTATCTACAATATGATAGAAGAGGCTCGTTTATTTGTGGAGAAAAACCTGCCTGAGGTAAGAAAAACAGGAATCTTAGCAACAAAGGGAGTTATAGTCTCTAGGATATACGAAAGACATTTCCAGCATCTGCAAATGATAATCCCTAATAAAAAAGCCCAGGAGAAAGTTCAAAATGCAATTTACAAAGCTGCAAAGAGATCTGATTTTGAAACTGCCTCAAGAATATTGGAAAAAATTGCAGATGAATTAATAAAAAAAGGGATAGACGCTTTGATCCTTGGATGCACAGAAGTGGAAATGGTTCTGAGAAAGAAAAATTTTCCCATCCCCATTATAAAACCGATGGAAATAAGTGCTGCAAAAATTCTAAGAGAATTTTTGGCTGAAAAGTAAAATTTTCTCTTAAAACTCAGTTTGACATTCCTTAAAGAAAGTTATATCATGGAAAAAAGATTAAGAGGTGAAAGGAAATGGGTTTAAAACTTGTTCTGGGTGATATAAGCCCCATCACAAGAAAGGTCTTTTCTCTTTCCTTGGCTTCCACGGGCTCAACAACTATTTATGCAGATGACGAAGGGAGTTTCAGGGAAGCCATTGAGACCGAAGAACCGGATGCAGTGGTTATTTCTTCAAACATAACCTTAAAGATTGCCGAACTTGTAAATGAAATAAATAAAAATTATCCTGATATTAAGATTATTCTTCTCAAAAGCCCCTTTGAAAAGCTCGATATAGAAGAGGGAAAAGTTTACATGTTCCTTATTAAGCCTGTGCCAAGTTCTAAAATAAGGGAAATCATAGAGAAAATAGAGAAGGAAAAACAGGAGGAGAAAGAAGTCAAAATAGAAGAAAAGGAAGAGGTGTTGGTTAAGGAGGAAATTCCTCAGGAGAGGGGGCAAGTTTCAACTGAACAAGAAGGAGAGTTAAGCGAGGAGGAACTTCAAGCAAAAACATGGGAAAGCCATTCCAAAGAAGAAGCATTTCCCGAAGAAGAAATGTTTCCTGAAGAAGAAATAGAGGAAGAAAAAGCTTTCATTGAAGAAGAACCTATTATCGAAGCCCCTGAAGAAAGGAGAGAGGAGGAGAAGGAAGAGGTAGTGGAAAGTGAAGAAGAAGAAAAGCGAGGGGAAATCATACCAGAGGTTCCCACAGAGAAAAAAGAGGAAGTTTCACCTCTAATATCCTCGCCAGAGCAAGAAAAAGCTGCGAAAATTTCAGTAGAAGGTTTAAAGAAGATAGCCCCGGAAATTATAGAGAAAATTGCTTGGGAGGTTATTCCTCCCATTGTTGAAAAGATAGTAAGGGAAGAAATAGAAAAGATAAGAAAAGAGATAGAGGAAAGCTGAAACGGCCCTTTCCTCTGGAGGTTCTTTAATGGAGAAGTCCTTTAATCCACGAAAGTTTGAGGAGAAATGGTATAAGTTCTGGAAAGAAAAGGGATATTTCAAAGCAAAACCTGATTCCGGTAAGCCCAGATTCTCAATGGTAATTCCTCCTCCCAATGTAACTGGAACGCTACATATGGGCCATGCTCTTGTTTTTACACTCTATGATATAGTTGCCAGATGGAAGAGGATGAAGGGATATGATACTCTTTGGCTTCCAGGAACAGATCACGCTGGAATAGCAACCCAGGTTGTGGTGGAAAGGGAAATTGCTAAGGAAGGATTGCAAAGAGAAGACCTCGGAAGGGAAAAATTCCTGAAGAGGGTGTGGGAATGGGTAGAAAAATCGAGAAAAATCATAAATCATCAGCTTGAAAGACTCGGAGCATCTGTTGATTGGTCAAGGTATAAATTCACATTGTCAGAAGAACTTTCAAGAGCTGTAAAAAAGGCATTCGTAACTCTTTACAATGAGGGCTATATATATAGGGATTATTACCTTGTCAATTGGTGCCCGAGATGCCATACAGCCCTCTCTGACCTTGAAGTCGATTATAAAAAAGTCAAGGGAAAGTTATATTACATAGAATATCCCTTTAAAGAAGGGGAAGGTGCGATAACAGTAGCAACAACGAGGCCCGAGACCATGCTCGGAGATACAGCAGTTGCTGTTCATCCCCAGGATAAAAGATACAAAAACCTCATAGGAAAGACTCTTATTCTTCCCATAGTTGGGAGGGAAATCCCAATAATAATGGATGAAGCTGTAGACCCCGAATTTGGAACAGGAGCTGTTAAGATAACCCCTGCCCACGATCCCGACGATTTCCAGATAGGGAGACGTCACGGTCTTGAAGTTGTGGTCGTAATAGACGATCTCGGAAAAATGACTGAGAAGGCAGGAAAGGATTTTAGAGGCCTTGATAGAAATGAAGCAAGGAAAACGGTAATAGGAAGGCTCAAGAAACTGGGACTTCTGAAAAAGATAGAGGACTACGAGCACTCAGTTGGTCACTGTCAAAGGTGCGGCACCGTAATAGAACCCCATCTCTCCTGGCAGTGGTTTATGAAGACAGACGAAATTTCGAAGCTTGCGATAAAAGCAGTGAAAGATGAGACAACGAGATTCATCCCTGAAAACTGGAAGAATTTCTATCTCGAGTGGATGAGAAACATTCACGACTGGTGCATATCAAGACAGTTATGGTGGGGACATAGAATACCAGCATGGTATTGCAAAGACTGCAAGGGAGTAACAATATCAGAGGAAAAACCGAAAAAATGTGTACACTGTGGAAGCACGAATATCGTTCAGGACGAGGATGTCCTCGATACATGGTTTAGCTCAGCGCTGTGGCCATTTTCCACAATGGGATGGCCTGATGATACAAAGAATTTAGAGAGTTATTATCCTACAGATTTATTAATCACGGGCTTCGACATAATCTTCTTTTGGGTTGCAAGGATGATGATGATGGGCCTGCATTTCATTGGAAAGGTCCCTTTCCACGAGGTTTTCATAAACGGGCTGATAAGGGATGAAAATGGAAAGAAAATGAGCAAGATGGCAGGAAATGTAATTGACCCCCTTGAGATGATCAATAAATATGGAACAGATGCTCTGAGATTCACACTCGCAATCCAGACTGTCCCTGGAATGGATGTTTCTTTCTCGGAATCAAGGATGGCAGGATACAAGGCCTTTGCCAATAAAATTTGGAATGCTTCAAGATTCGTGATAATGAATCTGAACGAGAAAAATTACAAGATGGATGAGACTAAACTCACTCCTTTTGATAGATGGATACTCACAAGAACATCACAGGTAGCAGAAGAAACGAATAAATCCCTTTCTCAGTATAAATTTTACGAGGCAGCAGAAAGGCTGTATCACTTTGTATGGCACGAATTTTGCGATTGGTTCATAGAAATCTCTAAACTGGAAATGAAAAAGGACGGGGAAAATACCAAAGCAGTCTTAGTAAATGTTCTTGAAAGGACATTGAGGCTACTTCACCCATTTATGCCCTTTATCACTGAAGAGCTATGGCAAAAACTCCCTCACAGTGGGGAATCAATAACAATATCCCCTTATCCAGAAGGAAGAGAATGGAACTGGAAAGAGGTCATGGAAGATGTTTCCCTGTTCATGGAAGCTGTTTCAAAGATAAGAAAAATAAGGTCAGAAAATATAATAAACCCGAAGAGTAAAATAAGGGTGAGGATTTCCTTCAATCATCCGTTCCTCGCTCAGCACTCAGAGGAAATATCCTCCCTCACAAGGGCTGAAACGATAGAGTTCGGGAGCATCTTCAAGGAAGGATTCAGAGACGTTTTGAAGCAAGGCGAAATATCAGTTACGATAGGAGAAAAATTAGAATTAGAAGTGGAAAGGAAAAGGATAGAAAGGGAAATATCTAAGTTGGAAGAAGAAGTGAATAAGTTAGAGAAAAGGCTTTCCATGAAGGGATTCAGGCAAAAGGCCCCTGAGGATGTTGTTAAATCTGCCGAAATAGGGCTCAAAGAGGCAAAAGAAAAGAGGGGAAAACTTAAAAAATATCTTTCCTCCCTGAAATGATACGATATGTTCACTCCTGCGGTTCCACCCAGGATTGGGCTAAATCTTGCGGAGAAGAAGGAATTTATGTATGCGGAAGCCAAACTAAAGGAAGGGGAAAGAACGGAAGAATATGGGTTTCTCCTTTAGGATTGGGCCTTTACATGACAATTCTAAAGTTCACAGATTATCCTATCAAAAAACTTGCGAATTTGCCCATCACAGTGGCTAAGAAGGTAAAAGAGTGGATGGCAGAGAAAGATGTCCTCGCTGAGATCAAGGAACCAAATGACCTTGTGGTAAATGGAAAGAAAATCTCTGGAATACTTGTGGAAAAAAGAGGAAAAAGGCTTTTAATAGGAATAGGAATAAATCTCAACTATTCAAAGGAAGAGCTGCCTTATTTTTTAAGGGAAAAGGCAACTTCACTTTTCATTGAGAAAGGGCAAAGGCTCAATCCCTTAAACACCGTACCTGAAATATTATGGCATCTGGAGGATATTAAACTTTATTGACCTATCTTAACCTTTGAGTTATCCTATTATTATGGAATGGAAATTGATAGTTTTAATAGCTTTCTTGGGAGCTGCTGGCCTTTTGTTATATTTTCTATTGAGGAAGAGCAGAAAATTCCCCTATCTTACCGAAAATGTGCCAACTCCCAGGAATGTATATTTGAAAATTCATCAAAAGAAGAGGAAAAATGGCGAAGATACTAATATTCAAAGCTAAAAAGACCCCGGAAAATAAAGGAGAAGTGAATTTTGCAAGGTTCGCAAAGAAATATCTTCCGGAGGACTTTACTCTTATAACAACTCCTGATATAAACAATGTTGAAGTTGATTTCCTTCTCTTTGGGCCTGGTAAGTTCTTAGCAATTGAAATAAAATATTGGCTCGGTGTGATTATGGAAAATCCCTTCGGAAAATGGAAGATAATTTATAGAAACAGAGAGAAAAGCGAATATGACCCATTCTTTCAGGCACAGAGAGAAAGAAAAGCCGTTAATAAATTTTCCTATGATAAATTCGGGATAAAGTTTCAGAGCAAATGTCTCATTCTTAACATGGCATTAGGAGCTGAATTTGATGTAACCAAGAGGCAAAAAAACTTTATACTTTTCCAATACAAAAATGATGAATCCCTGAGAAAATTATTGGTGGAGGGAAATTTTGGGAGGCTAAATAGAGAACTTGCAGGAAAACTGAAAAGAGGATTCCTCTCATATTGGGGTTCTCAGCTTGAGGAATCTGACCCTGACCTTTGGGCATGGGACTGCTTTTCCAACAATAGAACCTTTATTTGTCTGCATCCGAGGGAAAACAGGGACATATCAGAGGAAAATAACGATGCGATCCTAAGCTTTATAAAGGGATACCCACTTGATGGAATCGCAAAATGGGAGGATCTTCTTTACTCGGAAACTGTTTCCCCTCTCGAAAAAAGCTTTATAATCGTAAATCTTGCCTATGCCTATTACAGAGTAGGAAACTACAAGGAAGTGATTTCCATGTTATATACTTACAGTTTCTCCGAAGAGGCGTTAGATTTCAGGGAATATCTTGAATTTATCCTTGCCCTCTCATACTTTAAACTCGGAGGAAGGGATAATCTTGGGAAAGCAAAGAGAGTGGTGGAAAGAATTTCCAAAGGAGGTCTTGTGGAAGAGGCAGAGGTTGACAAGCTGCTTTTTAATATATATTCTGCTCTTGGAAACTGGGAAAAAGCGAAAAAAGCTCTCGGAAGGCTTTCAGGCAAGGAAAATGGGGCGATAAAACAAAGACTCATTCTTATAGAAGAAAAGATAAAAAAAGGAAAAAAATAAAGCTTAAGGAGGGAACATGGGAAAATTAGATTTTATAACCCAGGAAATTGAGGAACTCAAATCTTCTGGGCTCTACAACATAATAAGGGTGATAGGCTCATCTCAAGGTCCTTGGACAATAGTTGATGGAAAAAAAGTTCTCAATATGTGTTCAAACAATTATCTTGGTTTTGCGGCACATCCAGATTTAAAGAAAAAGGCCATAGAAGCCATCGAACTTTATGGGGTAGGACCAGCTGCAGTCCGCTCTATAGCAGGCACAATGGAACTTCACAATATTCTTGAAGAAAAACTCGCAAAGTTCAAAAGAACAGAGGCGGCTCTTTCTCTTCAGGCAGGGCTTATAGCAAATCTCTCTACAATTCCTGCACTGGTTCCCTCGCAAGAAGACATAATATTTTCAGATGAATTAAACCATGCAAGTATAATTGATGGAATAAGACTCTCAAAGGCAAAAAGAGTAATTTACAAACATCTTGATATGAATAGTCTTGAGAATGCTCTAAAAGAAAACGAAGGGAGAAGAAAGCTAATCATCTCCGATGGAGTCTTCTCAATGGATGGAGATGTTGCTCCCTTACCAGATCTTGTTGTCTTAGCAGAGAAATACGATGCTCTCCTTATGGTAGATGATGCCCATGGAGAGGGCGTTCTCGGAAGCCACGGAAGAGGGATAGCCAATCACTTTGGTCTCGACGGAAAGGTTGATGTGGAAATAGGAACCCTTAGCAAAGCCTTTGGAGTCGTGGGCGGGTTTGTAGCAGGAAGCAAGAAATTAATTGAATTCCTGAAACAGAAAGCAAGACCATTCCTCTTTTCCTCGGCAACCACTCCAGCGGATGTTGCAGCAGTCATAGCTGCCGTAGATATACTGGAGAATGACGATACCCTTGTTAAAAAACTCTGGGATAATGCTAAGTATTTTAAGGAAAAGATGAAGGATGCTGGATTTGACACAGGAAGAAGCAAAACACCAATAACCCCGGTTATGCTTGGGGAAGCAAAACGTGCCCAGGAATTTTCAAAAAAGTTATTTAAAGAGGGAATATTCGCTCAATCAATAGGTTATCCTACGGTTCCAAAGGGAAAAGCGAGAATAAGAGTTATGATCTCAGCAGCTCATTCCAAGGAGGATATTGAGTTCGCCCTCGAAAAATTCACAAAGGCAGGAAAACAGCTCGGAGTGATTTGAAGGCCTATTCATTACCCCTGTTTCTTTTATTAGCTTTCCCCCCCCTTTGGGGTGGGGAACTGAAGATTCCATCCTTTGTCATGAGCGGGAAAAAAGTGAAGATTCAGGGGCTTCTCCCAGGGGATTCTGTGAGGATAGATGGCGCAGAGACAGATATCTCTCCCAAAAGTGGATTTGTAAAAATTGAGGTTGTAAGAGACGGGAAAACTTACAGGGGAAAAGCTCTTTCCCTGCCAGGATTTTCTACGCTCCTTCCACCTTTAATAGCAATAATCCTGGCCTTAATAACAAGGGATGTTTTTTCAAGTCTTTTCCTGGGAATATTTACAGCATCGCTTCTCCTGAATCTTTTAAATCCCCTCACAGCTTTTCTCCGATCTGTGGACACATACATAGTAAATGCTCTGACTTCCAGCGATAAGGTTTCCATAGTGATCTTTACCCTGATGCTTGGAGCAATGGTTGGTGTTATGAGTAAATCCGGGGGAATAGAAGGGATAGTGAAGAGTCTTTCAAAGAAGGTCAAGTCCTCTAAGACCACTCAGTTTTATACATGGCTTCTTGGAATCTTTATATTCTTTGATGATTACACCAATACTTTGATCGTAGGAAATACAATGAGGCCATTGGCAGACAGATGGGGAGTCTCAAGGGAGAAACTTTCCTACATTGTAGATTCAACATCGGCTCCTGTTGCCTCCATTGCCTTAATTTCAACCTGGGTTGGATTTGAAATTTCCCTTATAGGAGAGGGATTCCGACATGTTGGAATAAAAATGGACCCATATATGGCATTCCTGAAAACCATCCCCCTTAGACTTTATGTGATATTTGCATTGGTATTTGGCTTTCTGATAATAGTAAGTGGAAGAGAATTCGGCCCAATGTTAAAGGCAGAGCGGCGGGCTAAAAAGGGAAAGATCCTGAGGGATGGAGCTATACCTTTATCAAACTTTCAAATAGCCTCTCTTCTTCCCTCTGAAGATTCTCCTAAAAGATGGATAAACGGCATATTGCCGGTTACTTTCGTCATAATTTTTACATTCCTCGGTATGTACTTCTCAGGAATGGCTTCCATTAAAATTGCACCTTCCGGGGCACTCATAAAAAAAATAGGGGTAATATTCTCCAATGGGAATTCCTTCAGGGCTCTTCTATGGGCATCATTTACAGGATTCCTCATAGCTTCTTTTATGGCAGTATCACAGAAAATCCTGAAAATTGGGGAAACAGTAAAGGCTGGAATAGAGGGGATGAAGGCAATGATACCCGCTGTTTTAATCCTGACTTTGGCCTGGGCGCTTTCCCAGACAATTATAGAAATGGGAACAGGGGAATATCTTGTTTCTGTCCTGGCGGAAAGATTTGACCCAAGGCTTTTGCCTGGAGCAGTATTTCTCATATCAGGAATAATCTCATTTTCAACAGGAACATCCTGGGGAACTATGAGCATAGTCTATCCGCTCGTTATTCCACTTGCACATTCATTGGCAAAGGGACATTCTTATTACGAGAGTGTACTTATAGGCTCAATTGCCGCGGTCTTGAGTGGGGCCGTTTTCGGGGACCACTGCTCTCCAATTTCTGATACAACAATAATGAGCTCAATGGCCTCCTCCTGCGATCACATAGACCATGTTTCAACCCAGATCCCTTATGCTCTAACAGTAGCTTTAGCTTCTCTATTTTTCGGAATCCTCCCTCTGAATTTCGGGGTTTATTATCCTGTAGTTATGGGTATGGTTTTCTTATCTCTCACTGGGGCAATATTCATTCTTGGCAGGAGGGTAACCTAATCCCCTTGAGAAGATTTTCGGGGAAAAAGAGAAGGTTATAAATATAAGGATGAGCCTTCCACTTTTTGTATTCATTCCTGCGAGCAAGAATATAACAAAGTTGACTCTTATCCCTCGTTATTTTATAAAGGTCCCATCTTGCCCTGAGAAAATTTGGCTCTATCTTTAGGATTTTCCTCAGCTGGTGAATCGCTTCACTATTTTCACCTGCTTTGAGTAGAAATCCGTTATATTCTATCCTGTAGAAAACATTCATCGGGTCAAGGAAAATAGCTTTAGAGAAAAGCTCTTTTATAGTTTTTATATCCTGCCCTGTTAGACCTGAGGTTTCCCCTGCTTTTATCATTGCCTCTGCTTCAAGGATAACAGCCTGGCTATTCCTCCTTGAAAGAGCTTGGGCTTCCTTTGCTTCCTGTACGGCCATGAAAATTTCCTCTTTATCCTTAAATATTTCGTAGAGCTTCAAATAAACTTTTGAACCGGAAATATGAACCTCAGGTTCATAGGGAGAAATTATCTCGGAAA
>WFSJ01000015.1 GCA_015486055.1 Acidobacteriota bacterium
ATGCCAGGCGATAACCTCAACATAGAGGTTCAGCTTATAACCCCCATTGCCATGGAGAAGGGGCTCAGGTTTGCAATAAGGGAAGGAGGAAGAACAGTAGGGGCAGGAACAGTAACAGAAATTCTGGAGTAAAAAATGGCAAAAGAGGTGAGGGTTATAGTTACACTTCAATGTACAGAATGTAAGAGCAGGAATTACACCACCGTAAAGAATAGAAGGAATACGCCGGATAGACTACAACTTAGGAAATATTGTCCATTTTGCGGTAAACATACTATTCACAAGGAGATAAAATAAGCAGGCCAGTAGCTCAATTTGGTAGAGCACCGGTCTCCAAAATCGGTGGCTGGGGGTTCAAGTCCCTCCTGGCCTGCCATATTTTTAAAGATGAAAAAGATTGATAGGACAAGAAGAAATCCAAAAGCTAATGCCAGTTTTGCAGATAAGGTAGTAACTTTTCCCAGAAGGTCTGGGGAATTTCTCAGAGATGTAAGGGCTGAGATTAAAAAAGTTACATGGCCTTCAATGAAAGAAGTTGTCGGGAATACCATTGTTGTGCTTATATCTGTCATATTTTTCTCAATTTACCTTTATATATGGGATGTAATTTTCGCCTGGCTAATAGAGACAATAAGAGTGAGTTTCGGAGGCTAACAGGGAATGAAGTGGTATGTAATCCACACATATACTGGCTTTGAAGAAGTTGTTGCAAAACAGATAAGGCAGAGGGTGGAAAAGGAAGGTTTAGAGGAAAAGCTGGGGGGAATAATAATCCCTAAGGAAACCGTTATAGAAATAAAGAATGGAAAGAAGTTAATAAGTTCGAAGAATCCTTATCCTGGGTATGTTTTCATTCAACTTGATCTTCAGGATAAGGAAAATGGAGATAAACTTTGGTTCACGGTCAGGACAACTCCCAGGGTAACAGGTTTTCTCGGGACGAGAACGAGTCCCAAGCCTGTCTCCGACGAGGAAGTGGAAAGGATTAAGGAAAGGATGGTAGAAAGTAAGGATAAGCCGAAACACAAACAGACTTTCCAGAAGGGAGATGCTATAAAGATAATAGATGGGCCCTTCTATAATTTTACAGGAGTTGTGGAAGAAATTGACCCCAACAAACAGATGTTAAAAGTAATGGTTACAATTTTTGGGAGGCAAACCCCTGTGGAGTTAAATTTCTCCCAGGTGGAAAAGCTTTAAGGAGGAACAAATGGCTATAGCAAAGAAAAGGAAGAAGAAGATCAAGGTCACCTTCAGGCTTCAGATCCCTGCTGGTCAGGCAACTCCATCCCCTCCTGTGGGTCCGGCTCTGGGTCAGCATGGGGTAGCCATAATGGAGTTTGTAAAGCAGTTTAACGATGCCACTGGGAGGATGGAACCAGGTATGATAATCCCTGTTGAAATAACAGTTTATGAGGATAGGAGTTTTGACTTTATACTAAAAACACCCCCTGCTTCTTATCTCATAAAGAAGACGATCGGCATAGTAAAGGGTTCAGGAGAACCGAACAAAACTAAAGTCGGGAAATTGACAAGGAAACAGGTGGAGGAAATCGCAAAAATAAAGCTACCTGACCTTAACTGTTACACTTTAAAGGAAGCGGTTAAAATGGTTGAGGGCACTGCAAAAAATATGGGAGTAGAGGTGGAAAATGATTAAGAGAGGGAAAAAATACATTGAGGCAAAAAGAAAGGTAGAAAACAGGGCTTATAGTCTTGATGAGGCAGTTTCCATTGTCAAGGAAAACGATTACACAAAATTTACGGGTTCAGTTGAAATTTCAATGAAGCTCGGGGTGGACCCAAAAAAAGCAGATCAGATGGTAAGAGGAACACTTATTCTTCCTCATGGGACAGGGAAAACAAAAAGAGTTCTTGTAATTGCTTCAGGAGAAAAGATAAAGGAAGCCGAAGAAGCAGGGGCAGATTATGCAGGGGGCGAAGATATTGTTAAGAAGATAATGGAGGAAAAATGGATGGATTTCGATGCTGTTGTCGCCACTCCTGATATGATGCGTCATATTGGAAAGCTTGGGAAAATTCTGGGACCCAGGGGGCTAATGCCTTCTCCTAAGGCAGGAACTGTTACCTTTGATGTGGCTAAAACTGTTAAGGAGATAAAAAAGGGAAAGGTTGAGTTTAAAGTGGATAAAACTGGTAATATTCATCTAATGGTAGGGAAAACAGACTTTTCAGAAGAGTATCTAAAGGAAAATATAAAAACACTACTTGACGCCGTAGTAAAAGCAAAACCTCCAGCTGCTAAGGGTAAATATCTAAAATCAGTTTATCTTAGCACTACCATGGGGCCATCAATAAAGCTGAATCCCAATGAATTCGTAAGATAGGGGGAAAAAATGAGAAAAGAGGAAAAGATAGAAAAAGCGAGAGCCCTGAGGGAAATTTTCCAGAGTAACAGATATTTCATCTTTTTTGATTTTACAGGGATAAATGTTGCTCAGATAAGTAATCTGAGAAGAGGTCTCAGGGAAAATGGTTCAAGTATCAGGGTGATTAAAAATAGGGTAGCAATGAAAGCGATTAAGGGAACTCCTGTAGAGGAAGGTAAAGAATGGTTTCAGGGTCCTACAGCCATTGCCTTTGCTAAGGATGATGTAGGAAGGACAATAAGAGAATTGGTGAACTTTTCAAAGGAGACCCCGCTCAAATTTAAAGGTTTCATTCTTGAAGGGAAGAAAATGGAAGCCGACATGGCTGAAGAACTCGGCGCTCTTCCTACGAGGGAAGAACTCCTCTCTAAATTTGCATCAGGAATGGCTGCACCTTTAATTCAGTTTGGAAGGGCTTTATCTATGCCTATTGTATTGATGGGCAATGCCATTAATGAAATTAAGAGAAAAAAAGAAAAAGGAGAATAAATAGGAGGTAAGAAATGGCAGAGATAACAAAGGAAGATTTTTTTAAGCATCTGGACAACCTTACAGTTTTGGAACTTGTAGAATACCTTAAGGAATTTGAGAATCGTTATGGGATAAATCCCATGGAGATGGCAACTGCTCCTGTTGCCGCTGCAGCTCCTGGGGCTGCACAGGCAGAGGCTGAGGAAAAGACAGAGTTTGATGTAGTCCTCAAGGAGATCGGTTCCCAGAAAATTAAGGTTATCAAGGTTGTTCGGGAGTTAACCAATCTCGGGCTTAAGGAGGCGAAAGCCTTAGTTGAATCAGCTCCAACTACGGTAAAAGAGGGTCTTCCCAAGGAAGAAGCCGAAGGAATCAAGGCGAAATTTGAGGAAGTTGGAGCCAGTGTGGAGATAAAATAGGAGGATTGAAGGGTAAAATATGAAGGAACTTTATAGAGAGCGGAAAAGCTTTTCCAAGATAAAGGTTTTCCTGGACATACCTGACCTGGTAGAAGTTCAGAAAAAGTCTTATTCTCAATTTCTACAGATGGAACTTCTCCCCGAAGAAAGAAAAGACGCTGGTATACAAGCAGCATTCAAATCTATTTTCCCCCTTTCTGACCAGAAAGGGAATGTAAAAATATTCTTTGACAGTTATACAATTGGAGATTGGAATTGCAGTTGTGGCAAACTTAAAGGAGTTGAGTATTCAAGAGCTGTATGCAAAAAATGTGGGGCCTTCTTTCCACCTGGAACAAAACCCGGTCCTGACGCCGTTTGTCCATCCTGTGGGGCAAAAGGGACAGCAGAGATAAGGGTATGTCCACACTGCGGTGATACAGTAAAACTTAGGGTTCTACACTCGCCTGAAGTATGCAAAGAAAAGGGATACACCTATAGTGCTCCTTTGAATGTCAAGTTTAAGATAGCAATCTATGAAAAGGAGAGAGGAAAAAGGGAAAAGAGAGTCAAGGAAATCAAAGAAGGAGAGGTGTACTTCGGAGAGGTTCCGCTTATGACAGAAAATGGAACCTTCGTTATAAACGGCACCGAGAGAGTCATAGTTAGCCAACTCCAGCGCTCATCAGGGGTATACTTTGTTGAGAGAAAGAAGGAAAGAGGAATAATAACGGCAGAGATAGTACCTGATAGGGGAGAAAGAGTGGAAATAAAATACGACACCAAGGGAATACTTTATTCGTTTATTTCAAAGAAGAGGATCCCTGTCACAACCTTTCTAAGAGCTTTAGGTCTCAGCAAAACATCCGACATAATAAAGAAGTTTTATACAATTTACACGGTTAACTTCAAGGATGGGAAACTATATTGGAAGCTCAGCGGGAATCTTATAGGTAAAAAGCTCGGAGAGGATTTCTACGATAAGGATAATGAACTTATAGCCCCTAAAGGCTCTGTCCTTAGCTCCAACATGATAGAAAAAGCACTCAAGCACGGGATAAAGGAAGTTTACCTGTCAGATGAGGAATTTGAAGGGGCCTTTCTCTCCGAGAATATAAGTGTTGGAAGTGAGGAAGAGGGTAAGGAAGGAAAAATCAATGCGAATTCTGAGATTGACGAGGGAATTTACACTCTCCTTAAAAACAGAAAGAAGTCATTTGAGGTTTTCTTCCCTTATAAGGACGAGATGGACCATCTTGTTTCCACAACCCTGAGCAAAGATAAGACCTTTGATAGGCTCAGCGCTTACATAGAGTTATTCAGGAGACTTCGTCCAGGAGAAGCCCCAAGTAAAGAAAGCTCAAGGGCTTATTTTCGTTCCTTATTCCTTGATCCTCAGAGATTTCATTTTCAGAAGGTTGGAAAATACAAGGTGAATATAAGACTTGGGGTTAATTCCCCACTTGATGATCCTCTTTTGAGCCTTGATGATTATGTTTCAATAATAAAATATCTACTAAAGCTACGTCAGAGAAAAGGCCGCTGGGATTCTACTTATTACCTTGACGATATAGACAGTCTCGCCAATAGGAGGGTGAGACCGGTAGGAGAACAGGTTGAGAATGCATTCAGGATGGGGCTCAAAAGGATGGAAAGAACTGTTGTGGATAAACTCACAACATTTCCGGATCCGCTTCAGATAACGCCTTCTGATGTTATAACCCCTCGTCCAGCGATGGCATATCTTATGGATTATTTTACAACATCGCAGCTTTCCCAATTTATGGACCAGACCAACCCATTGAGCGAAATAACCCATAAGAGAAGACTTTCTGCCCTTGGGCCAGGGGGTCTTAAGCGAAAAACTTCTGGCTTTGAAGTGAGAGATGTCCATTCCTCTCATTATGGAAGAATATGTCCCATTGAAACCCCAGAAGGCCAGAATATAGGCCTTATAGTCTCTCTTACAACCTATGCAAGAGTGAACGAATATGGATTTATAGAGACTCCTTATAGAAAAGTGGAAAATGCAAGAATTGTCAATTATTATGAGATTACTTATCCAGGGAATTCTGATTTCAAAATAGGACAAAGGGTAAGGGAAGAAGAACTTACCTCTGTGGTTGAAGAACTTAAGGCCAAGGGAAAAACTCCTCCGATGTTCAAACCATATCTTTTTTACCTTACTGTATGGGAGGAGAGGAAATACAACATAGCTCAGGCAAATGTGGAAATAGGCGAGGGGGGGGAGCTTCTTAACGAATATGTCAGTGGAAGAAGATTTGGGGAATTCAAGATAATAAAAAGGGAAGATGTGGATTTCGTTGATCTTGCTCCTGTCCAGATTGTCTCTGTTGCTGCTTCTCTTATACCATTTCTTGAGCACGACGATGCCAACCGTGCCCTTATGGGCTCAAATATGCAACGTCAAGCTGTTCCTCTTATAAGGCCAGCAGCCCCTATAGTGGGAACAGGAATGGAAAAAATTGTCGGTAGAGATTCGGGAGCAATCATGTTAGCTAAAAGGAGTGGGATTGTTGAACATGTAGACGGGGAGAGAATAGTAGTAAGAGTTACAGGTAAAGAGGTTGGAAAGCATGAGATAGGAGCAGATCTTTACACCCTACGGAAATATGAGAGGTCTAATTCAAAGACCACAATAAACCAAAAACCAATAGTTAAGAGGGGACAATTCGTCAGGAGAGGGCAGGTAATAGCGGATGGACCTGCCACTCACCAAGGTGAGCTTGCCCTTGGAAGGAATGTGCTTGTTGCTTTTATGTCTTGGAGAGGATACAACTACGAGGATGCGATAATAATAAGCGAGAGACTTGTAAAGGAAGATGTTTATACATCGGTTCACATAGAAGAATTTTCAATAGAAGCCAGGGATACAAAACTTGGAGCAGAAGAATTCACAAGGGAAATTCCCGGAGTTTCGGAATCCCGCCTCAAGAATCTGGACCCTTCGGGAATCATAAGAATCGGAACTGAAGTTAGGCCAGGAGATATCCTTGTTGGGAAGGTGGCACCAAAAGAGGAAACCCAGCTCAGCCCTGAGGAGAAGCTCATAATAGCTATATTCGGAGAGAAAGCCCTTGACAAAAAAGATGAGTCCTTGAAATGTCCTCCTGGAACAGAGGGTGTTGTAATAAATGTTAAGTTATTCACAAGAAGAGGTGGAGAAAAGGACGAGAGGGCCAAGATAATAGAGGAAGAAGAGATAAAGAGGCTCAAGAAAAATCTCAATGATGAGATTAAAATTCTTCAGCTTGAGAAAGAAAGAAGGGTGAAGGAAATAATAAAAGGGGAGGAAATTCAAGCAAATCTTATTGATGCGTCCACAGGGAAAACTCTTCTTGAAAGGGGAACAAAACTTGAAGGAGAAATACTAGAGAAGCTCCCCTTCTATTACATAAATAAGCTTAAACTCAAGTCAAATCCAGAAAGAGACAAGATAATAAACCTCATAGAGGAAAAAGCAGAAAGACAGGTGATCGGACTTAAAGAAATTCTGGAGAAGAAAATAAGATTAATAAAGGCAGGCGAAGATCTTCCCGCAGGGGTAAGGAAAGTAGCAAAAGTATATATAGCATCAAAAAAGAAAATTCAGATCGGTGATAAAATGTCGGGTAGACATGGAAATAAAGGTGTAGTTTCAGTTATACTTCCTGAAGAAGATATGCCGTTTCTTCCTGATGGGAGCCCTGTGGATGTTGTGCTTAATCCTCTTGGAGTGCCTTCAAGGATGAATGTCGGACAAATTCTTGAGACCCATCTGGGCTGGGCAGCTAAAACTCTTGGGATTTATGTATCTACTCCTGTTTTTGACGGTGCTTCAGAGGATGAAATAAGAGATATGTTAAGGGAGGCAGGACTTCCAGAAGATGGCAAAGTACAGCTCAGAGATGGAAGAACAGGGGAAAATTTCATGGAGAAGGCAACGGTAGGGATGATGTACATGATGAAGCTTAACCATCTTGTTGATGATAAAATACACGCTCGTTCTACTGGTCCCTATGCTCTTGTTACACGCCAGCCCTTAGGGGGAAAAGCGAGATTCGGTGGCCAGAGACTCGGGGAAATGGAAGTTTGGGCCCTTGAAGCCTATGGTGCAGCTTTTGCTCTTCATGAGATGCTTACAGCTAAATCTGATGATGTGAATGGAAGAGAAAAGCTTTACGAAGGAATAATAAATGGCACTCTTATGTTTACCCCAGGTCTTCCCTCATCTGTTAATGTGATCGTAAGAGAACTTCAGTCCCTAGGCGTGGATGTGGACCTTCTTTCCTTAGGGAAAAGGAGAAGGAGAAGAAGATTGAACATAAAGTTTTAAAGGGAGGAAGGATATGAAGAAGGGCTTACAGCTCAGAGAAATGACAATAATGGATTTTGATGCTATGAGAGTGAGGTTGGCATCTCCTGAAGATATAAGGAACTGGTCCTATGGTGAGGTAAAGAAACCAGAGACAATAAATTACAGGACTCATAAGCCCGAGAGGGATGGGCTTTTCTGTGCAAGAATTTTCGGACCGATTCAGGACTACCAGTGTCTGTGTGGAAAATACAAGAAGAAAAAGGATAAGGGAACTATATGTGAGAAGTGCGGCGTTGAGGTCACAGTTAAGGAAGTGAGAAGGGAGAGAATTGGCCATATAGAACTTGCGTCTCCTGTTGCTCACATCTGGTATTATAAAGGACCTCCAAGTAGAATAGGCCTTATCCTTGGTATCCCAGGCAAGGAAATAGAAAGAATCGTTGTCTATGATAAATATGTAGTTCTTGATCCCGGAGACCCAAAGAAGACAGGGTTAAAATACAGACAAACACTCACAGAAGAAGAAGTTGAAAAACTCACTGAGTCTGGGGTTGATCCAGGTTCTTATAGATTAGGAATAGGAGCCGAGGCTTTGAAACAGCTTCTTTCCGAGGTGAATGTTGAAGAAGAGGCAGAAGAATTGAGGGAACTCATGCAGCGGGAAAAGAACCAGCAGAAACTCAAGAAGATATCCAAGAGGCTTGCTCTCATTAAGGGATTCAAAGAGAGTGGGGTAAGACCAGAATGGATGGTTATGGATGTTATTCCTGTGCTTCCTCCTGACCTTAGGCCCCTTGTGAAACTTGATGGGGGCAGATTTGGGAATGCGGACCTAAACGAACTCTACAAAAGAGTAATAAACAGGAACAACAGGCTCAAGAGAATGATAGATGCGAATTCTCCTGAACTAATTCTCAGAAATGAAAAAAGGCTTCTTCAACAGTCAGTTGATGCTCTTTTTGATAACTCAAAACTTGCGAGACCACAGACAAACCAGCACAGGAAACCCTTTAAGTCCTTGAGCGATAATCTAAGGGGAAAACAGGGAAGATTTCGTCAGAACCTACTGGGTAAAAGAGTTGACTTCTCGGGAAGATCAGTAATAGTTGTTGGTCCTGAACTTAAAATTCACCAGACAGGACTCCCTAAGAAAATGGCCCTTGAGCTTTTCAAGCCTTTTATAGCTCATAAGCTCGAGAAAGATGGCCTTGTGACAACTGTGAAAGTTGCAGAGGAATGGATAGAACAGGAAAGACCCGAGGTCTGGGATGCTCTTGATGAGGTTGTAAGAGAGCATCCTGTGCTTTTGAATAGGGCACCTACCTTACATAGATTGGGCATTCAAGCCTTTGAACCGATTCTTATAGAAGGGAAAGCTATAAGGATTCATCCTCTCGTATGTCCTGCCTTTAATGCTGATTTTGATGGGGACCAGATGGCAGTTCATATCCCAATATCAATGGAGGCCCAGGCGGAATCACTTCTTCTTATGCTGTCTTCGAGGAATATTTTATCACCTGCCAATGGGAAACCTCTTGCGACTCCTACTCAGGATATGGTTCTCGGGATAGCTTACCTTACCCTTGAAAAAGTGAATGCACAGGGAACAGGGAAAAGCTTTAATTCAATGGATGAAGTTCTTCTTGCATACAGTCTGGGTAAAGTCCACCTTAATGCTGTAATAGAGCTTAGATACTCAGGGGAATTTCTTGACCTTACAGCCAATGTCGAGGATGCGCAGGATGTTCTAAATACAAGGCTACAGAAACTCAAAAATCAGCTGATTTCAACAACTGTTGGGAGGGTAATCTTCAATGATGCTATGCCTTCAGAGCTTCCCTTCGTGAACGGATTTTTGAAAAAGAAAGGCATAGCGAATCTTATATACTACGCTTATCTACGCTTTGGCCTTGACTTTACAGTTGATCTTCTTGATAGATTAAAGGCTGTAGGTTTCAAATACGCAACAGTGAGCGGTATTTCTATAGGCATAGAGGACATAATTGTTCCGAAGGAAAAGGAGAAACTGGTTTCAAAGGCGCTGAAGGAAGTCATGAGGATAGACAATCAATATATGGAAGGGACTATAACAAAAGGGGAAAGGCTAAATAAGCTATCTGACACATGGCACGAGGTTACAGAAAGAATAAGGAACAGAATGTTTGAGGCTATGGGAGAGGAAAGCAGGAAAGGGAAGATAAATCCTCTATATCTTATGTCTGAGACAGGTGCAAGGGGAAGTAAGGATCAGATAAGTCAGCTTGCAGGAATAAGGGGTCTTATGGCAAAGCCATCAGGGGAAGTAATTGAAACACCAATCACGAGCAATTTTAGAGAGGGACTTTCAGTTGCGCAGTACTTTATATCAACTCATGGAGCGAGGAAGGGACTTGCTGATACAGCTTTGAAAACTTCCAAATCGGGCTATCTTACCAGAAGAGTTGTTGATGTTGCCCAGGATATCACCATAACAACAGAAGATTGCGGAACAATAAATGGGATTGAGCTAACCGATATAGAAGAGAACGGAAAGATAATAGAGCCATTAGAAGACCGGATTCTGGGAAGGATATCCATGGAGGAAATAAAGGACCCTGAGACAGGGGAAATACTGGTAAAAGAGGGTGAGGAAATAGATGAGGCTAAAGCCAGGAGAATAGTTAATGCTGGGATAGAAAGAGTGCGGGTAAGAACAGTTCTGACCTGTGAGGCTGAAGATGGAATATGTCAGAAATGTTATGGAAGAAATATGGCTACGAGCAAAATGGTAGAACTCGGCGAAGCGGTAGGAATAATAGCTGCTCAATCTATAGGGGAACCGGGAACTCAATTGACCATGAGGACCTTTCATACAGGTGGTATAGCTAAGAAAGGCGAGGGACAGAATACTCATGTTGCAAAGATAGACGGAATAGTCAAATTCCAGGACCTCAAGACTGTTGTAGACCCTGATGGAAATCCCATTGTTGTAACTAGGCTTGGAAAGATAATACTCCTTGACTATAAAGGCAGAGAAAGGGTGCACTACAACATAGTTCATGGTTCTAGGCTGTTTGTTAAAGATGGTCAGAAGTTGGAGAAGGGTCAGATATTAGCGGAGTGGGATCCTTACGCATCCTCCATAATTTCCGAAGTTGAAGGGTATGTGAAATTCGTGGATATAAAGGAAGGGGACACATTAATTGAAGAGAGGGATGAAGTCACAGGCCTTGTAGAAAAAATGGTAGTTCTCCCCCTTGATGAAACAAAGAGAAGAGAACTTGAACCTCAGATTCAGATAACAGATGAGAAAGGAAAGGTTCTTAAGACATATCTCATACCTGTAGATTCTCATTTAATGGTAAAAGAAGGAGAAAAGGTTTATCCTGGTAATATCTTAGTAAAGAAACTCAAAGATATAGCTACAACAAAGGATATAACAGAAGGTCTTCCGAGGGCAGAAGAGCTTTTTGAGGCAAGGCATCCAAAAAATCCAGCAATAATTTCTGAAGTAGATGGGATTGTAAAATTTGAGGAGAAAAAGAGCAAGGGAGCTTTAAGAGTGATAAAGGTGGTTTCAGAAGCCAGTGGAAAGGAAATGTCCTATAAAATTCCAAAGGGCGTTCACATAATAGTTCACGATGGTGATAAGGTAAGGGCAGGGGATCCTATTATTGAAGGGCATGTGGACCCAAGGGATATACTCAGTGTTCTTGGAGAAAAGGAACTTGCCCAGTATCTATTGAAAGAGGTGCAGAAGGTTTACAGACCCCAGGGGGTTAAGATTCACGATAAACACATTGAGGTAATCATAAGACAGATGCTTCGTTGGATAGTTATAGAGGATGTCGGGGATACTGATTTTATAGTGGGGCAAATAGTTGATAAGTATCAATTCCGAAAGGTTAATGAAGGAATGCTTGCAAAGGGGAAGAAACCTGCAAGGGGTAAACCCCATCTTCTTGGAATATCGAGGGCAGCACTAAATTCTCCGAGCTTCATCTCCGCTGCCTCCTTTCAGGAAACATCAAAGGTCCTCGCAGATGCAGCGATCCAGGGTAAGGTAGATTACCTTAAGGGGATAAAGGAAAATGTAATTCTCGGAAGGATAGTCCCTGCAGGTACAGGTTTTCAGTTCTACAAGTCTCTTAGCGGTGAAGAAAAAAAGGAGAAAAAAGAGATGGAGGTTAAAACTTAAAAGATACTTGTAATTTTCTTATTGCTTCTTTTCCTATTGGGATTTCATAGGGCCTCTGATAGAAGAAGGCTATTTTCCAAATTTTAAGTGTTTGAGGAAAAAAGGAGCTGGGGCAAGATTTTACAAAAGTGCTTAAGGAGGCAGAAATTCCCGATTACATTCATAGGATAGAGAATAGGGCGAATATCTCATCCAAGCTTCCCATGATTAAAGATTTTAGAGCATTCATGCTTATGGAAGATTGTAGACAATGTTGGAGAAAGGACATTATTTAGCAGACTTTTTGTATGTTCTGGATGGGGATGGTTTATGAGGCTTTCATAATAAGTGCTTTGGTAAAAGATAAAATTTCCTTCTCCCTTCTTGTTCTCTGGGTGCTTTTTGCTGCTTTTGTAGTTCCTTCAAGGACCATTCTTAAAATAAAGAAGTTTTTTAAAGATAGCGGTGAGATTCTCTCTGGACAGTGCTTAAGGACAGACGATAGGAATAAGAATTTCCCGAAAGTTTGAAATGAGTAATATTTGATAGTAAAATTTAACGGGAGGTAAATGATGAAGAGAAATTTGATAAGTTTTATAGTTGTTTTAGTCCTTTTTATTCCTGTGCTTGCTAAAACTGCCAAGAAAGGAGTTTGCTCAGGGATTACCATTGCTACTGTAAAAAAGCATATTCCCAATTTTCCTGAGGCCAGAATCTATTCTAAAAAGGAAGTGGAAGGTTTATGTGAACTTATGGTTGAAGCAAATGGGAGATATTATCCTCTCTATATAGGGAAGAATTTTGTCCTCATTGGAAACCTGTTTAGGGAGGGGAAGAATCTTACAAGGGAGTCATTTAATACTGTAAGGAATAAGGAATTAGCAAATCTTAAGAAGAACTTCAAAACAATGGTTCCTGAAGTGGAGAAATTGGTAGTTATGAAGTATAAACCTTCTAAGTCTGCAAGAAGAATTCTTTATATGTTTACTGACCCTGTTTGTCCTTACTGTGCAAGAGCGGAGAAGCAGATCAAGCAGATAGCAAAAGAAAACGATGTTTATTTAAAGGTGTTATTCTTTCCCGTTCACAGACCAAGGGGTTGGGATCTCGCCTCAGTTGCTGTATGCAAGGGATTTGGTCTTGATACATATCTTGCCAAGGATTGGGAGAAGAAAGTCAACCCTTCAAAAGAAAAATGTTCAAAGGGTGAGGATATCCTCAAAGCTACAGATATTCTTGTAAGGAAACTCCAAATAACAGGAGTTCCTACCTTTATCCTTGATAATGGAGATAGAGTTTCAGGAGCTAATATGGAAGCCCTTAAGAAAATGTTGTCATCTGCGAAATAAATTTACCCTTGACCCTGAGCTTAGTTTTTCTTAATCTCTTCCCATGAAGCTTTATTTTCAATGCACTATGGGAATTGCAGGGGATATGACTGTTGCCTCCCTTGGGCAGCTTACAGGGACAACGAAGGATGAGTTCAGAGAAAAGTTAAGACAATGGAATTTTCCTGTAGAGCTGAGCTTAATAAGTAAGAAAAATTCCGGAATTTCAGGTCTCTACCTTTCACTTAAGATTAATGATAGACTGAGCGAAACATATTTTCAGGATGTGGAGGAAATAATCTCTGAGGTAAACGAGAAAGATGAGGTAAAAAAATTGGCCCTCAGGACTTTCAAATTGCTTTTCAAGGCAGAGGGAAAAGCTCACGGTAGTTCCTATGATAAGGTTCATCTTCACGAGGCAGGTTCCTGGGATGCTATATTTGATATATTTACAGCTTCCTGGCTGATCCATAAGATTTTCCCATCGGAAGTCCTTCATTCACCCGTGAATATAGGAAGGGGGAATGTAAAAACTTCTCACGGATTGCTCCCTGTTCCAGCCCCAGCTGTTGCTGAACTTCTGAGGGGAAGGGAAATTTTCTCAGAGGGCCCTGAAGCAGAACTTACCACTCCTACAGGGGCGGCAATTTTGAAAAGCTTTGCAAAGGAGGGAAATATTCCCTCTGGTAGAGTTGTTTCGGTTGGATATGGACTTGGAACAAAGGAATTTCCTGGCTACCCTAATTTTTTAAGGGCTTTCCTCATAGATGAAGGAAGAGAATTCAAGAGAATAGTGGAGATAGAGACAGAAGTGGATGATTCTACAGGAGAATTGCTGGGGAACCTGTGGGATGAACTTCGGGGGAATATCCTTGACATGTTCTTTGTCCCTGTTTTTATGAAGAAAGGAAGGCCCGGGACACTGATAAGGATCATTGCAAGACCTGAAAGGCTTGAAAATATATCAAGGGTAATATTTTCATCAACAACTACAATAGGGTTAAGATATAGCTTTAAGGATAGGATAGAACTTGAGAGGAAAACAGAGGAAGTTGAGATTCTCGGTAGAAAAGCCAAAGTCAAGATTGCCCACTTTCAAGGGGAACCTCTTAATATGCTTCCGGAATTTTCCTCTTGCAAGAAACTTGCTAAGGAGCTTAAAATATCAGTTAAGGAAGCTTGTCAGATGATAATGTCTCAATGGAGAAAAACTAAATGAAGTTCTATCTTACAACTCCTATATATTATGTGAATGGGAAACCCCATCTTGGCCATGCTTATACCACTGTAATTGGGGATGTTATTGCAAGATACAAGAAGATGAAGGGTTATGATGTTTTTTATCTTACAGGAACGGATGAGCATGGAGGAAAAATAGAAAAGGCAGCAAGGAGAATGGGGAAATCGCCCAAATCTCTTGCCGATGAGATGGTGATCTATTTCAAGGATTTATGGAGAGACTTAAACATAGAATATGATTTCTTTATAAGGACGACCATGGATTTTCATGAAAAGAAGGTGGCAGAAATTTTTGAGGCATTGAGATCAAAAGGTTATATATACAAGGGCAGTTACAGTGGATGGTACTGCTACAATTGTGAAAACTTTGTCCCTGACGATGCTCCTGAGGAAGACGGAGTAAAAATATGCCCAGACTGCGGGAGCAAGACAGAGTTCATAACAGAGGAAAACTATTTCTTTAAGCTCTCAGAGTTTCAAAAACCCCTTCTCAATTTCTACAGAAAAAATCCTGACTTTGTCCAGCCAAAGTTCATGATGAACAAAGTTGTAAGCTTTGTCGAGGCTGGAATGAAAGACCTGAGCATAACGAGAACGAGTGTAGGATGGGGGATAAATGTTCCATCTGACCCTTCTCATATTATCTATGTTTGGTTCGATGCGCTTTTTAACTATATAACTGGACTCAGGGGAGAATTTGAGCATTATTGGCCAGTTGATCTTCATATAATTGGAAAGGACATAATAATATTCCATGCAGTTTATTGGCCAGCCTTTCTGATGGCTGCTGGATTTGAGTTGCCAAAGAAAATCCTTTCCCATGGATGGTGGCTCGTTAACAAAAAGAAGATGTCAAAGCACACAGGAAATGTCCTTGCGCCCCAAATACTTATAGATAACTTCGGGGCTGATGCTCTAAGGTATTTTCTTCTAAGAGAAACGACAATAGGTCTGGATGGCAATTTTTCCCATGAATCCTTTATAGAAAGGTATAATGCTGACCTTGCCAATGAACTTGGAAATATAGTTTCGAGGACTATTACAATGGCTCTTAAGTACTTTGGTGGGGTCCTTCCAGCACCAGGTCCTGAAGAGGATAAAGATGTGGAAATGAGAAAGAACTGGCTTGAAACAGAAGCAGAGGTAAAGGAAGCCTATGATAATTATGAATTCTCTAAAGGCTTAACATTTCTGTGGGATTATCTCCGTTCTATAAACAAGTATTTAGTGAAGACTGAACCGTGGAAAACTGGGAGGAAGAATCCTAAAAGGACATCAAGGGTACTGCTTACTGCCCTGAGAGCTATATTTTGCTCTTCAAAATTCGTATATCCTGTGATGCCGTCTTCAACAGGAAAGATAATAAAGGCTATAGATGGAGAGAACTTGGATTTTTCATGGGATAGGTATAAAGAAGGGCGAAAAATAAAGTCCATTGAGAAGCTTTTTCCAAGGATTGGGAAGGAAGAATTCTTCAAGGAGGAAACAAAAATGGAGGAAGAAAAAAACTATGTAAATATTGAAGATTTCAGAAAAATGGGCCTCAAGGTGGGAAAAATCATTGAGGTGAGCGAAATAGAGAATGCTGATAAGCTTTACTTGTTGAAGGTTGATATGGGAGATCATCAAAGACAACTCGTTGCAGGTTTGAAGCAGTACTATAGTCCTGAGGAGCTCATCGGAAGAAAGATAGTTGTGGTTTCGAACCTAAAACCTGTTAAACTAAGGGGTTACGAATCTCAGGGCATGCTTCTTGCCGCTGATATTAAAGGTAAACCTTATCTTCTTGACGTTCCAGGGGAAGTTCCTCCTGGCTCTATAGTGAGATGAAGTTTGTAATATTTGGAAAAAGTCAGAGCGGAAGAACTACATTTTTTAATCTCCTCACAGGCCTTGGGGAGAAAAAAAAGCGTCTTGCTATGGTTCGGGTTCCTGACCATCGGCTAAATGTCTTAGCAGAGGTGTGTAACTCAAAGAAAAGAACGCCTATAAATCTTGCTTTTGTTGACCCTTTGCCCATGGAGGAGACAAGCGAACTCCGTTCAGGAGATGCTGTTCTACATATTGTAAGATCAACCGACCCTGTAAAGGAAGTAGAAAAAATGGAGGAAGAATTTATATCAACCGATCTTGAGAGCATTTCCTTAAAGCTTGAGAAACTGGGGAAAGAATATTTAAGGAGAAAGGATAAAGAAGCTGAAAAGGGAATAGAATTTTTTCGCAAGGTGAAAGGGGTTCTTGAAAATGGAAAACCCCTCAGGGAGGAGATGGAAGAGGAAGGATACTTAAAGGGTCTTGGGCTTCTTTCTCTGAAGCCAATAATTCATGTGATAAATTGCAAATTTGAGGAAATAGAGAAATGGGAGAAGGAGGCAAAAAGAATAAGGGGAAGAATGAAGGGAGGATTTGCAATAGATGCAAGAACAGAACTTGAGCTCCTTTCCCTTTCCGATGGTGAGAGAAAAGAACTGATGGAGGAGTTCGGGATAAATGAGTTAAAGAGCGAAAAATTTTTATCAAAGGCTTTTGAAATTCTTGAACTTGTTGTTTTCTACACTCCAGGAGAAAAAGAAACAAGGGCTTGGGAAGTAAGAAAAGGCACAAGAGCCATAGATGCAGCAGGAAAAATTCATTCAGATATAGCACAGGGATTTATAAAAGCAGAGGTTGGGAAGTTAGACGAATTTGTAGAGGCAAAAGGATGGTCAGGATTGAGGGAAAAAGGAAAACTACATTTGGAAGGGAAAGATTATATTGTCCAAGATGGAGATGTAATATACTTCAGGTTTAATAAATGAAATTTGAGGTTTTGTGGAAGGATAAAAATACAAAAGCAAGGGTGGGGGTGCTTCATACAAGGGCAGGTCCTGTTATTACCCCTGCCTTTATGCCTGTAGGTTCAGAGGGGGCCGTAAAGGGTATTTTTCCTTCTCAGTTGTGGGAAATGGGTTATAAACTGCTCCTTTCAAATCTTTATCATCTCTATTTAAAGCCAGGCATAGATGTGATAGAAAAATCAGGGGGAGTTGCAAAATTTATGGGATGGCCTGGAGCAGTCCTTACAGATTCAGGGGGATATCAAATATTCAGCCTTTCAGGGAGGATAGAAGTGAAAGAGGAGGGTATAGGCTTTTTGTCACCAATTGATGGGAGCAATCATTTCCTCACCCCCGAGGATGTCCTTGAATTTCAGCTCAGGATCAAAGTTAATATAGCGATGGTGCTTGACCACTTCGTTTCCAACAAGTGCTCAAGGAATGAGGTAGAGAACGCAACAGCAAGGACTCTCAGATGGGCTGAGAGAGCCGCAAGAAAAAGGGGAAAATATAAAGATGAATCTGGAGTTTTCGGTATTGTTCAGGGTGGAATTTACCAGGATCTGAGATTAAAATCAGCCGAGGAACTTGTTTCAATGGGTTTTGATGGATATGCAATAGGGGGCTTAAGCGTGGGTGAAAAAGAAGAAGAGATGTTCAGGACAATAGAGCTCGTAGAAAATATCCTTCCTGAGGGGAAACCGAGATATTTGATGGGAGTCGGGGAACCCTATCAGATGGTAAAAGCTATATCCCTTGGGGTAGATCTCTTTGACTGTGTTCTTCCTACAAGGAACGGAAGGAGAGGACAGATATTTAGTTCCTATGGGAAACTCAATGTAAAAAGGGCTGATTTTAAGGAGAATTTTGAACTTCCCTGTCCTGAAATTCCCTTTTCAAAAGCGCTTTTGAGACATCTTTACTCCACATCACACATAAATTCTTCTCTTTATAATACCTATATAAACCTGAAATTCTTTCTTGACATAATGAATAAAATTCGTAAATATATTAAGGATAATTCCCTTGAGAGTTTTTTGAGGGAGATGAAAAAAGTTTGGAGGAATAAATGATAAGTGCACTTTATGCTCAGGCGGCAGGACAAACAACGAAGCCAGGGGGTTCCTTTATGGGCTCCCTGATAATGATAGCCCTGATATTTATAGTTTTCTACCTTCTTCTTATTCTGCCAGCAAAGAAGAGGCAGAAGAAACATCAGGAGCTGGTGAATTCTATAGAAGTTGGGGATGGGGTAGTAACAGCAGGTGGGATAGTTGGGAAAGTCACTACTGTTTATGAGGATAGGATAGAAGTTGATTCCAAGGGTACAAAATTTGAAGTTATAAAGAACTATGTAACCAATGTAACAAAGAAGAGGTAAAGATGAAAAGAAAGATAGAGTGGAAATTTGCCATTATCTTTTTTGTTATTGCCTTTTCCATCTATTTTATGGTTCCCCCTTCAAAGAAGGTAAAACTTGGTCTTGACCTTAAAGGTGGAATGCACCTTGTTCTTCAAGTGGTTACAGATGATGCAGTTAAGATGGAAAGGGACCAGGAAATTTTGAGGCTTAAATCCCTGCTTGAAGATGAAGGGATAAAGGTTGGAAGGATTTACGGGAAAGGCATTAATAACATATCCATTGAGGGTATACCTGATACAAGAGAAAGAGATTTTAATGCTGTTGTTAGGAGTAATTTCAAGGACTGGAATTATTCCAGTGTAGTTGAGGGTAAAGCAGATCTTGCTATGAGGGCCAAGGAAATCTCCAATATAAGGGAGACCTCGGTGGAGGAATCTCTTGAGACAATAAGAAGGAGGGTTGACGAGTTCGGGATTGCTGAACCTGTAATCCAAAGGCAAGGGTTGCACGGGGATAAAATAGTTGTTGAGCTTCCAGGTGTGGACAACCCGAGGAGGGTTAGGTCCCTTATAAAGAATACAGCGCTTCTCGAACTGAAACTCGTAAAAGATGGTCCTTTTCCAACGAGGGCAGATGCCCTTAAGAAATATGGAGGAAAACTTCCAGAAAACCTTCAGATTCTTCCCAGCAAGGAAGGGGGATATCTTGTGGTGGATAAAATTGCATCTGTTACAGGTAGAGATTTGAAGACTGCGAGAAGGTGTGTAGATACATATAATCTTCCTGCAGTTTGTTTCCAGCTAAATGCTGAAGGGGCAAGAAAATTTGAAAAAGTTACAAGCCAGAACATAGGTCGTCAGCTTGCTATTGTCCTCGACAATGTGATAGAAAGTGCCCCCAACATAAAAGCAACAATATTTGATAATGGAATAATAGAAGGCAATTTTACAGCAGATCAGGCGCACGATCTTGCCCTCATTTTAAGAACAGGTTCACTTCCAGCATCAATAAAGATAGTTGAGGAGAGAACTATTGGTCCATCACTTGGAGCAGATTCCATAAGAAAAGGTCTCAAGGCCTCGATCCTCGCCCTTCTTCTTGTCATGATTTTTATGATTCTCTATTACAATCTTGCAGGGATAAATGCCACCATAGCTCTCAGTTTGAATATGATAATAATCTTCGGCACATTGGCTTTATTCAGGGCAGCCCTTACACTTCCGGGAATAGCCGGGATAGTTCTTACCATAGGAATGTCAGTTGATGCCAATGTTCTCATATTTGAAAGGATAAGGGAAGAAATTCGCAATGGAAAGTCTCCAATTGCCGCAATTGATGTGGGGTTTTCAAGGGCATTCACCACAATCCTCGATGCCAACCTGACGACCATCATTGCCTCAATTTTCCTCTATAACTTTGGAACAGGTCCAATAAGGGGGTTTGCCGTCACGCTTATCGTAGGAATTATAGCTTCCATATTCACTGCAGTGTTCGTTTCCAAGGCAATATTTGAACTCATGTATTTTGGAAAGAAAAAGGTAGAGAAAATAAGCATATAGGAGAAGGAAAATGGTATTATTCAAAAATCCAAGAATAAACTTTCTGAAGGCAAAATATCTTGCTTTCCTTGTCTCAGGATCGATAATAATAGCAGGGCTGATATTTATAAACAAGAACGGCCTGAATTTTGGAATTGACTTCAAGGGCGGAACCCTTCTTCAGGCAAAGTTCTCTCATCCTATTAAAATAGGAAATTTGAGGAAAGCGTTGAGAAAAGAGGGATTTTCCTCAGCAGTGATTCAATCAGTTGAAAATTCCGGTGATGAATACATAATCAGAATTGAAAAAATGGGCAAGGGTGAGGAGGAAGAACATCTCAAGATTGCAAATAAAGTCATGCAGGTTATTATGACCCCTGAAGAGAGACAGATAGCTAAGAGTAAGCAGAACTTAAATGCTCTATCGGAAGGTGAAATAAGAGATATACTGGGGAAGGCGTTTCCGCAAGAAAAAGCTGCGGAGTGGTCGAAGAAAATCGGAGAGGTTAAGAAGGAAGAGAAGATAATAAAGAGCTTTGAAGAGCTTTCCGAGGCAGGACTTCCCAGAGCCCCTCTTGATTATCTCAAGGATAAAACTTTCTTGGGGAGTATCTCTTTGATGAGGGTTGAATATGTTGGACCTCAGGTTGGGAAGATTTTAAGGCATAAGGCTACTCTTGCCACTATCTGGGCACTTTTGGGGATGTTGGTTTACATCGCATTCAGATTTAAATTCCTTTATGGGGTTTCAGCAATCCTTACTCTTGGGCATGATGTTCTTGTAACCCTCGCATTTATATACTTTCTAAAAATAGTATTCAATCTCCAAATAGTTGCGGCCATTCTAACGATTGTAGGGTATTCTATAAATGACACCATAGTTATTTTCGATAGGGTAAGAGAGAATATGCCCGCATTCAGAAAAAAGAAGGAAACAGGCTTCGACGGGCTTTTAAATTCCAGCATAAATCAGACTCTATCTAGAACAATACTTACTTCTGGAACAACATTGCTTGCTCTTCTTGCTCTTTACATATTCGGGGGGGAAGTTATAAGGGGATTTGCTTTGACAATGCTCATAGGCGTAGTAGTTGGAACCTATTCCTCGATATATCAATCCTGTGCTTATCTCAGCATTTGGAACAAATTCTACGGGCTCAAAGGACTCTTAAAGTAGGATAAAATTGGCTAAAAAAAATAGAAATTTTGTTGTTTTGGTGGGGAAAATGTGCTATACTAAAAAAGGAGGTAGATATGTTTACAGAATGGATGATTTCATCAACTCCTAAAAAAGATAAAGGGAAAACAGGGCTAATGAGTTTTCTGTCAGTGGTTTTCCACATTATAGTTATCTCAGCTCTGGTTATAATACCCATTCTTTCAAAAGCCAATCTTCCAAAATACGCTGTAAATGCTGCTTTCTTAGCTCCACCTCCACCTCCACCTCCACCTCCACCTCCAAAGGGAGGGAAGAAAGTGAACAAGAAACTTCAGGAGAAGCTGAAGCAGCTTAAGAAAGAGCAGCAGAAGCAGCCACAAACCCAGGCCCTTGTTGCCCCTCTTAACATTCCAGAAGAGGAACCAGAAGAAGCAGATACGGGTTTGCTTCAAGGTCTCCAAGGGATTGGAGAGGGAGTAGAAGGCGGAGTAGAAGGCGGAATTGAGGGAGGAGTTAAAGAGGGAAGCCTTGTTGATGTTGTAGGAGGAGAAGTAGGTGGAGATCTGGAAAATGCTAAGGTGATTGTTCAGCCGCCCAAAATAATAAAGAGAGTAATTCCAGAATATCCAGAACTTGCAAAGAAAATAAGGGTTCAAGGTATTGTTATACTTCAGTGCATAACAGATATTTATGGAAATGTTGTTAGAATAAAGGTTCTTTCTTCACCTCACCCACTTCTTACTAAGGCAGCAATAGATGCCGTAAGGCAGTGGAAGTTTGAGCCGATGGTGATTAATGGGATTCCAAAACCCGTGAAATTTAGCCTTACTGTCCATTTTAATTTAAAATAAAATAAGGAAAAGGGAGGTATAGAATGCAATTAACACCTGCAGAACTGTGGGCAACCATGGGATTAATAGCAAAAGGGGTTGTAATAACCCTCATAATCCTTTCCATCTGGTCC
Organism: Acidobacteriota bacterium; assembly: GCA_015486055.1. Classification (GTDB taxonomy): domain Bacteria; phylum Acidobacteriota; class Aminicenantia; order S016-38; family S016-38; genus S016-38. Next base: position 22,141 of record WFSJ01000015.1, read on the forward strand.
TTGGCCGTCGGGGTGGAGAGGTTCATTTATTACAGCATAGTAAAGAAGCAGAGTAAGGAACTGGCTCCAAAACTTGCCAGACTTTTGAAAGAGGAGAAAGTTGACGAAGCAATAACTCTTTCTACCAGGAGCAAATTTCGCCGTAGCCACCTTGGTAAGGTTGTTTCAGCTGGCCTTCAAGAATACCAACATCAGAGTGAGCTTGGTGTTTCAATAGAGGCGAGGATTGAAGCTTCTCAGAGAGCGATAGAAAGGGCAACGGTAAAGGTTAACAAAGAGCTAAAGAGAGGATTAAATGCGCTTGCCACAATAGCTTCCACCTCTCCGTTCATCGGTCTGTTTGGAACCGTTTTCGGAATAATCAATGCTTTCCACAGTATGGCTATTACAGGGGCCGGTGGGATAGGGACAGTGGCCGCAGGGATCGCAGAAGCTCTTGTTACTACAGGAACAGGAATCTTTGTTGCTGTGCCTGCAGTCTGGTTTTACAACTTCTATCTTTCCCAGGTTGATATTCTCACCGCTGAAATGGCCAATGCCGGGTCGGAGATAATTGATTATTTCTCAAGGGAAATGAAGGAAGCATAAAGAGGAAATGATATGGGCACAGAAGTTGGAGCTGGAGTTAAATCTGAACCCAATGTTGTTCCTTTCTGCGATGTCCTTTTAGTCCTGCTGATAATCTTCATGATAATTACCCCAATGGTTGCTTCAGGGGTTGTGGTCAGATTGCCTGAGGCCCTGAATACGACAAATCAACCTGAACCTTCCAATATGATATATGTTGGTATTGCAATTGATCAGGTAACAAAAAAACCCAGGTATTACATATCCAACAGGGGAAGAATAGAGGAAGTAAAAATTCTTGATGACCTTGGCCCTAAACTCTCAGAGGATCTGGGATCCATGCCCAATAAGGTTGTTTATCTAAAGGCAGATAAGGAAATTACCTTTGATATCATTTCCGATGTTCTTGTTGAGATGAGAAGTGAAGGAATCGAAGTTTTAGGAATCCTCGCGGAAAAGGCAACGGAATAGATTTACCTTAGAACATTTATGGCCCTCTTTTTTACCTGAAGAGAAATTGTGGAAAGAAGGGGGCCGCTTTCTCCATCATTATGAGAAAGTTGTGGAGGTTCAAGAAAGATTAATGTTTCTTTTCTTTTAATTTTCTTGTAAAGACTTAATCTTTCTATTCCCCCTGTAAATAATCTTGGAAAATTTGTTAAGGCATAACTCAAAGGAGGCTTCCTCAGAAAAACTATATCAATTAACCCATCTCCTGGCTTGGCCCCGGGTGCTATCCTTGCTTCCCCTCCATATTGGGGGAAATTTGCCAGGGCAATTAGAAAGGCTCTCCCCTCCTGATCTTCAAATCTGTAGGAAAATTCCTTGAAGCCTATGTAACCCTTCAGACCAGCGATGATATATGGAGAGATACCTCTATTTTTGGAATTTTCAAACTCATGAGCAATATACCCGTCAAATCCTACTCCCGCAACATTTATAAAATACATTTTCTCATTTATGATTCCGAGGTCTAACCTAAGTTTTTTTGGATTGAGGAGCTTTGTGGCAGCTTTTTCAAGGTTTAAAGGGGTTTTAAGGTTCCTTGCCAACCCGTTGCCTGACCCATAGGGCAAAAGCCCGAGGTAAGCATGACTCTTGTATAGGTAGGGAAGAATACTATTTACGGTTCCATCACCCCCTGCTGCAAAAACTATTTCTGGAGATAATCTTTCCAGTTCCTCATTAGTTTCCCTTTTCCCTTTTGTCTTAAGAATTTTTATCTCATATCTTTTAGATAATATCTTTGGTATTGTTTCCCTCAGTTTTTTCCTTGTTCCCGCTTCCGGGTTCAATAAAAGCACCGCATTTTCTTTCACTTTTCCTATTATAACCTATTTGGTAAGATTAGTTCATGAAGATTGCTTTAAGTGGGGGAGGAACAGGAGGACATGTTTATCCTCTTCTTGCTATAGCAGAAATGCTAAGGGGTGAATTTTTCTATTTTGGAACAAGAAAAGGTGCTGAGGCAAAAATTGTTGAAGGGATGGATTTTATCCCTATCCCTGCAGTTCCTTTTCCCACCTCAAAAAAGGACATACTGGGATTTTTGAAATTCTTATTTGTTCTTCCGATCGGATTTTTTCTGGCCTATAAGAAGTTGAGAAAGATCAGGCCTGTGGTGCTTATATCCAGCGGAGGATATGTTTCAGTCCCTGTTGTCCTTGCTTCAAGGCTTCTTTCAATTCCCATATTGGTGCATGAGCAAAACCTCATTCCCGGCAGGGCTAACAGAATTTTGTCTTCATTTGCGGATGTGCTCGGAGTAAGCTTTCCGGATACTAAAAAATTTCTCAAGGGGAGGGTTTATTTTACAGGGTATCCCTTAAGAACCAAGATAAAGAAGATAGAGAAGGAGAAGGCAAGGAAAAAACTCGGATTGCGAAAAGGTGCATTTGTAATCCTTGTTACGGGAGGAAGCAGAGGGGCAAGGTCAATAAACAGAGCTGTAGCAAAGCTTTCTCCCAAACTTCTAAAGGAAGGTTACTGGATAATTCATTCAACGGGAATAGGAAGTGAAGGCTATAATGCTTATGAAGACACGAAGAAGATACTTTCCGAGGTAGGAACCGAGGGGGATGAGAGATATTTCCTGAAAGAGTATATCCATGAGATGGAGATAGCCTATTCTGCTGCTGACCTTGTTATATCCAGGGCAGGGGCCGGGACAGTAGAAGAAATAAAAAGGGTGAAGATCCCGGCAATTCTTGTTCCTAAAATAGGTCTTCCTGGAGAGCATCAGCTATCTAATGCAATTTTCCTTAACAGAGCAGGGGTTGCTGAAATAGCCTTTGAGGATTATATTGCAGGCCTTTCTACTGAGGTCCTCTTCCAGCATATAAAAAGATTGAAAGAAAAGATAGAAGAGGTAAAAGCCAATTTCTCAAAACTTTCGGAGGAGAAGCCTGAGATCGGGATTAAGGATTTATTTAAAAACGTTGTTTCAGGAAGGAGGACTAAGAGGAAGAGCTTTTATCTTGTGTGGAGAGGGGAAAAATATCCCCTTATTTTTTCCAGAAATACAATTTCATCTTCCCTTTTTTCCACAGTTAGGATAAAAGATTTTAGGGGGAAAATAATATTCAGGGTTAAAGATGGAAAAGGTATATTGGAAGGATATGGAGAAATAGGCAGAAGAGCCAGAATAAACCTCCAGGGTCAGGAGCTGGAATTTGTGGAAGAGGAGGAAGAGATAAGGGAAGAAATTCAGAGAAGCTTTAAAGGAAGGTTTGCATCCTCAGCATTTGGCATTCTGATTTCAAGAAGTTTCGGGTTCCTAAGGGAGATATTTATAGGGGGATATTTTGGGGCGAGTCTCCAGACCGACATTTTCGCAGTTGCCCTTATGGTTGCGAATTTCTTCAGAAGGGTTGTTGGGGAAAACACTATGGATAATGCTTTTCTCCCCACATTTCTCAGGGTTAAACATAGAGGGGGAAATCACTGGAAGCTCGCCTATTCTGTGCTTTCCTTTTTTCTTATTTCCTCTCTTTCTCTTGTAATCCTTCTCGAAATTACAATTCCCTCCTGGTTCAGGTACATTGCCCCAGGATTTGTTAAGAAAGGAGTTCTTTCTCAAGGGATGGCTCTTACAAGGTTAATGCTTCCCTTCCTAATTATTGTTTCTATAGCAGGATGGGGCTCTTCCCTTCTTAAAGCATCTGACAGATTCGCCCATGCCGAGGGCTCAGCATCATTTTATAGTCTCGGGATAATTTTCTCAGTCGTTTTTCTCTCATGGAAATTTGGGATTTTTTCCCTTGGGATAGGCGTTCTCGTTGGGGGTGTTCTTCAGGTCATTTATCTCCTTTTCCTTCTTTCGTCTTCAGAGACTAAAGAAAGATTAGGAAACAGCGGGAAGTTCTCATTTTCCTTTCAGGGAGCTCTGTGGATTATTGTTCTTCTTAGCCTCCCAATTCTTTTGGATGTTTCGTTTTCCAAGCTTTCGGATGTGGTTGATAAGATCCTTGCCACGCCTCTTGAAAATGGTGCTGTTGCAGCTCTTTATTTTGCTGCAATAGTATTCAGGCTTCCAGTAAATGTTATAGGAAATTCAATAAACAATGTTGTGCTTAAGGATTTCTCCTCTAAGCTTGCATCCAGGCAGAAGGAAGAAACTTTAGGGGTACTTTACAGGGGATTTGAACTTCAGTTCCTGACCCTCCTTCCTGCTACTTTATTCACCTTAGTATTTGCAAGTCCCATAATTGAGATCCTCTTCAAGAGAGGCGCTTTTGATATGAAAGCTGTTTCGGTAACCTCTGCGTGTCTTGGTTTTTACTCTCTTTCAATAATTGCTTGGGGACTAAGCTCCATGGCAGGAAAGATATTCTCTGCCAGACTTGAAACTCATATATCAATGTTTACCAATGCCTCAGCTATAATATTGAATGTTATTCTCAGCATAATTCTGGTTAGAACTTCCCTGAGTTTTAAAGGCCTTGCATTGGCAACTTCAATTTCTCTTTATTTTGCAGCAATCCTTAGATTTTTTATACTTTCTTTTAGGATGAAAAGGGATAAGATGGAAATAAAATGGAGAAGGATAGGGAAGTCCTTCTTGAAGTGGTTTACAGCTTCCTTGATAAGCGTGGGTAGTGGCTATGCATTTTTCAGCTTGCTCCGAGGTATAAGGATAATCTCCCACTTTTTCTCTCTACTTTTGGTCCTTACCCTTTCTTTCACCTTAGCGGTTGTTTTCTTCGTTCTATTTTACTTCATGACGAAATCATCTGTGAGGAAGAGAAAAAGGGAGACAGTTTCTCCGCTTCTTCTTCCCCCCGAGCAGATGCTTGATGCCCTGAGAAGAGAGCCCGAGCCTTACAGGGAAGAGATGGAGCTAAGAACAGAGGCCCTTCTTCGCTCTCCGAACTGGAAGATGAGAAATATTGGGGTTAAATTAGTTGAAGTATTTGGATATGAAAGATTTAGAGATGTTCTTGAGAAATTTTTGAGGGAGGAAAAAGTTGGCTTTTTAAGGAGGAATTCTGCAAGGGCGCTTTCCAAACTTTCACCGAGTGAAAAGAGCCTAAAAGCCTTGATTGATGCGTGCAAAGATAATTATTACGAGGTAAGGGCGGAGGCTGCAAGAGGCATAGGGATTTATGGAATTTCTTCGGAGGATGTAAAGGTGGTGCTTTACAGATTGCTTGAGGATGGAAGATTTGAAGTTAGGATGAGAGCCATTCTTTCTTTGGCGAGTCTTTTTGGAAAGGAGATTTTCCCAAGGATAAGGAGATTTTATTCTCGGGGAAACTATAAGTTGAGACTTGCCTGCACCGAAGCCATTTGTAAACTTCTTGAAAGGGGGATGATAACGAAGGAGGAAGCGGAAGAGGAGGGGAAAAAGATAATAGATATAAGTGAGGGTTTTAGTGTCTTGTTTCCTATAAAGGAAAAGATAGCCGAGTTTAGAGGCAAATAATGTTCTATTATTTAGGGAAAATTTTTCTTGGACAATTCCCGGCCTCAAGGCTCCTCGTCTATGTTAGTTCAAGGACTATTTTTGCAGGTCTGACTGCTTTGCTTCTGACCCTGATCCTTGGGGGTCCGATAATAAGACACCTTTATCATAGGGGGATAAGGGATTATCCAAGGAGTTACATGGATTATGGAAAAACAAAGAGGGGAACACCTACAATGGGAGGCTTCATAATTCTTCTTTTTACCGGTGTTTCAGCCCTGTTGTGGTGCGATCTTTCCAATAAATTTGTCGAAATTCTTTTTTTGGCTCTCTTGTGGTTTTCCTTTTTAGGAGGTCTTGATGATGTAATTAAGCTGAGGGTTGGAGGGGGACTGAGCAGATGGCCCAAGCTTTTTGCCCAGTTTACTTTTGGTTTTGTAATTTCCTTAATCATATTCAGACCTGAGATATCCCCTCTTCCCCAGGATATAGCTCTTGGTTTTTACATTCCATTTGTGAAAAATCCCCTCCTCGTTCTTCCCCCTGTGATTTACACTCTTTTTATAATAATTTATTATGCTTTTGTGACGAATTCAGTCAACGTAACCGATGGACTTGATGGTCTTGCAATAGTCCCTTCAATAATGACGATTTCGGTTTTCGGTGTTTTTGCTTATGTTATGGGAAATGTAAAGATAGCCTCCTACCTTCTTTTTCCTTATGTTCCGGGAACCCATGAAATCCTGATTTTTTCAGCAGCGCTTATCGGCTCAGCTATAGGCTTTTTATGGTTTAATTCTTTTCCTGCTGAGGTTTTCCTTGGGGACACGGGTTCTCTGCTTATCGGAGGGTTTATAGCAACTCAGGCAGTTCTTCTCAAACAGGAGGTCCTTTTCCTCTTTGCAGGAGGAGTTTTTGTCCTGGAAATTTTCTCCACCTTCATCCAGGATTATATAGGGATAAAGCTTTTGGGAAAGAGAATATTATATAGAGCACCGCTTCACCATACTTTCCAGCATTTAGGGTGGGGGGAGACAAAGATCGTCATAAGACTCTGGATAATCTCCTTTATTCTTTCGCTGGTAGCCCTTTCCTCCCTGAAGATAAGATGATAAGAAGGATAGTTGATATAGAAGAGCTAAAAAGCGCAATTGAAATTCAGAAGAGGGCTTGGGAGTTTGAGTCATTGGAGGATGTTATTCCGCTGCCAATTTATGTCCTTTCGGCCCAATTTGGAGGGTTAGTTCTCGGTGCCTTTTATGATGATAAAATGGTAGCTTTTTCGCTTGCTTTTCCGCTTCTTGAAGGAAGAGAAATTGTGCTTCACAGCCATATGACTGCGGTTCTGCCCGAATTCCAGGGCAAGGGAATAGGATACAGGCTTAAAATTTTTCAAAGAGAAGAGGCGAAAAAGATGGGCTACAAAAAGATTACATGGACTTTTGATCCTCTTCAGGCAAAAAATGCTCATTTTAATATAAACAAGCTCGGTGCAAGAATTTTCAAATATTTCAGTGATTTTTATGGACCCATAAGTTCAAAGACTTCTAAGGGATTTCCCACTCACAGATTTCTTGTGGAATGGGGATTGGAAGGGAATTTCAGAAAGAATGAAAAAGAACCAAGCTTTATTCTCTTTGAGGATGGCCCAGGAGATATAAAGTTAAAGAAGGAGAAGGTAATAGGAGTAAGGATCCCAACTGATATAAATTCTCTTCCTTATGGGAAGGCGATGAAATGGTTTACTGCTGTTGATCAAGCCTTTAAGTTCCTTATCCCTGAGTATGAAATATTCAGTTTCGGTAGAGGTGATATTTGTTATTACAAAATGAGAAGAAAATAGAGGGGTTTCTAACAAAACTTCCTCTTGTGCATGCTTTCAAGACAAGTTTCGGCAAGGAAAGCGAGAGAAAAATTCTCATTGTGAAAGCCACGAAAGGCGAGTATTCAGGATGGGGAGAGATAACGGCAGGAGAACTTCCACTTTATAATGAGGAGACAATTTCTTCGGCCATTCTCGCTTTGAAAGAATTCCTTTTTCCCCTTGCATTAAAATGCGGACTTAAGCCTAAGTGTTTTGAAGAACAAGCTGAAAGATTTAAAGGGAATAGGATGGCAAAGGCGGGAATTTCCCTTGCTTTATGGGATCTTAAGGGTAAAATAGAAGGGAAACCTCTTTGGAAATTGTATGGGGGTCAGAGAAAAGAAATCCCTGTAGGGGTAAGCATAGGAATTCAAAGGACCGTAGATGAGCTTGTAGAAAGAATTTCCCATTTTTGGGGCGAGGGTTATCTGAGAATTAAGATAAAGATAGCTCCTGAATGGGATAGGGAAGTTATCAGGATTATAAGGGAGAATTTTCCCCATTTACCTCTTGGTGTGGATGCGAATTCGGCCTATAATAAGGACGATTTTGAACTTCTGAAATCCCTTGATGAATTCAAGCTACTTTTCCTTGAGCAACCATTATACAATAATGATCTCTATTTTCACTCTCTTCTCAGGAAGAAGATAAATAATCCTGTAGCCCTTGATGAGAGCATAACTTCAGCAAGGAAACTTGAGGAGGCCTATTTTATGGGTTCCCTATCCATAGCTAACATAAAGGTTGGAAGAATCGGCGGAGTGAGAGAAGTCCTAAAAGCTTCTAAGTTTGGCAATGATAAAAGCCTCCCCTTTTTTTGTGGGGGGATGCTTGAAAGTGGGGTTGGAAGGGCGCACAATCTTCATCTCGCTTCCCTTCCCCCTTTTGTTCTTCCTGCTGACCTTTCTGAGACAAAAAGGTATTTTCACGATGATGTGACACCTGAATTTACATTTTCCTCTCCTGGATACATTTCAGTCCCTCAGGGAGATGGAATAGGGGTGGAGGTTTTTGAGGGAAAGGTAAGAGAAAAAGTGATATTAAGTTTTTAGGGCGTCAAGAATCTTTTTCCTCACTTCTTCCACTTTTATCTGGTTCATACATATATGTTTTTTTTCAGGACAGGTTTTCCTATGGCAGGGTCCACAGGGAGGATTTTTGTAAATATATGAGTTTTTCTGTCCCCATGGGGCTGTAAGTTTTGGGTCGGTAGGCCCGAATATGGGAAGGACTTTTGTGCCAACTGCTGCAGCAATGTGTATTGGTCCTGTGTCGTTTCCAACAACAAGCCTTGCTCTTGAAAGTATAGCTGGTAATTCTCCAAGAGAAGGAATTGAATATTCCATTTTTCCTGAAGCTCTTTTCAGTAGCTCCTCCTCAAATTTCGCACCTACATAGAGCACGGAAAAGTTATCCTTGACTAAGGATTCTCCCAGCTTCCTGAACTTTTTTTCACCCCATCTTTTAGCCTGCTTTGAAGCGCCGGGAAGAATTATCACATCGTATTCCTTTTCCTCTTGAGAAATCCTCAGTTTCATTTCCTCATGGAACTCTCCCACTAGATACCTGGCGAGATAATTGTATTGGAGAACCTGATGAAGATTTTTCCTCGGCGGGATTCTATCCGTAAGAAGGAAGCTTCTTATGTCTGTGGAATATCCTATCCTCCTCTTAATTCCACAGAGGAAAAAATGAAAGGCCGAGGAAAAGGAATTGGTGAAAAGAAGTCCTATTTCTATCCTTGGGCATTTCTTAAAGAGGCCTTTGTAAGGTATTATTTTCTTGTAGAATTCCTGCCCCCGGAAGATTTCCTGAAGCCACTTTTTTCCCAGAAGGATTAGAGAATAATTCTTGCTCAGGGCCTTAAGGGCAGGGATAGTCATTATACAATCCCCTAACCAGTTTGGCATCCTTACGATTATTTCCTTCTTTGTTTCTTCCATGCTAAAATTCCCTGTGTTTTTCAGAATTTTTTCCTACTTGATTTTTCCCTTTGCCCTAATATTTTACCTTTTAAAGAGCAAAATAAAAGGGAAGAGGATGATTGTGGGCAAAAGGCTTCATCCTCCTGCGATTGCAAAAAAGGAGAGGAAGAGGCTTTGGCTCCATGGGGTTTCAGTTGGGGAGGTTGTTTCCCTTTATCCTCTTGCTAACCTTTTAGAAGAAAAGGGAATTGAGGTTCTCGTATCAACAACGACTTCAACCGGTATGGAAATTGCCAGAAAGAAGCTCGCGAAATTTTATTTGTTTCATTTTCCCTTTGACCTACCATTCGTTGTCAGGAAGTTCCTGAGAGTGATAGACCCCAACGGAATAGTTATAGCTGAAACAGAACTGTGGCCAAATTTTATAAATGAATCCTGGAGGATGGGAATTCCGATCTTTCTTGTAAATGGAAGAGTTTCTGAGGGAAGCCTTAGAGGATATAGAAAACTGAGACCCTTTATGAAAAATCTCCTTGGAAAGTTCAATCTAATTTGCGTTCAAAGTGAAGACTACAGGGAGAAGTTTATAGATATTGGAGCGGCTCCCTCTAAAGTCGTGGTTACTGGTAATATGAAGGCTGATTTTGAAATAGGACTTTCCTCTGCAGAATTTCCAATTGATGAACCATACATGGTGGTAGGCAGCACAATGAGCAGGGAAGAGGATAGATTCGTTCTTGAGGCTTACAAAGATGCCAAGCTGAGAGAAAAACTTGTTATAGCTCCGAGGCACCCTGAAAGAACGTGGGAAACATTTGAGGAAACTGCAAAATTTGGATTTAAGGTTCAGAAGAAAAGCAAGGTTGAGAAAGAATGGGATGTGCTTGTTCTTGATACCATGGGGGAACTTCCGCATTTTTATTCTAAGGCCGAGCTTTCTATAATAGGTGGTAGCATTGGAGAATTTGGAGGGCATAATCTCCTTGAACCTGCCTATTTTGGTTCCCCTATTGCATTTGGGCCTCACATGGAAAACTTCAGGGACCTTTCAGAGGAATTCCTGAGGGAAGAGGCGGCCATAATTTTTAAGACAAAGGAAGAGCTTTCGAATATTATGAGAATTGCAGTAGATGGAAAGCTTGCGGAAAAAGGGAAAAAGGGAAGGGAAGTGCTTAACAAATTGAAGGGAGCTACAAAGAAAAATGCAGAACTCATCCTCGCTAAGATTTGAATTGGCTTCCCCGCTTCTTTTTTTCTACAGGTGGCTCAATTATTTCAGGAGGGAATTTGTAAAGGGAAAACTATCGCCAATCCCATCTGTATCAATAGGAAATTTGGCCTTTGGAGGGACAGGAAAAACCCCGGTAACAATAGCAGTTGCAGAGCATTTCTTGAGAAAAGGCATGAGAGTCGGTGTGGCAACGAGAGGTTATGGTGTGAAAATTAAGGGTATAAGAACTTATACTCCCAGGGAGGAGATAGATCCATGGGAAGCAGGAGATGAGGCTGCCGTTTTAAGAGAAAATTTGAAGGACGCATGGATTTTTGCTGGAAAAAAAAGGGAAATCTCAGCAGAATTGGCAAAGGCAGAGGGTCTTGACATCCTCATTCTTGATGATGCTTTCCAATACCTTTCCTTAAGGAAAATTGAGGTTGTTCTTCACTCATCAAAAATTCCATTTTTTTATTTAAGGGAGTCTAAAGCTGCTCTTAAATATGCTGATATCCTGCTTTTTCCTGAAGGTGAGGAAGGAGAACGCCTTCCAGTAAGTTTTAGTTACAGGCTTTTTCCGGAAAATATTCCAGATTCCAAAGTTTATCTTGTTTGTGGCATCGCAAGGCCTGAAACATTTTTCTCCCTTTTTGACCCTTCTAAGATCGAAGGGATGAAAACCTTCCCTGACCATTGGAGACATAAAAAAGAGGATCTTGATAATATATACAGAATGGCGGCTGAGACTCTTATCGTAACCACTGAGAAGGATTTCGTTAAGTTGAAAAAGCTTCCAAACTTTAGAGGTGGAATTCTTCCAATAAAATGGAAAGCGAAAATACAAGAATTTTTTTTTGATATACTTGAGAAAATCCTTGAAAAAGTTCCTTTACGAACTAAAATAAAAGAGAAGGGGAATGAATTTAATAAATTTAGGTAGAAGTCATGAGAAAAAATAGGGCTTGGGACCAACTTAGGAATATTGAGATAATTCCAAATTATTTAAAATATGCAGAGGGCTCGGCTTTAGTAAGATGGGGAAATAATATAATCCTTGCTGCAGCGTCAGTAGATGATAGGGTTCCTCCTTTTCTTAAGGGCGCTGGGAAGGGCTGGATAACTGCCGAATATTCAATGTTTCCCAGATCAACGGATAAGAGAAGATTAAGGGAAGGAGTCGGAACAAAAGTCTCGGGAAGGAGCCATGAAATTCAAAGGATGATAGGAAGAGATCTCAGAGCCGTTACAGATCTTAATATGCTTGGCGAGAAAACAATCACGCTGGATTGCGAGGTTATTCAAGCAGATGGGGGCACAAGAATTGCCAGCATTCTTGGTGGGGTAGTTTCAATTTTCCTTGCTTTCAAAAAAATGGTGTACGAGAATCAGTTGTTTGACAATCCATTGAGAGAGCTCATAGGAGGCGTAAGCTTGGGAATAGTGAAAGGAGGGAAAATCCTTGTGGACCTTGATTACGAGGAGGATTCTAAGGCTCTTCTCGACCTCAACATAGTAGCCAGCGAAAAAGGGGAGGTAGTTGAGGTGCAGGGTGCAGGAGAAGGCGGAACTTTTTCAAAAGAGAAGCTTTTGGAGCTTGTAGATATTGGAATAAAAAAATCCCTTGACATAATAAAAATAGAAAAGGAGATTCTGGGAATTTGAGGAGAATTTTAGCGATATTAATTTTGATTTTTCCAATAACAGCGTCTGATTTTAGTCTTCCTGTTCTTGACCCCTTCGGACTCATGCCTGCCGTTGCGCTGACGAATTTTTCTCAGGAGTCAGGACTTTTCTATAATCCTTCCCTTTCCTTTTTTAATCCTCCTGTTATTCAATATTCCCAGGGAAAATTTTCCATGGACAGTTCCTCGCTGTTTTATTCCCTGAAAGAGCTGAAAGGATTGAAAGATGAAGATAGGATATTTTCATTCCTGAGCAAAATTGATAACCAGGTGTTTTCCTTTGCTATGGAAACGAGAAATTTTTTGTTAACTGGTAAAGGCGGCGGCTTTGGGTATGTTTATTACAGAAGCATGATCGCACATAGTGAGAGAGGAAAGAGCTTCTCTCAGGAAAATCCCTTAGATATGGAGGTTAAATATTTAATCAGGGACAGGAGAGTTATCTTTTTTAACAAGTCTTTTGTGCTAAAAAATAAAAGGATTATTATGGGCACCACCACAAAATATGTTTTCTACAAGGACTTTGAGATTTCCCTTCCTGTGGATTCCAAGGAAAACCTTAAAGGAGATGAGTTTTCCATGCTTTCAATGGGAAAGAAACCTGTGGCAGATGGAAAGGAAATGTCCGTAGATGTTGGTGTTACTGGTTTTCTTACCTCAAGGGCACTCCTGGGACTTTCCTTTCTTGATGTTCCCATAGGTAAGGGGAAAACATTTTCTCCTGAGTTTATCATTGGTGCTCTGAGCTATTCTCTCACACCGAGTTTCTCCGTTTCTACGGGAGCTGATTTAAGGGATTACAAGGGGGATTATTCTCTTTCTGTCATTAAGTCTTTTAAAATTTTGACTCTTGGGGGTGGCTACAGGAAGTGGAATGGGAAAAATTATTATTCTCTCCTAAGCGATATTAGGTATCATCATTTTGGTGGGAAAATAGGATTTAATTTTGAAAGCGGAGGTAAAAGTGAATTTATCTTTTCTCTTGCCCTCTCAGATGCTTTTTGATATAATGAAGAAAGGAGATATAGATGGCCAGTAAATTGGGTGAGCTTTTAATAAAGGAAGGGATTATTACTCCTTCGCAGCTTGAAGAAGCCCTTGAATATCAGAAATTGCATGGAGGGAGGTTGGGTTCAATCATTATAAAGTTGGGATTTGCTGTAGAGGAACAGGTAACTTCAATTCTATCCCGTCAGTATGGTTATCCTTATATTAATCTTTCAAAATTTGAACTCTCCAATAAAGTTAGGGATTGGATACCTCCTGAAATGGCAAGGAAGTATTTAGTGGTTCCAATAGATAGAGCAGGAGCAACTCTGACTGTTGCTATGGCTGATCCAACGAATCTTTATGCAATAGAAGAGCTTAGGTTTCTTACGGGATTAAACATTCAGCCTGCCGTTGCATCGGAATCCTCCATCCTTGATGCAATAGATAAGCTTTACGGCTCAGAGCATGAAATTCAGGTGAAGGAAGAGATGGAAACTATAATGGGTGAAAACGAAGAATTTGAAGGGTTATTTGAAGCTGGTGAAGGAGATGTAGAAATGGTGGAGGAAGAGGAGGAACAAGATGTCACAACCCTGAGCAAGGAAGCAGAAGAGGCTCCCATTGTGAAATTAATAAATTTGATTTTAACAGATGCCATAAAGAGAGGGGCATCCGATGTTCATCTGGAACCTTACGAAAAGGAATTTAGGGTTAGATACAGGGTAGATGGGATTCTTCATAAAATAATGACTCCTCCTTTGAAGTTTAAGGATGCTTTGATTTCAAGGGTGAAGATTCTTTCCCACTTGAATATCGCAGAGAAAAGACTTCCACAGGACGGAAGAATAAAGATGAAGGTTAAAAAAGAAAAGGGAGGGAAGAAAGAAGTTGATATGAGGGTTTCAATACTTCCCACCATATTTGGGGAAAAGGTCGTCATAAGAATACTTGACAGGGAACAGCTAAAGCTTGATCTTACCAAACTTGGATTTGAAGAGGGGAGCCTCAAGAAATTTCAGAAGGCTATTAAAAGGCCATGGGGAATGATACTTGTAACAGGCCCTACAGGATCAGGGAAAACAAACACCCTTTATTCTGCCCTTTCAAATCTTAATACCCCTGAAGTTAATATAATGACAGCTGAGGATCCTGTGGAATTTAATCTTTATGGGATAAATCAGGTCCATATAAGAGAGGATATAGGGTTAACTTTTGCTTCTGCTTTGAGATCTTTTCTGAGGCAGGATCCAAATATAATATTGGTGGGGGAAATAAGGGATTTTGAGACTGCTGAGATAGCGATTAAAGCAGCTCTTACGGGCCACCTTGTTCTTTCAACCCTTCATACAAACGATGCTGCGAGTGCTGTTTCTAGGCTTATAAATATGGGTATAGAACCTTTCCTTGTGGCAACCTCTGTAATTTCCATTGTTGCCCAGAGACTTGTAAGGAGATTGCATGATAAATGTAAAGAGGAGGCAGAAATTCAACCTCAGGTTCTTATAGAGCTTGGCTTTACCCCTGAGGAAGCAAAAAAAATAACGGTTTACAAAACCGGAGGCTGCAATGAATGTAATAATACTGGGTATAAAGGAAGAATTGGTCTGTTTGAGGTTCTTGAAGTCACTGATGAAATTCAGGAACTGATTCTATCAGGAGCTTCCTCTGCTGAAATAAGAAGGAAAGCAATAGAACAAGGTATGGTAACTCTGAGAAGAAGCGGTCTTGAGAAAATAAAACAGGGAATAACCTCCATAGAAGAGGTTGTGAGAGAAACAGTGAAATATTAGGAGGAGAAATGTCTTTAACTCTTGTGGATCTTTTGAAGATGATGATAGACCAGGACGGAACTGACCTCCATATAACTACAGGAGCTCCCCCTACAATAAGGGTTAATGGAGCCCTGATAAGGTTAAATTTCCCCCCGCTTTCACCGGCGGAGACAAAGAGGGTAATATATGCGATATTGACTGATTCTCAAAAGCACAGGTTTGAGGAAAACCTTGAGATAGATTTTTCCTTTGGAGTGAAAGGATTGGCAAGGTTCAGGGCCAATGTTTTTATGCAAAGAGGAGCTGTGGCTGGTGCTTTCAGGAGAATACCCTTTGAGATAAGGGATTTTGATGAGCTTGGTATACCCTCTGTAGCGAAAAAATTCTGTGAAAAGCCCAGGGGCCTTATTCTTGTGACAGGGCCAACAGGTTCCGGGAAATCTACTACCCTTGCGACTATGATAGATAGGGTAAACAGGGAAAGGCCGGTTCACATAATTACTATAGAAGATCCCATAGAATATTTACATTCTCACAAGAAAGCTCTTATAAATCAGAGGGAAATACATACAGATACTCAGTCATTTAACAATGCCCTTAGATCTGTGCTCAGGGAGGACCCTGATGTTGTGCTGATAGGTGAAATGAGGGATCTTGAAACCGTAGAGGCAGCTTTGAGAATAGCTGAAACAGGCCATCTTACCTTTGCCACACTTCATACAAATTCAGCGGCCCAGACTATAACAAGGATAGTTGACATTTTTCCTCCCCATCATCAGACGCAGGTAAGGACGCAACTTTCAATGATACTTGAGGGAATAGTGACTCAGGCCCTTCTTCCAAGGGCAGATGGCAGGGGAAGAATACTATCAACAGAGGTGTTGGTTCCGACACCGGCAATAAGAAACCTTATAAGAGAAGACAAGATACATCAGGTATATTCATCCATGCAGACAGGGCAGGAGGCAACAGGGATGCACACATTTAATCAATCTCTTGCAGCCCTCTACTTCAAAAGACTTATAACTCTTGAGACTGCTATGTCCTCTTCCTCGTATCCAGAGGAGCTTAATGACCTTGTAAGAAGAGGTCCAGCGGCGGTTAAGCATATCTACACCCCGCCTCTTACTGCGGGGATAATAAGACCGAGGACAGGAATTAATTTGTAGGAGGGAAGAAATGGCTGTTTTTGTTTTTAAGGGCGTAAACAGGATGGGACAGCTGGTAGGTGGAGAGAGAGTTGGCCCAAGTGAGACTGATGTGAGAAGAGCCCTTCTCAGAGAGGGCATTCAGGTTTCTTCCTTAAAGAAAAAAGGATTTCAGATTGCCATTCCAAGGTTCAGAAAAGCAGCGAGCCTGAAAGAGCTCGCCATCTTTACGAGACAGCTCTCGGTTATGGTAAATGCAGGTCTTGCTATAGATCAAGCTCTTAATGCCCTTGCAGCTCAGCAGAAAAACAAGAGGTTTAGAAAAGTACTTGAAAAAGTGAATGAAGATGTCAGGGGAGGAAGTTCCCTTAGTAATGCATTTGCCAAGCATCCAGAGGTTTTTGATTCTCTTTATGTAAACATGGTGGCAGCAGGCGAGACAGGAGGCACTCTTGATATAATTCTTCAAAGGCTTGCCCAGTATTTGGAGAAGATGAAGGGGCTTGTTACAAAAGTAAAGTCGGCCCTTGCATATCCAATAGCTGTTTTAACCTTTGCCCTTCTTATAACAGGTTTTATCCTGTGGAAGGTTATTCCAACCTTTGCTACTCTGTATAAGGACCTCGGAGCAGAGCTTCCAATATTGACACAGGCAGTTATCTCATCGAGTCACATCCTTGTGAATCAATTTTATCTTATACTCTTAAGTCTGTTCGGATTATGGTTCCTTTACAAGATGTATGTATCCAGTCCTGGAGGGAGAAAAACCATAGATACCGTGAAGCTAAAAATCTGGATAATAGGACCTATAGTTTTGAAGGGAAGTGTGGCAAAAGTGATGAGGACATTGGCAACTCTTGTTACTTCGGGTGTTGACATTCTCCTTGCCCTTGAGATATCGGCAAAGACTGCCGGTAATGTTGTTATAGAGGAAATTCTTTTGGGAGCCAGGGACCTTGTTGCAGCAGGGAGAAGCCTGAGTGAACCATTAAAGGAGAGTAAATATTTTCCCACAATGGTAGGTCAAATGGTTGAGGCTGGCGAGGCAACAGGAGCCCTTGATACTATGCTCAGTAAAATAGCTGATTTTTACGACGAAGAAGTTGATGCAGCAGTCACAGCTCTGGTATCAATTCTTGAGCCTGTTATGATCGTAATTCTTGGAGGATTAATCGGAACAATTGTGGTTTCAATGTATCTTCCGATTTTCAACCTTCTTAGCCAATTTTAATGCCTCGCAGGGTGTTGAGGCTAATTGAGCTGAGGCTCATACTCGGCTTTTCTCTTTTACTCTCTCTTTTTCTTATTCAGCTTACAATTTTACCTCTTTTCCCCATTTCCTTTTTTTATTACTTTCTTGCACTTTTGTTTCTTCTCTCTGTTGTTTATTTAATTCTCTACAAATTTGGAATAGAAGAGAAAACTCAGGTAATTATTCAAATCTTTGGAGATTGGGGTATACTTACCTATCTTGTCATACGGACTGGTGGTTACGAAAGCTCTTTGTATTTTCTGTTTTTGTTTCTTATTCTTGAGTCCTTTTTTTTCCTTGAAAAAGAAGGTGTTATATTCTCAGCCTTCTCTCCATTTTTCTCCTATCTCCTTCTTTCTTTTTCGAGTTTCTATTTCAAATATCCCAATCCAAAATTTAACTATCAGTTTTTTACTACAAATCTTCTTCTCTATGGAGTCGGATTTCCACTCATAGGGTATTTTATGATTTCCTCCAAGGAAAGGCTCAGAAGCCTCACAAGAAGAATGAGTTCTAAAGAAAGCATGATATCCTTTTTTAAGAAGATTGACAAACTTCTATCCTCTAAGACAGGGAATTGTTTCCTCCTGATTGAAGGAGATAAAATACTGGGAAAGAGTGAAAACTGCTCAAAATTTCCTATTGATAATCTCATTGATGAAGAAGGAGAGATGAGAATTCGTGACAGAGTTTACAATGTAACAAAGACGGCTCTCAACGGTGAATATATGATTGTTATCTCAGATATTACTCATCAGGATATGAAAATAAGAAGGGAAGGGATGGGAGAAGCGGCTTCAATCCTTTCCCATGAGATAAAGAATCCTCTTTCCTCAATACTTGGAGCGATTCAAATGTATGAAATTTCTCATGGAGAGAAAAAGGACAAAATTATAGAGATTGTAAGGGAAAGTGCAGAAAGGATAAAATCCATGCTAAGGCAATGGGATAAAATTAATCTTGCAGGGGGGATTAATGTAAGCAGTGTTATTGAATACTTAAAAGAGATCCTGGGGGAAGAGGGAGCTGAATTTAAAGAAGAGAAGAGAAGTGGGGAAATTATTTTAATGAGGAATCCTCCCCTTGAGGAAAGGGAAATATCAATGCTCTTGAACCCAAAACTCCACACCTTGGAGACAGGAAAGGGGCTAATGATTTTAGAATTTATGAGGATTATTTCCCTTCTCAATGCTAAATTATTTGTTGAGCCATGGGGAGTTAAAATATTATTGGGAAAAGATGGAAAGGATACTGATAATAGAGGATGAACTGAACTTTTTGGAAATTTTGTCCATGTATTTCAGTGAAAAGGGCTATGAAGTTGTAACTGCAACTACAGGGGAGGAAGCTGTTGAAAAATTTAACGGAGCTGACCTTGTAATAAGTGACATAAAACTTCCGGGGGAAATAGATGGAATTGGAGTTCTTGAAAGGATAAAGAAAACCCTTCCCGATATTCCTGTGATCCTTATCACTGCCTATGCTTCTGTTAAGGGGGCGGTCAATGCCCTTAAACTTGGTGCCGTGGATTACATAATAAAGCCCTTTGACCTTGAAGAACTTGAGATTGTTGTAAAGAAAGCTCTCCAATCTTATGAATTAAAGAAGGAAGTTGAGGAATTGAGGAGAGAACTTGAGAGTGTATATAAAGAGCAGGAATTTGTAGCTAAAAGTCCTTGTATGGAAAAGGTAATTGATTTAGTCAAAAGGGTAGCTCCTAAGAATGTGAATGTTTTAATAATAGGTGAGAGCGGAACAGGAAAGAATCTCCTTGCAAGGATAATGCATAATCTAAGCCCCAGGAGAAAGAGAAACTTCGTTTCAATAAATTGTGCTGCTATTCCTGAGACACTTCTTGAGAGCGAACTATTTGGATACGAAAAGGGTTCCTTCACAGGTGCGTATTCTAAAAAAAGGGGTCTTTTCGAGATAGCTCAGGGAGGAACCTTATTCCTTGATGAGATCTCAAATATGAGTCCCATGATGCAGGTAAAGCTTCTGAATGCTCTCCAGGAAAGGAAAATAAGAAGAGTTGGAGGGGAAAGAGAAATAGATGTGGATGTAAGAATAATAACTGCCACAAATAGGAATATAGAGGAGGCAGTAAAAAAAGGGGAGTTCAGGGAAGATCTTTTTTACCGATTGGATGTTGTAAGGATAGAAATTCCTCCGCTCAGGGAAAGGAAGAGCGACATTCCACTTCTTGCTCAGCATTTTGTTGAAATTTACGGGGAAAAATTCGGGAAGGAAGTAAAAGGGATAGATAAGGAAGCAATGGAAACTCTTGAAAATTATCCATGGCCCGGAAATGTAAGAGAGCTTGAAAATGTAATAGAAAGGGCGGTGGCTTTAGAGGATGGCAAATATATAAATTTAAATTCTCTTCCAGAAAGGGTGACGGAAAATGTTGAATTAGATGAGGAATTTAATCTTGAAAAATATATTGAGAAAGAAATGAAAAAATACCTAAGGTCAGCTTACAAAAAGGTGGGGGGAGATAAGAAAAAGGCTGCTGAGATTCTCGGGATTTCTTACAGGTCGTTCAGGTATTATTGGAATAAGCTTGGACTTTGACAAAGATTGTCAAAATTTTCTGACAAAAATTGTCAATTAAATTTTTAACGCTTTAATAATGGTAAGAACTTCTGGCAGGAAATTTGCTATAATAAAGTTGAAAATAAAAAAGGAGGTAAAAAATGAGAAGAGAAAAAGGTTTCACACTGATTGAACTGCTCATTGTTGTAGCTATTATCGGAATACTTGCAGCTATTCTTGTTCCTAATGCTCTTATGGCAATTCAGAAATCAAGGCAGAAGTCCACAATGGAGGATATGAGGACAATCGTGACAGGTATTGAATCCTATGCTACAGATTGGGATAAACCACCTGGAGCAACTGATATAACCTCATTGAGGTCTTTTCTTACGACCTTCCACATCAAGAGGATGAAGACTACAGATGGCTGGGGTTATCCTTTCCAGTATTCAACTTATGGTTCTGCTGCTGACAACTATTCGCTAATTTCCTATGGAAAGAACAAGGTATCGGGAGGAAATGTGGATTGTCCCACAATGTACGATCCACCAACTAAGTTGTCCGATTTTAATAATGACATCATATTTTCTGATGGTGTCCTTACCTGCGGTCCAAAGAGATAATCCTTGAGAAGATGCCGGGGGAGAATTCCCCCGGCTGCATTCTAATTGGTTGTTTTATTCCTTTTTTTCCTTTTATTCTTTCCTCCTGAAGTAAATCCTTTAAGTTTAGTTTTTATATTAGTCTTTCTTCTTTTTTTCTTTGTAAAGAAAGAAGTAAATGCAGGGGATGGTTATATTTTATTCCTCATTTTTCTTTTTTCTTCAATATTCTTTTATCCTTCAATGCTTTCTTTATATTATATTTTTCTATTTGCCGTTTCAGCTTCTCTCATTTATTTCCCAATTTACAAGGGAAAAAATCTTATTATCCCTTTATGGGCAATTTCTCTCTATGGTGTATATCAGCTTATAAACTGGCCTGAGCTTACTAACTATATAAGTAATTATAATATCAGGAGCCTTGCAGAAGGTGTAATTACCCAGTTCAGGGTATTTTCAAGGTTTTCCCTTCCCACAACCTTCGGTGCTGTTCTTGGCATGAGTCTTCCTATTGTTTTTGAGGATTCCAAGAAGAGGAAATCAAGCTTAACTCTATTTTTTATAATGATTTCTCTTGTATTTTTAACAAGATCCATGGGAGCGATTCTTGTTGGGGCTATCTCCCTTGGCGTTTATTTTTTTAAAACAGGGAAGAAGAAGGAGGCAATATCAGTTCTGATAGTTTTTGTAGCCCTTCTTTCAGGGGTCATTTTTCTGAGAGGGCCTCAGCTTAAAAAACATCCATCATGGACGCTGAGAGCGAAACACTGGGAAAAAGCTGCTCTCTCTTTTGAGAAAAGACCGATAACAGGAATAGGGTGGGGAAGGTTCCCATATTTTGCGAAGAGATTTCTAAGAAAAGGAGACCCTGAATCCCTTTATGTTCATAATTCTTTCCTTCAATTTATAACAGAGGGTGGGATAATTCCCCTAATAGGGATATTTCTTCTTTTGAGTGATTTTAGAGTAAAGAGAAAGTTGAGCCCTGAAATTCTCCCATCTCTTGCTGGTTGGATGATATACAATTTAATTGACATAGGTTTTTATTTCCCATCAATTGCTCTTTTAGGTGGATATTTTCTCTCTGGACTGGTGGAAAAAAGAGAGAAGAGGAAAAGGATAAAACTGGCAATTCCCTTAATTATTCTTCTTTCTGGGCTTCCTTTCCTTGAAAGAAAATTCTTAGAGGATTTAAAGTGGGCTAATTTCACAGGGGAAACCATTACAATTTCAAAGTTCAAATCAAGGTTCTTTTCATTTGACGACGAGGCTCAATTAGCTCTTTATAGAATGGACAAAAACCCTGAACATCTTAAAAGGTCCGTGGAAATTTATCCAGATAATCCATTGCCGTATTACCTGCTTTCAATTCATTATGCAGGGAGGAAATCTTTAGTTGAGGCGCAATTGATGGCAGGGATTTATGCAAGGCTTTATCCGTCTGGTCCATCAATTGAAGATTTTATAGTAAGGAAAAAAGGAAGATGAAAACAAGAACCTGGCTTTCCTTTTTAGCCCTGCCATTTTTAATTTCTCCTGAGTTTTATCCATTCTACCTTTTTTTTCTCCTTCCTTTTTCTTGGGTGAAAAAAAGGGGTGATGGGATAATAGTACTGCTTCTTGTTTCGTCGGTTCTAACGCTTCCCTTGGCCTCGGACCCTTCCCGAGCCCTGTTTTTTTTCGCATCCTCTGTCCTAATATTCCTTTTGTTCAGAGGATTGAACCCTGAGAAACCAGAAAAATTCCTGAGCCTCATTGTATTTGTCATCTCCCTTTCTGCCATATTTGATGGCATTTTTAAAGGAGGAAGGGCCTTTACATTTCTCCATGACCCAAATCTTGCTGCTGTTTTAATGGGTGCTTCTTTACCTGTGCTCACTCCTCCCCTTTCTGTCCTTGCAATAATAGGGATTGCTTTTACAAGATCAAGAGCTGGGTTTTTAATAGCTTTTCTTGCCCTTTTTATCATCTTCAAAAAAAGGGAAAAGCTCTTATTTCTCCTTCTCGTGTTGGCTTTACTTCTTGTGCCCAACCCTCTTTCATCCTATTTAAGAAATATGACAAAGGACCCCTTTGCATTTTCAAGGGTTAAAATATGGGAAAAATCCCTGAAAATTCTTGAGGATAACCCTCTCGGTGTAGGGGCGATGAACTACGAATCATGGGCAGATGCTTACAGAATACCTGTTGGAGGATTTCCTTCCAGATATTTTAAAAAGGCCATTCAGGCTCATAATCAATATCTTCAATTTACTGTGGAACTTGGACCCTTTGGGATAATAGCTTCGTTCCTTCTCCTGATTTTCGCCTTAAAAACGAAGGGGAAAAAGAAATGGGTTTTTCTTCTCCTTCTTACAGGAGCTTTCTTCCACAGTTTTCAACTTGTTCCTTTCTTCTGGCTTCCCATAGCAATTCTTTCTGAACCAGAAAGAAAATATAAGGAGAAATAC
>WFSJ01000016.1 GCA_015486055.1 Acidobacteriota bacterium
GAAGAAGGGACGGGAAAGAAATCTGCATAATAGGAGAGGGGAAAGCGCGTCTGTCCAAGAAGGACATTGACAAGTTCGCCAAAAAAATAGATAGGTTACAGAAGTATAAAGTAATAGAACAGGAGGCTTTCCCTCTATTTGTGACATACACTGTAAAGCCTGCGGTTGAGAAATATGCCCAGGAAAAAGGCTTTTATGTTTTCTGGTCATATGAATTTTCCTAAATTCAGTGTAAATTTCCTTTTCACAGTAGTTTAGGTATTCTATACTCTTCTTTTAAGAAACGAGAACGAGGTTATTTATTTTCTTTCTCTATTATGTATCCCGAGGGAGAAATGAAAGCTTTTTGACCGAGATATTTTAGCATTTTCTCTCTGAATTTCTTTACGAGGTCAGGGAAAAATTTCGCCTTATTTTTCGCGGGTATCTGAACGAAGCTTTTGTACAACTCCTCCCTGACCTTTTCATTCCCAGGAATGTATATATATTTCCATCGGTTTGTTCTTAGAGCTCTTTGCTTCGCGTTAATTACAACGAATGAGTATTCCTTCTTTAGAAGGATTTCACTGGTTTTGTTGTCAACTTCCATCAGGGATGTAACATCTGGATAAAAAATTCTTATATGAGGCTTTATCCCAGGCATCGACGGGGAATACCAGAGGCCGCTTTCCATATATGCTGTAAGGTCCAGCTTCTCTTTCCCTTCCACAGCAGGAACAAGATTCTTTCCCTGAAACTGTGATGGAATTTTCAATCTTAAAAGGCCAAGAATTGTAGGGGCTATATCTTTCTCCCTCGTAACCTCTCTTATTATTCTTCCTCCGAAGTTCTTCTTAGCCCACCATATTCCGAAGGTCATTGCATTCCCGAACTTACCTCTTAAATGGTCCCCGTGTCCCATGCCATAACCATACTCATAAAGGTTTTCCCCATGGTCTGACATTATAATTATTATGGTATTATCCAGCAGTCGGCTTTTCCTGAGGAATTGCACCATTTCTCCAACTGTATCATCAAACATTCTCACCCCCCCATCGTAAAGGGCTAAAATTTGCTCTTTATCTTTCTCAGGAATTTTCTCGTTGTATTCCTTAAGAAGATTACCCTTCAAATATTTATGAGGTCCTGTGTAAGACTTTTTTGTGTAAAGCCTGTAATAAGGATATGGAACTGCATAGGGAAAATGGGTGCATGAATAGAATGAGATCAGGAAAAAGGGCTTTTTTGAAAGATTCGTTTTCTTTATGAACTTTTTGCTTTTTTCGGTTATGAAATAGGGGTCAGGATTGGTGGCAAATTCCCAGAGAATCGGAAATATTTTCCTTCCAGAAGGCAGAAGAATTAAGCCAAGGATGAAGTGATGAATCTCAAGACTCCTCTGTTTTATGAG
Organism: Acidobacteriota bacterium; assembly: GCA_015486055.1. Lineage (GTDB taxonomy): Bacteria > Acidobacteriota > Aminicenantia > S016-38 > S016-38 > S016-38. Next base: position 1,391 of record WFSJ01000016.1, read on the forward strand.
CTCCTTCGCTGAAAAATAAGGTGCCTTCACTTCATCAAACCCGTAATCTACTCTCGGGAAAAGGTCACCTGCAAAATCTGATATAACTCCTGTATAGTAGCCATGTTTCTTCAAAACATCCGTCAGTGTTATCCATTTTTTCTCTCTGTCCTCAAATCTTGGGAACATATTCCTTATCCCATACCATGGAGGATCAAGGGAGGTTAAGAAAGTTGTCCACGAGGAAAATGTTCTTGCAAGAGGGGTAAGCATGAGTGTAAAATTAGCTCCCTCGCTAAAAAGCTTATCTATGTTTGGTGTTGTCTTTCTTCTATAGCCATTGTATGAAATGTTCGATGGCCTCAGGGAATCTGAGCCAAGGATAAGAATATTGGGAAATTTTGTTTTATCAGGATTTTTCAAAGGGGAAACATGAATTTTCAAAATTGAAAGCCCCACAAGAAAAGAAATAAGGGCAACCTGAAGAATTTTCTTTCTTCTAACTCCTATTATTAAAAATGCAAGACCAAACAATAGATATATAGACCATAATGGGATATAATCAGTTATTAATATTTGAATTTCTTTGAGCAGCCCTCCCTTGTTATAAAGCTGCTCTACAAACATCTGAGGATATATTTTCACCCCCCTGAGCCAGTAAAAAGCCCAGAAGAAAATATTAAATCCCAGAATGGCAAAGAGATTCTTTAAGCCAAGGATTCTACAAAATAGAGCTACTATAAGGGCTACAAAAAGGTAAAAGAGGAGTATTTTAAAATTGTAAAGCAGAGCAAACTTCCAAAAATGGGAGATTACATAGGTTTGAACCTTTGCGTTTGAGACCCCCATCACCGAGAATTTTCCGTAAAGCAGATATGAAAGAAAAAACAAAAATATCCAGAAAGTCACACTAATTCCAAAGCTTCTCTTCATTTTTTCATATAACCCCATTGAATAAGGATGCTCTTAACCCCGCCAATGCCCTTCCTCCCAGGAGAATATTGGGGAGAGTAAAGAAACGGCAGCAAATGGATGGTTGCCGCTGTAAATCCTTTCCTATGAGAATAGAAAAATCCATAAGGGATGGAAAACTTCGCTTTTGTATCCTGCCCGAGGGTTATCTCATTTTTTCCCCAGGGAATTTCCATTTGCGTAAACCTCAGCTTCCCTCCATCAAATTTAATTTCTGGTTCTTCTCCCTTTTTGAAAATTATATAGAAATATCCTTTGCCATTTAAGTCAATTTCCTCGTTGTTTACTTTTACATCTCCTTTCTTTGCGAAAAACTCAATTGAGTCTTTTGGCTTAACCATTATCTTGCCATCATCAACATTAAACCTTACAAGAAAAACTTCTGGTTGAGAAGGATAAAGGGATTTGAAATCATCCATGAGTTTTGAGATGGAAGGCTTTTCCCCATTATCTCCAATTTTCTTTAATATATTCTTGTTTCCTCTTATTATCAGCTTCCATCCTGATTCTATTATCCCCTTGCTTCTTCTTCCCTCAAGAATTATCGGATGGGGCGGAGGTTCTTTCCCATTAATTATCGATTCTGAAAGGTCTTCTCCCCTCCATGTTCCCGGAGGTTCAAGCCCAAGAAGGGACAAGGTGGTTCTCGGAATGTCAATGATTGAAACAATATTCTTAAAGGAGGCAGGCTTTATTTTCCCCTTCCAGTAGAATATCAATGGAACCCTGATTTCTTCTTCTAAGAGGGTCTCTCCGTGAGGCTCAAGATTTTTGTAGGAATGAAACCTTTCCCCATGATCAGCATTAAGAACAATTAGGGTATTTTTGAGAACTTTGGACTTTTTCAGCCAATCCATAAGCTTTCCTATGTAAAAGTCAGAATACAAAGCACATCCCTGATACAAAGCAAAGGATGGATTTTTAAGTAGAAGAGGGAAATTGATTCTGGTAATCGGAGGTCTGTAGGGTCTATGGGTCTGGTTGAAATCCAGAAACAGGAAAAAAGGAGCTCCTCTATCCCTTTTTATCCACTTTACTGCCCTCTCAAATATTATTGGGGATTGATATCTTTCTCTTTCAAGGTCATCAACACCCTCGAATCCGAAATCTATCCCAAGGGAAGAATAACCATGGAGAAAGATATTATCACTTATTGCTTTTGTTCTATAGCCATTGTTCTTCAGAACCGAGGGAATTGAAGGAAATTTCCTTCTGTAAAATATCTCCTTCCCCATCTCTGGAAGAAAAAACCTAACAGGGCTTAGTCCCATCTCTCTGTTAAACCTACCAAAGAACTGATGAACATTTGATGGCCTTGTCCAATTAGCATCTGAATGCGCTTTCGTGAAGAAAACGCCTCCTTTAGCCATAGCATCTATATTAGGAAGTTTTCCCTTTCCCACAAGATCAGCTCTGAGTGCATCCACCTGAATCATTATAAGATTGGGTTTGGAAACCCCTCTCTCCAGGACCTGAGGATTTCCCCAGAATCCGTTTTTACCTTTCAATACTACATTGATCTTTTTCCCTTTCCATCTTGAAAGTGGAATGCTATGTTCCTCCCAGATTCCTCCTTCCTTTGCCGGATAAAAGCGAAAATACCTGAGAAAATGGTGAAAAATCCATCCCCTTTTTGGAGCAGAAGTTAATGACTTTTCAAACACCTTTTCCCCATTAATAAACACTTGGAAATTTGAGTCCTCTTTATATGTCCCTATGGAAAAAAGGAATAAGCTGTCCTGTGATGGCTCATATTCAAAGCTTATAGGCTTATTTGTGGGCACTGCCCTTTTGCTCTCCACAATCCCCATATAAGCCCCGAGACTTACTTCACATCCTCCTAAAAGATAATCCTTTCTCACCCATTTTCCCTCGCAGTTTACATTATGAAGATTATCAATAAGGTCAAAAGCTACTCTCCTATGAAAGAAAGTTTCGGGAGACGGAGCGTTAAGCGGAAAGAAAGGGAAAGGGAAAACAAGAAGGAAGTAAAATAATGCCCACAGGAATAACAAGCCTGTCAGAATCCATATGAATTTCTTCATGAGGTGAAATTATATAAGAGAAAAGAAAAGCTTAGCAAAAAATTATAAGGGCATTTTCCTACTTCTTTTCCCCATACTTCGTGGATTCAGAATTCAAAGCTAAGAGAAATTGAAAAATTTCTTCCTGGTTCATAATACCACTCCTTTATTCTTGAAAGATGGTTTTGATACTTAGTATTCAGAAGGTTTCTACCCTTGAGGTTTATTCTCAAACCTTTTACTAATTCAACTCCTCCTGAAAGGTTAAATATAATAAAGCCGTCTGTTTCCGTTTCAAAGGGGGCAATTCTTCTTTGAGCTGCTGCCCAGAGCGAATAAAATTCGAAATCCCAGATTCCATTGTCGTATTTAGCTCCGAAGCTGCCGTTCAGAGGTGGAATATCCTGGAGCGGCTTTCCCTCGTTTACATCATCACCGAGAACCCATGAGGCATTTGAATACAAGGAAAGGTATTTTTCTGGATAGAGTTGAACCTCAAGTTCCGCCCCACGGAGAAGGGCTTTTGATACATTTTTCCAGGTAAATACATCCATACCCTCTTCCACTTGACCTGTTCTTACTTTATAGACATAATCGTAAATCATGTTTCTGAAAAGGCTGATTGAAAAGAAATGGTTCCTTGAGGAATATGAAAATCCAACATCTGCGTTGAAGCTGTGTTCTGGCCTCAGGTCAGGATTTCCAATGTCCATTGTCTGTTGGTGAGGTCCATAGAAGTAAAGTTCAAGAATACCAGGGGCTCTGAATGCTCTGCCAAGATGAAGATTCAGTCTTGAAGCTTTACCGAGCCTCAATATTGCCCCGAGATTTCCACTCCACGAATTATTTCTGTTCCTTGAGGGTTGAACCGGACTGTTTTCTGTAAGGAAGGAACTTACCCTTATCCAGTCATATCTCAAACCGTAGAAGAGGTCAACCTTATCAAGGTCAGTTTCTCCCTCTATAAATGCTCCTATATTTTTTCTCTCTGAGTCAGGGATTATTCTCGGTAAATTCTGCTGATCTTTTTTCCCCTGAGAATCTATTAAGAAGCCCTCTCTAAGCGAGGTTGCCTTCTGGAACAGAAAATCAAGCCCGACATGAAAGAGTGTTTCATCACTTGGGAAGGACCTTGCTACAATCTGAATTCCTCTGGATTTTACATTCAATATTAATTTCATATCCTCATTATTACTGCTGTTTAATGGTTTTTCAATATGAAAATTCCTCTGATGTTCCTGAAGGTAAACATTGGCATCTATGGAAGAAAGAAGGCTTGAGGAGAACTTTAATGTATTGGAAAACTTAAAGTAATTAAAATATGAATTTTCAAACCTGGAAAGTGTGAAGGAAGGATTTATCGGGACGCCGAAATCTCCATCTATCCTGTGAAAAACAAGCTTTCCCTGATATTTATTGCTTTCATATGAAGAAAACAGGTCCAGGAAGTATGCAGAATAGGATGTATTTGGAATGGTGCGGAGAGGGTCTGAAATATCATCAGAGCTTTTCCTCCCGTATCTACCATCTACAAAGAAGCTATTCTTCCCAAGAGAGAATTCCATATCTCCTGAGCGAGAATTTCCCATCGTGGAGAATAAACCCCTTAGTTTTCCCTTAGTTCTTATTTTATCGCTGTGGAATGGATTCTCAGGGAATGTTATGAAGTTAACCACTCCTGCTATCGCATTTGAACCGTATAAAACAGAGGAAGGACCCCTTATTACCTCTACCTTTTCCATTTCCTCGGGAAAAACAAGGAGAAGATGGTTACCGCCTGATCTCATATCTACAGTGGGTATTCCGTCCAGAAGGGTCAGCACATGATAATCGTAAAGTCCGCGCACCACAGGCCTTATACTGCTCTGCCCTGTAGAGGAAATTGACACCCCTGGCACAGTCTTTAATATGTCCTGAATCCCAATGGGATTTTCCTCCTCTATGGTCTTTTTATTAACAACAGTTGAAGGAACAGGATTATCTATTCTATTCTTATTCTCCAATGTTGCAGTCACTACCAATTCCTTCATCCTATATATGGGAATCATATAAACCCTTATTATTTTATTGCCCGGCACAGTAACTTTAAGGCTCTCATCCTGAAAGTCTTGATGTGTAAAGAGAATTACATAATTGCCAGGAGAAAGGTCGGGAACTGTGAAATGCCCGTTTTTCTCAGAGGTAAATACTTTCTCCCCTATTACTATCTTTACTCCGGGAACGGGTTCTTTATTCTTTAAGTTATAAATCCATCCCTCAACACTGGCCGAAATTGCAAATGATATAAATACAAACAAGGCTAAAATTTTTTTCATGTTTCACCTCCTTTTTCTATTAAATAAGCCCTGAAATGCTCAGGAGATAAAAGGAGGTCCCCTCTCTGTGTGGCTTTCTTTTAAAAGGATTTTATGTAAAGGCTTAAGCTCTAAATTTATCCTGTATAAAAGTCTTAATTCAGCAGATGGCAGCGCTACAACCACAATTACAGAACTTGAAAGAACAGATTCAATAACAAATGCAGGACATCCTGGATGCTGCTTTCCATCAATTAAATGATTGTGGAGAAAGTTATGGCCTCCCCAGAGTCCGAAAATAAACAGAACGAAAATTAATACAAGCAGCCTTTTCTTCTTCATTTTCTCTTTGTAAACGGTCTGGTCCGAGGTCCAGGCATTTCTCCCACAACCTTAAAAGTGGGGCTTTCAGCCATCTCTTTCCCATCCGAATACAACCTGAACTGCACGAATTTTCCCATGAGGGATTTATTTCCGCAGCCCCTTTGAACCTTCCAGATAAATTTTCCTTCCATTGGCCCTATTTTATCACTAATTATGCAGAATTTTTCATTCTTTCTCCAGAGACTAAGGACCCCGGATGCTTTCTTCGCTTCCCAGGAAAGTTCTATTTTTTTCCCAACTGTGTAAAAACGCTTCTTGGGAAACAAGCTCATTATTTCTGCCCGGGGCTTTGCTATCCTGAAAATCTCGCTTTTTGCTTCATAATCTCCTGCCTTTATCCTTATAAAATACTCCCCTTCCTTAAGTCCTCCGCAAAGCTCTTTATACGATCCCCTCCCGGTGATAAGAGTCTGTCCTGCTGAAGGGGAAATTACCCGAATGTTTCCCCCGAAAACCAATCCAGCCATAATAAGAGGAAAAATCCATTTCACACAAGAATTATACCCCTATTTTGGACCAGAAATCACCTAAAAATTCCAGAAAACGAAATGCAAGCGATGTTCTAAGTCTGAAAAACCCCTTAAAAACACTATCGCCAATGGAAATTCAAACAGCTTCCTTTGCTTCAGGGGCTGTCCCAATGTTCCCGGCTTTGGCTAAAGCCCATTTTGTAACCACAGGCCACAGCAGTTCAGAAACAAGCGTTCCGCCTATTATTTAGAAAAGGTGAATCCTTATGGACATTTCATTTAGAAAACTCGCCTCGAACATGAGTTCAACTCTTGTGTTTTACAATTCTTCACTCCTTGATTTTTGTAACAACCCCTTAATGGAAATGAGATAAGATTATGAGCTTTTCATTTCGCCTGAAAAAATTCTAAGGGGAATTTTATCTGCAGCTTTTTTTCTCCAATTCTTTCAGCTTTTTGTAAAGAGTGATTTCGTCCTTTGTAAGGACCATCTGGCTGTTCTTCTGGGTTCTATAAGTCGTTTTTATAGCATTAAGATCAACATTAAATCCAATCTTTTTAAATGCTTTCTTTACGCAGGTTTTTTTCTCCATCATGGTGTCATAGCTTATGACTATGCTCCTTTTTATATTCTCGTGAGCAGCAATTAAGGCATTATTGTTCTCAAACCAGCTAAGCTTGAACTGGGAAATTCCTCTTCTCAGCATACTTGACTTTGTATCTGACGGATGTCTGAAAACAAGGACAACTCTCAAATCCCCTTTTGATATATGCCTGTAAAAGAAAAGCGCAGGGATAAGGACTATTTTCAGTCCGCTTGTTCCTTTCATGCCGTTCAGAGTCTCAATCACCCTGTTTAACTCTTTGGTATTTTCCACTGTCATAGCTTTCTCTATGAGCTTCTTTTCCAATTCCTTAGCAAAGGACAGCTCATAATAACCTTCCTTGTTGTATCTATCAGGCTCCATATCTGAGGCAAACTTAACCCCTGCACTTTCAAGGAGCTGGCAGGTAAGAGATGTTCCACTCCTTGGATGCCCTGCAACAATAACTAAATCCCTGGGGATTTTTGGCCTGACATCTTCTGCCTTTTCCTTTATCTCTTCGCTCATTCAATCCTCCTTGGTAAAACTAAAAAGATATTTTAACACATAAAGATAGGGAAAATCAGGTCTTGCAAGAGCCGTATTTGAGGACACAATTAAATCCTTTGAAAGAGAGCAAAAAGAAACTGGCTGAGGAAATCGTGGCTGAATTTCAGCTTCCAATAAAAAGTTATTGAAAATATCTGCAGCTGTGTTATAATGTAATTAAATGAGCTATTGCAAAAAGAGCTTATCTAATTTTTATGAGGAGGTTAGAATTTGGTACTACCTCAGTGGCTAAGAAGCAGATATGAAACCCTCTGGGAGGCCTTCGGAGAGAGAAAATTCAGGCCAGAAGAAGCCCTGAAAGTAGTCCGTGAGAAGGACCTTGATATCTCTGAAGATGGTATTATTGTCTTACTTGCGGAGCTTCGCAAAAGAGGGTGGGTAAAGGTAGAGCCTGATCAAGAAGATGCCCGGAAAAAATACTATATCCTTAAACGCCCTGAAATTGAAATAGGTTTACTTTTCTCGGAAAAACCCTCAAAAAAACTTACAAGAGCAGAGCTTGAAGGGCTTCTTAAAAAAGCTGCAGACCTTATAAGAACAAGGGTTGATTATACTTTTATACTGATCCTTCTTTTCTACAAGCGAATAAGCGACAAATGGAAGGCAGAATTTGACGAGGCTTATAAGGAAGCTCTTGCGGATGGCTTGAGCAAAGAAGAAGCCCTCCTGGAAGCCAAAAACTCTATGTATCACGACTTTGACATTCCAGAAGAGTATCTGTGGGAGGAGCTTCGAAAAGACCCTCAGCGCTTACCCGAAAACTTTTCCCGGGCTATGAAAGCCATGGCCGAGAGGAATCCAGAACTTCGCGATGTATTTGAAACAATAGACTTTGTCCAGTTTACCTCCAACAGGGAAAATGCCGAAATCCTCCGCCAGCTCGTTGAGCTTTTCAGTTCCCATTCTCTAAAGGAAGTTTCTCCCGACATTTTAGGGGATGCCTATGAATGGATACTCCGCTATTTTGCCCCTCAGAAAGCAAAAGAAGGAGAGGTTTACACCCCAAGGGAAGTAATTGAGCTTATGATAAAAATTCTTGCCCCTAAACCAGGTCAAAGTATTTATGACCCTGCCTGTGGCTCCGCAGGAATGCTGATAAGCTCCTACAAATATGTGGAAAAATCTAAGGGAAAGGAAAAAGCCAATAAGCTTTTTCTCAACGGGCAAGAAGCCAACCCCAAAACCTTAGCCCTTGCCAAGATGAACCTTTACATTCACGATATAAGAAACGCAAAGCTGGCTCAGGGCGATACCCTTCTTTATCCCAAATTTAAGAAGGGGCAAAGCCTTCAGGCCTTTGGCCTTGTTATAGCAAATCCGCCCTGGAATCAGGATGGTTATGGTGAAGAGACCCTTAAAAGGGGAGAACTCTGGCGGGAAAGATACCCCTATGGATTTACTTCCCGTCAATCAGCGGATTGGGCCTGGATACAGCACATGCTTGCATCCGCAAAGGATAACGGGAGAGTTGCCATAGTAATAGACAACGGAGCACTATTTAGGGGCGGCAGGGAAAAGAAAATAAGGAGTTCTGTGCTTGAAGATGATCTACTCGAAGCAGTAATTCTCCTTCCCGAGAAGCTTTTCTACAACACTGGAGCTCCCGGTGCCGTAATGATATTCAATAAGGCAAAGCCTGAGGTAAGAAAGGGAAAAGTTTTATTTATAAATGCCAGTAAAGAATTTCGTCAGCATCCAGAGGTCAGAAAACTCAATCAGTTTTCCCCTGAAAACATAGAAAAAATAGCAGAGACTTACAGAAAATTTTCAGAAGAAGAGGGCTTCTCAATGACTGTTCCAATAGAGGAAATAAAAGAAAACGACTACAACCTCAATGTAACCCTTTATGTATTCCCTATAGAAGAACAGGAAGAAATAGAAGTTGCAAAGGAATGGGAAGAACTTCAGGGCTTCGAGCAGAAATACTCAGAGATAAAAAACAAGTTAAAGGGTTACCTTGAAGAACTGGAGTATTTTAAGGGAGATTAATTGATGTCAGGTAGAATTTCTAAACTTCCATCTGTTGAAGAGGGTTTAAAAAGATGGGGAGGTAAAGAGAGCTTTAAAATTGAATATAAACTTTGCAAAAATAAGCTATCTAAGGATATATGGGAGACAGTTTCCTCCTTTGCTAATACAAGCGGAGGACTTATTTTGTTGGGTTATAAAAAAGAAGGGACGAAGTACATTCCAGAAGGCGTAAAAGACCCGGAAATGTTTTCTTCTCCTGGTTCTGAGTTAAGAAACCCCTTAACTTCATCGGTTTTTTACGATCTTGGATGGGCAGAGACAAAAGGTACCGGCATTAAAACTGCTATTGAGCAACTCAAGAAAGATGGTTATCCTTTACCTCAATTCCATAATGATATAAAGAACGATACTTTCACTCTGATTTTGCCTCATCCTTTTGACATGTTCGGCAGAGAAGTTACCCCACAAGTCACCGCACAAGTCACCGAACAAGTTACCGAAGAAGTTATGGAAATTTTAGATAGAAGAGCCAAGGTTTTGCAGTTTTGCAAAACACCAAGGAAGCTCCGAGAAATTATGGAATTTCTTGGTTTAAAACATAGGCCAACTTTTATGGAAAATGTTCTTAATCCCCTATTAAAAGCGGGAAAACTTCGCAGAACCATTCCAGATAAACCCCGCAGTCGTTTCCAAAAATATCTCACAGTAAAGGAGAAGGAGCAATGAGAAGACACCTAAAAGAAGCTGGACTTCCTGAAGTAGAATTTAAATTTACAACATTTTTCACTGTAATTTTTAAAAGATCAAGGATAACTTTAAAGATGAAGAAACCTATAGGCAGAATGGAAAAGTTCGGAATAAAGGGCAATAGATTGAAAAGAATTCTCAGTATTTTAGATATTCTTTACAAAGCAGAACCGTTTTCCATAACTGATTTTGCTGCTAAAACTGAAGTTACTCCAAGGGCGATAGAGAAGGATATAGAATTTCTCAGGAAACAGGGCATTATTGAATTTCAGGGCGCTCGTAAAACGGGAAGATACATACTTACCGAAAAAGGTGAAAAACTCTGGAAGGAAAACTTATTATGAAATTTGATAAATTGGCGATTTTTTGGCGAAATCTTGGCGACTTTGGCGATTATTTAGGTAGGTTATCATGAACGAATGTAAGCGTTTCTTAAAAA
>WFSJ01000017.1 GCA_015486055.1 Acidobacteriota bacterium
GTCATTAGCAAGGCACTTCAACTTGAGGATGTAGACATTCTTGTTGTAGATGATGCCTCAAAAGACAGGACAACGGAGATGATTTTAGACTTTAAGAATGACAGAATAAAAATTCTCAGACATCCAATAAACATGGGTTATGGAACAGCGATAAGAACTGGGTTAAAATGGGGATTATCCAAGGGATATGAGCTTTTCCTCATAATGGATGCGGACGGACAACATCTTCCTGAAGAATTCCCCAAGCTGTTTCCATTTATAGATAAATTTGACATAGTGCTTGGTTCAAGATTTTCCTCAGGGTTCAAACCCACCTATAGAATCCCATTTTTAAGGAAGCTGGGCATGATATTCTTTTCTCATCTTATTATGCTTGTGACATTCAGAAGGATTTACGATACAACAACAGGATTTCAGGTATTCAACAGGAAAACTGCGTGCATTCTAAAGGAAATTTATCCTTATGATTTTCCAGATGCTGAAGTAATACTAAAACTCCTGCTCCTGAATTTACGAGTTAAGGAAGTCCCTGTAAGAATGCTTGAGAGAGAGTCAGGAACTTCGATGATAGGCTTTCTAAAATCTATCTATTACCCTTTCAGACAGAGTCTTGGCATTATCTCATTCCTTATCTATCCAAAGGAAAAAAAGGAGGTTCGTAAACTTTGCTTTTAACCTGGATTTTATTCTGCACTTTTTCTATCTTTCTTCTCTACGAAGTCCTTACGAGAAGAACATCATATTATTTCTCACTATTCTGGCTTCTGTGGATATTTTCAGGAATTCCCATTCTTATTCTGGTTCCTCAATTTTTCGCATCTCTTTCCATTTCATTCCTGTTCATAATTATCCTTATTGCAACCATGAGGATTTCTCAGGTAGAAAAGAAAATAAGGGAATTATCAACAAAAATAGCAATCCTGGAGGAAAAGATTGGGAACAAAAGCTCCTCTTCTTAATCCGCCAGGGGAAAAATTACGCCTAAAAGATCAGTATCATATTTCAAAGGTATATTATTACTGGCCCCCGTGGATTTTTATTGTCCTCTCAGGAATATTAAACAGGGAATTTGAAATGAGGATCTTGGACTCTATGATAGAGAAACTCGACGAGGAAAACGCGCTGAAAAAGGTATTCTCAGACCACCATTTGTCATGAGCCGATTTAACTCTCGGTGCGCATTAAATTTTTGTTGGACGGTTGACATTATAGGTATAGTTTTTTTGTTTAATGAGGTTGAAACATGATAACCTTTCAAGGAGGACGCTTATGAGAAAATTACCTATCATTTCAATATCTTTAGCATTACTTGGAGCAGCAATCCTGCTTTTTGCTTTCCATTTCAGTAGCTTTTCTTCCCCCCCATTTGCGAGAGGGACCCTCTCCAAAGGCCCTGTATGGAAAACAAAGAACTTTAAACCTGTTTTAGTCTATTTCAACGGAAAAAGCTCAGAATTGAGTATAGACAAGATCAGCGAAAAGTTCACTTTCAGAGGAAGTCTTTCTTTAAACAATGAATGGAAAATTTACCCTAAATTGAAGGGGAATTACATGATGGACTTTCTCGTGTTCTCAAATAAGGAAACCGGAGGATATTTATCCATTATTAGAAAAGGCATGCCAAGGCCAAGAATAATTTATCTGAAAGTGTTGAAATCTTTCATGCTGAAAAGGTTTAGAATCCCGGTAAATTTGTCCAAGAAGGACACTCTAATTTTACATTTCTGGAAAGGCAGGGACATCATCGTAAGCGATCCTGTATTCTGCAGAAGAACGAAAGCTCTGGGCAAGCTTGTCTTTATCATTGTGGCTGATACGCTCAGGAAGGACAGATTAGGTGTTTACAATCCGACAAAAGAATGTTCTCCTAACATTGACCAATTTTCAAAGGATTCAGTGGTCTTTACCCGTGCTTACGCTACAGCCCCATGGACTTTACCCTCCCATGTTTCTTTATTTACCGGACTTTATTCAACCCGTCATGGAGTAAATCAACCTGACAAGCAAATTCCCGACAGGATTAAAAGTCTTTTCCTCTTCTTAAGAAAGAAATTTTTGCTCTATAGTCATAATGGGGATTTTTTTGTATCCTCAAGGTTTGGTTTTTCGAGAGGATTTGACCTGTATAGTGAAATCAAAGATGATCCAAGAAATAGAAACTCTGCACAAAATATGTTCAGATGGGCGATGAAACAATTGGAAGGGGAAGAATATAATAGCAACGAATTATTCTTCCTCCACACCTATCAAGTACACTCTCCTTATAAGCCTGAATTTGAGCTCGCAAAGAAGTATTATGAAATCTCTGGCAATCCAAACCTGAGGGAATTTACTTTTAATATAAAGAGAATCATAGGCAGTTCAGGAAATAATAGATACAATAAGAATGTTGAAGAAAAGGAGAAAAAGAAAATAATAGCCATATACGAGGCAGGAGTTTATACTTTTGACCATTATTTCGGGGAGTTTGTGAAATTCCTAAAACAAAGGCATCTTTATAGCAACTCTATGATTATTCTTTTAGCTGACCACGGTGAGGAATTTGGAGACCATGGAGGATGGGAGCACGGACATTCTCTGTATGAAGAATTAATAAACATTCCTTTAATAATAAAATTTCCCCAAAATAGATATGCTGGGAAAAGAGTGCACAGTATAGTCTCAACGACAGATATCTTACCAGCTATAATTGATTATTATCATGTAAAGTTACATCTTCCTTACAAGTTGGATGGAATATCTTTGTTAAAAACCCTGAACAGCAAAAGCAATAACAATTCAAGAATTATAATTTCCTATTTAGCTCCCTATGCCGTAAATGGAGGAGTCCCTATGAAGATTGCTTTGGTAACTGAAAACTTGAAACTAATTTTCAATCAGAAAATGAGCCAGAAGGATTTGAATTTCTTCCTATCTCCCCCCAGGTTCGATAAATATGAACTGTATGACCTAAAAAAAGACCCCGAAGAAAGGCATAACCTGTTTGGAAAATGGAGATATAAAGCCAGGGTAAAAAAACTTATTCGCATTTTAAAATTAGTTGAGTTTAAAGAAGGCAAAAATTTGCATTTGTCTTCTCATTTCTTAAAAGAGCTGAAATCCCTCGGCTATGTGCATTGAACATTCGTGCTGAGCTTACTATGCACACTAAATTTCACTATTTCCCCCTCCTCTCAAAGGAGAAAATCACACTAACGCACTAATTCTTCTTTTTATCGCATCAAGCAGGAGTTTGTCTTCCTTTTCAAGACCAAACAAAAGGACTACACCCAGTATGAGGATGCCTCCTGCCGCTCCTGCAACAAAGGTATAAAATATGTTGGGGCTTAAGAATCTTTTCAGCAGAAACAAACCAATTATTCCTGCTGCTCCTGCAAGAATTGGCTTTATAAATTTCACATTATACGGGATCATCTTCATAACATACCAGACCTCCAGGGTCTTTACTATATTTACCACACCCAGAGCTAAAGCTCCTCCTACGGCAGAGCCTGCAGCCCCGTATTTTGGTATAAGCAGTATATTTAAGGCTATATTCAAAGTTGCAACGGCCGTGCCATTGAACATCTCCCACTTCTGGTGACCCGACATAGAAAGCATAAGGCCATTGGGCCCAACAGCAGCATTTATAAACTGACCTACCGCGAGGAAAATCAGCACCCATTTTGCTGCCGTAAACTCCGGGCCAAAAATCATGAGAATCCTTCCGCTGAAAATGGCTATCCACAAAAATATGGGCAGAGTGAAGATCCACACAAGCCTTGTTATGGCAGAATACATCCTGGCGAGAGTCTTGTATTCCCTGTTGTGATACAGCTCAGAAATCAGGGGGGCGAAGATAGCATTAAAAGAAACGAGCACAAAAACAACAAGCCCTGCAACTACATTTCCAATTGAGTAAAATCCCACTTCTTTTGATACTGTATAGGCTCCGATAAGGAGCTTGTTTACCTGGCCCATCAGGAAATAAGTAAATCCTATAAAAAGAAGGCTTGCAGAGTAGAGCATGAATTCTTTCCTTTTTATCTTGGGAAGCAGGGGCTTTCTTATAAGAAATGGAAATCTCTTTAGCACCCATTTTCCTGCAAAGAAAAGAACTATAAGAGAAGAGAGGAGTTTTGCCCAGGAAATCCCTAAAAGCCTCATGCCAAAAAGGAAATAAAACGCAAGAAATGCCACAACCGATAAGGTTCTATTCAATACTTCCCTGTAGAAGACAAAAGTTGGCGCTTCCTTTTTTGCCCCTATAACTCCTCCGAAAACCACAATAAGGGAATAAAAAATCAGGATAAAGCCGAAAATGGGCAGGATTTTAGAAAGCCTCGGCTCCTTGAATACTGTATAAGAGACAAAATCTTTCCCTAATATAAGAGCAATGGCGCCTACGGAAGAAAGTGCCAACGAAAATAGCGCAGAAAAATTAACAATTCCCTTTAA
>WFSJ01000018.1 GCA_015486055.1 Acidobacteriota bacterium
TCTTACAAGAAGAATTCCAACGAGACTCAGGGCCAAAAATATCGCCAAGAATAAAAGCCATTCCCTGTAATCACTCATAAATAAATTCTAAATTGAAAGCCTTTATTGTCAAGATCCCGCTCTAAAAATTGCGTATTCTAAAAAGAACACACTCTGCTTATATCCTGGAATTAAAAAGTTCCACAGAGCCCGAAATGGATTCCTTGCTTGCGAACTCGGGTAATTCAAAAAACCAGTTCCTTCCGTCGTATTGAAGGTTCTCTATATTGGAGCCAATCTTCGCTTTCGCTTTAAAAAATCCCCTCAATGCCATGCTCATACTCCAATCTTTTGGAAGATGAAGATATACTCTCATTTTGTGGGTTGAGAAAAATCTATCACCCGGTTTGTCGCTTCTCCCCCCTGTCCCCTTTATATCTATCTGGAATGAAATTGAATCCTTGCTTTTAATGGCGGAAACAGCACTATAATAATAACCTACAAGCTCCCGCAGAGAAATAATTCTCTTCAAATTATAGGTCTCCTCCCATTGTGTCAGAAATTCATCAAACCAGTTAAATCCGTTCAAAGCTATGTCCCAATCATGAATGTAAATTTGAACAGGGGTTACGGCTAAATGCCAGTAAAGATTAGTGGATGGGGGCCCATAGCTCCCGAAATAGGTGTTATACACAGATACATACCAATTAGGTCTAAAACCCTTTTCCCCTCTAAAGTATATGTTGCCAGCACTAAATAAAGGGAATCCGTAATCATAAGCAAGCTGCAATGTCGTTTTGTCAAAGGCATGCCCTGGCGGGATAAAAGATGTTGGTTCTTTGCCAAACCACTTGGTCAGTTTGGAATATGCTGTCTCTATTATCTGTTCCTGAACATTCCTTGGCACAGGATTTCCTGTATAAAGGTCCTTAAATTCTCTTTCCCAGATGTAGCCTGCAGTAAATCTGTTAGGAGCACTGCACCAGAGGTCCCTCCTGTAATTTATGTGCGTATATCCGTGAAATTCTATATTTATATCTCCCTTATTCTGGAGGTCCTTTAGACCCTCATATTCCTGTTTGTAATCGTAATAAGAACCTGCATTCCATCCTGAGGTCGCCTCAAATTCCACCTCAGGAGCATCAAAAACCATCCCACAACCTCTAACAGCTGGAGGTTTTCCATTGATAAATAATTTCCCCTTGGATACCCCTGGGTCAACAAATCCTATAATTACCAAGAAACTGGCATGGGCATTGTGCTTTTCAAGAATATTTCCAATATGTTGAAAATCCTCCTTAGAAAATCTCCAGTTATAAACAGGAGCTTCACTGCTCCCTTCTGACCATGTATATCTATGAAAAAGGAAATCATCAACTCTGAGAATGAGAGTTTTTGAAAGGTCAAAATAAACAAATCCGTATCCAGAATTTTCAAGTATTGCCCTTTTAAGAAGGAGTAATCTCGCATCCTCCTTGGTCCTTCTAAAATATGTGTACCACCAGGAAAGAGAATTATCGCTGAGATTAAAGGTATAATTCACCCCCTTTCCAAATCTGTATGAGAAAAATACGGGAACATTATCAAGGGTGGAGACATAAACCTTACAGGATCGCTCAATATCCACAAGCCTGAGATAATCATTCTTGAGTTTCACATTAAGGAGGTCATCGGTTATCGGCTTTATGGCGTGTCTGATTTTGATAGTTTCACTATAGAATTTCCCCCCTATCTGTTTTATCCCGAATATAGCCTGAAAGGCAGGATAACCAACCATAACATCTGTAAAGCTTAGAAGAGATACCCCTTCCCTGCTTGCTTTTTTGAGAAGGTTCAGCTCGTATGGGGAAAATTCCCCAGGTCTCCTGAATATCAAAACTGAGGTGAACCTGAGTTCATCACCTTTAAGAAGTGTTTGTGCTCCAAGTCTTTTCAAGGAGCTTAAAACTTCATATTTTATTCCCGCTGCCCCAAGAGCATCTTCTATGTGCCCTTGGAACTCTCCAATAAATGAGCTTTTGCCCTCTATTATCAGAACTTTGTATCTAACCGATGAGAAAAGGAATAAAGAGAATAGCAACAAAAGAAAACTTCTTCTAACCATGATAACCTCCTTTTTCATTAAAGATAAAATTATAACATCATGTCAAGAGTCGTATGTGGAGGAAATTTCATTCTCCGTTCCCTGCCGTTTATCCCCCACAGAAGAGCTTACAATTCTTATTCCCTTCCTCTTTTTTATGTGCAAGACATTATCTACTCGCGTGAGCTTAATAAGTTCAAGCTAAAATTCGAGCTTTCAGCTCGATTAAATATAAACACTATGAGAAAAAATTTTTCCCTTTTTTCTCAGGTAACGTTAGCACCGAAAGGATTATCTCCTTGAATAAAGGCCTACGAGTTCTGCTTTGGCAAGGATATGGCCTTCCATGGCATTGAGAAGTTGTTCCTTCTCTTCCCCTGCAGGCAATCCAAGGATAGCATCAAGGGCATAGAGCTTAAAGAAATATCTATGGGTTCCAGACGGTGGGCATGGACCACCATACCCGATTCTCCTGAAGCTCGTTGTGCCTTGTTTTATACCCTCTCTTGTTTCCTTGTCGGCAGGGAAATTCTCGGGAAGACCTTCCATTGTCGGAGGAATATTATAAACAATCCAGTGAACCCATGTTCCCATTGGAGCGTCTGGGTCGTCAACTATCAGGACAAGGCTTTTGGCACTCTCAGGAATTCCTTTCCAGTTAATTGCTGGTGAAATGTTATCCCCATCGCAGGTATACTTTGAGGGAATAAGTCTCATATGTTCAAAGGCTGTGCTTGTTATCTCCATTTTTCTACCCCCTGCAATGATAAATACTGACAATATTAGAAATAACCCTATTTTCCTCATATTTAAATTTTATAACACAGATAGGATTTATCCAATATATAAAAGCCTGAGGTCCCTCACATTGGTTCCTGTAGGGCCTGTTATTATAAGATTTCCAGTTTTCTTAAAGAATGAGAAAGAGTCGTTGTTGGAAAGAAAAGGTTCTTCGGAAATCTCAAGCTCCTTCATTCTCCTGTATATCCTCTCATTAAAGCATGCACCTGCAGCGTTTGTTACCCCATCTATTCCATCTGTTCCAATGCTGAGGACAGAAAATTTTCCCGGAAAATCTCTGAGCTCTTTTACCATTGAGAGGGCAAATTCAAGGTTCCTCCCGCCCTTTCCCTGACCTCTGATAGTTACAGTAAGCTCTCCTCCTGAAATTAAAAGGACAGGAGGAGTGACAGGATTTCCGCTCCTTTTTATCTCGTAGATTATTCCTGAATAAAGCTTTGCAATTTCTCTTGCTTCCCCTGAATCTTCTCCGGTAAGAATTAAGGTTTTTATTCCCTTTTCTTCGGCAATCTTAGCTGTTTCTTTAATTGCCCGGAATGTGTTTCCTGTTATGTGGAAAGCGGATTTCTTAAATATTTCCTCTCCTTTCTTTGGCGTCTCAGGGAACTTCTCAATTGTTGATATATATTCCGAAAGACCATATTTTTTTAAGATTCTCGCTGCGTCCTCCTTCTTCGTCGGATCAGGTACTGTTGGTCCTGAACCTATATCATAGGATCTATCAAATTTTACATCGGATATGGCAATTGTTATAACCATTGAGGGGAAAAACGCCTTGGCGAGTCTCCCCCCTTTTATTTCTGATATGTGTCTCCTTACTGTATTTATCTCTTCTATATCGGCCCCTGAATTTAGCAATCTTCCTATGACTTTCCTTTTATCCTCTATTTTCAGGGGAGGAAAAGGAAGAGATGCAAGAGAAGATGCTCCACCTGAAATGAGGAATAAAACTGTATCTTTCTCCTTCATTTCCCTGGCAAATTTCAGGAGCGCTTTTCCTCCTTCGAGGCTTTTTTTATCTGGTATTGGATGTGAGCCCTGAAAGATTTCAAACCCTGGGATCTCCTCAACCATTGGAGAGATGATCATTCCCTCAAGCCTGTAAGGAAACATGCCAATAATGCCTTTTGCCATATCCAACGAAGCTTTTCCAAGTGCTACAATCCTTGGAGGCTTACTCAGTGGATAAATTTTCTCTCCAATTACAAGGCTTCCGTCCTTATAATTCACACATCTTCTAACAAGTTCTCTTCCCTTTATACGATTAAGCGTTTCAAGGGCAATGTCTCTCAGTTTCTCTTTCATTCAATATACTTAAAACATTTCTTTTAGATTCTAAGAAAACTTCCTCTAAGGGCTGAGAAGCGTCAATCCTTACATAACGAAATTCTGTAAGTATCTCTATATAAATTTTATTTACTTTCTTCAGAAAATTTCTGTTCTCAAAATGAGGTAGTAGTCTTTTCTTTCTTGAGAGGGAAAGTTCCGGGTCAAGGTAAAGGAAAAGGACAAGGTCGGGTATCGGAAATTTCTCGTTCATTTCGCATATCCTAACCGGGGATATTCCCTTTGCTCCCTGATAGGCACAGTTTGACAGATAATACCTGTCGCAAATTATAGTCCTTCCCTCCTGAAGATTGGGGAAAAGAAAATATTCCACATGGTCTTTCCTATCCTTTATAAAGAGCTCAAGTTCTTCTTTCGGTGTAATATCCTCACTTTTTATTCTTTCCATTAATTCCCTTCCATATTTCCTTCCTGTAGGTTCTTTTGTTAGAACCGTATCAAATCCACATTTCTTTAATGCTTCCAAGAGTAATCTTGAAATAGTTGTTTTCCCAGAACCATCTATCCCTTCAATGACAATGAATTTTCCTGTTCTTGATTCTCGCATTTAACTTTGTGCCCCTCTTAACATGCTAATTTAGACTAAAATGATGCCTATAGCTCTAAGAATGATAGCAAGTAGAATACCTGCCCGTTTCATGACCTTATGGGCATTACAACATAAAGATATTTTAGACCCTCATTTAGAGGCTCAAAAACAACAGCTTTCCCTACTTCTTGTGTATAGAATTTTATAAGGTCTGAATCAACAGTGCTTAAGAATTCTATTATGTATCTCGGATTAAATAAAATCCCAAAGCTTTCCCCTGAATAATCCATCTCCATTTCTTCTTTAAACTCCCCAAGGTCTGGATTAAGGGATTTCACCGTTAATTTCCCCTTTTCTAAAAGAAAATCAACTCCAGAAACTCTTTCATCTATAATTATTGAAGCCCTCTTTATTGCCTCAAGAAGGGAGTCTTTATTCATTATAGCTTCGTAGTTAATCTCCTCTGGAAATACAGCTTTATAGTTTGGAAATTTTCCTTCTACTTTGGAAACATTCATAATTTTTCCATCAAACTCAAAGAATATATTTCTCTCATCCTCTCCTATTGAAATTGTCTTTTCCTCTGTTTTCTGCAGCTTTGAAAGAACATTTTTCAATATCTGATATTCCTTTTCTTCTGGAAATTTATATTCTTTTTCAACGTAGGAAAGCCTATGTCCATCAGTTGAGATCATAATGGCCTTCCCTTCTGACAGCTTAAATAAAACTCCATTTATCACGAAACGGTTGTCTTTTACATTGATAGCAAAGTAAGTTTTTCTTATAAATTCCTTAAATATTTCCGAGGGAAAATCTTTTATGTCAAATCTCGGAGTCGGAAATTCTGGAAATCCTTCAGGTGAAGAATACAAAATTTTGAAAGGGGATTTTCCATCGCTTACTTCACAATGGTTTGGAGTAAGTGTTTTTATTGAAAAATTTTCTGAGGAGAAGGACTTTATTATTTCATATAATTTCCTTCCATCTATTTCTATCTTTCCATCTTCTTGCACATCAGCATCAAACTTTATCCTTATTCCTATTTGAAGATTTGTTGCTCGAATTTCAAGGGATTTTTTCTCAGCTATCAAAAGGATATTTGAAAGGTTCGGATTTATTATTCTCCTTTCAATAACATCCTGAAGAGGGGTTAAATTTTCTACCATTTTTTCTTTAGAAACTTTTATCCACATTTCCACTCTCCTTTATTTTTCTTCTTCTATTTTACCAATAATATACAAAGACATAAAGTAATAATAAAGAAATGAGGAAATGTGGAAAACACTTTAAACAAGGGTTTTTGACTGTTGAAATCATCTGAAAAACTCCTCAATTTCTTCAAGTTTTCTATTGAGCTTTTCATCCCTTTCCTTCATTTCCTCTATTTTCTTTATCGAATGGAGAACTGTAGTATGATGTTTTCCACCAAAGTTTACCCCTATTTCTGTAAGGGGTAGATTCAGTATCCTTTTAACCAAATACATTGCGACCTGTCTTACAAAAGCAATTCTTCTAATATTGGTTTTCATCTTTATTTTTTCTGGGTTCTCTATTCCAAAACTTTGACATACACTTTCTATTATTTCATCTACTGTTGTTTTTGCCTTAGCTTCTTCGTTTACTTCTGCTATTGTTTTTAGAGCCTCCTTTGTAAGAGAGATTGAGACAGGTTCATTTTTTAAGGTAGAAAGAGCTTTAAGTCTTATAAGAGCACCTTCAAGTTTTCTAACATTGGACTTTATCTTTATTGCAATATATTCTGCTACATCCTCAGGAATGGGAAAATTCTCAAATTCTGCTTTCTTGAGCAGTATTGCTATTCTTGTCTCAAGTTCTGGTGGTTGAATATCGGCAATTAGGCCCCATTCAAATCTAGAAAGAAGCCTATCCTCAAGTCCTTCTATATTTTTTGGGGGTCTATCACTTGAAAGAACTATTTGCTTTTGCGAATCATATAATGTGTTAAAAAGATGAAAGAGCTGAATTTTTGTTTGTTCCTTCCCTGACAAGAACTGTATATCATCTATTAATAGAACATCTATTTTTCTGTATTTCTCTTTGAAATCTATAATCTTATCGTTTCTTAAGTATGTCACCATTTCATTCATGAATTTTTCAGTTGTAGTGTAAATAACAATAAGTTCAGGCCTATTATTTATTACAAAATGGCCTATAGCATTCAAAAGATGTGTTTTTCCCAGCCCAACATCCCCATAAATAACCAATGGGTTATAACTTTTACTTGGAGATTTCGCTACAGCCAATGCAGCAGAGTATGCAAACTGGTTTGAAGAGGCAACAACGAAGTTCTCAAATGTATACTTTGGATTTAGTATTGTGGTTATCTTTTTCCTATCCTGCTTTTTTGTTTCCTCCTCGCTTTCCTCTTCGTGAAAAATTTTTACCTCATAGTTTTTTTTAAGAACTTCCGTAATTACAAGATGGAAAATATCCGGGAAATTTTCTCTGAACATCTTCTTAAAACTCGGACTCGGAGCTCTTACATAAAGGACATTTCCCACCTTTCCTACATATAGCAAGGGCATAAACCAAGTCTCAAAAGAGAAAGGGTCTACCCTTGATTCAATTTCCTTTAATATATCTTTCCATATCTTCATTTTCCACAAAATTTCCACAATATGTGGAAAACCTACATTTTAAAAGTCATATCCTATCCAGAAATTGTAGACTGAAAACTTATTGGATTGTAAATCTGTTCTCTTTACATACTCAATATGTATAGGAAAAGAAAACAAGAAGAACTCCAGTCCATATCCATAAGAGGCTATGGCGTCAACAAGCTTTATATTCGGAAAGTTTCCTTCTGCAAACTTAAATGGAAGCCCAGGCAATCTTGTTCCACCAATATCAAAGAAGAAAACCCCCCTCACAGGCCCTATATTCCCTATAGGTGTGATTGTTATATATGTTATTGGAAAGCGAAATTCAGCATTAAAATAGAAAGTCTGGGTACCAACAAGATACCTGTAGCCAACACTTCTTATTTCATTATTTCCCCCGATAAAATCATAGAAGGGAGTTTTACCGAAGCTACCATAATAGTATCCTCTAAAAGCAAATAGGAAATCCCTTCCAATGTTTAGGTATTTTCTTGCATCTATTTTCACTGTGTAATTGTCAATTTTGGCAGAATCAAGAGGGAAAGCTTTGCCTAAGTACAAATTAAAAGTATCCCCTTCAAGGGGCCCGAATTGTTTGAATCTTGTGGTTTCCCTGACAAAACTGAAATCTACATGGAAAAATTTTCCTGAATAGAAATTTCCTGTTGGAAAGAACCCCCCAGCATCCTCCTTTATTTCCATGGCCCCAACAGATGATTCTATCCTGTGATAGAAGTCAATAGGGTAATAGAAGTAAGCATTAGCTCCTGTGATCCTTCTTTGAACCATTGTTGGATAATATCCATAATAATAACCGTAGAAAAAGTAAGTTTTATACTGGAAAGCATTTAAACTCCACCAGAGCCTTTTTTTCTGGTTCATGTAACCGAAGTGGTAAGACTGGTAGTAATAATCATTGGATGCATAGAAAAAGAGTCTATGGTCAGAGAATATATCCGAAAAAGAAATGTATGCAGAGGTGAAAAGCCTACCATCTGTCGAATATGCTATTGTTATTGGAAGGGTAAAATCAGGGGAAAGTTTTCCAATCCCCTTCCTCAGTTTAATCTTACTCTCTTTTATACTTGCATGGACTTTCTCCCATATTGCTTTTCTGTGCTCTTCTTTGTATTTTTCAATTACAATGGGCTCCATTGAGTAAAGCCTAAACATGTTTTTGAAGTAGCCGTTGAAATAGATTTTTCCGTTTTTGAATTGTGGAAAGAAACACCCAGTTGAAACATCTGTATATCTTTTAACAATGCCAGTTTTAATGTTCATGGAATATATGTCAAACCCTCCCTCCCGGTTAGAGGAGAAAAGGATATCCTTGCTATCCAGAAAACTTGGATTTATATCCGCTCCATTTCTAAAGGTTAGCTGTGTGATCTTTTTCATTTCTGGAAAATCAGAGAGGAAAATATGAATTTCCTCTCCTATCATTGAAGAAAATGCAATTGATTTACCATCCGCAGAGATTGAAGCTTCTTTTATGTAGTATCCCTTAGGAGAAAGCCTTCTCAACTTTCCCGTTCTTAGGTTGAGGAGAAAAATATAAGCATTACCCTTTTTAAAACCCACAAATACTATATTTTTCCCTTCAGGTGAAAATTGGGGAGAAGTGGGATTGTATATTCCCTTCAATTTGTATTCCCTCAGGATCTTTCCCTTAAAGGAGTCAATTACAAATAACCTGTAGTATTTAGTCCTTTTTCCGAAAAACGCAATCCTTTCCCCTTTCTTATCCCAGGCTATTCCTCTGCCCGTTGCAGGGTCATAGCCCAACCTTATCTTTTGGTATCTTGTTGTCACTCCAGGAGTGATATTTCTTATCTTTTTTCCATCTCTCATTGATATTAGAACAATATCGTAATCTGCCTGGGAATAGTTGACAGTTAAAATGGCCGCTACTTCGCCGGAGGGTGAAAGCTGATAGGAAAATATGTATATAAAAGGAAATCTTGGAGAAATTGGAACGCCATAATCATCTGGCATTGACTTTCTGAGATACTTAGCAAATTTAACCCTTAAATAGTGCTTGAACCGACTGTTGAAAACTTCCCTTTCAAGGTGAAAAGCACTTCTTAGCGGGTTTCTATATCTTATTATCCTGTCCTTTTTTACCTCCCACCATAGTTTTCTTATCCCCGTAAGCCCATATTTGTCCCTTATGAAATCGAACATTGCGTGTCCAAAGTCATATGGGACCCTTCCGCTTCCTCCAATTAAACTGCCTGTTCTTGAAAGCAGGGGAATATTATCGTTAGCAACAGCATCAACAAGAGTCACCACAGGAAATGGCTGCCAATTTCCCGTTGCAAACTCAGCAAATCCTTCCATCATCCAGAGCGGAATCTTGATCCTGAAAATTGCAGAGGGAGAAAGCCCCTCATAGAGAAGATAAAATTCGAAGGTATGAGTAAGCTCGTGGTTTATGAGCCTTTTTAATTCAAAAGGAGGAAGGTCTGCTGGAATGACAACCCTTCTTTTAAAGGGCTCGGAAAACCCAAGAACCTCTTCCGGAACTATTCCTCCGTACAGATTGGTCTGCTCAAAATCAAAATGGTTTTTGTAGAAAATTATAGGTATTTTTTCCTTGATATCAGCTCCTGTAAGAGCGCGGAGTTTTGAATAGCACTCTTCTGCGTACTGGAGAATCTCAGGAAGTCTTGTGCTGTCATAAAAAAGTATCCTGAAGTGGGACGAGTCATATTCCTTCCATTTAAAATTGTTGTATATGATCTTGTTCTTTCCAAAATAGGGAATCAATTGTGAAAAAAGGAGATAAGGAAGTAAAAGGATAAATATTTTTTTCATGGTTCACCTTAAAAGATAATGCATCATTCTCTTCCTCTGATAGGAAATATCCGACAAAAGGGAAGAGGTCATTCTCTGCAGGACCGCATAAAGGGCGAAAACAGAGGATTCATAGTCCGGGAACTTCATCCTTTCCTTCATGCATCTGTGATATTTTATCTCCTTGATTGTAAAGCAAAGATCCATAGAGATAATTTTTACCGGGATCAGCCCGGAACTTAGCCGCGAATAAGGCATGTATTGTTCATTTGCGGAGATCCCGGAAGAAGTTCTGTCGTAATATGAATATGCATGGCTTAAACTTGCCTTGTATTCCACCGTAAGTTCAGGTATGCTGTTCCCCTCAGCCACTTTTATTCCTCCCTGACTTTCCAGCTCGTTTTTTATAAACTTTTCCACTTCGCCCTTGAAGTCCTTAATTTCCACAAACTCGTTCTTAAGCGACTCCTCTTTTACTTCGAGGCGAAGCTTCTTGAGGTGAACATTGATAGAAGGAGGCTTTAAAACCTCCATTTGAACCCTGAAGACATGGGTACATCCAGAAAGAAAGATGGCCAATAAAACAAAAAGGAAATTCCTTCTCATTTCCTTTTCCTCTTTTCCGAGAGTGTTTTTCCCGATTCACCTGTTTTCCTTCCTTCCTTGCTTAACTCAAGGAATATTGCGTAATTGGCTTTTATTTCTCTGTCTTTAGGAGCAAGCTCGAGGGCTTTTTTGTAACATTTCTTTGCTTTTTTAAAATTCCCAAGGGCCTCATAGGCTACTGCCATATTATTATAAGCCTGTGCAGTTTTCTTTATCTCAGTTGCCCTCTTGAACCGGTAAAGAGCCTCTTTCCAAAGCCTCATCTTTGCAGATTTTATTCCGAGATCTATATTGTAATGGTAAAAATTAGGGGAGCAGAAAGGAAGAAAGAAAAGGAGCAGAAGAACAAAATTCCTCATAGAGGAATTATAGGACAAATTTCCTAATTACCGAAAGAGAAAAAATTGCAGAAGTTTATTATTCATAAGTATATTGGAACTGTAGAGAGAAAAATAGAAAATTAGCAGGATAAAGGTTCGCGACAGGGAGCAAAAACTTAAGCGAATGAGCTAAATTATAAGGGAGAGAGCGATTATTTTCAAAAGATCTCCGGGAATAAAGGGGAGCAAACCCAAATAAATGGAGTTTTTTACTCCCACAAAGAGAGAAAACCACGCCAGGCCCAAGACATAAATAGGAATGGAGGCCAAGCAGAGGTATAAAAACCTCTTTGGAAGGAGACGGAATTCTCGCTTTTCGTAAAAAAGCCCTGAAAGATAAGCAGCGATTGGAAATCCTACAAGGTATCCAGCGGTTGGTCCTGAGAGAAATGCTCCTCCTGCAAAGAAAGGAAGACCCATAGCTCCTCCTGTAATGTATAAAAGAACGGCAGCGGATCCCTCTTTCTTCCCGAGATATACCCCTAAGAAAAGGACAGCAAAAGTCTGAGCAGTTATTGGAACAGGAGAAAATGTCAAAGGGATGTAAATTCTTGAAGCAAAAATAAGGAGGATAGTTCCACCAAGTATTTTTATGGCAGAAGATGTAGTTTCATTTATTAAGGCCCTATTATTCATTTTTCACCTCTTTTTCTTATCGTTTTTCCTGGACTCCCAACAATTATACTATATTCATCATATTCTCCCTTTAGGAGAGAGTTTGCACCTACCACACATCCTCTTCTCAGCCTTGTTCCATCGAGGACAATGACAGAAGCTCCAAGCCAGCAATCTTCTCCTATTTCCACCCCCATAGTTCTTTTTATTCCCTGTTCCACTATAGGAATGTCCCTTCTTTCAAACTCGTGTTCCCCACCTGCAACAATGTAACAGTGACCTGCAATGAAGCTATTACTGCCGATCTTAATCCTCAAAGTGGAGTATATTGTTACATTAGCTGAGATGTTAACCTCATTCCCTATCTCAATTTCTCCATCTTTACAGGAAAGTGTTGAATTTCTTGCAAACACGCATCCATCACCTATTTTTATGCCCCCTGTTTTGGCATCAATCATTGTGTAGTCATCAAAAAAAACATTGTTTCCTACCTCAATTTTCCATGGGTTCCTTATTATCATTCCCCTCCCAAAAGTAACGCCTTTCCCTATCCTTTTGAAGAGGGACTTGAAAAATATCTTCCTGAGAAGATACCCCAGAGCTCCAGGGATATTGGAGAAAAAGGTTATCACGAATTCATAGTATAAGAACCTTAGGAATCCGACTTTTCCACTTGCCAGTTCCCTATATTTCTTAAAGGCTGACCCTCTTTCCTTTAAGATATCCCTTGTTTCATGTGAAACATTCATTTCAAAATCATTTCAATCAGCTCCCTGAGAGCTCCTTCTCCTCCCTTCTTTTTTAGGACTATTTTAGCTTTAACCTTTACTGTCCCCGTAGCATCTGCCACTGCAGCTCCTATCCCTGCTTCCTCCATGGCCGGAATGTCCTGGATATCATCCCCCAAGAAGACAGCTTCCCCTTTCTTTATTCCGTATTTTTCCATAATCTTCTTCATGCTTTTTCCTTTGTCCTTTACCCCAAAATAGACATCCTCTATGCCGAGTTTTTTTGCTCTTTCCTCTGACGTCTTTGAGGGGAGGCCTGATATTATTGCAATTTTTATCCCCGATTCCCTCGCCAGATGAACTGCCATTCCATCTCTCACATTAAAAGCCTTTACAGGTTCGCTAGATCCCTCAAAGAAATAGAGTTTTCCATCTGTAAGGGTCCCATCAATATCCACCCCTATAAGTTTTATCCCTCTCAACATCAGAAAAGCTCCGTTCTCCACAGATCATGGAGATGAAGCAGCCCCTTTAGCCTTCCCCCTTTATCTGGGACAAGAAGGCATGTTATCTTCCTTTCCTCCATAATTCTCAGGGCCTTTGCAGCGAGTTCTTCCTCATCAATTGTTATTGGGTTAGGGGTCATTATTTCCCCTGCTTTTTTTTGAATAAGGGAGCCTGAACGAAGAAGTGCCCTTCTCAGGTCTCCATCTGTTATTATCCCTACAAGATGTCCTCTCTCAGAAACAACGGCAGATGTTCCAAACCCCTTTTCATTCATTATTTTTATCACCTTTCCCATTGGGTCCTTTTTAAAAACAACAGGAAGCTCTTCACCAGAATGCATGAGATTTTTTACCTTCATGAGTTTCTTTCCAATAGCTCCTCCTGGGTGATATTTAGCGAAGTCGTCCATTTTAAACCCCCTTTTTACCATAAGGGCAATCGCCAGCGCATCTCCGATCGCAAGAGTTGCCGTGGTTGATGCGGTTGGGACAAGGCCAAAGGGAGAGGCTTCCCTACTAACGCCTGCATTTATTGTTACATCCGCATTCCTTCCCAAAGATGAATTAATATCGCCTGTTATTGCAATCAGGTTCAGTCCAAGCCTTTTTATGAAGTAAATAAGTCTTGTTATTTCTTCTGTTTCTCCACTATATGAAACTGCTATTATTATGTCTTCTTTTTTTATCATCCCCAGGTCACCGTGGACGGCATCAGCGGCATGGATGAAAATGGAGGGGGTTCCTGTGGAGGATAATGTGGCCGATATTTTTCTTGCTATGAGGCCGGATTTTCCAACCCCCGTGAGTATTACCCTTCCCTTACATCCTGCTATTGCTTCCAAAGCCTTTTGAAATTTTTCCCCGAGATTTTCCCTTACTTTCTTTAGACCTTCTTCCTCTATTTTTATAGTTTCCTTTCCCGCCTCTAGTTCCTTCACCTTGTCGCCTCCCAAACTTTTAAAAGCTTCTTGAGGTTTTCTTCAACTTTTGGAAGCCTCATAGAATTTGCCCCATCAGAAAGAGCTTCCTCTGGCCTCGGATGAACTTCCATGAATATCCCATCCGCTCCTGTAGCTATGCCTGCTTTCGCCATTGTCATTATGAATTCTGGTTCTCCTCCTGATTTTGAGCCAAGGGCAGAGGGTTTCTGAACAGAATGAGTTGAATCTATAACGACGGGATAGCCCGTTTTCCTCATTATTGGGATTGACCTGAAATCGACAACAAGGTTTCCGTATCCAAAGAAAGTTCCTCTTTCAATTAAAATTGCCTTCTCCCCTCCGCTGTGCTCTATTTTTTCTACAACCTTAAAGATATCCCACGGTGCAAGAAATTGTCCCTTTTTCACGCTGACAGGAACCCCTGTCTTCGCCGCTGCAGTCAGAAGATCGGTTTGGCGTGACAAAAGAGCAGGTATCTGAATTAAATCTACAACTTCAGCAGCTTTTTTTGCCTGCCATGGCTCGTGGATATCAGTAGTGATGGGGATAGAAAATGTTTCTTTCACTTTCCTCAGCATTTTCAGGCCTTCCTCAATTCCTGGTCCTCTGAAGGAAGAGATAGAGGTTCTGTTTGCTTTGTCAAAAGAAGCCTTTAAGATATAGGGAATTCCGAGTTTCTTCGTTATTTCCTTCATATATTCTCCAATTTCAAACAGAAGATCGAGGGATTCTATCACGCAGGGTCCTGCTATCAGGAAGAAAGGCTCAGATGGAACCTTTATATTACCTATTTTGAAGCTTTTCATATTTTTTTTTCTTTGCTGCCCTTACAAATTCAACAAATAATGGATGAGGATGAAATGGATTGGATTTGAACTCTGGGTGGAATTGACAGCCCAAGAACCACGGATGATCCTCTAACTCAATTATTTCAACAAGTTTTGATTCTGGATGTTCCCCTGTTATCTTAAGCCCGTGTTTTTCAAGAACGCTTCTGTATTCAGGATTGAATTCGTATCTATGCCTGTGTCTTTCCTGAATCTCCTCTTTTTTATAAGCTCTAAAAGCATTTGAAGATTTTTTAAGCTTGCATTTATATGTCCCAAGCCTCATTGTCCCCCCAAGCTGGATAACCCCTTTAAGATTAGGAAGAAGCTTGAGAACCTTATACGGAGAAGAAGGATCAAATTCCTCGCTGTTGGCTTTCGTCAGCCCTGCTCTATTTCTTGAAAATTCTATTGTGGCGATCTGCATTCCCAGACAGATTCCGAAATATGGAATTTTGTTTTCTCTTGCATATCTTACAGCTTTTATCATACCCTCTATTCCCCTCTCTCCGAATCCTCCCGGGACTAGAATTGCTACAGAATTTGAAAGGAGGGCCTCTGGCCCTTTTTCTATGATTTCTTCTGCTTCAATCCATCTCTGCTTTACCTTGACATTGTTTGCAATTCCACCATGGAAGAGAGCCTCGTTAAGGCTTTTGTATGAATCCTTAAGCTTTACATATTTGCCCACCATTGTTACCTCAACTTCGTCCACCTGGGATTTCGCTTTATTTACAAGCTCTTTCCATTTTGAAAGATCTCTTGCCTGCTTGTTCAAATTAAGCATCTTCAGAATTTTTTTATCTAGCCCTTCTCTTGAGAAATTGAGGGGGATCTCATAGATAATGTCCACATCCTTTGCGGATATAACTGCTTCCTCCTCAACATTCGTGAACAGGGCAATTTTTTTCTTTATATCTAAAGGAAGCTCTCTGTCCGAGCGGCAAAGCACAAAATCAGGTTGAATTCCGATGGCCCTTAATTCCTTTACTGAATGTTGGGTAGGCTTAGTTTTAAGTTCTCCTGCGCTATTAAGAAAAGGGACAAGGGTCAGGAGAATATAGACAACATTTTCTTTCCCCTCTTCGAGGCCAATCTCCCTTATTGCCTCGAGGAAAGGCAAACTCTCTATATCCCCGATGGTTCCGCCGATCTCCACGATTGAAACATCTACTTTACCTGAGAATTTTCTTATGGCTTCTTTTATCTCATCTGCCACATGCGGAATGACTTGAACTGTTTTTCCGAGATAATCACCTTTTCTCTCCTTGTTTATTATTGACCAGTATATTTTCCCTGCAGTGTAATTGCTTTGCTTTGTTGTCATAAAACTAGTGAACCTCTCATAATGACCGAGATCAAGGTCAGTTTCTGCTCCATCTTCAGTGACGAAAACCTCCCCGTGCTGAAATGGGCTGAGGGTTCCGGGATCAACATTTAGATAAGGGTCAATTTTTTGCATGGAGATTTTAAGACCCCACGCTTCCATCAAAGCCCCGATACTCGCAGCAGCAACTCCTTTTCCCAGGGAGGAAACAACACCACCTGTTACAAAAATATATTTAGTTCTTTTTGCCACAAATTACCTCCTCTATCTTTTTTACATCCTCCTGGGTATCAACAGAAAAGGAAATTCCATCCCATCTTACCATTTTTATCTTTTCCCCACTGGAGATCAGCCGCAACTGTTCAAGTTTTTCGGAAATTTCAAGAGGAGATTCAGGGAGAGATAAATATTTGAGAAGACCTTCCCTTGAGTATCCATAGATTCCCACATGCTTTAAGAAAGGTCCCCCATAGGGAATAGGGGACCTGGAAAAGTATATGGCATAATCGTTGCTATCCATTACAACTTTCACCCTGTTTGGGTTATCCTCTTCCTCTTCTTTCATTTCACAAAAAAGGCTAACGAAATTTTCCCCCTTTTCAATGGCTTCCGCCACAAGATCGATGGCCTCCCCTTTTATTAGAGGTTCGTCCCCTTGGATGTTTATATAGGCATCCGCCTTAAATATCCTTGCAACTTCTCCAACTCTTTCTGTCCCACTTTTGCATTTATCAGAGGTAAGAACGGCTTTCCCACCCCATTTTTCAACTTCTTTCTTTACAGATTCCTCATCTGTGGCAACTATTACCCCTGAGATTTTCTTCGCTGAGTATATCCCTTCAATTATCCTTGCGATCATGGGCTTTCCGCATATATTCCTTAGCACCTTTCCAGGGAATCGGGTAGAAGCGTATCTTGCAGGAATAACCCCTAAGATTTCCATTCCTTCTCTATCTCCTTGGATACTTCTTCCTTTGGCAGAACCCTCGCCTCCCCTTTATATCTTGCCCCTTCCTTTATTGAAAGAACCGGAGAAATAACGTCAGCATTTATCCTAGCAGTTTCCTCAAATTCCACCTTTTCCTTGGCAAATATCTTTCCTTTTACTCTTCCGCTTATCACAATTTCTCCAACAATGATTTCGCCGTCAATTTCCCCCTTTTTTCCCACGATTATGTCTGAAAGACTTTTTATCTTCCCTTTAATTTTTCCATCCAGTCTGAGGGGGTTTTTTGCCTTTATATCACCGATTATTTCTGTGCCTTCATCTATATAAGCGAGGAAAGGGGATTCACTCATGATTTTTCACCTCTTAAAATTTCTATTAATCTTTCAAGGTTTTTTCTATCCTTAAAATAAATTTTTAAAACTTTTTTACCTACCATTACCTTTGCTCCAAGAATCCGAGAGAGATCCTCTTCAAGAACCCTTATTTCGGTAGATTTTCCTCCCTTTTCTTTTCTGACCAGATCCTCGGTTTCCCTGACAGTGATATTGGCTTTCCTGAGATTTTCAAAAACTTTCATCATCCGAATTGGATCTTCTATGGAAAGAAGAGCTCTTGCCTGCCCGTAGTTTATCTCTCCTTTGTGGAGAGCGTCCTTTATTTTTTTAGGGAGATTAAGAAGCCTGAGAAGATTGGTGACAGAGGAGCGGTCCATGCCCGATATTTTTGCAAGTTCTTCGTGGGAGAGAGAATAGTTCTTTCTGAGCTTTTCCAGATCTTCTGCAAGCTCTATTGGAGAAAGGTCATCTCTCATTACATTTTCTATAAGAGTTATAACGGCAGCTTCTCTTTCATTTAGCTCTTTCACAATTGCAGGAATTCTCCTGAGCCCTGCCTTTAGGGCAGCTCTCCACCTTCTCTCGCCTGCTATGAGCATGTAACCAGCTTCGTCCCTTTTGAGAAGGATGGGCTGAAGCACTCCTGTTTCCTTTATTGAGTCCGCAAGCTCATCAATACCAGAAAAATCCCTCCTTACTTGGAAAGGGTTTGGCCTTATCATGGATACATCTACATAGATTAATTCTCCTCCCCCTTCTTCAAGCAGGTCCAGTAATCCTTTTCCAAGACCTCTTTTCATTTTGCAAGCATCTCCTTGGCCAGACTTAAATACGCCTGAGCCCCCCTTGATTTTATGTCGTATAAAATTATTGGTTTTCCATAACTTGGAGCCTCACTCAATCTTACATTCCTTGGGATAACAGTCTTAAATACCTTAGCGGGGAAAAACTTTCTTGCTTCTTTCTCTACCTGTCTTGAAAGGACCGTTCGCTCATCATGCATTGTTATCAGAACTCCCTCAATGAGAAGATTAGGGTTGTATTTTTCCCTCACCTTCTTCACCAATGTCATCAGATCGGAGAGGCCCTCAAGGGCAAAGTACTCACTCTGAAGGGGTATTATGACAGAATCTGCTGCTATCAAGGAGCTCAAAGTCAGATACCCCATGGAAGGGGGACAGTCCAAGAGGGTAAAATCAAATTCTTTTTTTATTTCCCTGAGCTTTTTATTGAGAAGTAATTCCCCATTCTCTTCCGACATGAGTTTTATCTCACCAGCTAACATTGATTTTGAAGAGGGAAGAAGTTTAAGAAATTTTATTTCTGTTTCCTTTATGGCTTCCTCCCAGGTTCTTTTTCCTGTGATTATATCCACTATTGAGTAATTTTCCTTTCTTTTGTCAAAACCAGAAGCAGTTGTTGCATTTCCCTGAGGATCCATGTCTATTATTAATACTTTTTTTTCTGCTAAGCTAAGAGATGCCCCAAGATTTACAGCAGTGGTGGTCTTTCCGACCCCTCCTTTTTGATTAGCTATTGCTATTATTCTTCCCATCTTTACGAATTATAACCAAGAAAAGCTTATCCTTTCCATGAACTTTTACTACATTAGAATTATACTTTTTTATTTTCTTTAGGAGAAGCAATCTTGAGGTTTCTTTTTCTCCCGTGACGAAACAGAACCCTTTCCTTATATAGCCGCAATTTTCCCTTATAAAACTTTCCTTCTTCTTAATTCCCATAGACGATAAATAATCGAACTCTCCATTACAGAATTTTTTGTGAAATAAGGAGAAATCACCTTTGAATACATTTATTTCTTTAAGTCCGAGTTCAAGGATTGTCCTTTTTAAGAAAAGCGCCCTTTTTGCCTTTGGCTCAACAAGAAGCAGCCTTTTTTCAGGGGATAAAATTTTTATAGCCAACCCTGGAAATCCAGCGCCTGAGCCTATGTCAACCAGAGAAGAGAAAGGTTCTAAGGCTACGAGAATCTGGGAGGATAACGTCCAGAGAAACTCAAAGGTTTCATTAAAACTGATCCTTGAAATCAGGTTATACTTCCTATTTTCCCTTCTCAGGATTTCTCTAAATCTTTCCATTCCTTTATCTTCACGATTAGCAGGGAAAGTGCCGCCGGAGTCATCCCTGAGATCTTTCTGGCTTCACTTATGGTGGAAGGGGCGTATTTTTTTAACTTTTCCTTTAATTCTTTCGAGATTCCCTCTATGCTTAAAAAATCCATACCTTCAGGAATGTTTAGACTCTCTTCCTTGCTTAATCTTTCTGCAGCCCTTTTTTCCCTTTCGAGATACCCTCTGTACCTGAGCTCTGCCTCAAGAAACATTTTCTCATTGTTGGTCACAGGCCTTAGATCCTCTGGAAGAAGATCGAGAATTTCATCTAAATCAATATTTCTAGAAGAGAAAAGCGACTGGATTGGCTTCCCCTTTTTCTTCTGAAAAGAGATATATTTTCTTCCCCTTTCTTTTCTCTCTTTTGACCGAAGAAAGTCCTCGTAGGTTTCCTCATCTATTAGGCCAAGTTCTTTCCCGAAAGGAGTAAGGCGGAGGTCAGCATTATCAGACCTGAGGTAAAGTCTATATTCAGCCCTTGAGGTGAATAGCCTGTAGGGTTCATCCACTCCCTGGGTTACAATATCATCTATCATAACTCCAATATAGGCTTCATCTCTCCTCAGGACAAACGGAGGCCTTGAGTTTATCTTTAATACAGCATTTATCCCGGCAATTATACCCTGAGCCCCAGCTTCTTCATAGCCTGATGTCCCATTTATCTGACCTGCAAGAAATAAATTCTCTATTTTTTTTGTCTCCAAAGTTTTTTTGAGCTGAATAGGCTGGACGAAGTCGTATTCAATTGCATAACCAGGTCTCATCATCACTGCATTTTCTAGTCCCGGAATCTCCCTCATAAATGCTTCCTGAACTTCGTAGGGAAGGGATGATGAAAGCCCATTAGCATAGATTTCCTTGGTATCCAATCCCTCTGGCTCAAGGAAAATGTGATGCCTTTGATGGTGAGGGAACTTTACTATCTTATCCTCTATAGATGGGCAATATCTAGGGCCTATTCCCTTTATCCTTCCGCTGTAAAGTGCGGAACGATGGAGATTTTCCCTTATTATCTTATGCACTTTCTCATTAGTGTACCCAAGATGACAAACTATTCTGTTGTTGAGCTTCCCTTTTGTCCTGAAACTAAAGGGGATTGGCTCGTCATCTCCTTCCTGAACTTGGAAATTTGAATAGTTAATTGAATCTCCGTGTATTCTCATGGGAGTTCCTGTCTTGAGCCTTCCCATTTTGAAACCAAGATTTCTGAGATTTTCAGCCAATTCAATTGATGCTGGTTCATTTGCCCTTCCAGCCGGGTAGTTAATCGTTCCGATATGTATAAGTCCATTTAGGAAGGTTCCAGGTGTTAAAATCACAGCTTTTGATTTTATTCTTGTTCCATCCATCAATTCCACTCCCTTTATCTTTCCTTCCTTAATTATTAAACGAGATGCTATTCCCTGATAGAGAATTAAATTCTTCACCCTTTCAAGGTAATGCTTCATCTCAATTCTGTAAAGAGCCTTGTCTTCCTGCGCCCTTGGTGCTTGAACTGCAGGCCCCTTTTTCCTATTCAGAAGCCTGAAATGAATTCCGCACCTGTCCGCCATCCACCCCATAATTCCTCCAAGAGCATCTATTTCTCTTACGAGCTGACCTTTTGCAGTTCCTCCGATTGAAGGGTTACAGGACATCTGGGCGAGAGTATCAAGATGAATGGTAAGGAGCATTGTGCTTGCCCCCATCTTTGCGGAAGCATAGCAAGCTTCTATCCCTGCATGTCCTCCCCCTACAACGAGAACGTCTACATCAATCATTTTCCTATGCAGAACTTTGAGAAAATTCCCTTTAAAACTTCATCTGTCTTCACTTTCCCTATAATTTCCTCAAGGGCACTGATGGCTGTGCGTAGTTCCTCTGAGATTATTTCCTCTGGGGTTTCCGATTCGGCGAGGGAAATTGCCCTTTCTATACTTACCAAGGACTTTTCAAGGTTTGCTTTCTGGCGGGAGTTTATATAGACCATCTCCTGCGGGATTTCCTTAGAGAAAGTCTTCCACATTTCCTTCCTTAATGATTCAAGATTTTCTTTCTTTTTAGCAGATATTTTTACCCTTTTACCTTCCCCGAGTTTTTTTATTTCAGATTCCCGGAGGACTTCTGGAAGGTCGGATTTATTAAGAACGAAGAGAGTTTTTTTATTAACTGTAAGTTTAGCCAGTTTCTGATCCCCCTCGTCAATTTGGCAGGAAAGATCCAGCAAGAATAGGATTCCGTCTGCTTCGTTAATCAGAATTTCGGCCCTTTTCATTCCTTCCCTTTCTATCATGTCGGTGGGGTTTGGGTTCATCCCTGCCGTATCAATGATTATGAAAGGGACTCCCCTGTAAATAATTCTTTCTCTAAGGAAATCTCTTGTGGTTCCCGGGAATTCGGTAACGATTGCTCTTTCCTCTTCAAGGAGTGCATTGAAGAGGGAGCTTTTGCCTACATTTGGTTTTCCCACAAGCACCAATTTTATTCCCTCAAGGATTTGCTTCCCACTCCCAAAAAAGGAAATAAGCTCCTTGATCTCCTCCTTAACTTTCCTCAGAGAAATCAAAACATCTTTCCTCTCTATCCCTATGCCATCATCAGGGAATTCTATTTCTGTTTCCAGTACAATTATAAGCTCAAGCAGCTCCTTTCTCAGTTTCCATATTCTTTTGGAAAGGCCGCCTTCAAGTTGAGAAAAGGAGAGCTTGACCCCATCATAAGATTGAGCTTCTACAAGGTCTTCAATAGCCTCGGCACCAGGGAGGTCCATTTTACCGTTGAGAAAAGCCCTGTAGCTAAATTCTCCTGGCTTAGCCTGCCTTGCTCCTGATTTAAGGGCAAGCTCTATAATCCTCCAAACTATTATTGGATTCCCGTGACAGGTTATTTCAACCATGTCTTCGCCAGAATAGGAGGAAGGGGCTTTGTAATAAATCATTATTCCATCATCAAAGAATTTATTGTCCTCAAAATCGTAGAGCTTTCCGTAAGCTGCTTTTCTTGGAATAAATTTTCCTTTGGGCTTGAAAAATTTTAGAGCGATTTTCAACGAATCCCTTCCGGAGAGTCTGACCATAGAAATAGCTCCCTTCCCAAGAGGGGTTGAAGGCGCAACTATTGTGTTCTCAATCATGCCTCATCTTCGTAATCCTGACCCTTTTTAGATAACCTTCTTCTTCACTTTTACTTGTCACCCCGTCCATTGAATTTACCACCATATGAATTATTCTTCTTTCGTTGGGCCCCATCGGGAAAAGCAGCTCTTCTTGTCCTGTTTCCCTTACCCTTTCAGCTATCCTTCTTGCCAGCCTTCTGAGATAAGCTTCCCTTTCCCTTCTGTATCCATTAGCATCTGTTATGATTCTCTTTCCAATAAAAGGGAAAAGCCTGTTCAAAAGATATTGGAAATCGTTTAGAAGCTCCCCATGGTTTTCAGTGAATATGTAGGAATCGTCACCTTGGTAATCAACAATTAGAATATCACCTTTAGCATTTATAAGGTTGAAATTTCCAGATAAGGAAAGACTCCTCCTAAAGTATTCAAGAAATTTTTTTAGCTCTTCCTCTTCACTTTTATCCTTGACCCAGGCTGAAATAAAAATTTTTCTTTCTTTCCCGAAGAAGGATGTTTTTCCCTTGATTACCCTGTAGGCAAGTTCATCCTTTGATACTCCAAAATATTCCTCTGCTTCCCCAATTACCTCCTCAAGATTCTTGCCCTGAAACTCTTTCTTTTCCCTATGTTTCATGTGAAACCTCTATTTTCTTAAGATATTGATTTACTATGTGCTGTTGGCCTATGGAAAGAAGGTTATAGGTTAACCAATAAAGAACCAATCCAGAAGGGAAAGACGCAAAGAGAAAAGTAAAGAACCCTGACATGAGGATGGCCATCATCTTCTGCTGTCCAGGGTTTCCCGAAGGAGTCATAAGCTGAAGGATTAACTGACTTACCCCCATCAAAATCGGGAGTATGTAGTATGGGTCCTTTGCAGAAAGGTCCTTTATCCAGAACATGAAGGGTTGCTGCCATAGTTCTACTGCTGCTGTTAACAGGCTGAAAAATGCCCATAAGATAGGTAGCTGAAGAAGAAGGGGAAGACACCCCGATGCAGGGTTAACGCCTTCCTTCTTATAAAGTGCCATAAGTTCCATATTCATTTTTTTCTTTGTCTCAGGATCAGCACCTTTATACTTTTTCTGTATTATTTTGATCTTTGGCTGGAGCTTCTGCATTTTATACATACTTATAGAGCTTTTGTATGTAAGAGGATAGAAAAGAAGCTTAATTAATATTGTCAGCAGTATTATGGCGATCCCGTAATTAGGGATTGTATGGTCATAGAGCCACTTCATAGCTTGAAGGGTAGGAACCCCTACGAACCAGAAAAGCCCAAGACGAACAGTTTTTTCTGTCTTTTTACCTATTTTTCTTAAAATAAAATAGTCCTTTGGACCTATATAAATCTTTTCCGGGGAAAAAGAAGCAAGGTATGGTTTTCCATTTATTTTAAGGACTTTCCCCTTTGTGGAAAAGAAAAGGGAGATAAAATACCTATTTTCATATCCTATCCACTGAGAAGAAATTATATCCTCTTCCTTTTCCTTTGTTCTCTTTACGGAGTTTCCCAGCAGATAAACAATTTCTCTCTTTTCCATTTGGCCCTTTGGATTGTTGCTTATTGAGGCAAGACTTGGACCCCAGAGAATCCATCCTTTTGGTTCACCATCTACAACAACAACAACCCTTGAAAGGAGGGTGTAAGGTTCTTTATAGGCATATTCCTTGAGGACG
The DNA here is from genome assembly GCA_015486055.1 of Acidobacteriota bacterium. Taxonomy (GTDB): domain Bacteria; phylum Acidobacteriota; class Aminicenantia; order S016-38; family S016-38; genus S016-38. The sequence continues at coordinate 24,277 of WFSJ01000018.1, forward strand.
AAGTTTTTCTCATCTTTTTTAAGGTAGAACACAAGCTTTCCTCCATCTTCCTTATAGGAATAAACAGAATTATTGGCCCATTTGTCGAATTTCTCGTTACCAGTGAAAACCGAAAAGGGATGTAAAGTTCCAGGGGGAACCATATCAAGGAATTTGCCATCTCTTTTGTATTTCTTCAGTTTCCAGCTTTTTAAAACTCCGCCTCTGGTTGAAAAGGAGAAATTTACCAAGGAATTCTCTTTTTTTATCTCCTTTTCCCCTGAAAGAAACCCCTTAATTGAAGGGAATTTTTCAATTGAGATTTTCTTCTTGGGAGTTTTAGCCTTTGGCTGAGATTTTGAGGCTTCTTTCTTGACCTCGGTTTTTTTGGGAGGAGCAGGAGAAGGCTGGATATTCCCCCCCCTTTTTAAGAAAAATATCTGATAACCAATTATTATTAATGTAGCAAGCACAATGGCAGCCAACAGTCTTACTTCATCACTTTTCATATTTGTCTCCTATGGAACAGGGTCATATCCTCCAGGGTGAAATGGATGACACTTTGAAATCCTCTTTATAGAAAGAAATCCTCCCTTTATGACCCCGTATTTCTTTATTGCTGCTATTGAATATTCCGAGCATGTCGGAGTAAATCTACAGGAAGAGGGGAAAAGAGGGGAAATTAAAAGCTTATATGCTTTTATCAGAAATACAAGAAAATATTTCATTTTATTTTATCCAGGCATTTTTTAAATTCATTCCTCAAAGCTTGAAAATTTGCATTCTTTCCAGGCTTTTTTATATAAACTACAATATCAACCCCCTTGTCTTTTCTTTCAAGCCTGAAAATTTCCCTCATCTTTCTTTTTACCCTATTTCTCTCTACAGATTTATCAAATTTTTTATTGACAACGACAGCAAACCTATCGTAATCAAGGAAATTTTTCCTCCAAAAAAAAGAAAAATATCTTGTCTCCTCCCTTTTCCCCTTCTTAAATACAAGAACTATCTCCTTTGCTCTTTTTAATCTTCTTTCCCTCGGAAAGGAAAGATCAAGACGGAGCAAGTCTCCACCTGCCCTTACTTCTTCTTCTCCTGATGACCTCCCTTCCAGCCCTGGTTCTCATCCTGACAAGAAATCCATGGGTTTTCCTTCTTTTCCTTCTGTTGGGTTGAAATGTCCTCTTCATCCTTTCCTCCGAAGTGGTAATATTACTAAATTATCTTTGATTAGTCAAGGCCTGTTATATGGGGCATTCGTTAAAGGGAAAAGCTAACGGGAGATTCCTCCCCTTCCATCTCCCCTCGGGTCTGCAATAGGGAGATATTTTCCCTGCCATAAATAAATTCCGTTTACATCTCCTATATTTCCCCTCTTTTTTATTTTATACCCCATATTCGAAAGAGAACTGAGGATCTCTGGTGAAAGATTTCTTTCCACTAAAAGCTTATCAGGCATCCACTGATGATGGAGCCTTGGGACGTAGACCGCCTGCCACGGGCTCATTCCAAGCTGGTAAATATTGAGTATCACCTGAACCACCGAGTTTGGAATTGTTGTTCCTCCAGGGCTGCCAAGTACAGCTTCTACATTGCCGTTTTTTACAATAATAGTTGGGCTCTGAGAGGAAAGCATCCTTTTTCTTCCCTCTATGTAATTGGCCTCTGCACCGATAGCTCCAAACTGATTTGCAAAACCTGGGGTTGAAAAATCGTCCATTTCATTGTTCAGGAGAAAGCCAGCACCCTCTACTACAAGTCCAGACCCGAAGAGGCTGTTAATTGTATATGTATTAGAAACAGCCATTTTTCCATCAAATACCGAGAAATGAGTTGTCTCTTTTCCCTCGTATTTAAAAGGGTTAAAGTTAAAATCCTTAAGAGGCAGAGGCTTTAGAAGAAGTATTTTTCCTATTCTCTCCTCAAGATAAGCCCTGCTTCTTAGACCATTTATTGGGACACTTGAAAAGTCAGGATCCCCCATGAACTTTGCTCTGTCATAAAAGGCAAGCCTCATTGCTTCTACAAGAGTGTGGTAGTAAAGGGAAGAGGGGCTTTTGAGCTTTGCTCTTTCCATCACAGTAAGGATTGTCCTTAAAATTAACCCTCCGCTTGAAGGGAGAGAGGAGACAAGAACCTTTCTTCCCATGTAATTTATTTCCTCAGGTTTTCTCCATCTCGGCTTGTAAGAAAGAAGGTCCCTCTTGTCCATTATTCCCCCCCATTTTTTCATCGCTCTTAAAATCAGGCTTGCAGTTCTTCCTCTGTAGAATCCATCCTTCCCTTTTTTTGCTATCAATTTGAGGGTTTTTGCAAGACTCTTTTGAATTAAAATATATCCTGTCTCTGGCGGTTTTCCCATTGGGAGAAATATTTTCGCTGTCTCGGGAAATCTTGAAAGGAGCTCTTTCTTTCTTTTGAATCTTTCGGCCTGGAAAGCTGATATCCTGAACCCATTCTCTGCAAGGGAGATAGCAGGTGCCAGCACCTTTTCCAAAGGGAGTTTGCCAAAGCGCCTGTGTGCTTCAAGAAGGCCTGCGACTGTACCTGGAACACCAGCTGCGAGCGCTCCAATAAGGGCTTTCTCTCTCAGGAAATTTCCGTTTTTGCCCATGTACATGTCTTTTTTCGCATAAAGCGGGGCAATTTCTCTGTAATCTAAAAAATATGGGTTTTCACCGTCCCAGATAACCATGAAGCCTCCGCCACCGATGTTTCCCGCAGATGGGTATGTAACAGCAAGGGAAAAACCGACAGCAACCGCAGCGTCAACAGCATTTCCCCCTTCCTGCAAAATTTTTAGTCCTGCTTCCGTTGCATAATAATTATCAGAAACTACTGCACCCCCGACAAGAAGAGATGCAAAGAGAACAACAACTAAAATTTTTCTCATTTTTCCTCCTGTGCTATTCTATATTAAATGAGAAAGATTTTCTCCCTTTTTCTTTTTGTAGTTTTTCTGCTTCCGGGTCAGAAGAAGAAAAATACGGAGAAGAAGGCTTTAATCATTGGCAGTGTAGCCGTTGTCCTTTCCCTGCCGCTTGACTTCTCCGTTAGGAAATTTGTCGCAGATGGAAGAAATAATTTCGTCGATGGTCTTGCTGAGTTCTCCAATAATTTTGGGGATGGAAGGGTTCTTGCTCCCTTTGTTGCATTCACCGGAGTGAGTGGCCTCATCTTTAAGGACAAGAAGCTGGAAAAAACTTCTGTAGAGGCAGGCGAGAGCTTTATAATATCAGGCGCCATTGCCAATGCTATAAAAACTATCACCATGAGAAAACGGCCGTCTTCTGGAACCAACCCCTTTTCTTTTTCCTGGGGGAATAAAAGCTTTCCTTCAGGTCATGTAACTGTTATTTCTGCAGTTTCCACAGTCTTTGCAAAGGAATACGGCTGCAAAGCATTTTATGCTATCCCTGCCCTTACCGCCTTTGCAAGGATAAGAAAGAATGCCCACTGGCTCTCTGATACAGTTGCTGGGTTTACTCTTGGGTATGTTGTAGGCTCCTACGTTGTAAGGAAAAAGGGATTTTTTGCGATATATCCTACAAAGGACGGTTTTGCATTTGTTATAGGAATAAGGGATAAGAATGCTTCCGGCTTTTGAGTGGAAAGGAAAGAGTCTTTTGCTCCTTGACCAGAGATTGCTTCCCTGGGAGGAGAAATACTTGAAGCTTAAAACCTTAGAGGATGTGGCAGAGTCAATAGAGAAAATGAAAGTGAGAGGAGCTCCTGCAATCGGGTGTGTTGCAGCCTATGGAGTTGTCCTCGGCTTGAAGGAGGGCAAAAGCCTGAAGGAATGTGTTGAGAGGCTTTCAAAGACAAGGCCAACTGCTGTGAATCTTTTCTGGGCTCTTCAAAGGATGGAGGAGCTGGGAAACAATCCTGTAAAAGCAGAGGAAGAGGCAAGAAAGATAGAGGAGGAAGATTATCAGGGAAATCTAAAAATGGGGGATCTCGGTTCGGAGCTTATCCCCCCAGGTGTTAATATCCTTACCCACTGCAATGCAGGGGCACTCGCAACATCGGGCTATGGAACTGCGGTTGGGGTTATAAGAAAAGCATGGGAAAAAGGGAAGGTTAAGAGGGTTTTTGTTGATGAGACAAGACCCTATCTTCAGGGCGCGAGGCTTACAACATGGGAGTTCCTGAATTTAGGGATCCCAACGACCCTTATTACAGACAACATGGCAGGTTATTTTATATCAAAAGGCAAAATTGGAGCTATTGTGGTTGGAGCAGACAGAATAGCTAAGAATGGAGATGTGGCAAATAAGATAGGAACTTTCACCCTGTCGGTTCTTGCAAAAGAATATGATGTTCCTTTCTTTGTTGCGGCGCCAATCTCAACTATAGATCTTTCAATGGAGGCTGGAGAAGAGATTCCAATAGAGGAAAGGGCGAGAGAGGAGGTTCTTTATATAAACGGGAAAAATATCGCCCCGGAGAATGTAGATGTTCGCCATCCTGCCTTTGATGTTAGCCCTGCTTCTCATATTGCTGCTATAATAACAGAGAGGGGAATTGCTTGGCCTCCTTATGAGAGGACTCTCAGGGAATTGGTGAAATGATAATCACGATAGATGTTGGAAACACAAATGTTGTTATAGGTGGTTTTGAGGGCGAAGAACTCAAGTGGAAATGGAGAATTTCCTCTCATCAGGAGCGGACCCCTGACGAATGGTGGTTCTTTCTTAAGGAAATCTTTGCTTACTCCCCTGAAGGGGTAATTATCTCCTCTGTTGTGCCGTCAATTTCCAGGACTCTTGAGAACTGCTTCGAGGGGCATTATCAAATTCGGCCCATTTTTTTGGCTCCTGGTATTAAGACAGGACTTCCTATTTTGTATGACCCCCCGACATCCGTCGGTGCGGACAGGATAGCCAATGCTGTTGGTGGAATAAAGAAATATGGAATTCCGCTAATAATAGTTGATTTTGGCACAGCTATTACTTTTGATGTTATCTCGGACAAAAAGCAATACGCAGGGGGATTAATTTTCCCTGGAATATCTACATCATCTGAGGCTCTTTTCGCAAGAGCTGCAAAGCTTCCGAAGGTGGAATTTTCTCCAGCAAAAGGAATTGTTGGGAAGAGCACAACCTCAAGTATAAGAAATGGAATCTTCTTAGGTTTTAAATCCCTTGTGGATGGTATTATAAGGGAAATAAAAAAGGAGATAGGGGATTCAAAAGTTGTAGGAACAGGAGGAGAGGGGAAGGAGATATCCTCAGCCTCTGAGGAGATAGAAACCTATGATGAGGAGCTTACCCTTTTAGGCCTGAGACAAATTTATGAACTCAATAGATAAGGAGGAGTATTTCAGGAAAATTGAAGGGGCCTGGAGGCGGTGGAGCAGATTTTTATTCCTTTCCAGTAGGGATATGGAATTCCTTGAGGAACTCTGGTTGGAGAGGATTCCTCTTGATGTGGTTTTAAGGAGTTTGGAAGGAGGATTTACAGCTGTATTCAGAAAAAAGAAGAAGAGGATGATAACCCTATGGAATCTAAAAAAAAAGATTTACGGGGAAGAGAAAAAATTCAGGGAGAAAATGGCAGGCGCAGGGGAAAAATGGCAGGAAATCTTTAGGGTTGAAGGTGAAATGGGAGAACTTCTTAAAAGAGCTCATAGACTACTAAAAGAAGGACAGGCAGAAAAAGCCCTTGAGCTGGAAGACCTCATTACTGAAAAGATGTGGAAAGAAGCAGCGGAGGATGAAAGGGAAAAGGCCCTGAATTGGGCAAAGGAAAGGGTTAAGAACCTTAAAATTTCCTCGGAGGCAAAGGAGGAAATCGCCCTCAAGGGCGCCAAAAGACGCCTTCGAGAGAGGAAAAGAATCCCGTTTATTTTCTGAGCTCTTCTATCTTTTTCTTCAGAAAGTCCTCATCGGCGCTGGGAGTGGACATATAGAAACTCCTAAGCTCATCTATTCTTCTTTCCACCTCAGAGAATTTTCCTTCTTTTTTTAAGAGCCTTATTCTGGCTTCAAGCAGAAGAGGATGGTTAGGATTATAGCTAAAGCCATCCTCAAGGGTTCTTCTTGCCCTGCTTAAAAGGCCCAGTCTTATCTCAGCAAATGCTTTCTGTGCGGTGAAAAATGCCCTTTCGTAAGGGGTTGCCCAGTATCCGAGCTTTTCCTTTATGTTCATAAGCTTTCCATAATATTCAAGGCCAGATTTGTCCTGTTTTTTCAAGAGACATTCTGCCATGCTTTGAAGGTAATATTTGTAGATTGGGAAATAATTCTCTTTATCTATCCTATTCTTCTTTATCACTTTTCCCATCCAGTTGGCTTCTTCACACCCCTTCTTCACATTGTGCTTTTTAAAATATATTAGGGCTGAGGCCCAGTGAAGTTCCGGTATGAGGTTGTGTGGGTCTTTGGCATCAAAGAGCTTCTTTGCCTTTCTTATATCCTCTTCTGCTCCTTCCATTCCAAGCTCTTCCCTGAAATAGGCTCTTTGAATATAGGCTCTTGCAAGATTTTTCTTGCCATTTACCATGGACATATAGGTTTTGTTGTAGCTGAATGCCTGCTTTATGGCTCCCTTGAGGAATAATATGTCCGCTATGCTCCCGTAAACCCAGTCTAAGGAAGGGTCCCTTGCAAGGGCAGTTTCTTTATTGGTAAGGGCCTCTAAGTAATTTCCCGAGTAAAAATAACCGTCACCAAGTGAGTCAAAAGCATTGGCCACATCGCTTATGGTTTTGTATTTTTCAAAATACTGAATCCCTTCTAAATGTTCTCCAAGATAAAGGAAGCAGTATCCCGCATGGTTTAGTGCCGGGGAAAAATCTGGCTTTATCTCCAAAGCTTTCCTGTATTCTTCTACGGCTTTCTTAGGGGAAGCTCTGTGGAAATAAGCTTCTGCGAGGTTGTAGTATGAGTATTTATCAAAAGGAAGCCTTCGGGCAATTTTCTTGAGGAAATTAATCTTTGCTGGGAAATTCATTTCAAGCTCTGCCTTTAGAGATTGAATCCTCCATAGATCAAGTTCAAGAAGATTTTCCCTATGAAGAAGGGAAAGGTTAACCTGCTTTCTTGCACCTGCGGTCTGCTCAAGGAACATGAGGATCTCTGCTTTAAGAAAATGCGCGAGCTGGAATGAACTGTCTTTCTTAAGAGCGAGATTTATATATTTCCTTGCCCCTGAAACAGAGAGGCTTTCCCAGGCTTTTTTTGCTTTTAGATAATAGATGAGAGATTTGTAATTTCTTGTCAGCATTGTTGTGAGTTTCTTTCTTTTCCTGAATTTCAGGTTGAGAAGCTTTGCCACTTTTTCTCCAAGGGAATCTATCTGATAAGAGAGAAGTGATTGAATCCCCTCTCCAGAAATGGTTATCGGGATAATTCTGTCCCCCTGAGAAAGTTTAACCTCTAAGGTGTACATCTTCCCGTATTTTTTTAGCCTCCCGGAGAGAAGACCAATTATATTGTATTTCTTGAATAGAATTTCCTCTTTTATCCTTTTCCTGAGATCACTGTAAGCCTCTTCGTCTATTATGCTTGTTCCTTCCAAGAGGAGGAGCTTCTGAGAAAGAAGATATGAAATTGCAGTTGTGTTATCTTCAGAAATTCCTTTCTCCACCGTAAAGTCCCTTATTACTATATTCTTTAAGCCGGGATTCTTCCCCATATTTAGAACAATTATGGCCAACAGAATGGAGACAGCTAAAATTGGAAGAACAATTAATGGAAGTGCCCATTTGCCCCTTTTGGAAGCGGCATAGGTGTTCCCTGGCAGGGTAGAAGATTGGGAAATCATTGGAGGAGTAAGCTCCTCCAGCTGGTTTAAGGAAGCCAATAGTTCCCCCCCATCCTTAAATCTCCTAAGAGGGTCCTTTTCAAGGCATTTCATAATTACGGGGTCATATCTTCCTGGGATTTCATCCAATAGATTTGATGGGCGAGGCGGAGTTTCGTGGAGAAGTTTGTAAAAGGTTGAACCTGTGTCTCCACCACGGAATGGATTCTTCCCTGTAAGCATTTCGTAGAATACAACCCCTAAGGAAAAAATGTCTGTTGAAGGGGTTAATTTTTCTCCTTTACACTGTTCAGGAGACATATATGCTAAGGTTCCCACAACAGTGTTGGCAGTTGTAAGAGATTCATCGCTCTTGGAAAATTTCGCAAGCCCGAAGTCAAGTATTTTTACCTGCCCTGCGGGGGTAACCATTATATTAGATGGCTTTATATCCCTATGAATTATTCCTTTACTGTGAGCGAGGGAAAGAGCGCTTGCCATCTGCTTTGCATATGAGAGAAAGGAAGAAAGTTGAACTTTGCCATTTTTTTTCAGTATTTCATGCAAGTTTTTCCCTTCTATGAACTGCATCACAATAAAGTCAACATCATCACTTTCATAGATTTCATGAATTATACATATGTTTTGATGTTCAAGAATTGAGGCGGTTTGTGCTTCTCTTAGGAACCTCCTCCTCGCTGTATCATCAGATCTTAATTCAAGAGGGAGAATTTTTATGGCCACTCTTCTTTTAAGCTTTATATCCTTAGCTTTGTATATTACCCCCATTCCTCCTTTCCCTAAAAAATTCTCTATCTTAAATCTTCCTTTTAGAACTTCCCCTGGCTGGAGGTTCTCAATATTTCTCAGGGGGAAGCCACATTTTTGACAGGTGAATCTTTCATCTGGGTTTTCAGTCCCGCAAAGAGAACACTTTATCATTCTTCTTTCCTCACTTTCACTTTTACTTTCCCAGAGGAAATAACAACTTTCAACTTTAACTTTTTTCCAGAGGATAATGAGTTTTTAATCTGGGCTTTCATCCTCTCAAAGAACTTATTCCTATCCATTATGTTTAATCCCCTTCTCTCGACCTCTTTTCTGAGCCGTGAATAAAGCTTTCCCAAGCCCTCATCCAATTCTTCTCCTTTTTTAATTTCTACCCATTCCTCCTCTTCCGCCTTTTTAGCAGGCGCGCCGATTTTGGAGGGCCTCCGTGTCTTCTCTATAGGTTTTCCCTCCTCTATCCTTTTCAGTGTCCTTTCCCACATAGAATTGTAAGTGTTGAACTTTATTGCAAGCTGTTTCGCTCTGAAGAGCAAATGGTATTGATATCCTTTTTTATCAACGATTGAAAAGATTTGCCTTTTTAATTCATCTCTTTCCTTTAAAGGAGGAACCCTTTCAAGACCCATAAAAAACCTTTCAAACGCTTTCTTGAGGTTTTCAAACTTGTTTTCTAATATGGGAATTAACTTTGGAAATTCCTTTGGTAATTCCTCGCTCATTTTAGCTATAAAGGTAGAACCACAAAAGGGGCAACCATAAATCCCTTCCATAAGGGATTCTTTTGCCCTGGACTAGGACTTCAAGCTCCTCAAGATTTTCTGCGCTATTAAAGAAGTTTTTAAGTTCTTTCACCTGGGATTTTTCAAATCTAACCTCATGAGTTTTCCATTTGCCCTCTCCATATTCCTTGTAAGTTGGGCTTTTCCTTGCTTCTCTTAGGGTCTTTTCATAAGCCTCACTTATTTCTGGCCTGAATCTGAAAAGAATGAAGAATTCCCCCTTCTCTTTTGGGAAAAATATCTCCCTCAATCTTTCCTCAAGTTCTTCTCTCTTTATGCTCTTTTCAAGAATGGAATGATCATATTTTTCTCTCTTTTTCATAGTTAAATTTTAGCTCCAGTTTCCCCCTTTATCAAACCTATAAAGGAAAGCATCCTTTTACTATCCCCTCTTCTGTGGGAGTAAAAGATCTCAGGATGACATTTTGTACAGAGGGGCAAGCTGTGGATACTTTCCATCCTTAATCCTTCCTCTATTAGCTGCCTCTTTGCTGTTGTGGGAAGTGCTAAGTTTCGCCCTTTCATACTATAAATTAAGCCATTATTCCGGAAGCATCTCGGCACTTCTTTTCCCACTTCATAACAGCACGGCCCGATTGAAGGTCCAAGAGCTGCCTCCAGAGTCTTTGGAGGGAAACCAAGTCTTTTTAGGGTTGATACGGCTTCTGGTATTATTCCACTGCATAAACCTTTCCATCCTGCGTGTATTGCTCCTACAAGTGTGTTTTCAATATTCCTTATTAGTATAGGGAGACAATCTGCTGTTTTTACAACCAGCAGGCGACCCTTCCTTTTGGTTATTATTGCATCACCTTCCCCTGATTCTTCAATAAGAATCTTGGAGGAATGTATCTGGTTCATCTGAAAAATCTCGTATTCTGGAAAAGAGGAGATGAGGATACTCTCTGAAAGAAATTTAGTTCCAAACCCATAGACTATTCCTGCGGAAAAGAATGTGGAGATGCTAAGGGTCCTTAACAATTATTACCTCTTCTTCAAGCTCAATTGATAATTCCCTTCTTGCCCTTTCTTTGAGTATCTCTGCAAGTTTAAGAACATCCTTTGCCCTTGCCTTCCCTGAATTGATTATGAAGTTCGCATGGCCCTTAAATACTTCCGCTCCTCCCACCTTTAAACCCTTTGCACCTATTTCCTCCAGGAGTTTTCCCGTAGCTATTTTATTCCCATCTGGGAGAAGGATATTCTTAAAAAAACTTCCTGCACACGGGGTAGAAGCATCGGGATGTATTTTTCTCCTGTGTTCTAAAATCTTGAACATTCTTTCCTTTTCTTTTCCTTTTCCCTTTTTGAGTTTAAACCAAGCTCTTATTATCACCCCACCATCCCTTTTGAACTGGGAGTCCCTGTATGCAAACCATATATTTTTACTTCTAATGATTTTCCCTTCCTTCCAGTACTCTATTTCCTCTATAAAATTACTTATCTGTTTTCCAAAAGCTCCCGCATTCCCGTAAATTGCTCCTCCTAAGGTTCCTGGAATACCTGCAAGATATTCTAATCCAGAAAAGCCTTTTTCTACACTATCTGCGACTATCTTTGAAAGGTCAACTCCTGCGTCTGCAACAATCCGTTTTTCATCAATTTGGCATTCTCCTCCCCTGTTAAAAATGACCCTTTTCCTCAGGCCCTCGTCAGGGAAAAGGACATTTGTTCCCTTTCCAAAAATGAGGAAGTTTCCCTCAAGGACTTCCTTCAATTCCTCCCTTCCATTGACTATGACTACTTCCTTTGCTGGTCCACCTATTCTGAAGGATGAAAAGTTTGAGAGCGGAACTTCCTTTAAAATTTCCATGTCAAAAAAAGTTTACCTTAAGGAGCTTTCCTATCAAAGGGAATTTACAGGTAAAAATTCAAATGGGGGAAATAGGCTACTCTCTTCTGGCACGATTTTTGAAGATTAATAAGTGAAAAAATAAAAAAGGAGGCGCAAGATGAAAAGGTTTTTAGCAAGTTTGGGAATGGTTATTTTGGTTCTGGGTGCAGCTCCACTAATGGGAGCAAGCAAGGCAAGAAACCCTCAAAAGGCTGCAGTTTCAATTAACATCAACAAAGCTCCTGCCTCAGAGTTGGTGAAATTACCAGGAATAGGGCCAAAAAAGGCAGAGAGAATAGTTACTACAAGGAGAAGGATTGGAGGGTTCAAGAGAGTTGAGGACATAATGAAGGTAAAGGGAATAGGAGAGAAAACCTTCAAGAGGATAAGGCCTATGATAAGGGTGAAGTGACTCTGCGAAGGAGGGGAGCAATCCCCTCCTTTATGTCCTTACGAAGGTAAAAAGAATAAGTCCTATAAGAAGAAATATTATATTTGCAGTCCAGGCAGCGAGGGTAGGGGATAAAATCATTGCTTCCCCTAAAGACTTGAAAACCCCAAGGAATGACCAATAAATTCCTGCAAGGGCAAGACTCAAACCAATTCCTATGGTTGTTCCCTTAGTCCCAAGGATCAAACCAATGGGAATAGCCAGGAAAGCCATTATAAAAGCAGCCATTGGGAAAGAACCCTTCGTTTCAAGCTCAACCTTTAATCTATCCGTCCTGAAACCGTCGCTCTCCATTTCTTTTATATAATTATTCAGTTCCCCTATGCTCATTTCATCAGGGGGTTTGATTTCTCTCACAAAAAAAGAGGGGGGTTCCCCTATATCCAGTCTCATAGTATCGGCCTGCTCAAATTTTCCATCGCCAGAAATAAAATCTCTGAACCAGATCCCTTTAAGAATCCACTTCCCTCCTCTCCAGAGAGCCTTTCTTGCATGAATTACTTTTTCCATTGAGAAGTCCTTTCCTGTTGAAATGAAAGTCAGGTCATAAAAAGTTTTTTCCCTCTCATCGTAGTGGAGGTAATGAAAAATCTTTCCTTTTGTGAATATCCACCTTCTGCTTACGCGATAATGAGTCATAGGTTTTCTTCCCTTTATGAAGCTCTTGACAGCTTCTGCCTTTCTGTTTGAAATAGGGAGGACTTTTTCCTGTATTCCGTAAGAAATAAAGCTTATCAATAGGGAAAAAGTAAGAAGGGGTATTGAAAATCGGAAAAGACTGATTCCCCCGGATTTTATCCCTGTGATTTCCCCCTTCCTGTGGAAAAGGGAAATTGTCACAATGAGAGAGACTAAAATAGTGAGGGGAAGTATGTAATAAAAAATCTGAGGGGAGAAGAAATAAAGGTATTTCAGGATGTAAATAAAAGCTCTTTTGTTTTCAAAAAGGTCATCTATCAGTTCAAAAAAACTTATTAGAAGGGAAATTATATAAAGGGCAGAAAAGGCAATCAAGAAGACCTTGGACAAGTTTGATAATGCATATCTATCAATAGCAGAGAAAGGCCTTATTAACAAGCGCGGGAATTCTACTTCTATTTCCCTTGATTTCAATGGGATGCTTATAGGCAGAGTTTTACCTCTCCTTGCTGGATTTAAAGAGCCTTTTATTCTTGGAAGAAGGGATAAGATAAAAAATATAATGAGAAAATTAGGAATCCATAGCCCAATTGAAGCAGGAAGCTTTCCTTGTTCCACGAAGCTTCTCCCTCCTGAATAAGCAACATAATAGAGAACGACTGTTATTATGGATAGAGCAAAGCCAAAGCCTGTTCCTCCCTTTTTTGTATTCACTGAAAGAAAAAGCCCTAAGATAACAAAAAGAAATGTTGCGAGGGCAAAAGCTATCCTTGTATGAATTTCCATCATCAAAAATCTTTTTTTTAGCGGTGAAATTTCTCCTTCCTTCAGCTTCTTTAATATTGAAGGGAGTGTCTTTTCCCTAGGTCTTTCCCCGATTTTCAGCTTCGGGAAAACAAGGGAGCTCTTTAATTTTTCTACCGCTCTTTTAAAGTAGCTCCTGGAGTATTCCTCAGGTTTCAGGATATTGTAACTGTGGATTTCCCCGTCTTCAAGGTAGAAATAGGCCTCCCTTTTAGCCCTGTCTATTACGAGTTTCCCCTTCCTTGCGAATATTAATCTTTCTTCTTTTTTCGTGTATATTTCTATAAAAAGGTTTTCCCATAGACCTTTCCCTTTTTCCCCGACATATAGGGTAAGCTTTGGTATTCCTTCAAAGAAATTACCCCCCCTTATTTCTCTTTCTGTTTTGGAAATTGCCATTTCATAAAGAGATTTTTCAATTTTCAAATTTGCAGAGGGAGTTATGTACATATTAGTCATTAGATTTAGGAGAAAGAAAAAAATTCCTAGGGCAAGAACGGGTCTTAAAAGCCTTGTTGTTGGTATTGCAAGAGTTCTTAAAGCAAGAATCTCTCTCTCGGCTGACATCCTGCTTATTCCCGCAAGAACACCCATAAGGAGGCTCATAGGAATAGTGATGGGAAGAAAGGAAAGGGTGAGATTTATAAGAAGAATCCCTATTTCAGAAATGGAAGCTCCTTTTAGAACCAACAACTGGGCAACCTCAAGAAGGCTTCCCATTATAAGGCCGAAGGAGAAAAGGAAAAATCCTATTATGGTGGAAGGAATAATTTCCTTCAGTATGTATCTATCAAGGAGCACAAAAATAGAATACCACATTAAGGTTTTTAAAGGTTGATAGTTCTGATAGAATCCTCTTATGGAAAGGGCTTACATTGAAGATGTAGGGAAGCATATCGGTGAGGAAATAGAGATAAGGGGATGGGTCTACAACAAGAGATCAAGCGGCAGAGTGAGGTTTTTACTCGTGAGGGATGGGACAGGAATAATTCAAGCGACTACCTACAGCAAAGGGAAAGATAACCCTCTTTTCAGGGAATTTGACAGATTGACCCAGGAGAGCTCAGTGATAATAAGGGGGAGGATAAAAGAGGAGAAGAGGGCCCCTGGAGGATACGAGATGGAGCTTGCAGAGATATCGCCGGTTCAGATTTCCGAGAATTATCCTATAACACCAAAAGAGCATGGTGTGGGATTTCTTATGAGTAATCGTCATCTCTGGCTCCGTTCTTCAAGGCAGCATGCGATATTGAGGATAAGGCACGAAATAATAAGGTCAATAAGGGATTTTTTTGATAACGAGAAGAAATTCACTCTTATAGATGCGCCTATATTAACCCCTGCTGCCTGTGAAGGGACAACAACCCTTTTTGACACTGACTACTTTGGGGAAAAAGCTTATCTCAGCCAGAGCGGACAGCTTTACATGGAGGCAGCTGCGATGGCGTTTGGAAAGGTTTATTGCTTCGGTCCTACATTCAGAGCAGAGAAATCCAAGACAAGGAGACATCTAATGGAATTCTGGATGGTTGAACCTGAGATCGCATATTTTAAGCTTGATGATGATATTGCCCTTGCTGAAGAACTTGTAGAATTTATAGTAAAAAGGGTGGTAGAGAAAAGAGGGGAGGAGCTACTGAAACTTGAAAGGAATGTAGAAATTCTGAAAAAAATAGAGAGACCCTTTGTGAAGATGAGCTATGATGAGGCAATAGAAACATTAAAAAAGGAGGGCTTCCATATAAAATGGGGTGACGAAATCGGAGGGGATGAAGAGACTGTTCTTGCAAGCAAGTTTGAAAGCCCAATGGTCCTTCACAGATTTCCCGCGGCTCAGAAGGCATTCTACATGGAGCCCGACCCTGAAAGACCTGAACTTTCCCTTTCCTTTGATCTTCTTGCTCCAGAGGGCTATGGAGAAATAATAGGGGGTTCTGAAAGGATAAGTAATTATGACCTTCTCCTTGAGAGAATTAAGGAAAATAAATTACCGGGGGAAGCATTCAAATGGTATCTTGATCTGAGGAAATACGGCTCTGTTCCTCATTCTGGTTTTGGTATGGGAATTGAGAGAACTATTGCGTGGATAGCAGGGATTAAACATGTTAGGGAGACAATTCCATTCCCGAGATTGCTCTATAAAATCTACCCTTGAGAGTTGCTTTCATAAGTTTGGGCTGTGCAAAGGCTTTGGTGGATACTGAGATAATGATGGGAATATTGAAGGAAAATGGACATTCAATAACACCTGAGATTGAAAGTGCGGATGTTGTGGTTGTTAATACCTGCTCCTTCATAGAAGATGCAAGGAAGGAAACAGAAGAAACTATAGAAGAGGTCCTTTCCCTTGGAAAAAGAATAGTTATTGCGGGCTGTTATGTTAATAGATATAGAAAAGCATTGAATAAAAGATTTCCAGGGATTTATTCGACAGTTTCTACAGAGGAGATCTCGAAGATAGAGGATGCAATTCACGGGATGAAACCCCATTATGACGGATTTTACCTCCAGTCTCACACAACTCCAAGACTTATATCTACTCCTCCTTCTTGGGCATACCTAAAAATCTCTGAGGGTTGTTCAAGAGGGTGCGCTTTTTGCGCAATACCAAAGATAAGGGGGTTTTACAGATCAAGAAGTATAGAGGACATCTCCATCGAGGCGAAAAGGCTTGAAGAAGGAGGAAGATTGGAAATGGACATAATTTCTCAGGACACAACTTATTTCGGGAATGACAGGGGAAAAAGCGAAATAATACCTCTTCTTGAGAAGATACTTTCCAATACTAAAAAATCATGGATAAGGCTTCTTTACCTTTATCCCTCGGAGGAGATTCTAAAAATTCTTCCTCTTTTTTCAGAGAAAAGGCTTCTTCCTTATTTTGACATTCCTTTTCAGCATGCAAACAGAGATGTACTTAAATCAATGGGAAGGCCATGGGATGGTAGAAAGTATCTTGAACTAATAGAGAAAATAAGAGATTCAGTTGAGGATGCCACAATAAGAACTTCCCTTATAGTTGGATTTCCAACCGAGGGCCCTGCAGAATTTGATGAGCTTTTGAATTGGGTTTACAAGGCAAGAATAGATAGGCTCGGGATATTTACATACTCGAGGGAGAAAGGAACCAAAGCCTACGCTTTAGGAGATCCTGTGGGAGCAGAAGAAAAAAGCAGGAGAGCCGAACTTATAGCTCAGGCGCAGATTGAGATAAGCAAAGAGAAAAACAGAAGAATGGTAGGAAGAGAATTAGAAGTGGTAGTTGAGGGGAAATTAGGAGGAGACATTTCTTTTGCCAGATCATCTCATTTTGCTCCCGAGGTTGACGGCGGAATTTATATAAGAGGAAAAACTTCGTTGGGGGAATTTGCCAAGATAAAGATAAATAGTTCTTCCATCTATGACCTTGAGGGAGAAGTTTTATGAAGAAAATAGCCCTTCTCTGGGCCCACTTCTTTTTTATGGGATTTTTTCCCTTTTTTGCGGGAACATTTGTGAGCTTGATAATAGCAGCGGCCTATTTTTTCTTTCTTCAGAGCGTAAATCTATGGGTTATGGTAGTCATTTCGGCACTCGTTTTTTTGACAGGGATTCCGGCATCTTCATATGCCGAAGAATACCAGGGTAAGCAGGACCCAAAAAGCGTTGTCATAGATGAAGTTGCAGGCCAGCTAATAGCTCTTCTTTGGGCTAAAGGGCTCCTTCAGGTATCCATTGCCTTTGTTCTCTTTAGGATTTTTGATGGATTGAAGCCTTTCCCTCTGAGAAAGTTTGAGGACTTTGGTGGGGGACTTGGAATAATGATGGATGATGTTGGAGCCGGACTTTATTCCTTAGTTCTTGTTTCTCTATTTAGGCTTTTGAGCTAATATGGCCAGAAAACTCCCTTCATTAAAACCTTCCTTTGGCTTCTCTATCTTTTCGTCTTCCCCTGGCTGAAGGAATAATGTCTGGCCTGCTTTCCTGATGTGGAATCCGTTTGATAAAAGAATTTTCTTGATCTCCTTAAATGTGAAGAATCTGGCTATTTCGTAAAATGGAGAATCCTTCTTTATGTAAAATTTTCCCCATGAAGATTCTCTATCTATGAATGCAACCAAAAGTTCTCCTCCTGGGCTTAAAACTCTGTAGCTTTCCTGGATTACTTTGGAAGGCTTTTCCACGAAGCAAATGGTAATGGCTATAAGAATAGAGTTGAATGTAGCAGACTTAAAGGGTAACTTTTCTCCCACGCCCACAGCGGATTTTACCCCTCTTTTAATGGCAAACTTTAGCATTTTGATGGATGGGTCTATACCGAATTTTATCCTCAATCTATGGGCAAATCTTCCTGTTCCTACACCCACCTCAAGGCTTTTTCCCCTGAAATTTCCCATAGAGTAAATAAGGTTGAGCTCGGACTCATAAAGTTTTTTGTGTTTTTCATACCAGAGTTCATACCTCTGGATGTTTCTCGAAAAAGCCTCAGCTTTCTTCCGAAGTTTTGAGGAGGGCATTAAATTTTTTGCTGAGGCGGGACTTATATCTACTTCCCTTGTTTTCGTGGAAGACACCCTTCTTTACAGCTCTGTCTATCTCAACCATGGTTTGTTTATAAAGGGATTTTGCCCCTTCAATATTCTTTGCTTCTATGGCAACCTTTAATTTTTTTATGAAGGTATTTGTCCTGGATTTTACGGCCCTGTTTATGACCCTTCTTCTCAGGTTCGCCCTCAATTCTTTTTTTGCTGAGCTTGTATTTGGCATATTTACCTCCAAAGTCTATATTTTACAAAATCACTTTTCTTTGTCAATAATTATACTATGAAGAAGTTTCTCCTTTGGTTATCAGCTTTTATCATAACAGTTTTTCTTGCCTATTACCAGAGAGTTACAGGGCCAACATATCCTGTAAAGGGAAAAGCTATGGATGTAGCATACAATCTCCCAAGGACTCACAATACAGGTAAAGACGCCTGTTTCAGGATAAAATCGCCCTACGAAGGCAAGGTTCTATTCAGGCATCATGGAACAAGTGAACCCTGGAAAGAATTGGAGATGAAAAGGGGTGGAGACTTTATTATAGGGTGTCTTCCTTCCCAACCCCCTGCAGGTAAAATAGATTACATGGTTTTCCTGAGGATAAAGGGCGAAGAGCATTCCCTCAGAAAAAATCCAGTTACAATAAGATTCAAAGGGGAAGTTCCATTGGGAATACTTATCACCCATATATTGATTATATTTTTCGCCATGCTTTTTGCATCAAGAGCTGGTCTTGAAGCAATTTTCGGGGGAAACCTCAAGCCATATGTTTGTTGGACATTCTATCTCTTTCTACTTGGAGCCTTAGTCCTTGGGCCAATAGTTCAGAAATACGCATTCGGGGTTTTCTGGAGTGGATTTCCCTTGGGCCATGACCTTACCGATACAAAGGTTCTGGTTCCCATTCTTTTCTGGCTTTTCCTGTACATCAGGGCTCTAAAGGGGAAATTAAAGAGGAAAGAAGTTTTTATTGCCTGGGCATTTATGTTAATTGTTTTTCTAATTCCTCATAGCCTTCTTGGTTCCGAGCTCAAGTATACGAATCCTCCCGAGTAAAGATATAATAAACCTCCATCCTTTTCCCTCGCACAGAAGGTCAATATGCCCTGTAGGTGCAACATATCCTGAGGGATGAAAAACTATTTTTTTACATGAGACTCTGCATCCCTTGAGCTTTAATTCCGATTTTAAAATCAATTTATCTCCGCTGCACAGGACAGGTATTTTTTCTCTTCCTATGAGAGAGGTTACCTTTGCTGCCCTCAGCTTGGTGAGGACAGCATCCCTCTTCCATGTTCTTCCTGGCCTTACAAGGAAAAACACCGGGATGGAAACTATGGCGAGCACGACAAGAACTTCAATTAAGGAAAATCCCCTCATTTTTCCACCTCTGATAAGGAAAATTTAGAAAAGGCGAGGGTTTCCTCAGGGAACTCCATTCTTGGGTAATAATCGATTTCTTCGGGTTTCCTCCTTAATTTCCATTCTCCCTGCACTCTCATAGCCTGAATTCCTCCTTCAAGAATCCCTTCTCCCTGAAAAATCACACTCTCGGCCAATAATTCTGCTTTCAGGGTTCCTCCTCCTTTTATTGTGATTCTTGAGTCTCCAAAATAATCCTTGAAGAAACCCTCTCCAGAAGAGATGAGCACTGTTTTTTGAGAGGCGAAATTCTCAGTTTTTATTGGCCCAGAGCAGAGGAGGACAAAATCCGCTTCTCCTGATATATTGCATTGGCCATCAACTACAATGAAGGACTTGGCTTCTATATCCTGTCCGGAAGAACTGATGAGAGCTTTTCCATCTTTCCCGGTAATATGAGAGTTCCCGGAGACATAAATCCCTTCTCTTTTGCCTTTTATGGTGTAGAAAGTATCAGAGATTTGAATTAATTCAGGTTCGCCGAAAACGGAGTTTATGATTTCCTCAGAGGATGGAAAATCATTTAGCTTGAGGTCGGGGAAAATAGAGAGAGGGGCAATGCCTTTAACAAATATTGCTTCTCCCAAAAGTGCAAGGTTACCTTCGCTGAAAAATCCTTTTGTATCCTTTATGTAATATTCTTCCCTTTCCTCTAAGTTTTCAAAAATAGGTGCTGTTTCTCCATCCACACATGCTTCCCATTTTTCTTCAAGGGATTCTATTACTCTGGAATACTCCCTTACGGATTTCCAGCCCGAGGTTCCCCTTTTTAAGAGGCTTTCAGAAATTGAGATTATGAATATTGAGGAACTTAGGAGCAGAAGCAAAAGTATGATTGAAGCATAGGCAAAACCTTTCATTTCATCCTCCTTAAATAGACTTGCCCGTTTAAGAAGATCTTGAGGGTTTCCCCGTTCACCTCCATTTTGAAATTTTCTATCCCTTCTTCAAGTGGCTGGGGATTGGAGTCCGATATCTTCATATAAAGAGTGTTCCCTTTGAGATAGATATATTTTCTCCTGAGGGCAAGGAAAAATTTCCCTTCGTTGCATCCTCCTGCTAGCTTTCCTTCAACAAGATTTATTTTTCCTTTCCTGCCGTAAATCACTCTGCACTTTCCATTCTTTCCTATTCCAATTCCTATTGCCCTGAAATATTCCCATCCTTTGCCCTGTTTTTTTAGAAGATATGAATTCCCTAAGTCACTGCCTAAAAGCCTGGCCAGAAGCGGAACCCTTGTTTTCTCCTGGGCTTTTCTCAACCTAACCACTGTCCTTCCCCCTATTTGGAAGAGTGAGAGCACCCCTTCCATAAGAATCATTGAAAGGGTTAGGCTTGCCATCGTTTCAACGAGGGAAAAGCCTGAGTTTCTCATTTTTGCCCTCCATGAATTTTTCTTTGAGGAAAATTCTCCTTTTTCCTCTCTTCAATTCAATGAATTCTCCTGTTTTTTTCCACACAACCTTCTTGTAATTGCCTTTTTTTGTTATGGCCGCTCTTCTTGATGCTTCCTCAAGCTCCAAGTCCTCATTTGCTATCCTCATATTCCTTACAGAACGGAGCACAAGGGACAAGAAGAAAAGAGAGACTAACGCCCAAATTGCCATCGAAATCAAGACTTCTAAGTAACTGAATCCTTTCATTTTTACCTCCTGGCATAAATAGTGCAAGCAAAGTTCCAGAAAAAGTCCCTATCAACTGAGAGCTAAGAATCTTCCCTGTAAACTTTTCTTTACCACTGTGAATTGGAGATCTATTCTGAAGATGTTAAAATCTCAAAGTGAAGAACCCGGAAAGCATTGTTCGCCTTCAAAGGGCATTAAATTATCCTGAGAAGCCCTATTCCCCGGGTGTAAAATACCTTGAGTATCCATTTACAGATATCTCTCAGGGAGAAAATCAGGTTTATTCAGGGATGAGAAATTTACTTAGAATCTCTGGGCTTGATAAGGAAAATTACAACAAAAGGGGATGGAATCCCATGAGAGAATTTGTAGGTCCCGGAGCCAAGATATTCATAAATCCAGGAGGGGCATTTGTGGATTCTCTTTCCCATCCTTCCTTGCTTAAGGTGATTCTTGACTATATTTACATAGCAACAGAAGGAAAAGCTGAAATTTTCGTTGGATTCTCACCTTTTGACTGGGAGACCGAGGAAGAGTTTAAACTGCCAGAGCCCGGAGGTAAGGATTTCAGGGTGAGATGGATTGACTTGAGGGAGGCAAATGGAGGAGATTCCCTTGGATACACTCAGATTGACCTTGGGGAAGCAAGCGAATTTTACAAATATAGGGGAAACTGGAAATTAATGTCAATGGATGGAGAGGTTGATACTCATAAACCTCATATTGCGAGGTATTTTATTTCCACAACTGTTCTTTCAAGTGACCTTATCATAAATATAGCGAGACCAGCTCTTAATCCCTGGTTAGGAGTCAGTGGAATTTTGGCCTCAGCCCTCGGTTTTATTGGAAACCCTGAGAGGATCCCTTTATTTTCCAAAGGAGCAGCGTTATCTGGAGGAGACCAATGTCCAGGAGAGGAGAAGAAGGAATGCAAAAAAACAATGGGCAAGTGGTGGGGTAATGACACTCTGTGGAGGGCAGTCCTTGATATCAATAAGATAATTCTTTATTTTAATTATGACGGTTCAATCAGGCACGAAAAAAGGAAAATCCTCAGTTTCTTAGACGGCATTTCTATCTCAGGGAAGAAAGCAGGATTTTTAGCTGCGGGCTTAAGCCAAGGAATCCTTGATTGTGTTTCCTTAAAGCTAATGGGGTATGACTGGAAGAAAATCCCTCTCATTCTGAATTTCTTCACTATTTCAAGTTTCCCCCTTTCCCAGTTTTCCCCCAAAGATATAAGCGTCATCGCAGAGGATATATTTCTCAGCGGCAAATTTGATGAAATTGAGCCAGTAATTTCTCTTGGTGAAATGAGAAGCTGGAAAGGAAAGCTGAGGTAATGGAGCTTACTTTACGTACCCAAGGGATTTTAAGAATCTTAGCTGATGTTTAATCTGAGCGGGGGTCATATTTCCCTTCCTTTCTTTTACCATTGGAATTACTTTTTTCTCATATTTAAGGAGCATTCCTATCATTCCTTGCGTTTCTGATGTGAATTCTATTGGATGGATCCCCAATCTGTCCTTTTTTAGGTTAAAAAAGAGAAATTCCTTCTTTTCAGGAGTATGTATAAGAAGAAATGAACCCTTTAGGAGGGAAAATCTGTCAAGTATAGCCTCAGGTTTAAAGGTTTCTTGAAAGAGGTAAGGATGCCCCTCCTTTTTGAAAAGGTCTATGCCCTTTATGTCCTGTGGAAGAGGAATTTTGGCAATTTTCAGCACTGTTGGGAATATATCCATTATTGAGCGAAGCTCTTTTCTCTCCCCCTTTTTCCCATCAGGAGTTAGCATAAGGAGAGGAATCCTTGTATAGACTGCATTAAGGAAGTGGACATGACCAAGGTGTTTTTTCCACTCTCCCATTCCTTCTCCGTGGTCTGCGAGAATGAACAAGTAAGTGTTTTTCAACAGTCCCATCTTTTCAAGCTTTTTGTATAGAAATTTGAACTGAGAATCCCAGTAATTTACTTCTTCTTTGTAAAATTCATGGGCTAATGGGGCCGTAGGGGAAGCTACAGGCTTTATTTTGCCTTCTCCTTCTTCGTTAAGGGTCAAATTGAAGCTTACCTTATTCTTTCTCTTAAGAAAGATAAGCTTCTCAGCTTCTCCGATCTTTACCTTGTAATTTTCTCTCTTCCTGAGCCTTTTGTTCAATTTAACCGTCACCCTCACTGTTTCCCCTGGTTTTCCCTTTACAAAGAAAAGCTCCTTCTTAAGGAAGTTTACCTCCCCTGCTTTTTTGCCATTTACAAGTACTTCTCCGTCTGGCTCTAAATAGGGAGGAGCATAGGGCTCATGGGGGTCAGAATAATGGACCCATAGGAAAAAGGGTTTTTTTATTTTTTTTAGCATAGGGAAAATGGCTTGATTTACCTCCGCTGCATTTTTGTAACACCTTGTTTTTGGGAAATTATCGGAGTAATATTCAAACCCCCTTGAGATTCCGGTTGAAGAGTGAACGGTGCCTAAGGAAACAGCGGCCATTGTTGTATATCTCTTTTCTCTTAAAATCTCTGCAAGAAGCTTAGTGGACCCTGTGTATATTAATCCATTGTTTGTTATTCCTAGTTCCCAAGGATATTTTGACGTAAAAAGGGAAAGATGCGCAGGGAGAGTTATGGGGATAGTTGTGTAAGTGTTGTTGAAATAGACGCCTCTTTTTTTCAGAGAGCTGAAAAATGGAGCTTCTGCCCCTCCAAGATCCTCCCTCATTGTATCAACAACAATAATTATGAAATTGGGACGCAGGTTTCTTGGGGATGAGGAACAACCTTCCATTATCAGAAGGATTATCAACATTGTTATTGTGAATAATCCTTTCAACCATCCGTAAGTTAATCTGTTCATTTATCCCTCCGTTTGTCTTTATTTTAATGCATTTTCTCTAATTATATAAGGAAATTTCTCATCTGACATACCCGAGAGAGCGAAGCATCTCGAGAGATTTTTTATCTATGATTCTCTTTTTAAGCCTTCTCCTTGCAAACCTTTCATATTCTAAAACATCTTTCATCATTTCATTGGCTTGCGAATTAAACTTTATGGGCTTTAAGGAAAGCCTATCCTTTTCTATATTAAAGAAGAAGGCAAAATTATTAATAGGAGTGTAAATGAGTTGAAAAGGCGGTTTGATAATGGAAAATCTATCGAAAAAGGCCTCAGGTCTGAAAGTTTGAAGATAAAGACTTTTATGCTTCTTCTTTCCGAGGAGGCTGAATCCTCTCATTTTATGAGAGGATTTTATGCGAGCAAGTTCTAAAACTGTCGGGAAAACATCCATAATTGAGCAGAGCCTGCTATCTATTCCCTTGATTTTTCCATTTGGTGACAAGAACAGCATCGGAATTCTCATATATACTCCGTTAAGGAAAAGAATATGCCCTATGTGTCCTTTCCATTCACCAAGGCCTTCACCATGGTCAGCAAGAATAAAAATATAGGTATTTCTAAGCAAACCTCTCTTTTTTAGTTCTTTATAAAGTTTCCTGAATTCCCTGTCCCAGTAAACTACTTCCTCTTTATAAAACTTCCTTGCTTTTGCAACGCTCAATTTTATTTCCGGAATAAGGGAAATCTCCTTATTTTTTTCTGCCTCTATTTCTACTTGGAAATAATTCTTTTCTATAGGGAATTTTTTCCCGTTTATCTTTATAGAGTAAAGAGCATCCTTAATCTTATGAATTATGTTTATTCTGACCTTTATTTTACTATGAGATTTGTTTTTTATAAGGACCTTTTCCTCCTTTAAGAAAGTTATTTCCCCTTTTTTCTTTCCCTGAACGAATATCTCACTATCCGGTCTATAATAAGGAGGAACATAGGGCTCGTGAGGATCAGAATAATGGACCCAGAGGAAGAAGGGCCTTTTTAGGTTTGAGAGCATAGGGAGAAGAGCAGAATTTATTTCTTTTGCAGTCCTGTACCATCTTGTTTTGGGAAAGGAGTTGTTGAAGTATTGAAATCCTCTTGAAATTCCCGTGGAAGCCTGAAGTGTTCCCAAGGATACGATTGCCATAGTAGTGTATCCTTTTTCCCTTAATATTTCCTGAAGGAGCTTTGTCCCCTCTTTGTATTGCATTCCGTTGTTTACCACATGAAGCTCTGGGGGAAGTTTTGATGTAAGAAGGGAAAGATGAGCAGGCAGGGTTATGGGAATTGTGGTAAAGCAATTACTGAAATATTTTCCCCGCACTTTTAGGCTTTCGAAAAAAGGGGGGTTAGCTCCTCCAAGATCCTCCCTTAATGTGTCCACAACAACAATTACGAAGTTGGGTTTTTCCCTTTTTATGAGCAAAAAATATCCTATCAGGGTAAAAAGAATAGCCGCTATAATTATCAGGGATAGATACTTCAATTTTTCATGCTTGGATTTAATTCCTTCGCTCAAGTTTTCTCCTTCAGTTTAGACTGTGTTAATTAATATATCCAAGGGACTCAAGCACCTTTCTAAATTTCTTTATCTTTTTCTTAGAGAAGGGCTTTAGATCATGAGTTTTGTTGTATTCCTTGTTCCTTTTGAGCATTCCAAAAGCTTTCTGGCGGAGGAGCCCTGTTAGAAGAGGCTTGCTTGGCGCCAGGTTATGTTTTTCCTTGTCGTCCTCCTCTAAATTATAGATTTCATCCCTTCCTTTATAATATATGTATTTGGTTTTCCCATCGGTGAGTCCAATGTTGAAAGCGTCAGAGTTCGCCCGGGAATATAACCATCTTTTTAGAAGTTTATCTGGCTTTCCAAGAAGTAAGGGAGCAAGGCTCGTTCCCTGAGTTTTCAATTTCGGCTTTATGCCCAATAAGTCATATATCGTGGGGGCAAAATCTACATTACTATAGGCTGTTTTCTCTACAGATTTTGCCTCTTTCTGACCTGGCATCTTTAGGAAAAATGGGATGTGAATCATTTCCTGATAGTTTGTAGTGTTATGGTCAAATTTGTAATGCTCATAGAAAGCTTCGCCGTGGTCGGTGCTTACAACTATTAAGGATTTTTCGTAAAGTCCCATGCTTTTTATAGTATCCAAAACCTTTCCAACAAGATAGTCAGCGTAATAAATGTTATTGAGGTAACAGTTATAAAGCCAATCTATGAACTTAGGAGGAGGATTAAAATCCTTCTCATATCTTCTTACCAATCTTTTTATAAACATTTGGTTATATCCGAGTGTCTTTTTAATTATATAAAATTGAGGAGGAGGATTGTACGGATAATGTGGAGGAAGAATATGGATGTACACAAAGTTTGGTTTATATGGATTTATTTTCCTTAAGGTTCTCACCATTAACTTTTCTTTCATGGTAGAATCGTTCAAGAATCCTATTTTCCCAATATATACAGTTTTATCAAAACGCCCTGAAATTCCGGTTCTTATTGGAATTGCACTCCCAGTTATCAAGAGGGTTGAATATCCAATATTTCTCAGCTCCTCTGGGAGGGTTAGAAGTTTTTTGCTTGCGATGTTTTTCACATCCCTTATGCCGTGAGCTTCAGGATATAAACCAGTCATGTAGGTAGCCACACTTGCAGCAGTATATGGAGCGGAAGTATAAAATTTCTTGAAAGAAAAAGCTTGTTTCGAAAACTTCGTTATATTTGGGACCAGCTCCTTTTTCTCTATTATGGTATTATATCTTGCGGCATCTATGAGTATTAAGAAAATATTTGGTTTTCCTTTGATGCGGCCGTTAAACTTGGGAGAAGCTTTTTTGTTTTCCATGCCAGTTAAAGCAAGTTTCTTCCAAAGGAGTCTGTTCATCGGGTTCTTTGCCTTATAGATCAATCTTATCCCTATGAGCTTTCCGGCAAAAGACTTGAGAGAAATATTCCCCTTTCTTTTCTCTGAGTTTTTCAGCTGCAGAATTTTATCGGATATTATTTTTCCTTCTTTGCTCAGGATTGAGATTTTAAGGGTGGCTTTTGAGGTTTCCTTTTCTCCGATTGAGAGATTCTCTACCTCGTATCTCAGAAGGATTTTTCCCAAAGGAACAAAGAAAAACTCCATTGCTGAATTCGCAGGCTGAAAAATTCTCTCTGACTTCTTACTGAAAGGTTTTGGAAAAGGGAGTAAAAACTCTACATCTTTTAGGAAAATCAACCTGTGAGGTTTCTTTGTGTGTTCTTCTTGGAAAATTCTTTTTTCCTCTTCACCGAGCTCAAATTTCAGGAAATTTTCCCCTTCCTTAAGGAATTCTTTCTTTACAGGTATCTTTATCTCTTCTTCTGAGCTCTTTGCAAATATCTCCCTGCATTTATTCTTGTTAACGAAAATCAATATGTGGACCTTTTTTTTGTCAAAAAAATTTCCTTTTCTAACCTTGAAGTATAAGTTTCTATCTCTATTTGAAAAGTTGAAGAACCTTATCTTAGCAACAGGAGATGTCATATAAATTTCCTTTCCCTCGGGGTACCAACCGGATATAAAGAAATAGTAAGGATTTTTATTCGGGCTTTTCATGCTTACTGTCTCAGGGAAAAAGTTCTGCCAGCTCAAATTTTTGCTCAAATCATAAGCTCGTTTATATAATCCGCAGCTGTAGAAGAGGGAAGTTACTAAAGCGAAAAGCACCATAGTAAATATAAGAATCCTTCTATTCATAATTTGAGAATTCTTGCTTACCTCATTTTTCTCCATTATTTTCTCCGTATATGAGATGACTACTATAATGAGATTTCACAAGTTAATTTTATCACTTGTCCCCAATTGCTTCATATATAAAAAATCACCCTTGAAGATGCGAAGAACAGAGTATATATGGCTAAGAGGAAAAAGAAGCAAAGGAAAGTGTATTTTTCGCTCGCCTTATAACGGTGAGAAGCAAAAAGCAGAACGAAAAGGAGAAATATCTCATAAGAAATTCTCTCAGCGTTTCCTATGTGTCTCCATACTTTATGGTACTTTGTTGAAAGGATGAGAAGGGAATACAAGGGAAGGGAAATGCTAAGAGGTCCCCATTTTTTCCATAAAAGATAGATTGAAAACAGGAAAAGTAAAATAATGATAACCGAAAAGAAAACAGCGGCCTCCTTAATGCCTTTTCTATAAAATCCGTGAGATGTTGACCAGAAGAGTTTCGCTACGCCGCTAAAAGGAGTAGTTATAATTTCGGAATTTGAGAGAAAAGGTCTCCATCCGTAATCCGGGAAAAACCTCCATGTCAGAAAGATTTTCCACAGAAAATATGGAAAAATGGAGGAGAAGAGCAAGACTGGCCTTTTTGAAGACTTGGTCTTTAAGGATTCAAACGTAGCTAAGACCAGAACGAAGATTATGATAGTTTCTCTTGTAAGAATGGCAAGTGCGAAAAGCAGAGAAGAAAATACGAATCTTTCCTTTATGTAGAAATAAAAGCCTCCCAGGAGAAAAGCGCCAGCCACAGCTTCAGGTAGGGCATAGAAGAGGGAGAAATAAAATGATGGGATTGCGAGGTAAATTAATGCCCAAAGAGGATCCTTACCATAAAATATGAGTATTTTCACGAGGAAAAAGGCTGAAAGAAAAATTGCAAGAAGGATTGTGTAAACCATTACTTCGGGATACAGCTCTGGTTTATCAAGGGAGAAAATCTTTACAAGGAGAGGAAAACCAATTCTCCCGTATCTATATGGGGGAATGTCTAAAAACTTCCTGTAAATTTTGGGTTTATCTTTATATTTTTCCGCAAAGGGATCAAAGGTTATAAAATAGAAAAATTGTCCATCATATCCGTGCTTTTTAATAACTAAACCTTTTGTTAAATCTCCTCTTTCTTTCAATATTGGATTTTTGTCAATTCTCTTACTTGAGATTTTTAAAAACCCACTGTAATTTCCCCTATATCTCTTTTTAAGGTAACCTCTCATCGCAGAGAAAAAAAACAGGAAAACCAAAATTGTAGCAATTGCTGACTTAACAAGGACATTCCTTTTGTTAAGAAGCATCTTCAGCCTTTTTTTCATCTTCCAATTTTATCATCCTTGACAATCAGCTCGAGCTTGAATAATATTGCTTTCTATGGAAATATTGGTAGCAGAAGAGGCAGGATTTTGTTTCGGGGTGAGAAGAGCAGTGAAGATTGCCTATGAAGCCCTTGAAAAGTGGGAGAAGGTTTATTCTTACGGAGAGCTAATCCACAATAATCAATTTGTTGAGAAGCTTGAGAGGGATGGAATAAAAACTGCAAGGACAATGGATGAAATTCCTAATGGAGCTGCAGTTATAATAAGGTCCCATGGGATTTCCCCACAGGAGGAAAAGGAGCTTAAAAGGAGGTTTAAGGTAATTGATGCTACCTGTCCCTATGTGAAAAAATCCCAGAAGTTTGCATCAAAAACTCTCCGTGCAGGGATGGAACTTGTAATATTCGGGGACAGAAACCATCCTGAAATAATGGGGATTCTCGGTTATACCCAGGGCTCGGGAATCGTCATTTCAAGCCCGAAAGAAGTCATAGGGCTTCCTTTCAATCCCAAGAGAGCGGTAATTTCCCAGACAACAAACGACATTGAGGATTACAAAATTTTCGTGGGGAATCTTATGAACACCTCTGAGAAACTTACAATTTACCAGACGATATGCTCTTCAACTATAGAAAAGCACAGGTCAGCTAAGGAGATAGCCTCAAAAGTCGATTTAATGCTCGTTATAGGCGGAAAACACAGCGCAAATACAAAAAAACTATTTACAGCCTGCAAGAGACTTCAGCCGAGAACCTATCATATAGAAACAGCAGAGGAATTGGACTTGATAGAGTGGGGAAATTATGAGAGAATAGGTATATCCGCAGGAGCTTCAACTCCTGATTTTGTAATAAATAAAGTGGTTGAAAAAATAAAGGAGGAAAGAAATGGCCGAGGGAAAAAGGAAGGGTGAAGAAGACTACGAAAAGCTGCTTGAAGACTACAAATTCCAAGTGCCAACGAGCGGGGAGGTCATAAAGGGAAAGATACTGGAGATAAGAGGTAAGGAAGTAATAGTAGACATAGGTTCAAAGCTTGAAGGCGTCATTCCGCTTGAAGAATTTATGGACTGGAAGGGCGAAGTTCAGGTTAAGGAAGGGGACGAAGTTGAGGCTATTGTTGAAACAACCTCGGTCAGAGAAGGATATATTCCTCTTTCCAAGAGGAAGCTTGAAGTTAGAAAGGCCTTGGATAAAATAAATAAAGCTTACAAGGAAGGGAAAGCTATTGAGGGGATGATAGTAAGAAGGGAGAAAAAAGGATTTCTTGTGGATATAGAAGGAGTGAAGACATTTCTCCCCGGTTCCCAACTCGAACTGAGGCCTGTTAAGGATGCCTATAAATATATAGGAAAGAGTTTCCTTATGAAGATTCTTGATATAAGGAAGACAAGAAACTCTATGTCAATAATAGTCTCGAGGAGAGTCCTTGTAGAGGATGAATTCAAAAGGAGGAAGGAAGAAGTTCTCTCAAGCATTAAAGAGGGAGAGTGGCGCAAGGGTACTGTTAAGAACTTAACAGATTTTGGGGTGTTCGTAAATCTTGGGGGGATAGATGGACTTTTACCTCTCAGTGAAATGAGCTGGGGGAGGGTGAATGACCCAAGGAAATTCTTCAAAGAAGGGGACGAAGTAGAAGTTCTTATTCTTAAATTTGATCCTGAGAAGGAAAAAATAATACTCGGATACAAGCAGAAGACCCCAGATCCATGGGAAAATATAGAGGAAAAGTACAAGAAGGGAGATAGAATTAGCGGCAGGGTGGTGAGCTTGACTGATTTTGGTGCTTTTATAGAGCTCGAAAATGGGGTCGAAGGCCTTATCAGAAACAGGGAACTGACCTGGAGCGAGCATATAAAGGACCCACATCAGATTATGAGCGAAGGAGAAATTGTGGAGGTAGAAGTCCTTTATGTTGACCCAAAAGAGAGGAAAATAGCTCTTAGTTATAAGAGGACCTTTCCCACCCCTATTGAGGTTTTTTCATCCGCTCATAGTGTAGGCGAGGTTTTAAAGGGCAAAGTGAAGGACATAAAGGATTTTGGGGCATTTATTGAGCTGGAACCTGGGGTTGAGGCCCTGATGAGGAAATCCGATTTTTCCTGGGAAAGGGTTGATGACTTGAACGAGTATTTGAAGCAAGACGATGAGATGGAGGTTAAGATACTTGAGCTAAATCCCAAGGAAAGGAAAATAAGGGTTGGCAAAAAGCAACTGGTTGAAGATCCCTTTGAGGACTTTGCGGAGGAACATTCTGAAGGAGAGACAATTGAGGGGAAGGTGATAAATATTATAGAAAAAGGAATAATCTTGGAATTCGTCC
Source organism: Acidobacteriota bacterium (assembly GCA_015486055.1). Taxonomy (GTDB): domain Bacteria; phylum Acidobacteriota; class Aminicenantia; order S016-38; family S016-38; genus S016-38. The sequence continues at coordinate 55,120 of WFSJ01000018.1, forward strand.
CAGGCGTTACTTCCCTATTACCTAAAGGGAAGAAAGAATTTTCAATCGGGGATGTTCTGAAGGTCAATATAGTTTTGATAGATAAGAACAGGAGAAGATTGAAAGTTTCATGGATAGCAAGGAAAAAGAGAGAACACAGGGAACGGAAGGAAAATAAAGACACCAAAAATCCTACCCTTGGAGACCTTTTGCCTGATCATCTGAAGAAATGAAATATATATACGCTCCATGGAGGTGGAAATATATAAAAAGGGCTATAAAGGGAGAAAAAACATGCATATTCTGCGATGCCCTTAAAAAGGAAGATGATGAGGCATTCATCCTTTATAGAGGGGAGAAAAACCTGATAATGATGAACATTTACCCTTATAACAATGGGCATATAATGATAGCCCCTAAAGAACACATTCGAACACCAGCGGATGCGCCCTTAGAGGTAATGTATGAAATGTCTTTTCTTATCCAGGCTTCTCTCAGGGCATTAGGAATTCTCTTTTCTCCCCATGGATTTAATATAGGGATGAATGTGGGGAGAACGGCAGGTGCTGGCGTGGTAGAGCATTTCCATCTTCATATAGTTCCAAGATGGGAAGGAGATTCAAATTTCGTCTCTGTTTTCTCGGATACCAAGATCGTTGCTATGGATGTAAAGACGGTTTACCAAAGATTGAAACCAGTTCTCTTAAAAGAGATAAATCTTATAAAGAAAGACTAAAGAAATCTTATAATACCTATTGAAAAATTTTCCCTATTGTTATATAATATTTTTGTAAAAAAGAAATTAGGAGGAAAGAAATGGGAAAGATAATAGGAATTGATCTTGGAACAACTAATTCTGTTGTGGCTGTCATGGAGGGTTCTGAGGTAAAAGTAATACAGAACCAAGAAGGGCAGAGAACTACCCCATCAATAGTAGCATTTCTCAAAGATGGGCAGATAATAGTAGGTCTCCCAGCTAAGAGGCAGGCAATAACAAATCCAGAAAGCACTGTGTATTCAATAAAAAGATTTATGGGAAGAAGGTATGATGAGGTTACCGAAGAGATAAAGATGGTTACCTATAAAGTTAGAAAGGGCCCACACGATGATGCAAGAGTCGAAGCGATGGGAAAGATGTATTCCCCTCCCGAAATTTCGGCAAAGGTTCTGATGAAACTTAAGGAAGCGGCAGAAGATTATCTGGGTGAAAAGGTTGCAGATGCAGTAATAACAGTTCCTGCATATTTTAATGATGCACAGAGGCAGGCTACAAAGGATGCAGGAACAATAGCAGGGCTTAATGTCAAGAGGATAATAAATGAGCCTACGGCGGCTGCCCTCGCTTACGGGCTTGATAAGAAAAAAGACCAGAAGATAGCGGTTTACGACTTCGGCGGTGGAACCTTTGATATATCAATACTTGAAATAGGCGAGGGTGTAATAGAGGTGAAATCGACGAATGGAAATACTCATCTTGGTGGAGACAACATTGACCAGAGGGTTATAGATTGGATGATAGAGGAGTTCAAAAAGGATACAGGGATAGACCTGAGGAAGGATAGAATGGCCCTACAGAGGCTAAAAGATGCGGCAGAGAAAGCAAAGATAGAGCTTTCCTCAACACTTGAGACAGAAATAAACCTTCCTTTTATAACTGCAGATTCATCTGGTCCCAAACATCTTGTTATGAAGCTTACAAGGGCCAAGCTTGAATCTCTTATAGAAGATATGCTGAGGATGACTCTTGAGCCTTGCAAACAAGCGCTTGAAGATGCTGGCTTGAAGCCAGCGGACATTGATGAAATTATTCTTGTGGGTGGTTCCACCAGAATACCCAGGGTTCAACAGCTTGTTAAGGACTTCTTCGGAAAGGAACCCAACAAGAGTGTAAATCCTGATGAAGTCGTTGCTGTTGGTGCAGCAATTCAGGGTGCTGTTCTTGGTGGGGAAATGAAGGATATTCTCCTTCTTGATGTAACACCTCTTTCCCTTGGTGTTGAAACCCTTGGTGGAGTTGTTACGAGAATTATCCCGAGGAACACGACCATTCCTGTAAGAAAGAGTGAGACCTTTACAACTGCTGCAGATGGACAGACTTCTGTGGAAATACATGTTCTTCAGGGGGAAAGGGAAATGGCTAAGGACAATAGATCCCTTGGTAAATTCATACTCTCTGGTATCCCTCCTGCTCCGAGAGGCATTCCAAAGATAGAAGTTTCCTATGACATAGATGCCAATGGAATACTCCATGTTTCTGCCAAGGACATGGCGACTGGTAAGCAGCAGAGCATAACAATAACTGGGAGTTCGGGCTTGAGTAAGGAAGAAATAGACAAGATGGTGAAGGAATCCGAAAGCCACAAAGAAGAGGACAGGAAAAGGAGAGAACTTGTTGAACTCAGGAACAAGGTTGATGCTCTCACCTATGAGCTTGAAAAGCTTGTGAAAGAGAATAAAGAGAAACTTTCCCCTGCCAATGCTGAGGAAGCTGAAAAGGTTATTTCAAGGTCAAAGGAAGTTCTGAATAGCCAGAATGAAAATGAGCTGAAGAAAGCATTTGATGAACTGAATTCAGTTAGTTCAAAAATTGCCCAAGAACTTTACTCTAAAGCCCAGGCCTCGCAGAAGAAAACTCAGCCAGAACAGGAGAAAGAGGCCAGCGAAACTTCACAGCAAAAGAGTTCCTCAGAATCTTCAGAGGATGTTATAGACGCTGAATACGAAGAAGGCAACTGAGCTATCTGTTAAACCCTAATTCTCCAGGGTTGGATTCTTCCACTCTTATTGTAAATTTTTTTGAAATGGTTTGATTTTTTAGCTTTACAATTATCAATATATTTACCTGACCAGGGTTTATAAAACCAAATTCGTGGGTTGCTACCCTCTTCCCACAGGTTTTTTCCTTCATTTCGTTTTTGTCACTTGAGAACCCTTTATACCAGTATGACCAACTTATATCCGCGCATTTGTAATTCCTGTTGAAGAAAATATAGGCAACCACGGAAAGGGGAGCCTTTCCTGCTCTTCTTGAAACATCAATATCAATTCCAGATTTAGAGTAAGGAGAGCAAAAGCTTAAAACAATTGCCAGTAAAGAGTAATATAAAAATTTATTGCTCATGCCCTATTTTACACCAGGTTGACAGTTTTCTAATAAGGTGGCATACTAAAAAAGTGGATACGAGAATTTATTATATTGCAGCAGGGATCATAATTCTATTTTTCATTTACAAAATCGTGTCCAAAGCCAATATTGATATTGGGAAGGTAATATCCTTTCTTTTTGGGGAGAAGGAGGCCAAATCCCGCGCAGCAAAGAAAGCTGAGAAAGAAGGGAATTTTGAACTTGCAGCCAAGCTTTATGAAGAGATAGGAGATACTGAATCAGTAGAAAAAATTTGCAATAAGGAAGGATTGTATCAAATTGCAGGAGAAATGTTCGAAAGGAAAGGAAATTACGACAAGGCAGCAAGATATTACATCAAGCAGGGAAATTACCAGAGGGCTTCTGACCTCTATATTACGAAACTAAATAACCTTGAGAAAGCAGCCCAAGTTCTCAAGGAATCCAGAAGATATCATGAAGCGGCCAAGTTGTATTATGAAAACAAAAAGTATAAGGAGGCCGGGGAACTCTACGAGAAAATAGGATTCCCTCTCAAAGCAGCCTATAGCTTTGAGCAAATGGGAGATATCAAGAGGGCAGCCCAAAATTATGAAAACTGGTATACTCAGAATTCTTCCTTTGATGTAGGGGAAATAGGTGAAAATGAGGAGAAAATACTGAGGAAAGCCATAAAGTTTTACAGAAAAATGGGAGAGAGAGAAAAGGCCCTGAATTTAGCTTTAAGTTTAAAATGGATTTCCTTGGCGGGTGAACTTTCGGAGGAATCCGGGGATCTATCAAAGGCTGCAAAGTACTACGAGGAGGCAAGAGACCTTGTAAAGGCTTCTAATGCGTACAGAAAGTTGGGAGATGTGGAAAGGGCGGAGAGATTATTGGGAGAGCATTTCCTCTCAGAAGGCATACAGGCCGAGGCCGCAAAGCACTTTGAAAAGGGGAGAGATTTTTCAAGGGCAGCTGAGCTGTATGAATGGAATAACGAGCCTTACAAGGGCGCTGTATGCTATGAGAAAGAGGGACACTGGCTCAAAGCCGGAGAACTTTACATAAAAGCTGGAGAACTTCGGGAAGGGGCCCGTTGCTTTGAGAAAGCAGGAGAATACCCCAGAGCAGCTGAGGTCTATAAAGAAATGGCTGAAAAAGAAAAGGATACTTCCAGAAGGAAGGACCTATACAAAGACGCAGAGGAGCTTTATGTGAAAGGGAGAAAATGGTTTGAAGCTGGAAGCATAGCATATTATTCCCTTGATGATTTTGAATCAGCCGTAGAATATTTACAAAGGCTTGACACTGAAGATCCGAATTTTGAGAAGGCAAGCTTTATGCTGGGTAAACTTTTCTTTGATAGAAAAGAGTATGACCTTGCAGAGGAGAGATTTAATGCAGCGTTAAAAGAAGCTCCCATCTCAAAATTAAACCTTGATATATATTATAAATTAGGGCTTATAGCGGAAGAGAAGGGAGATTACAAGAAGGCTTTTGAAATATTCAGAGCTGTTAGCAGCTTTGACATTCATTACCTTGATGCTAAAGAAAGGATGCAAAAACTTTCCTCTGCTGTTCAGGAACTCCAGAAGCTTGAATTTATGGCGTCAGCCCCTGGAGAAAGATATAAGATAATAGAAGAAGTAGGGAAAGGAGGCATGGGGACAGTTTATAAAGCAGAAGATAGGCTTTTGAGCAGGATAGTTGCTCTCAAGCTTCTTAGGGAAGCTCTCACTTTGAACAAAAGAGCTCTTGAAAGATTTATAGCAGAAGCAAGAACGGCTGCAAAACTGTCGCATCCCAATATCGTTATTGTATATGATGTGGGAAGGTTCAACGAGAAGTTTTTTATTGCGATGGAATATCTTGAGGGTAAAACTTTGCTCAATTATCTCAAAGAAAAGGGCGGATTTACCATAAGACAATTATTATTTATAGCTACGAGACTTTTTTCGGCTCTTTCTTATGCTCACAAGAATAGAGTTATCCATAGAGATATAAAACCCCAAAACATAATACTGACAAAAGATAAAAAAATCAAAGTCATGGATTTTGGCCTTGCGATTCTATCTTCTGAAATAGACAAGGAAAGGGGAAGGATAACAGGGACTCCATATTATATGTCCCCCGAACAATGTAAAGGGATAGCGGTGGATGAAAGAAGCGATATATACTCTGCAGGAGCCACTCTGTATCATCTTCTTGTTAATCGGCCCCCCTTTCATGCAAAAAGGAGAGAAGAAATTATAAGAAAACAGGTTGAGGAATTACCTGTGTCTCCCTCCGCCTTCAGGCGAAACATCCCTCCTGAGTTTGAGGAGCTTGTTATGAAATGTTTAGCAAAGGAGAGGGGGAAAAGGTTCCAAAGTGCAAAAGAAGCTATTGAGGTTCTTGAAATTATAAGAAAGAAATATTTTTAAATAATGGAGGATAAAAAATGACTGAAGATACGGAGAGGGAAAAGAAACTAAAAGCTGCTATGGACTATATAGAGAAGGCTTTTGGAAAAGGCTCAATAATGAAGCTCGGGGAGAAGGGACCTCATGTAAGTGTGGATGTTATCCCTTCTGGGAGTATAAGATTGGATGCTGCCATGGGCATAGGGGGCTTTCCAAGGGGAAGGGTGACAGAAATATATGGTCAGGAAGCTTCTGGGAAAACTACTCTCGCCCTCCATGCAATAGCGGAAGCTCAGAGGGACGGGGGTAAAGCGGCCTTTTTAGATGTGGAACATGCTCTTGATCCAAATTATGCGCGGGCACTTGGAGTAAATGTTGAAGAACTCCTTATTTCTCAGCCCGACTACGGGGAGCAGGCCCTTGAAATAGCTGAGATTCTTGTAAGAAGTGGAGCAGTAGAGCTTATAGTAGTAGATTCTGTAGCAGCTCTTGTTCCAAAAGCTGAACTTGAAGGAGATATGGGAGATTCACATATGGGGCTTATGGCAAGACTTATGAGTCAGGCTCTTAGAAAGCTGGCAGGAATAGTTAACAAATCAAACACAGCCCTTATGTTCATAAATCAAGTCAGGGAAAAGATCGGTGTGGTTTTTGGGAATCCTGAAACGACGACAGGAGGAAAGGCCCTGAAGTTCTATTCTTCTCTAAGGGTGGAGGTCAAAAAACAGGCTTCCATAAAGCAGGGAGATACTGTTATTGGGAACTATGTAAGAGCGAAGATTGTAAAGAACAAGCTCGCTCCCCCCTTCAGGGAGACTACACTTGAGCTTATTTATGGGAAAGGAATAGACAGACTCGGAGATATTTTAGATGCTGCTGTTAGTGTAGGCCTTATCGAAAAGGCTGGATCTTGGTATTCCTATAAAAATGAGAGAATCGGCCAGGGAAGGGATAACATAAAGAAACTTCTGGGTTCAAAGCCTGAGCTTTTAGAGGAAATAGAACTGGAGACGAGGAAAAGACTTGGGCTTATTTCAGAAGCTCAGAGTTCTTGAAGCTTCTTCCTGCAGAAAATTCCCTCATGTCAAGGCCCCATGTTCCCTCTGTTATTTTGTTGGCTAATGCCCAGCCGACACCAGGGCCGAGCATAAACCCATGTCCGCTCATCCCACTCCCAACATAAAAACCCTCAAGGTCTGTTTCGTCCACAATTGGACTTCCATCAGGGGTCATAGTATATGCGCCAGCCCACTGCCTAAGGACCTGAGCTTCTGAAAGTGCTGGAATTACCCTGGCCATTCTAAAGCTCATCTCTTTCAAGAACTGGAATGTGGAGTCAATTCTTCTCCCTGGGACCCTTGGCTCAGGAGTGTAGCACCCTATTATCTGGCCGTTTGATCTCTGCTGGAAATAGCACCCATCCTTTCTGTAGTCAACAATCATCGGGAGTGACATTCTCTTGCACCTTGTCGTTATGAAGGCTTCGTGTCTTTCAGGATAAAATGGAAGAGAAAGCCCTGCCATTTTCCCAACTTCTCCTGCCCATGGTCCGGCAGCATTTACAACGACATCGCTGTAAATTTTTTCTCCACCTTCAAGTTCCGCCCCTTTTGCCCTTCCACCTTCCTGGATTATTCCTACAACCTTTGTCCTTTTTCTTATCTCACCTCCTTTGGAAATTCCAAGGGCGAGGCCTTTTAAAACATAAAAAGGATAAGCCTGTCCGTCTTCAGGGGAATAAGCTCCACCGATTATTCCCTCATCCTCTATTTCGGGAATCAGCTTTTTAACTTCCTTTCTACCCATGAAGTTCACCTTAAGCCCAAAACTTTTCTGAAGCTTTATAGCTTTAAGGAACTTTTCCTTCTCTTCTTCTGTAAAAGCGAGGAAAAGATATCCAGACTTTTCAAACTCAACTGAGAACCCGAATTCCTCTTTCATTAAGGAAAAGAGTTCTACAGATTTTATGGCGAGCTTTATGGAGCAAGGAGTTGAGAACTGCTGCCTTATTCCACCTATACACCTTCCTGAGGATCCTGAGCCTAATCCTTCCTTTTCAAGGACAATGACCTTTTTCCCCTTCTTTGTTAGATAATAAGCGGTTGACAGACCAATCATACCGCCACCAATTATTATTGCATCCCAGTATTTCATATAAACATTCTAAATAAAAGTTTCTCCTGAGGTCAAAAGAATGTTATTTAGCACTGAGGTGAAAAGAAAGTCCGAAGGTTCTGAGAACTCCATCCATAAATTTAATTTTCTGTTCCTATAATAAAATAAGATTGAAAAAAGAGGAAAATTTTGTTAAGCTGTGCTTGTGAAAGTTAGAACTTTAACAAGAGGAAAGAATTGATTCCTGAAGCAACAATAAGAAGGTTAAGCATTTATCTTCGCTGCTTGCGCTATTCTTTAGCACAGGGAGAGTACATTGTTCAATCTATGGACATTGCAAGAAAATGTAGAGTATCCAGCTCCTTAATGCGGAAGGACCTTTCCTATTTTGGGGGATTTGGTATAAAGGGCAGGGGTTATGATACGAAAAAGCTCATTGAGGCAATAGAAAGAATAATAGGAATACACATTAAAATAAAGTTAATAATAGTAGGGATGGGAAATCTTGGAAGGGCCCTCATCAGGCACTTAAAAGAGATTTCGTACTTCAAGATAATAGGTGCCTTTGACAGGGACGAAAGAAAAGTGGGAGGAAAAATAGAGGATGTAGAAGTTTTTCATGAGTCCCGATTACCATCTTTCTTGAGAGAGAGAAAGCCTGAGATAGCTCTACTTGCAATACCTCCTGAATCCCTTCAGGAAGTTGTGAATCTCCTTGGAGAAGGTGAAATAAAGGGGATTTTAAGTTTCGCCCTTTCTCCTGTAAAAATTCCAGTGGGGGTGGAGATAAGCTTTGTGGAAATTGCCTCAGAGATAGAATATCTTTCTTACAAGATAAATAAAAGGGGGAGAGAGAAATGAATGTTGTAGTATCAACTATAGTTCTCTTTGTAATCTGGGTGATAATGACCCAGAGCTTTGATCCTCAGGAGATGTCCGTTGGCCTTGTGGTTGCTGCCATAATTAGCCTCATGGCTCCAGGGGTTGCAGGGCCAGAGCCCAGGAAATGGCTTCAGCCAAAAAGGTACATTTACGCATTCATTTACATTTTTTATTTTCTCTATGCAATGGTTAAAGCCAATATTGATGTTGCTCTTAGAGTTATAAACCCGAAACTTCCCATCAATCCAGGTATTGTGAAGGTGAAGACAAAATTGAAAACAAATGCAGGGAAACTTGCTCTTGCCAATTCTATTACTCTCACTCCAGGAACGCTTTCTGTAGATATAAAGGGAAAATACTTATACATTCACTGGATAGATGTGAAGAAGCCTGACATAGAAGGTGCAAGTCAAGAGATAGTCAGGGGATTTGAAAGATTTTTGGAGGTGATCTTTGAATAGCCTTCTAATTATAGTTTTTGCCTTGGTAAGTCTGGCAACGATTTTGTCAGTTGTGAGAATATTTGTGGGTCCTACAATCTCGGACAGAGCTGTTGGCCTTGATACAGCCACCACCATAACTACAGCAATGATAGTTCTCTTCTCTCAGATATTTCATAGGGGAATATTCTTGGATGTTGCTCTGGTTTACGCTGTTCTCGCCTTTTTAGGAGTAATTGCCCTTGCTCGTTATCTTGAAGGAGGTGTCTAATGATTTACAAAATTTTAGGGGAAGTTTTAATCTTCATCGGCGCTCTCTTTCTTTTCCTTGCAGGACTTGGAATTGTAAGAATGCCAGATGTTTACAACAGGATGCAGACAGGGACAAAGGCAACAACTCTTGGTGCCATCTCTCTTATCATGGGGGTAGGGATCTATCATCCCCAGTGGATATTTAAAACAGGGATAATATCCCTTTTCATACTTCTTACAAATCCTGTCTCTTCTCATTCTCTTGCCAGGGCTTCCCACAACTCTGGAATTCCCCTTACCAAGGGTTCTGTCCTTGATAGATATGCAGAGGATAAGAAAAAGGGATTTAAGGAGGAAGAAAATGATTCTTGAATACTTTATGATTCTTCTTTTGCTTTTGATGGTTGGACTGGCAATTTATGCTGTTGAAACTAAGGACCTTCTTGCCTCTGTTATTGCCGCTGGGTTTGTTTCCCTTGTGGCTTCCATTGTTTATCTTTATCTTCAAGCTCCAGATGTGGCGATGACAGAAGCAGCTATTGGAGCCGGTCTTACCACTCTTATTTTCATAATAGCCATCAGAAAAACAGAGAGGCGTGAAAGATGAGAAAATGGATAGCCATAACATTCCTTTTAATTCTGGGATTCTTTATGTTGAGGATCGCAGGGGCATTTCCCTTTGGGGAGAATACATGGAAGGTTGCAAGGCAATATGTGAAGAATGTAACAGAAGAAAAATGGTGGGTTGCTGAGCATTATGTGGATAAGGGAATAAAAGAAAACAGAGGCTCCAATCTAGTAACATCCATAGTTGTTAATTACAGAGGATTTGACACTCTTGGAGAAGTTACAGTCCTTTTCCTTGCCGCTACTGCCCTTGCTTTTTTACTTTCCTCCTGTACTTGCTTTAGAAAATATGAAAGGATAGAGGCAAGTCTTATCCTGAAAACGGCATCAGATACCCTTTATCCCCTTTTAATTCTTTTCGGAGCCTACATATTTATTCACGGGCACCTGACCCCTGGGGGAGGATTTCAGGGAGGAACTGTCATTGCGTCAGCTGTCATGCTTATGCTTCTTGCACATTTTTCCTTCCATCCTAACCACGAAGTCCTCTCCGTCACCGAGGGTCTCGCTGGTATCGTATTTGCCGCCATTGGCCTTGCGGGGCTTATATGGGGCAGAAGCTTCCTTGCAAACAACATACTTCCATTGGGACATTGGAACAGACTATTTTCTGCCGGAGTAATTCCTCTGATATATATAGCCATAGGCTTTAAAGTAGGTTCCGAGCTTTCTGGCCTTATAACAGATATGTTTAAGGTAACAAAGGAGGAATAATGTTTTTCTTTGCTTCTTCAATTGCCTTAATTCTGATAGGTCTTTATGCAGTTCTTGTAAAGAGGAACATAATGAAAATGGTTATAGGGCTTTCCATAATGGACACAGGAGTGAATATCTTGATCATATCCTTGGGATTCATAAGGGGAAAGACAGCACCCATCATAAACGCAAAAGACCTTCTTGTGAGAACTTCCTCAAAGGTTGTTGACCCTGTGCCTCAGGCCCTTGTTCTTACCGCGATAGTTATAGGGGTGGCGGTTACCGCTGCAGCCCTTTCAATAGTTATGCTCATGTATAGCAAGAAGAAGAGCCTTGAAATAGAAGAATATAAGGAGCTGAAATGGTAAATCCAATCTTGATAATAGCAATAACCTTAGCTTCTGCCTTTTTTATAGGGATACTTCAGGTTTACAGTAAACTCTGGGCGAAAGTTTTTTTCTTTCTCGTCCTTATATTTGATTTTGTAGCTGCTGGAGCCAACTTCTACGGTTTTCTTTCAGGGAAAATAACCTCTCCGATACTGGTAAAAATTGGGGGTTTTCCTCCTCCCATTGGAATAAACCTTTTTGTAGGAAAGGCCGAAGCTGCCATGGGATTCCTGATCTTTACCATTACTCTTCTTGGAGCCTATCATTTGGCAAGAAGAGGGATTCCTGAGCCTCAGGGTAAGGCAATGGTCCTTTTTCTCCTTCTCTCCCTTGGAGCAGCAGGGATAACTTTCACAGGTGATTTCTTCAACCTATTTGTTTTCATTGAGATAACATCCATAGCGGCATATGGGCTTGTGGCTTCAGCAAAAACAGAAAAGTCCTTGGAAGCAGCATTTAAATATATGGTTATAGGTTCTATAAGCTCCACCTTTATTCTTCTCGGTGTGGTTTTCCTTTATAAAGCCACAGGAAGCCTTAACATGCTTGACATTGCAAAAAAAGTGAAGACTTTTCCTCTGACCCCTGTTTTCTCTCTCATTTCCCTTGTGTTTTTTGCAGGTCTTCTCATTGAACTGGAGGTTTTCCCCATAAATGGGTGGGCCCTTGATGTCTATCAGGGGGCAGACCCTGTGGTTGTTGCAGTCCTTACGGGTGCTGCAGTGAAAGCTTTTTATTTGATATTTATAAAAGCAGGGGGATATCTTGCCCTCCCTTCTTTTTTCCAGCTTTCCCTTATATTTGGAGGAGGCACTTATCTGGTGAGCCAATTCCTTGCTTGGAGACAGAGGGATGTCCGAAGGCTTCTTGGATATTCCTCAGTTGCTCAATTGGGGCTTTTAATCCTTTCAGCGGGCTTTTTCCTCAATAACTCTCTTCCTTCAAGCTCAAGGCATTTCATAGCTCTTGCGATAGTTCTTTTCGTATTCAATCATTCCTTCGCCAAATCTTCCCTTTTTCTTTTAGTAGATAATGTGGAAACCAGGGAAATGGAAGGATGGAAGGGGATATTGAAGAGGAATCCTCTTTTCAAGTTTATATTCTCCACCTCTGTTTTTTCCATAACAGGGGTTCCACCGTTCCCAGGATTTTGGGCAAAGCTTCTTCTAATTTTTGCGATCCCAAAAGAGTATGCTTGGGTTGTAGGCCTTATCCTTCTTGGTGCTGTGGCTGAGATCGTTTATTATTTTAGATTTTACAGAATAGCATCGGATGGGGAGGGGGAGAAAGTAAAAAAGAACTTGGCTTCACCCCTTGCAGCCTCCCTGATTTTAATTACAGGAGGCGGGGTTGCGTGGTCCATGTTTTCAGGATATATGGGGATTATGTTTAATTCTCTTATAATTGTGTTCCTTATGGTCGCTGCAGCTATTTACATTTTTGGTTTCTCAAAGCCTCTTCAGTGGACCGCTTCCCTCGTTCTTCTTGGCTATGGAATTTACAGATTTCTTCCTTCAATGAAGGCAAATCTCCACGGATTTTTCCTTGCCCTTGTGTTTTTCGGAGGAGCGATACTTCTTTTTGCCACATATCCCACATCAAAGAGGCTTTCGTGGAGTTTTTATCCTGCATATCTTGTTGTGATTTTTTCTCTTGTTGGAATAGCCCTTTCAACCAGCTGGTTGAATCTTTTCGTTTACTGGGAACTTATGAGCTGGTCTTCCTTCCTTCTTGTTAATATGGGAAAGAAGGCAAAAAGGGCTGCATGGATTTATGCTATCTTTAGTTCAGCAGGGGCTTATTCGATGCTAGCAGGAATATATCTCCTGCCAAAGCTTTCAATAAGCAAGATCGGGGTAACTGGAGTGCTTATTCCCGTTCTTCTAATCACAGGCTTCCTTGTTAAAATGGCAACCTCTCCCCTTCACATTTGGGCAAGGGATGCATATGGGGAAAGCCCTGATGAATTTACTCCTCTTCTTTCTGGAATAATGTCAAAAATTGGGGTATTCGGATCTGCTCTTGTTTTTCTCTATGTAATAGCAAATATTTCTTCCGGTCCTGCTCTCAGGTATGGTCTTGCATGGCTTGGAGTTCTTACTGCTTTCTTTATGACCCTTCTTGCAGTTTTTCAGGAAGATCTAAAGAAACTCCTTGCTTATTCCTCTGTAGGCCAGGTAGGCTACATTCTTCTCGGCCTTGCCATTGCTACACCCCTTGGATGGAATGCTGCCCTTTACCACACTGTAGATCACTTCATTTTTAAGGGGCTTCTTTTTGTGGCTGCTGCAGGGATAATTTATCGTGTAGGAACTTCCTATCTTCCCCATATGGGAGGGCTTATAAGAAGGATGCCGCTTACTTTCCTTGCAGTGCTTATTGCGATAATTTCTCTTGCAGGGATTCCACCAATGGCTGGTTTTGCAGGGAAATGGCTTCTCTATTCTGCGCTTATTGAGAAACAATGGGTATTTATTACGGTGGTTGCATTTTTAGCTTCCACGCTTGCCTTCCTTTATTGTTTCAAGATTCTCCATACTGTATTTCTCGGTCAGCTTCAGGACGAGAACAAAAATGCAAGAGAGGTCCCTTTTCCCATTGCTGCTGCCGAAACAATCCTTCTTGTTGCCACCGTAGCAATTGGAGCTTTTCCAAGGCTTCTTCTCGATCCCATAAACAAAGTGTTAAACAAGATTCCAGGGATGAAAAATTCCGGCTTGTTCTACGAAAAGACGCTTGGGGCAGTTTCGAAGCTCGGCCACTGGAATGCCCTTTTCCTTATGGTATTTACAGTGGGTTCTTTCATCTTTGCCCTTATATTCTTTGCCCTAACGTCAGCGAGGGTGAGGGAGGTTAAACAACTTGATGTGGGCTATGCGGGGGAAGTTCCCCGTCAAGTAGAGGATCTTCACTTTGGCTATGACCTTTATGCCCATTTCAGAAGAACGGTTAAATGGCTGATTTATCCTCTGGTTTCTAAAATATGGAAGGGAATTTATGAATGGACAGGGACCTTTGCCGAGGTTCTCAGGAGATTTTATACAGGAAATATAAATACATACGCAGCATATGTGATTCTCATTTCAATATTAATTCTTCACTTCTTTGCTGGGGGGAAATGATGGGTGTCAAGATATTCTATGCTTTTATAGCTTTGATAGGGGGCATTGCTTATGGTCTCTTGCTCGGGGGGATTTCAAGGAAAATAACAGCAAGAATGCAAAACAGGAGAGGGCCGACCGTATTCCAGAACTTCATAGATGTGTGGAAATTATTCAGAAAGAAGACAGCCATTTCACATGGGGTGATGTTCTACCTTGCTCCCATATTCAGGTTGCTTGGCGGAGCAGGGACTTTCCTTCTTGTCCCCATCGTTGTAGGGAACTTTTATCTGAGCAATTTTTCCTTCGGTGGAGATCTTATAGTGATAATGTATTTCATGGTGATGGGATGCCTCGGAATGGCACTTGGAGCAGCGGAGAGCGGCCATCCTCATGCTCCTATCGGTGTTACAAGGGGGCTTGCACAAATGGCGGGTCAAGAGCTTCCCTTTATAATTTCAGTGGTTGTTCTAATGATTGTTGATAAAACCACCTCTGTAGAAGGAATAGTAATGGCGCAGCAGGGCGGGATACTTCACTGGCACATATTCACCTATCCTTTTGCAGCGATTGCTGCTTTCATAAGCCTTTTAGGAATGATGACTTCCTATCCGTTCGAAATTGTGATGGCACCCCAAGAAATCGCCATTGGTCCTCCCACAGAGTTTAGCTCAACTTTCCTATCCTACATGTTTTCAGGGAGAAGTGTATTTGCTGTGGCAAAATATGTTCTCTTCATGGACCTTTTTCTTGGTGGTGCAACGAACCTCCTCTGGGCCTTTTTAAAAACCTTTCTGATTTTCCTGTGGCCATTGTTCATTACGGATGTTTTTCCTCGTTTCAAACTTGAGCAGTCAGTTTCCTTCTTCTGGACATGGCCAACACTTATAGGGCTGATAGATTTACTAAGAATATACATAGTGAGGTAACTATGGGAAAAGATAAATTTCTAAATGAAAAGCCTGAAAAATTGACATATTCAGGTGTTTTTAAGAAGATTGACAACTGGGCAAGGGCAAGGTCCCTGTGGGTTGTCGCTTATGGAACAGGGTGCGGTGCCATTGAGCTTCGCCCTACCTTTACCTCAAGATTTGATGCGGAAAGGTTTGGGATGCGTATGGTTGGCACCCCCCGTCAGGCAGATGTCATCGTTGTAAGCGGTTATCTTACTGTGAAAACCTTAAAGAGGGTAATAAGGGTTTACGAACAAATGCAGTCCCCGAAATATGTTGTTGCCCTTGGAGCCTGTCCTATAAACGGAGGTATGTATTACGACTCCTACAATGCTATCAACCGCCTTGACCTTTATCTTCCAGTGGATATATGGGTAACAGGTTGCATGCCAAGACCGGAAGCCATTCTCGCAGGTTTCAAGAGGCTTCAGGAACTCATAGATGACGGAAAAGCAGACGGATGGAAGAAGTACATAGAGGCCCTTGATTGGTATAGAGGAAATCAGAGAAAAATCATAAAGAACTGGCGAATGCCTAATTATAACTGGTGAGGTTGATAATGAATATTATTGAGAGATTAAAGGAAAGATTTGAAGTTCTCATCGCAGAGAAAAAAAGAAAGGACCTCTTGATAATAGAGACAACAAAGAAGGGACTTATACCCATGCTTTTTTACCTTAAGGAATACGAAGGATACAGAACCCTCACCTTGATATCCTGTGTGGATTGGATAGAGGATAAAAAATTTCAGATGAGCTATATCCTATGGAACTTTAGAATGAAAGCGAATATCATCGTGAAGTTCATGCTTGATAGGGAAAACCCCGATTTTGAAACCGTATATAAATTGTGGCCCCAAGCAGAAGCCTACGAAAGAGAAATTCACGAAATGTTCGGGGTGAATTTTGAGGGCAATCCAACACAGAACGAGGAGCTCATCCTTGAGGATTGGGATAATATTCCTCCAATGAGGAGAGATTTTGATACTCTGAAATATTCAATGGAGAAGTTCGGGGAGAGGGAACCCAAGAGCCGAATAAATATAAGGAAGGAAATCTCTGAACAATATGACGAATGGAGAAGAAAATGAGCACGGAAGAAGTTAGACTTTTCATAGGGCCTCAGCATCCCGGAGTTACCGGGAACATGAGTATAGAAGTTCTTCTTAAAGGGGATACAATCACATGGGCTAAAACCCACATAGGATATCTCCACAGGGCCTTTGAAAAACTTATGGAGCGGAGGATTTTCATAAAGAGCTTTCCCTTAGTTTGCAGAATATGTGTTCCAGAATCTGACACGAACGAGGAGAATTTAGCAAGGGGTCTTGAGGAACTTGCAGATATAGAAATTCCGGAAAGAGCAAAATGGATAAGGACATTGGTGCTTGAGCTTTCAAGACTTCAAATGTTTATAATGTGGTATGGGGGGATAGCAGGCTCCATGGGACTTTCTACTCCTGTTCAGTGGGGGATAGGAGACAGGGATTACATCCTTGACCTTTTTGAAGAGCTTACAGGGGGAAGGGTTTATCACATATATATTCTTCCAGGAGGTGTGAGGAAGGACCTTCCAGAGGGTTTTGAAGAAAGGGTTTTAAAGACAATGGATCTAATAGAGAGAAGGCTTCCTGAATACGATGAGCTCATAATGGATAATGCTGTGGAGCAGAAGAGATTAAAAGGACTTGCTCCTATCCCAAAGGAATGGGTAGAAGAAATGGGAATAACGGGTCCAGTGGCAAGGGCATGTGGTTTTCCCTACGATGTGAGGAAGAACAGTCCCTATGAGGCTTACGACAAATTGGATTTTGATGTGATAACAGAAGATGGATGCGATGTTTGGTCAATGCTACTTGTGAGGAGGAGAGAAATTGATCTTAGTATAAAACTTATAAGAGAAATAGTAAGTAAAATGCCCAAAGGAGAGTTCCTCACAAGGCTTCCTAATGTCCTTTACTGGGAGATACCAAAAGGAGAAACCTATGTAAAATCGGAGGCAACAAGAGGTGAATTTGGCTATTACATATTCACCGATGGTTCAGGAAAGCCGAGAAGAGTTCATGTAAAGGGTCCTTCTTTCATACACGGGATAACTCTTCTTGAGAGGCTTCTTGTTGGGCAGAACATAGCGGATGTAGCACCAATTTTGGTGGCTCTTCAAATTTGTCCACCAGAGATGGAAAGATAGGAGGGAAAAAATGGGACTTAAGGAAGTTCTAAAACCTCTGGGGGCCTGGAGACAGATAGCTAGGAAACCCCACACAATTCTTGTTCCCAAGGTACATAGAGAGGCGGCCGAAAGATACAGAGGATTCCATGTTAATGATCTTGGAAAGTGCATAGGGTGTGGAACCTGTGCTGCAGTTTGTCCCAATGAGGCTATAGATATGGTAAAGATTGAAGGAATAGAAGGAAAGAAGGGAGATTCAGGATTCCGCCCCAGAATTGATTATGGAAGGTGTTGCTGGTGCGGTCTTTGTGTTGATTCCTGTCCCACAACATCCTTAAGAATGACTAACGAGTATATCTGGATAAGGGAAGCCCCTGACGATTTTGTTTATATCCCAGGATATGACATAAAGGGATTTGAGCAGAAGGAAAAGGGATATAGAAAGGATAAGGAGCACAGCTTTACAGATTATCACAGGGTTCCCATGAGAGAAAAGGAACCAGAGGAAAGGCTCCAGACCTTTGCGGAAGTAGTGCTTGGTTATACTGAAGAGGAAGCAAGAAAAGAGGCGGACC
This sequence comes from Acidobacteriota bacterium, assembly GCA_015486055.1. GTDB lineage: Bacteria > Acidobacteriota > Aminicenantia > S016-38 > S016-38 > S016-38. The sequence continues at coordinate 72,809 of WFSJ01000018.1, forward strand.
GTTGCATTGGCTGCGGGCTCTGTATATCAGGGTGCCCTGATAGAATGCACATCCCAGATTACATAAGGGCTGTAGCCTCAGGGGAATATGAGCGCTCTGTTAACATAATGTATGAGAATAATCCCTTTGCTGAGCTTTGCGGCAAGGTGTGCACGAGAAGATGCGAGAGCTATTGCTCCCTGGGGAATGAGGGAGATCCTGTTGCCATAAGATGGCTTAAGAGGTTCGCTACGGAGAGGTTTTCAGATCTTAAAGAAGTCATAAGAGCTAGGAAACAGGAATTAAAGGATAAATCCGTGGGGATAATAGGGGCGGGACCCGGAGGTCTCACTGCGGCCTATTACCTTGCCCTCAGAGGTTATAAGGTGACAGTTTACGAGGCAATGCCAGAGGCAGGGGGAATGACTATGGCAGGGATACCCAAATACAGGTTTCCCCTTCCATCCCTTAAGAAGCAGGTGGAATTTATCCTGTCCCAGGGCGTCGAACTAAAAACCAATTACTTTGTTGACCCTGAGAAATTCAGAAATCTCATGGAAATCCACGATGCCATTTATCTTGGAGTCGGTCTTTTAAAACCATGGAAACTTGGGGTCCCGGGTGAAGACCATCCCAATGTTATATATGCTATTGATTACCTCAGGAAAGTGAACTTTAATGAGTCAGTAAAGATTGGCAATGAAGTTGTTGTAATTGGCGGTGGAGATGTTGCTATAGATGCAGCAAGAGTTTCTCGTCGATTCGGAGCAAAGGTTACCATTGGTTACAGAAGGAGAAAAGTAGATATGCCTGCAGACCGTGAGGAAATTGAGGGAGCAGAGGAAGAAGGGGTTGAGATCTGGGAGAAAATAATCCCGTTAAGAGTGGAAGATGCGCCCGAGGGAAGAGTGAAACTCGTCTATGGAAAGGCCCGCATGGTAGACCAGGGACCTGGAAGAAGACCAAAGCCTGTTTTGATAGAAGGAGAAGAGTATGAAATTTTGGTTGACAGGATAATTGTTGCTATAGGACAGCAGGCAGATCTCACCTTTTTGCCCCAGGAGTTCGCAGAGAAGATGGAAGTAGAAAGAGGCCGCATAAAGGTGAATGAAAGGCAGATGACCTCCATCTCCGGAATTTTCGCAGGAGGAGATGTGGCAAACAGGGTTGCAGATGCCATATCAGCCATTGCAGATGGTTTACGCGCAGTGAAAGGCATAGAGCTTTATTTCCAGGGAAAATCCTGAAGACTCTATTGAAATTTTTCTTGAAAAGGGAAGGAATTTTGTTTATATTTTTCCTGTGAGAAAGAAAAGTGGATTTTATCTCTTCCTTTCATGGTTAATTCCGGGAGCTGGCCATTTTATCCTCGGGAAAAAGATAGAGGGCATTGTAATTTTTCTTTCCATATTATATTTCTTCATTATCGGTATTATTCTTGGGGGAAGATTCATAGGAACGAATGAGGGATCTCCTCTTACAGTTTTTCTGACATTTTCTGACCTCGGAAGCGGGATGTTTTATTTTATCGGGAAAGTATTAGGACTAGGAGCCCAGCTTAAGGCAAACTGGACAAGTGATTATGGGACTTTCTTTCTCGTAGGAGGAGGACTTATAAACTATCTTGCAGCAGTAAAGGCCTATGAAATAGCAGAAGGGATAAAGAAGTGAGAAGCTATATTTTGATTCTCCTCCTTTTTTCTGTCCCGGCTTCCGTGGACCTTGCACTTATAAGAAGGGATAAAAGAAAGGACAGGATGAAATACGGGATAAAATCCTTTCTGTGGATGGTCGTAGCCTCAATACTCTTCGGTTGGTTAATGTATATATTAAAATGAGGAGATACTGCGGAAGCCTAAGGAAAAAGGATGTAGGGAAGGATGTCGTTGTAAAGGGTTGGGTACAGAGAACAAGAAACTTAGGGGCCCTTGTTTTTGCAGATATAAGGGATAGGGAAGGAGTAGTGCAAATAGTAGGAGGAAAGGAAGTTGGGGCTCTGAGGCCAGAATGGGTCGTTGAAATAAAGGGGAAGGTTGAAGAAAGAGAGGTGAAAAACCCATCCTTATCAACAGGGGAAATAGAGATAAAAGTCGAGTCTATGAAAGTTCTCAGCAAAGCTAAAATACCTCCTTTCCATGTTCTTGATGAAGTGGATGTTTCAGAAGAGGTAAGGCTCAGATATAGGTATATTGACCTTCGTCGTCCAAGGATGCAGAGGAATATTATATTGAGACACAGGATGGCAATGGTAGCAAGAACTTATCTTGACTCCCTAGGTTTTATTGAGGTGGAGACCCCAATCCTTACAAAATCAACTCCTGAAGGGGCAAGGGATTTTCTTGTTCCCTCAAGAAATTACAAAGGCAAATTTTATGCCCTTCCTCAGTCCCCTCAGCTTTTTAAGCAGCTTCTCATGATCTCGGGGCTTGATAGATATTTTCAACTTGCAAAATGCTTCAGGGATGAAGATCTGAGAGCTGATAGGCAGCCCGAATTTACACAAATAGATGTAGAGATGAGCTTTCCGCAAGAGGAGCAGATTATTGAAATAACAGAGGGTCTTTTGAAAGAAATGTTTGCAGCCTCCGGGATCAATATTAGTGTTCCATTTCCCCAGCTTACATACAGGGAAGCAATGAATAGATATGGGAGTGATAAGCCAGATCTAAGGATACCTTACAAAATAGATGATCTTACAGAAATGAGCATGGGTGGAGGAAATAGGATTATTGAGGAAGTAATTTATTCAGGCGGAAAATTACTCGGCATGAAAATACCGAATGGACTTACAAGGAAGGAAATTGATTCCCTAAATTCTTTCATAAAGGAACTTAGTGGAGATGGGATTTTCTGGCTGAAAATAGAAGATGGAATAAGAGGTAACCTGAAAGGAAATGAGGAATGGAAAGAGAAGCTTTGCGACTCTCTCGATCTTCACAAAGGGGACACAGCCGTTTTTGTGGCGGGGAAAGGGATCAAAGAATTGATGGGCTCTTTAAGGGTCAAGGCTGCAAGAATTAAAGGGGATGTGGAAGAAGGCATGAAATTCCTCTGGGTGAGGGATTTCCCCCTTTTTGAGCTTGATTCTGAGGGCAATTTAACATCAAACCATCATCCTTTTACATCTCCTGCAAATGAAGATGTTTCTATTTTGGAGAGGGAACCTCTTAAGGCGCTTTCAAGGACCTATGATGTTGTGCTGAATGGAATTGAGCTTGGAGGAGGAGGCATAAGAATAAATGATGCCGAACTTCAGAGAAAGATACTTAAAATCCTCGGCATTGAGGAAAGCAGATTTTCTTTTCTGATAGAAGCTTTGGAACATGGAGCACCTCCCCATGGAGGAATTGCCCTCGGATTCGATAGAATTGTGATGATGGCCGCAGGGGAAGAATCAATAAGAGATGTTATAGCTTTCCCTAAAACTACCTCTGGCCTTTGTCTTCTAACAGGAACTCCTTCTGATGTAGATAAACCTCAGCTTAGGGACCTTGGGATAAAAATCACCTCCTCATAAAGTGGAGAGCTAATTCCCACGCTATATAGCTTATGAATAGGCAGAGGAAGGATGCAATCATAAGGGGAGAGGCAAATCCTCTTCCATAAAGAACCATTACAAGGGCAACAAAAGATAAAAGATATGCAAACCTTAGTGCTTTTTTTCTTTTTGGAGTGAAGGGTTTCAGGAAGAAGATGCTATATATAAATAATAACGCTGACATAAAAAAGAAAGAAATTCCTATTATTGTCAATTTAATCTCTTTATCTCTATTTTTCTTTCCCCGTTTTCCTCTTCCTTTATTTTTACTTTTATAATTCTGGTTGACCATGGGAGTCCCTCGGCTTTTTCTCCCCACTCAACTGCCACAATTCCCATACCGAGAAAATCCTCAACACCGAGAAGCTCAATCTCCTTTTTATCTTCAACCCTGTAAAGGTCAATATGAAAAAGGAGCCCTTTTCCTGAATAGATATTCATTATTGTGAATGTAGGCGAGCTGACAAGTGATTCGTTTATACCCATCCCCCTTGCGAGTCCCTTCACGAAGACAGTCTTTCCTGAGGCTAAACTTCCATATAGAAGAATTACCTCATCTCCCCTGAGTCCTTCAGCAAGCGCTTCTGCTATTTCTTTTGTTTCTTCCTCTGATTTTGATATAAAACTATTCTTCATATTTAAAAGCATCGGGGAGGTGATGGATTATATCCATTGCCGAAAGGAAAGGCTGGGTAAGTTCAGTTGCCGCAAGGTCTCCTGAAAGACCGTGATACCCAACCGCTTCTACTAGAGATTCTTCCATTTCGTCTTCTTCTGCCTGTGCAAGAAACCCTGCTATCATGCCTGTAAGGACGTCCCCTGCCCCACCTGTTGCCATCCCTGGATTCCCAGTTGCATTTATGTAAACGGTTCCGTCAGGAGAGCAAATCAGGGTTCTGTATCCCTTCAGGATAAGGTTTACCCCCTTTTCTAATGAAAATTTTCTTGCTTCCTCAATCCTGTTTTTCAGGAGTTCATCCTTCCCCTTTCCTGTGAGCCTTGAGAATTCGCCAGGATGGGGGGTTAAAACCGTAAATGTTTTAAACTCAGGGAAATATGGGAAGGAGGAAAGAAGATTAAGACCATCTGCATCTATTACCATTGGAACATTGACTTTTTTTATAAGTTCTTTAAGGAATTTCCCTGTTTCCCCTGAGGTTCCTAACCCTGGTCCAACTGCCACAACTGTTTTTCCTTTAAGCATTTCCTCTAACTGTGTAGAAGCTTCGGAAGATATTTCTCCATCCTTGTCCTTAAGCGGTAAACTCATTATTTCAGGCGGTATAGGAACCATTGGAAGGACCGGGGAAGGAGTTGCCAAAGTCACAAGGCCAGCTCCAGATTTTAATGCTCCTATTGCTGTCATGGCTGCAGCCCCTGTTTTTCCCAGGGAGCCTGCTATAACAAGGACATGACCGTAATTTCCTTTGTGGGAATTTTGCTCCCTTCTAAGAAGCTTTCTTGGAAAGAGCCCGTCAGGAAAGGTGAATCTGAAAGGGAGGTTCTCATCTTCATAAGCATCAGGGGGGATTCCGATTTTTACAACATCTGTGTCCCCGCAGTGTTCCTCCCCTGGGGGGAGAATGTGACCGAATTTTAGGGCCTCAAATGTCACAGTAAAATCTGCTTCTACAGCCCTTCCCATGACTTCCCCGTTCTCCGAAGATACTCCGGAAGGGAGGTCTACTGATAAAATTTTCTTCGCAAGCAGGTTTATATCATCTATTGCTCGCCTGTAAATCCCTTTGACTTCCCTTTTCAGGCCTGTTCCGAAAATTGCATCTACTACAAGGTCAGACCTTTCAACGAAAGGAAGCAATTCCTCCCATTCCTTCATTCCATTAACAAAAAATATATTTATCCCTGTCTTTTCAGCTGCCTGCAAATTAAGCTTTGCGTTTCCTTTGATTTTTTCAGGCGATGAGAGAACTATTAAATTTACTGTGAGTTCCTGGTTGTAAAGGTGACGGGCAGCAACGATCCCATCCCCCCCATTATTGCCTGGCCCGGAAATTACAGTGACAGTAAATACGTCTTCCATCTCCACTGCCTTTTTTGCCACCCATCCCCCTGCGTTTTCCATCAATATTCTTGAAGGTATGCCGTATTTCTCCTCTGCCTTTTTATCAAACTTTCCCATGAGTTCAGCATTAAAAACGGGAATTTCCTTCATTTTCTCCTCCTTTAAAATAATATCACAGCTCAACTTTTCTTTCTATGCTTCGTAAAATAATGTTGGAGGTGAAAAATGAAGAAATTTTTTATTCTTTTTACTCTTTCAGCCTTTCTTATAGGGGGCAGCTTTCACGAGAAGAAGGAGTTCGCTGTAAAGGGAAGACCCGAGCTGAATCTTAAAATCATTGCAGGGAAAATTGAGGTTAAGCAGTGGAAGAAGAAAAAGGTAAAGGTCAACCTTAATGTTGAATACTGGGGTGAAAGACCAGAGGTTGTAATTGAATCCCGTGGGAATTCAGTGTTTGTTAAGATGAAAGAACACCATGGAGTTTGCCTTTTCTGTCGGAGAAAAAGTCCAAGGGCTAACCTTATTGTTTTTGCTCCGGAAGGTTATTCAGCTTATCTTGAAGCAATAAGTGGGGATATTTATCTTGAAGGAGTAACTCACAGGATTAAGGCTTCCAGTGTCAGCGGGGATATTAAAATCTCTCGGCTTGAAGGCAGCACTTTCACTGCCAGCACAGTAAGTGGGGACATTGAAGGACAGGTCTTAAAGGCTGCATCCTCAAAATTACATTCTATCAGCGGGGATATATCCATCATGGAAATTCTTTCGGGGAGTATCAAGGGAAATACAGTAAGCGGAGATATTTCCCTCGGTATTGGAAGCTCTGATTTACCCTCGGGCGAATGGTTTTTCAAAAGCGTTAGCGGAGATATAAAGGTGAACCTATTGGAGAAGGCAAAGCCAAATTTTTCAATAGAAGCAAGCACTGCAAGCGGGACTGTTAAAATTGACAATGAAGAGATTAAAGGGAAGATTAGGAAAATAAAAAAGATAATGGGGAATGGAGACATAAAAGTCAATCTTAAGAGTGTTTCCGGGGACATAATCTTCAATTATTAGTTATCTTTTGAGTGGAAGCACCGATAGGGAAAGATTTTACCTTTTTCTCCCTGTTTTAGCTTTCCATAGAGGAAAGACAATCTCTATTCTTGTTCCCTTTCCTTCTTGGCTTTCAACCTTTAAATTCCCACCGTGCTCAACGACGGTCTTATAAACCTGGATAAGACCGAGCCCAGTCCCTTCTTTTTTTGTAGTAAAAAATGGGGTGAAAATCTTGCCCATGAATTCCTTCTTTATTCCTTTTCCATTGTCTTCAACTGAGAGTAAAGCATATCTGCGACCTTTCAATAGCGGAAATTTTTCCCTCCATTCCCTCTCAAGATTTATTTTCTTCACCTCCATTTTAATTTTCCCTGTTCCTTTTATTGCATCTGCCGAGTTTTTTACTATGTTCAAAAGAGCCTGGCTTAGCTCGGAATCATTTGCATTTAAAATCGCCCCTTTCTCGCAGGAAAGCTCAATTTTTATTCTCTTCCCCATCAGTCTCCTCAATAGCTCTACTTCATTTTCAAGCCAGGCTCCAAGGTCTATTATTTTCTTTCCCCCTTCCGGAGCTTTTGCCCCAAATTTTAAGATTTTGCTGGGGAGAGAAGCTGATTTTAGGGAGAAATCCACTATTTTTCTCAGGTATTTTTCTCTTTCTTCCTGAGGCCCATTTAAAGCAGTCTGTGAAAGATTCGCTATGGTATTTAAAACATTGTTGAAATCATGAGCAGCCCCTGCGGATATTTCGCCAAGCGTCATAAACCTTTCATTTCTTTTCCTCTCTTCCTCTATGGCTTTTTCCTTAGTTATATCCCTCAATATCCCGGCTATCAGAGTTTTGCCCATAGCCTCAGTAGGATAAAGGGAAATATGGAATATCCTTTTTCCTTCCCCTATTTTTAATTCTATTTCCTTCTCTGCCTTTCCTTTTCTCTTCGCGATTTCTATGACTTTTTTTAAGTGCTTTGCTGTCTTCTCTGGGAGAAATCCAGCAAGATTCTTTCCTTCGGCTTTTCCAAAAAGGATGTTTATGGGTGAGTTTGCAAGCTGAATTACTAAATCCCCATCCTCTTCCTTTGCTATGAATAATCCTTCCTGAACGCCATTGAAAATCAGCGAGAGAAGTCCTCTTTCTTTCCTCAACTCCTGCTCTTTTGTATTCCTTTCCGCAAGGATTTTTGGGAGAATTGAAAGCTCCTTAAGAAATTCTAAATTCTGCTCATCAAACTCCCTTTTCCCCTCCATTATTACGAGCCTCTCTTGGGAAGGGGCTGGGATAAATACAAATCTTCCATTTGATACTATACCTTCTTGCAATTTATCTGGGATTTTTCCTGAATATTCTTTCCCTGTATAGGAAAATATAGTCTCTCGCTCAGAGCCTAAGACCCAAAGACCTTTTAGGTTAAGAAGCTCAAATGTTCCCTTTGCTAAATCAAGCATCCAACTTTTTATAGACCCACACTTTAGACCTTCTTCGGCCATTTTGTTCATGAACCTTGTTTTTCTTATTTCCTCCTCAAGTCTCTCTTTGAACCTCCTTTCATCAGTTACGTCAACCACCGTTGCTATTATCTGCTCTTCTCCTTTAAATTTTGATATTATTGAGAATATCTTGCTCCACACTATTTTGCCGTTTTTCTTCAAGAGCCTGGCATGGTACTCTGTTTCCCGTTCATCCCCTGATATTTTCTTTTTGAAGGCTTCCTTTGCCTTCTTTCTATCCTGAGGATAATAAATGCTGAAGGCCTCTTTCCCTTTCAGTTCTTCAGGGCTGAAATTAAGCATTTTTGAAAGAGTTTCGTTTACATACTTGAACTGAGGAGGATATTTAACAGTTGAAACAAATACCCCTATGATTTGATTGTTAAGGATTATTCTAAAGAAGTCAGCTAATTCCCTGCTGTCCCTTTCTCTAAGCTCAAGTTCCCTTTTCACTTTTACCCAATTTATTTCCCTTGAACACAATATGGAAATTAGAGAAAGAGCCTTTTCCTGATTCTGAGACAATTTTCCATCAGGTTCGAAGTAAATTACCCCCTCAAGTTTATTGTTCCATATGGGGATCAGGTATCCTTTCCCCTTTTTTAGGAAACCGTTTCTAAGGGATTTTTCCATTTTTCTGGTGAGTCCTTCTGATACAAAATCAGGGATGAAATACCTTGTGGAGATTACCTTTTGCCAGGTTTTTTTGTTCCTTCCTGCCCATAGCTTCTTACAGTTTATGCTGAAATATATTTCCTGGGCTGTTTCCCTTATAACATCTTCTTCAGTGAAAAGCTTTTTTCCATGGCCTAATTGTTCAGCTTCAAGCTCCATCCTGCGAGTCCCTTCTCCAGGAAATTCCAGATTATTCTCAGGAAAATCAAGAAAAGTTCTGATGAGTTTCCTTAAATACTCTTTTCCCTCCATCTTTTCCTCCTTAAAGGTCAAGGATTATCCTTGCCCTCAGGATTTCTCTCCTGTTTTCAATGTTAATTCTATGAAGGGTTATTGCCTTAATATAATTCTGCGGGGTTCCTCCCAGCTTTCCCACATTGAGAGTTGAGTCTAAATTGTTCTTTCCTATTTCCATCATTTTTACATTGATTGGCAGAAGGAACTCCGAATCGTAAAAGAACAAAAGCTCCGAAAGCCATAGGAAAAGCCCTATTTCAATTTTCTCGAAGACTAAATTTATTTTCCTTTCTCCCTCAGGGTTTAGTTTTTTTCTCCCGCCAATTATCCTTCTTAAAGCGAAGGTTGCGTTTTTGAAAATTTCCTTCAGGGATTTTCCATATATGAAAATTCCCATGTCCGCTGTGGTAGGAAAAGTTCTATATCTCAATTCCTCTTTTCCCTGCTAAGGCGATATTCGCCCTTATGAAGCCTTCAGGACTTCCTATGTCAAATCTTTTGCCTTCAAATCTGTAACCGAGGAGATTTCCTTCCTTTGCAAGATAATTAAGAGCATCTGTGAGCTGGATCTCTTTGTCCCTTCCAGGAGGTGTTTTCTCAAGGACAGGGAAAATTTCAGGGGTAAGGATGTATCTACCAATCACAGCAAGATTGGAGGGAGCTTCTCTAATGGGAGGCTTTTCAACAAGGGAGTCTATCTTATATGTTTTCTCCTTTATTTTTTTGCCCTTTACTATCCCATAGGCTGAAACCCTGTCTCTTTTCACTTGTTCAAGAGCTACAACAGCTTTCCCTGTCTTTAAGAAGACCTCCATCATCTGGGAAAGAACTGGTTTTTCCGAGATTATAAAATCATCAGGGAGAAGCACAGAGAAAGGTTCACTCCCGACTATTTCCTTCGCTTTCAGGACGGCATGTCCAAGGCCCTTGGGTATTCCCTGCCTTACAGAGAGCACTTCTCCCATTTCTGAAATTGACCTTATAAGTTCGGCAAGCTCTTTTTCCCCTTTTGTTCTTAAGATGTTCTCAAGTTCCGTTTCCCTATCAAAGTAATTTATAATGGGTTCTTTTCCTTTTGCGGTGATGAAAATTATCCAGTCAAAACCGCTCTTTAAAGCTTCTTCCACTGTGTAATGTATTGCAGGCCTATCGAAAATTGGAAGGAGTTCCTTAGGAATGGACTTTGTTGCTGGAAGCATCCTGGTCCCATATCCAGCAACAGGGAAAACAGCCTTTCTCATGTTTTTTATGGACGGTAGGGGATTCGAACCCCTGACCTTTGGCGTGCGAAACCAACGCTCTCCCGCCTGAGCTAACCGCCCCTTTTTATTATATCAAAAATAAATGATAAACTCTGAAGAAGAAGGTCTGGTCTCTATATACTTTATTTCTTCTCTCTTCGTTTTTATCCATTTCTCAATGAGTGGGAGTGAGAATACCCCTTTTTCCAGAAGGTATTCATGATCATCTTCAAGTTCCTTAAGAGCTTCCTGAAGGGAAGAAGGCATATTTTCCTTTATGAAGGCTTTTCCCTTTTCCATAGGGCCATAGCCCATTTCTACGGGGTCAAGCTTCCTTTTAATCCCGTCAATACCTGCCATTATTATGGACGCCAAGATCAAATAGGGATTTCCTGTAAGGTCAGGAGTCCTGAGCTCTATCCTCGTTCTCATAGGATCTTTTATATATCCGGGTATTCTTATTGCAGAAGCCCTGTTGCCTTTGGCAAAACTTATGGATGAAGGAGATTCAAGCCCTCCTGTTAGTCTTTTGTATGAATTTGTGGAAGCATTGGTGAATGCAGCTAAGGATTTTGCATGATAAAGAAGGCCTCCAATATAATTCATCGCTGTTTTGCTGAGGTTGGCATAACCGTCCTCGCTGTAAAAAACATTTTCATCCCCATTTACCATAAATTGGTGCAGATGCCAGCCTGTTCCTGCCTCTCCAAAAAGAGGCTTTGGCATAAAGGTGAGGTAAAGTCCAGACTGGCGGGCTAAGTTCTTTAAGAGGTATTTAACCTTTATAGCGTTATCAGCAGTTTTTATTGTGGAGGTGAATCTTGTCTCTATTTCTTGCTGACCTGAGGGGCCTACCTCGTGATGGTGATATTTCACTTCTATTCCCCTCGCCTGGAGGAGTTTTACAGCAGAATTTCTGAATTCTGCGAATTCATCTTCGGGCATTTCCCTGTGATATCCATTAAAGAAGGTTCCTTCCTCTGAATTTAGATGAAACCCTCCACTTAGAGGTTCGAAATAGAATTCAGCATTTTTGAAAAGGTAAAACTCATATTCAGGCCCCCAGAATATATCACTCCCAATATTTTCTTTTTTCAGTAGGGAAAAGCTCTTCTCTAAAACATATCTTGGGTCCATCTCATACCTTGTTCTTTTGGGGTCAGGAAGATGTATTGTGGTAAGGAAAGAAATGTTGGAGGTATTTTGAAATGGGTCCTCAAATCCTGTTTCAATTTCAGGAATGAGAACCATATCAGAGGACTCAATCTTAACAAGATTATAGCTTGAGCCATCAAAACCCACACCCTCCTTTATTGCTTTTTCGATGAAATATTCAACAGGAAGAGTTACATGGTGAAGTCTTCCAGGAAGGTCAACGGCCTTGAGATCTACAGTTTTTACTTTCTTGCTTTCGATGAGCTTTAAAACCTTTTCCATTTCCACCTCCAGTGCTATTATATCAAATATGGGAGAGAATGAACAGATGGAGGTAGAAAAGGACAGACTTAAAAGGGAATTAGATTTTCTTGGGAATGCAGATTACAGGGAGATATTTATTGAAGTATCCAGCAAATTTGAAATAAGAGATAGGAAGGGAAGGATAAAACAACAACTTATTTTGAACCATGGCAGCTCGGCAAGAACTATAATCCAGGGTCAAGAAGCCATGTTTTCCTCACCTTCTCTCTATCCACAGAAAGGTGAAGTGCCGGAGAATTACCCTAATCATGACTTGCCCTCCCTTGTGAAACTGATCAAAGAGCTGAGGGAAAAAACAGATAAAGGAGAAATTACAGTCAGGAGTTTCAAAAGGAAAGTTTTTGTTTTCAACGATGAAGGTCTTAAGCAAAAAGAGGAATCTTTTATTTCAGTTAAGATGAAAGATGGAGATGTAATTTTAAGGTGGGCTTCTCCAAATAAAAGGCCGGCTGTTGATTTTCTTTACAATGAATTTAAAACAAGGATTGAGGAAAGAAAAAAGACCAGACCCCTTCCAAAGGAAGGGGAAATCAGTTTCCTTGTGGAAGGAGAAGGTGGAGGAACCCTTATTCATGAAATATTCTGGCATCCTTTAGAATTGGATTTTATACTTGAGGAAAATTCTCCATTTTCAGTGGAGGATCTGGGGAGGAAAATTACCTCAGAGGAAATATCAATTTACTCAAAGGGAAAAGGCATAGATGATGAAGGAAGCGAGCTTTCTCTCCATCCAATAGTTGAGGAGGGAATTCTTGCTTCCTTTCCCTCTTCAAGGTTAACCTCTTTGGTTTCGGGGTTACCTCTTGTGCCCCATGGGAGAAGAGAGAATTATCATTATCCTACCCTTGTTAGACCGCTCCACACTGTGGTTCTTCCTGGGAAGGAAAGCTATCTTGAGCTGCTTTCCAGAGTTAAAGAAGGGTGTTTTATAACAGAATTTTCAGGTGGGGAGATTGACCTAAAATCGAAATGGGCTTACCTGACTGTTTCCAGGGGATACTGGATAGAGAAAGGGAGGGTGAAATTTCCCTTAAAGCCTTTTCTTGTTGCTATATCTCTGCCCCTTCTGGAAGGAGAGATATCCGTAGGGGCGGAATCCTTTGTTGAAGAGGGCCTTTTCTGTCATAAACGGTCTCAGGTCGTGAGATATTCCTCAGAGACACCAAATTTTATGGTTAAGGGTTATGGAAAGTCTGTATAAAGGATCTAACATATTGCTCGAGGAACTCAGGGAGAAAGAAATTGAAGGAGAGGTATGGGCTTTCAAGGAAAAATGGGCAGAAATTGAGAGGGGTAGACCAGAAAGAATAGCGGCAGGGAAAGAGCACGGGTTTGCACTGAGATGGAGAAAGGAAAGAGGAGGGACTTTTTTTCAATATACCCATGAAGCAAATCTTTCATTTGATTACTATCCTCTTATTATAAGTGAACCTGTGGATTTTCCCCTTCCCTCCGTCAACAAGTCATCAAAAGTATTAATTCATGACCCGGGTGGAATCACCTTTTTAAAGGGTCTAAGGCTTCCAGAGGACGTGGTCTATTACAGAGAAGTTGAAAGGTCTGTTTCCTTAATGAACACAAAAGGTTACAGGGGGGAATATAAAGAAACATCATTTTTATACACTTACAGGGAGGGAGACCTTGAATACAATGTTTGGACAAGGAAAAGGAAGAGGATAAACCCCCTCAGGGAAAGGTATGGAAGGAAATTAGTTCTCCACCCCGTAGTTACTTACAAATTGATAAATTATATTCTTTCTTCAAATATTCCCAACCTGAAGGATGTACAAATATCCATATTAGAAAATCCCAAGATAAACTTTGCTCCTGGTAGTTATCCCTTTGATGCTATTGGTATGGAAATGAAAAAGAGGGAAATATTCAAGAAAGGAAAACTCCTTTCCAAAAAGCCAGTTCATTATCTCAGGTTTTATCCCGAAAGCCCTCCATCGCTCCAATGGACAAACATTGAGGTTTCCCTCCCTTATGTGAACTGCGAGGATTACTCCATAATAAAAGATATGTACATTTTCAGAGAATCAATTTCCCTTAAAGGGGAAAAAACTTACACATTTTCTGGGGGGATTGAGAATTTGCTAAAAAGGATAGAGGGTAAAATTGCAGATGGCTGGTTTATAGGCCCCCCTTTCATAAAATCTGATTATATTTTGGTTAACCCAAGTTAATATTCGTAATCTTCCTGGAACTCAGGGAACCTGTCCTTTATCGTTTTTTTCCCGATAAAGTATCCGAAGAAAAAGGCTGTTCCAACAGCTAAAAAGAAGAAAAAGGAACTTTTCATTTTATCCTCCTGTTTATAGTTTATTACAATATTATCCCAGTGTGTCAAGTTCTTGACTTGCTAACCTTTTTTCTTTAAACTTTTTTCGTAAAAAATGTTAGGAGGTAAAAATGAGGAAGATATTAATTCTCGTTGGAATGTTAGTTCTGGCATTTTCCAGTTTTGCCATGGAAATTAAAGTCGGGAAAACTGATATGGAATGCTCTTTATTGATTCTAAAGAAAGAACCTAGAGCGAAAATTCTTTCCTCAATGGGAAAGGAATACGAAATGGCGTCTTTTTCGGATGGGAGTCTGGTATTTGTAAAGGGTAAGAGCCTCAAAAATGGAGGAGTTTACTTGATATTGAGTAGAAGAAGTAAACTTCCTCATGGGAGTTCGATTTACAGGATGGCGGGCTATGGAAAAGTTCTTAGGTTTGAAAGCGGGAAGGCTGTGGTTAAAGTGGAGAAGACATGCACTGCTGTGCACATTGGAGATTATCTTATCAGTTTTGTCCCCGAGGAGGAATTTGTTTTGAAGGTTCCTCCAATAAAAGAAGAAACGGTGGCACCTGAAGGTCCTTCTTTCTCAATTGTTTATATTGAGTCTGGGTTCCACCAGATTGGGGATGGCAGTTGGGCAGTGGTAAATGCAGGAGAAAAAGAAGGCCTCAAAAAAGGGGTTGTCCTTTCTATTTTTAGGGAGCTTGACGGAGTAAAAAAACCCATATCGAAGGCAGTTGTTATAAGAACATTTAATGGATTCTCTGTAGTAAGATTCTTTTCGGCAATTGACGCCGTGAAGAAAGGCGATTTAGCTTATAAGGGGAATAAATAAGATATAGGGGGAAGAAATGGAGAGAAGAAACTTATCTTCAAAGACCATAAGAATTGAAAATAAGAAATTTCATTTTGACCTCATGGAGAACCATAGAGGGAAGTATTTGAGAATAACAGAAAGAAGCGGGGGAAAATCCAGCATAGTAATACCTGAAAGTGGATTGGAGGATTTCAGGGAAGCGTTTATAACATTCTTAGAGGAATTTAAATCCAGAGAGACGTAGATTAAGTTCCTCGTTTAATTACTTTCAAATTTTAATAAAAGGAGGTTCCTGTGAAAAAAAGAGTTCTCATAATGGGGGCAGCAGGGAGAGATTTTCATAATTTTAATGTTTATTTCAGGGATAAAGAGGAATATGAAGTTGTGGCTTTTACAGCTACCCAGATTCCCAATATAGAAGGGAGGGTGTATCCAGCTGAGCTTGCCGGGAAGCTTTATCCCAAAGGGATTCCAATTTACTCCGAAACTCAGCTTGAGGAAATTATAAAAAGGGAAAAAATAGATAAAGTTATATTTGCCTACAGCGATGTTTCCCACGAATATGTAATGCACAAGGCATCTAAGGCCCTGGCTGCCGGGGCATCCTTTGTTCTTTTGGGTCCTTCGGAGACCATGATAAGTTCAAAGCTTCCCGTCATATCAGTTTGTGCAGTGAGGACAGGGTGTGGAAAGAGTCAAACAAGTAGAAAGATAGTGAAAATTCTAAGGGCACATGGGAAAAAAGTAGCAGTAATTCGCCATCCTATGCCCTATGGAGATCTTATTGCCCAAAGGGTTCAGAGGTTCGCTTCCCTTAAGGATATGGATAAGGCAAGATGCACGATTGAGGAGAGAGAAGAATATGAGCCTCATATAAAAAATGGAGCCGTTGTATGGGCAGGCGTTGATTATGAGGCGATATTAACGGAGGCAGAGAAAGAAGCAGAGATAATACTTTGGGACGGTGGAAACAATGACCTTCCTTTCTATAGGTCCGATCTTCATTTTGTAGTGGCAGATCCACATAGACCTGGTCATGAGCTTATGTATTATCCTGGAGAGGCCAATTTCAGGATGGCTGATGTGATAATAATTAACAAGGAGGAAACAGCCAGTAGGGGAGGGGTTGAAACTATATGGGATAACATAAAGAAATATAACCCCAACGCGATTGTCATAGATGCTGCCTCTCCTTTGTTTGTAGAGAACTGGCAGGAAATAGCGGGTAAGAAAGTTCTTGTAATTGAGGATGGACCCACTGTTACCCATGGAGGCATGGGATATGGAGCAGGATTTATGGCTGCAAAAAAATACGGAGCTGCTGAGATCATAAGCCCAAAGCCCTTTGCCGTGGGTTCGATAATAGATACGTTTAATAAATATCCTCACCTTAAAGAAGTTCTTCCTGCCATGGGTTATAGTAAGAAACAGATAGATGAACTTGAAAAGACTGTTAATGGTTCGGACGCAGAGCTTGTAATAATAGCAACGCCAATAGACCTTGGAAAGCTCATGAAAATAAGCAAGAAGAACTTAAGGGTTCTTTATGAACTTCAGGAGATAGGGTCTCCCACTTTAGAGGATGTTCTAAAACAGAGAAATTTAATATGAGAAGAGTAGCAATAATTGCTTTTGGGGGGAATGCTATTCTTCCTGCAGATATTAAGGGATCTCAGGAAGAGCAATTTGAAAGGGCAAGACAAGCAGCGGAACAGATTTCTGAGCTTGCAAAGAGAAATTATGATCTTGTGGTGGTCCACGGGAATGGACCTCAGGTGGGGAATCTTCTTCTCCAGATGGATATTGCCTCCCAGCTTATTTCTCCTTTTACGATTGAGGTGGCGGATGCCATGACAGAAGGTTCCATGGGATACATGCTGCAAATATGGCTTGAGAATTATATGAGGAAGTTATCCTTAGATAAGGAGGTAACAACTGTGCTTACTCCTGTTCTCGTTGATCCCGAAGACCATGCATTTAAGAATCCTACAAAGCCGGTTGGACCTTTTTACACTGAGGAAAGGGCACGGGGGCTTGCAAAAGAAAAGGGATGGAAAATTGTTGAGGATTCCGGGAGAGGATGGAGAAGGGTTGTCCCATCACCAAAGCCAATAGACGTCTTGAATAAGAGGATAATAAAGGCACTTGTGGATAAGGGGATGATAGTAATTGCTGGAGGGGGAGGAGGGATACCTGTAGTGATAAACAAGGATGGATTGATAATGGGGGTTGAAGCGGTTATAGATAAGGACCTTACAGCTTCTCTTATAGCAAGGATAGTAAAAGCAGACCTACTGATAACTCTTACTGCAGTTGACCAAGTGTATGTTAATTATGGAAGGCCGACTCAAAGGCCTTTGAGAAAAACAACTACAGAAGAGCTGGGGAGATACCTTCAGGAAGGTCAATTTCCCCAGGGTTCGATGGGCCCGAAAATTCAGGCCGCAATTGAATTCCTTGAGGATGGAGGCAAAGAGGTCTTGATCACGTCAACAAAGAAGATAAAAGCTGCCCTTGACGGTAGGGCAGGAACGATAATTTCGGGAGGAACACCATGAAGAAAGATCTTCTTACAATAAAGGATCTTACAAGCAAAGAGATATTTGACCTGTTTAAGCTTGCAAAGGATATGAAACAGAAACCCGACGCTTATAGGCAGGTGCTTAAAGGCAAAGTGCTCGCTATGATTTTTGAAAAGCCCTCTCTCAGAACGAGAGTTACCTTTGAGACTGGAATTTATCAGCTTGGAGGCATAGGAATATACCTTGCTCCTCAAGATATTAAGCTGGGCAAGAGAGAATCAGTAGAAGATGTTGCAAGAAACCTTTCAAGATGGGTTGATGGGATAATGATAAGAACATTCGCCCAGAAAATCCTTGAAAAAATGAGTGAGAATGCGAGCATTCCAGTTATAAACGCCCTATCAGACCTTTACCATCCTTGCCAGATTCTCGCTGACCTGTTTACAATTTGGGAAAGGGGACACGACCTTTCGAAGTTTACCCTGGCTTATGTGGGAGATGGCAATAATATAGCTCATTCTTTTATTTGGGGCGCGGTAAGGACAGGATTCAAACTCAGAATAGCAACCCCTAAGGGCTATGAACCTAAAGAGGAAATATTGGGGGAAGCAAGAAAGGAAAAGGCCGATATAAAACTTTATATAAACCCTAAGGAAGCCGTGAGGAATGCGAATGCAGTCTATACAGATGTTTGGACTTCTATGGGTCAGGAGGAAGAGAGGGAGAAGAGACTTAAAGTTTTCCCTCCGTATCAGGTTAACATGGAACTTTTCAGCTTCGCAAAAAAGGATGCTTATTTTATGCACTGTCTTCCTGCCCACAGGGGAGAGGAAGTTACTAATGAAGTTATAGATTCTTCTCGTTCAATAGTCCTTGACCAGGCAGAAAATAGGCTTCACATTCAGAAAGCTGTGATGAAGAGGCTTATGGGGTAAATGGAAAAGGAGAGGTTCTTAAGAAAGATCATAAAAAATGCTCAGGGGCCTGTTTCCGTGGAAAGAGCTGCTGAAGAATTTGCTCAAGGCCTTATGAAAGAAAGGTCTTTTGAGCCAGTAAAAATATACAATCCTGATTGTAAATACGAGGTGGGAAACCTTATTTATAAGGAATTTAATGAAAAACTCAGGTTGGGAAAGAGTAAATATCAGGAGTTTGAGGGGCATGCTATTTTAAAAGTAACCGGCAAGAAATATTCTCCAGAATTTGGATGTTTTATGCTTACCCTCGAGTATGAAGGAGGGGGGATTTTGAGAGAGCATTTCAGCTATTTAAAGAGGGCTAAGATCGGATTCTATCTCCCGAGTTATGAGCTGAAAGAATGCCCCCAGCTTCCAGAGGATGAAGATCCCAGGAAAGAGGAAGTAAAACCCACTGAGGAAATTGTGAAAAACGCGAAAAGGGAAATAATTGAGATAGCAAAAAAGAGCCCCGACCTTTTCGTTTGGAGAGGCTATATTGACCTTGCCTCAAAGATACCAAAGGTTGAGGACAGCTTTGTAAAGCTTGTCGAAGAATATATGAGTGAAATGGGCAAGTCATCTTCAACTGAGGAATTGGTAGAGAAAATTCTTGGGAAGCCAAAGGAAGATAATTCTTTCGGGAGATGGTGCCTTTCTCTGAGTAAAAGTTTAGAAGCACGCCAGTTGACCTTCGTTCTTGTTTCAAAGAAGGGTTTTGGAAGGTGGAATACATGGGTAAACCTTGTAAATTTAGAAAAAGATCTTCCGATAAGGGTAAGGAGGAAACTCCCGATATTCTTTTCCCGCTCGAAGGTTGAAATAGATGCATATATGAGGGATTTTGAGAGAGGAGAGAAAAAAAGGGAGTCAAGGAACAGATACATTCTTTCTTGGCGGGAGGTTCTAAGTGGAGCAGTCAGAGTTAGGAGGGGGATGAGGAACATTTTGAAGGGAGAGCTTGATCTTGAAGGGAGAGAAAGAGGAAAGGCGTACAAGCTTTACTATTTTCCTGAGAAAAATTATATCCTCGGTCTTGGAAATTATTATAGGGAAAATTTCGTGGTTCAAGGGGCCCAGCTTTTCCTTGAATGGAAGGATGATCATTTTGATTTGTCCCTCAGGAAGGAGAAAAAGCCATTCCATGCTCCGATGCTAATTTATCAGCCAGAAGGAGATGAATTCATTCTAAAGGAAGCAGAATTGTCCTCTGAAATGGATGTTGAGAAGCATGTTTTTATAACGAGGGATGAGATAAAAGAAATTCTTGACAAAATGCACGAGTTTAGAGCGATAGGAGATCTGACAGCCCTGCTGAGAGAACTGGTAAAGGATTTTGGGGATCCTGAGCAATCCTTTAGAATCAATTATCTCAAGTTGTGGCATGTAGCGGAGCTCGTTCAAGGAATAAGTAAGGAAGAAGTGATTCTTTCCCTTTTAGGTAACGAGGAATTTGTCCAGGAAGAGGAATTCGGATATTTTAACCTTGATCTTAACAAAGCTGCCAAAATACCAGTTGAGAGAGAGGAGAAGGTAGAAAAAAGACGAGAATGGGAGAGGAAAAGAATAGAGGTGGAGAACAAGAAAATTCCTGATTTTGTGAAGAAGAAAAAGAAGGGCAAAAGAAAGCAGAAGAAATCTTCAAAGGTCAAGGAGGGCTTCTTCGCAGAGAAGCTTAAGGAAGCTATAGAGAAAAAGGATTAAAACCTGTAGCTGAGCCCTCCAGAAAGAGCGAATCCGTCCAGCACGCCGAATTCAATGGAGGAGCTAAGCTTCTCAAGCATTCTTATTCTGAGCCCAAGAGAAAGTTTTACAAAGGGAAGAAATGATGGGACAGCTTCTTCCTCTTTCCTCAGTTCATCAAAGGTTTTGCTTTCATTTATGCTGTAGTCCTTAACCTTTCCAAGAATCTCAGATGTTCCGCTTCCTTTAAACTCAGCACTGCCTTTTAAGTATCCTGCTCCTCCCCCGAAAGTAAAGTATGGGGAAAGTATTCTTGAAGGTAGAAATTCCCATCTCAGTTCAGCAAGAAGTACTGGAGTAGAAATGTTAACCTTTCCAGTTCCGTTAAGCTTTAGATTATTTCCTTCCTTGTTGACATTTACCTTTCCATCAGCTTTGAGGTTCATGTTGATCTTCCTCAGGAAAAGCCCGAAGCTGAAACTTCCATTTTTTCCTCCAGGGTAAAGTCTGAAGCCCATACCGTAAATTCCTCCTGAGGAACTGAAGTTGGTGGAATGAGAATATTCTGCGCCTTCCAGTTCAGGATAATCTTTTTCTATAGTGCTTCTTATTGCCTCATCAATTTGGTCATCAGCAAGCCCTTCAATTTGTCCTTTAAGAGGATTGAGTGACCACATCCCACCTCCAATTATAAACTTTACACTTACTCCCGCCCTTAGGAAAAGCCCGAAGCTTAAAAAAATTATTAATAGAGCTATTTTCCTCATACTTATATTCTGGGACATTTTCAGGGGATGTCAAAAAATAGCGATTAGAATCCATTCCTGTATTTTTTGGCCACTTCTTCTGCTACTTCTAAAGTTGTATTACTCCCTCCGAGGTCATAAGTTCTTACCCTTCCCTCATCAATGACCCTTTCTATCGCTCTCTCAAGTCGAGTGGCTTTTTCAGTTTCTTTGAGATAGTCTAACATCATCTTTACCGCAAGAAGGGTAGCTGTTGGGTTCACCTTGTATTGCCCGGCATATTTTGGGGCAGACCCATGGGTTGGTTCAAAGAGCCCAAGGTTATCCCCGATATTTCCTGAAGGCGAAAAGCCCATACCACCCACAAGTTGCGCAGACAGGTCAGAGATTATGTCCCCAAAGAGGTTTTCGGCCACGAGGACCTCATACTTTTCCGGATTCTTAAGGAGCCACATCGTCATAGCATCTATATTAGCTTCCCAGAGTTCTATTCCCGGATATTGCTCAGCAATATCCCTTGCTATTCTTGTCATAAGTCCCCCTGTTTCCCTGAGCACATTTGGCTTTTCAACAAGGGTAACTGATTTTTTCCCTGCGGTTTTCGCGTATTCAAAAGCTGCCCTCACTATTCTTTCGCATCCCTTTTTTGTCATTATTCTTGTAGAAATAGCTATTTCATCCGAAGGAACATCCTTGAACCTTTCCATCTTTGGGTTAATTAAAAGCGCGCTTTTTACTTCATCAGGGAGTGGATAAAATTCCACCCCTGCATAGAGACCCTCTGTGTTTTCTCTAAATATTACAAGGTCTATGTCATCCCTGTAATTTAAGGGATTTCCCTTGTAAGCCTTACATGGTCTAAGATTAATATAAAGGTCAAATTCCTGACGGAGCCTTACAATTGGTGAGAAATATTTATAACCCTTCCCCCTGAGTTCCAGGGCAAGTTCCTTCTGGGCTTCATCCTTGGGTTTTGAGGTAATCGCTCCCATAAGTACTGCATCCACTGACTTTAAGAGATCTATGGTTCTTTGGGGAAGAGGATTTCCCTCGTTCTTCCAGAATTCCCATCCTATACTCCCCTTTACATACTCAGCATCAAGCTTTATTTCCTCAAGAACGATTTCTGCAGCATCTAAAACATCCCTTCCTATCCCATCTCCTGGGAGGATAGCAATCTTATATTTAGCCATTTTTTCCTCCTGTCATATTAATTTTTCAGCGAAAGTTGGCAAGCTGAATGCCCCGAAATGTATTCCCTTGTTATAGTATTTTGTTTCAAGGCCAAGTTCCATGTATTTTTCCTCCCTGAAGTTCTTTAAGGGATGAAGCTTATCGCTACAGAAGCAAAAACTCCACATTGCACTGGGGTAAGCAGGAATCCATGACCAGTACATAAGGACATTACTGAAAAGTTTCCTTAGATAAGAGTATGTATTTTTTACAATGTCAGGGTGATAGAAAGGAGATTCTGTTTGGGCGACGAGGATTCCTCCTTCTCTCAGTCTTTTTTTTGCGTTAGAGAAAAATTCCTCTTTAAAAAGAACATCTGCTGGACCTATAGGGTCTGGTGAGTCAATTATTATAACCTCGTATTTTCCAGTATCTGTTTTTACGAACTCTGCTCCGTCCCCGAATATAAGATTTAACCTCGGGTCAGAGAATCCTTTACTCATTATGGGGAAAAATTTTTTGCTGATTTCCACCACCTGTTGGTCTATTTCCACCATTTTTATTCTTTTTACCCCGGGATGGCGGGAAACTTCCTTTATGGTTCCGCCGTCTCCTCCTCCTATTACGAGAACTTCTTCCGGTGAGGGGTGAACAAAAAGTGGGACATGAGATATCATTTCATGATAGATGAATTCGTCCCTCTCGGTAAACATTATTGACCCATAGAGCACTAACATTTTCCCGTATTCATAGGTATCAAAGACCTCAATTCTCTGGAACTTACTTTCCCCGCTGTAGAGAACCTTCTTGATCTTTAGAGTGAGGCCTGCAGTCCCATTGTGAAGCTCTGTATACCATAGATTCCATAGATTTTCAAAATATTTGAAACTCAAATTTCTTCCTCCAATATTATTTTAGTTTTCTCTATCCCATTGAAATTGGATGCGCTGCTTGCCGTATAAGCCCCCATTGAGGGGAAGATAAGAAAATCCCCAATTTCAAGTTCCGGGAGAAGAACCTCCCTGTGAGTTACATCAAAGGAATCACAGGTGGGACCAGCTATAACTGATGGCCTCTTTTTCCCCTCTCTTTCTGTGACGATTGGATAATCTGCATGGTCATAAACCTTTCCCGAAAAGCTGCCATAGAGCCCGTCATCTATGTAATACCAATTCATTCCTTTCCTTTTAGCTTTCCCTACAACAGATGCTATAAGATAGCAGGAGTCTCCAATCATGAATCTTCCCGGCTCAGAGATGACCTCTATTCCGGAGAAATAATTCTCTACAACCTGATTCGCCGGCTCTATAAAGTGCTCTATTGCCATTACGGGTTCCTTGTAAACAACAGGGAAACCTCCTCCTATGTCGAGAATCTCCATTTCAAATCCTTCTGAAGAAAAGATATCAAAGAGCCTTTTTGCTATTTTTAAGGTTTCTATGTAGGGAAGCGGGTTGGTTGTCTGTGAACCAACATGGAAAGCAAGCCCCTTAGGCTTTAGCCCAAGAGAAAGTGCATATTTCATAAGCTCTTTTGCTTGGCCCGGCTCTGCCCCAAATTTCTCGGAGAGGTTTACCACACAAAAGGGATTTTTTACTTTAAGCCTTAAAAGGACCGGTGCTCCTTTCCATACTTCTGATATTTTTTCTATCTCGTTGATATTATCAAAAATCAGGGTCTTTACCCCGTAATCTCTCGCGAGCTCAATCTCGCCTATTTTTTTTATTGGCCGAGTGTATATCACTTTTTCACCGGTTAGACCCAAATCTTTGGCTAAGGAAAGTTCCCCTGGTGAGCTTACATCGAGTCCCATGCCCAACTTGACCATTTGTTCAACAATTTTTGGGTGAGGGTTTGCTTTAACAGCATAATAGGGAAATACATCAGGAAGGAGTTTCCTGATAAGGAGATATTTTTCCCTTATCCTTTCTGTTGAACAAACCAGAACAGGAGTTGAAAACTTTTCCCCTATTTCCTTAGCCTTTTTGAATCCTTCTCTCATTTTCTGAATTATAACAAAGGCTTAAGAATGTTAATAACCAGCATTTGTCAGTATTATAAATCCTATATCATCCCCGTAGGGTGCGTCATTTGGCTTTGTCATTCTGTTTATCGTATCGGCAAAGGCAGTTGACCAAAGGGCATCAGGTCCAGCAGACAACACAAAAATCCTGTGTTCCAAAGCCAGACTTCCTCCTCTTGGATTCCCAGGAAAATACCTTGCGTTGACAACATAGGAATTTCCCCACGGATCATCAAGAATTTCATAATCTATATATGGCCCTCTCCAAGCATTCTTGCCTTTAATTGGATAATCCTGTCCTTCCTCGTTTTGGTTCTTTTCCCCTGTATTTTCATCTGGGTTGTTGTAAAAAAGGTAATCACTAATTTGTTTATATATTCCAAGGGATCCCCAGTTATAAGCCCCCGGATGGGCGCTGGGCGTTTCTCCCTGGGGTATATGCTCCGGGTCTCCGACTATCCTGTCAATTCCCCCGGAAGGACCCGGCTCATTTGTAAAAGGCCATTTTCCCGTATCTTTGTGCAGAGTAAGAATTGCAGAAGATATTATTAACGTCTCGTTTTTTGCCCTTGCTATATACGCATCCTTCATTTGCTTTACGACGACAGGGATGAGAATCGAGGCCAAAATACTTACCATGGCAAGAACAACTATTATCTCTATAAGGGTGAATCCCCTTTTCATAGATTTATTCTAACAGAAGCCCCTTCCATTATAAAATACACCTATGATAGAAAAGATTCTGACATGCATTTTCTTTCCACCAGGAGGATTCGTTTTTCTCCTTTTTATTTCCGGGCTTTTGATTGCGAGAGGCAAGAGAAAATCAGCCCTTTATCTGGTTCTTTTTTCGGCTGTTTTTCTTTATTTCCTTTCCACAAAGGCGGGGAGTGAGCTCTTTCTTCGTCCTCTTGAGGATTCTTACCCTCAGCCCGCTGCTTTAGATGGTGATGTTATTGTTGTCCTTGGAGGCGGGGAATTCGGCCATTGTCCGGATGGGATTTGTGTTTCATTATCTTCTATGAAAAGGTGTATGTTTGCTTTTTTTATTCAAAAAAGGGATTCTCTCCCGATAATAGTTGCGGGAGGAAAGCTCTTTGGCATGAATCGGACAGAAGCCGAAGTAATGGGAGATTTTTTGAGTTCTCTGGGTGCGAAGGGTGTGGTAGAGGAGAAGAGAACAATAAATACATGGGAACAAGGAAAGGTGATTTCAGGGATAATGAGGGAAAGAGGGTGGAAAAAGGCAATTCTTGTCACCTCAGCTTTTCATATGAGGAGAGCCGTTTACTCCCTCCAAAAAAATGGGGTCATTGTTATACCTGCCCCCACAGATTATAGAACCGACAGGGAAGGGTCAGTATTAAGCTATTTACTCCCTGATTCTCGACACCTAAATCAAAGCTTTCTTGCGCTTCATGAATACATTGGTCTTCTTTATTACAGGCTGAGAAGATAAAACCCTCTCAAATTTCCTTCGGAACTTTGTGGGGTCCAACCCTTCTTCCCTTAAAATAGAGACAAGTATGGATGCTGCCCTTTCAAATTTTCCCTCTTTTACAAGCTCCAGAAATTCCCCTGGTTTAACCCACGGTATAAAGCTTTGCTTGGGATTCAGAAGATTACTCAGTACCCAGGACCTTGGCCTCTCATAAAGAACGAGAGGATACTGAATTTCATTCTTTCTCAATCGCCTCTTGAAGGTTATCCTATCCTTGCATTGTCTTATTGCCCTTATGTAGGATGGAGTGTATGGGTATGGAATAAGGAAGGGTGAGTTTGGAAGGAGATGGAATCTTTCATTTTTATACAGGAGGGAGGAAACAAAGAGAAATTCCTCTGTAAATTCCTCAAGCGTTGAAAGACAGTCTGAAAGAATCCAGTAGTGGTAATTTTCTATTCCTTCTTTCTCAAGAATTGACACAATTTCCCCTATTTCTTTTTCCCCTGCCTTTTTTCCAAGTCTTTTCGCCCTTGAGGACAGAAATGCGTCCGTTCCTATCCATAAAAGAGGTTTCGAGACAAACTCGGCTATTTTTATTGAAGAAAGGGCTTTAGGATTTAACAAGCTGTCCATGGAGGTTTGTATCCCCCAGAGCTTAAAACCTTCCTCCTTTGCGATCATAAAAATCTTACCTGCATAATCGGGGTCAAGGAGTATGTCATCATCTGCAAGGTTTAGTATCTTTTGTCCCCCAAGTTCTCCAAATTCCCTCAGCCATTTTCTAAATTCCTCAGGCGGGGTTTTCCTTTGAACTTTTCCGTGGACATGGGTGCAAAATATGCAGGATCTTGGGCATCCCCTTGACACAACAAGCTCAAGTCCCTTTGCTAAATTTTCTTTTGAAAAAGGGGAAAAAGAAATCGGAGTGTCCGAAAGATCTTTTCTCACCACCCTATTAAGGGATAGGAAAGTTTCCCCATTTATTCTTAATGCCCACCCTTTGGTTTCAGGGATTTCCCCTTTTCTTAAAAACTGAAGAAGTATGGGAAATTCCTTTTCACCTTCCCCTCTAAATATAATATTTGCCCTCTCAATTAAGGAGAATGTCTCAAATGGAGCCATTGTAGGGGTTATTCCTCCAAGAGCAAGAAGAACATTCCCTGGGATATTTTCGGAAAACTCTTTTATCTCAAGAAAGAAATCATCAAAAAGGCTTATACCTATAAGGTTATAATCGGCAAGTTTTCTCGGAGTTGAAAGGCTAAGGGATGGAACTTCAAGATAAGAAAAATCAACCTTGAAGTTTTCCCTTTCAAGTCCTCCTGTAAGAAATAAAATAGATGGTGGAATAGAAAAACTCTCCCATCTGCTCTCAATGCTTCTTGGAAAAAGAAGAAGGATTTTCTCAATATTCAGGGGCTTCAAATTCTCCTCTTTTCCTGAGGAATGCCTCAAATTTTTCAAGTTCCCATGTATTTACAATCCTGTGAGGGCTAAGAGCCGTCTTTCTTGCAACCATAATTCCGTATCTTCTTAAGGATTCAAGGGATGAAGCAGAGTGGGCATCAGTGGATATAATAAAGTAGATTTTGTATTTCTTAGCTTTTTCTATGAGCCAATAGGGAAGATCAAGTCTCTGTGGCTGGCAGTTGATCTCAATGGCGATTTTTTTCTCTTCTGCCTTTTTGAAAATTTTATTCCAATCTATTTCTGCTGGCGGTCTTTTACCGATTAATCTCCCTGTTGGATGACCAAGAATAACGACATAAGGATTTTCCATTGCCCTGAGAACCCTTCTTGTCATTTCCTCTCTTCCCATATCCAGCTTTATATGCGAAGATGCTATAACATAATCTAATTTTGAAAGCACAAGGTCCGAATAATCGAGCCTTCCATCTTCTAAAATATCCACCTCTGAGCCAGCGAAGGTCTTTATTGGATAACTGCTTTTCCTTATTGTTTCAATCTGTTCAAGTATTCTCTCCTCACTAAGGCCATTCGCTATTCTCGAGGAAAAGGAATGGTCGGATATGCCAATGTAAGAATATCCAAGAGATGATGCTTTGCGAATCATCCTTTCCAATGTGTCCTTTCCATCAGTCCAGTCAGTATGAAGATGGAGATCACCCTTCATCATTCCTGTATCAATCAAAGGAGGAACTTCCTCAGGGTTTTTATGCCTTATTTCCGGGGGAATCCACGGCAGTGAAAGGGCAGAATAAATCTCCTCCTCAGTTTTGTAAAAAGCCTTTCCATTTATGAAGAGACCATCATACCTGAGTTCTCCCCCTATTTTTTTTGCTCTTTTCTTCAGGAATTCTATGTGATGAGGAGGGCCTGTAAGGAAAAGCTTCCATATTCCCCTCCTCCTCTTTTCAAAGAAATCAACAGGAATTCCTAAGGGAAAAAGGAACCTTGTCTTTTCCTTTGTTACTATCCTTTGCCATGGTAATTTCAGCGGTTTTCCAAAAAAAATTATGTCAACATCGTCGTAAATTTCATCCCATCTCCGGAAACTTCCAACTGGTTCGGAGCCCTCAATTTCTTCAAGGGCTAAGGAAACTGCCTCTTCTGCTTCCTCTATGGTAAATTTCCCAAGATATGGCTTCATTTTCTCTGTGGACTTAAGAATATTCTCTCTTTTCTTTTTTCCAAATTTGGGAATTTCCTTTGCCCTTTCCGAATTCATGAATTCAACTAACTCCTCCACATTTTTTATCCCGTAGGAAGAATAAAGGATTCCAACGGTCTTTGGGCCAAGTTTTGGTATTCTTAAAAGGGAAAGCAAAGTATACGGCATTTCTCCAAGAAGCCTTCGGTGAAGGTTACAGTCTCCGGTGTCAAGAATTTCCATTATTTTTTTCTTTATAGCTTCACCAACCCCTTTAATTTTCTCTAAATCTCCTCCTTCTTTTACATATTTCTCTATGGGTTGGGGAAATGAGGAGATGGTCTTAGCTACATTTTTATATGAACGGATTTTGAATGGATTCTCCCCCTTAATCTCAAGGAAATCAGCGATTTCCTCAAAAATCCTTGAAATTGTTCTGTTTTTCATAAATAAATTATATTAAGAGAATATCCCAGAGTTAATTAAATTTCCTCTTCATTCTCCTTTAGGAAATGTGCCCCAAGGCTCTTTTTGTTTCTTATGGCGGACCTCACCACGAGGAGGGCCACCCTTATTCCGTTTCTTAAACCTATTATCTCATCGTTTATCCTGGCTGTTCTGTAAAAGCTTTCTATTCTGTGTGATAAATATTCAAGATCCGATAATGCTCTCTTTAATCTCCTTCCTGTCCTTATTATGCCTGCATAGTTCCACATGGTGTGCTTTATGTTTACCCAATCCTGGACTATAAGGGCAGGATCTACATAATATTCTCTTTTCGGCCGCTTCCAAGGCGGTATATCTTCAAAGGGCAAGTCCCCGGTGTCCCTTTTCCTCATGTCCTCAGCCCCCCGCCATCCCCATGTTAATCCTTCAAGAAGGGATGTTGATGCCAATCTGTTAGCACCGTGCACCCCCGTGCAACTTACCTCACCCACAGCATAAAGTCCGTCCAAGGATGTTCTTCCCCATGTATCAACAAGGACTCCACCAATTGTATAATGGGCAGCAGGAACAACAGGTATAGGCCTTTTGCTTATGTCTATTCCAAGTTCAAGGCATTTTTCATGTATTTGAGGAAACCTTGAGGAGATATTGAAGTCTGCATGGGAAGCAAGATCAAGAAGAACATAATTGTCTCCTCTTTGGTGCATTTCCTCATATATGGCTCTGGAAACTATATCTCTTGGTGCAAGCTCTTCTTCCTCTGTGTATTTCCCAAGGAATGGCTTTCCTTCCCTTGTTAATAGTTTTGCACCTTCTCCTCTCACTGCTTCGGAGATAAGAAATCCATCTGCATCCCTATGGAAAAGACTCGTGGGATGGAATTGGATATATTCCATATGAGCTGTCCTTGCCCCTGTCCTTGAAGCCATGGCATATCCATCTCCCCTTGCTCCTTCAGGATTTGTTGTGTGAAGATATATTCTTCCAAGGCCTCCTGTAGCAAGTGCTGTAAATTTTGAGAAAAACCTCTTTATTTCCCCTGTTTCTCTATCAAGGACATAAGCGCCAAGACATCTTGGTTTTCGGTAAATTTCTAATGGGTCTTTTGAATGGTGGGTGTTCGTTATGAGGTCAATGGCTGTATGGTTTGTAAATATCTTTATGTTTTG
This sequence comes from Acidobacteriota bacterium, assembly GCA_015486055.1. Lineage (GTDB taxonomy): Bacteria > Acidobacteriota > Aminicenantia > S016-38 > S016-38 > S016-38. The sequence continues at coordinate 102,386 of WFSJ01000018.1, forward strand.
ATGGGAAGAAACAGCTGAGGAAAGCGCTTCCATTATAGCCTTTCCTGTCTCATCTCCAACGAAGAGAATTCTTCTTCTTGAATGGGCTGCTTCCCTTGTGTATTTCAGCTTCCCATTCTCTGAGGCGAATTGGATTTTCAGCTTTTCTATGAGGAACTTCTTTACAATTTTTGGCCCTTCTTCAGAAATTACCTTTACAGCTTCCATATTGTTTATGCCTGAGCCTGCCCTTATTATGTCTTTTCTTAGAAGTTCTGGTTTGTCATCCTCGCCAAGTGTAACTATGCCTCCCTGAGCATAATAGGAATTTCCTTCATATGGTTCTTTACCCCTTGTTATGAGGGTCACCTTAAGCCCCATTTCTGCTGCTCTATAAGCTAAAGTTGCCCCCGCTATCCCGGACCCGATGATAAGGACATCTGAATAAAATATTTCACTCATCTTGGTATCCAAGTATAAGGCTTATATCCGAGGACTGGAAAGAGTGGGTTAGGTAACCTATGGATATCATGTCGAGGCCTGTATTTGCTATTTCCTCAATATTCTCAAGCTTTACCCCTCCTGAAACTTCTATTTCTACTTTGCCCTTGGCCATCTTCGCCGCTTCTTTTATTTTCTCAAGAGTGAAATTGTCCAGCATTACCCTTGAGACTCCTTCTTCAAGAACAATTTTTAGTTCTTCAAGGTTTTTTACCTCAACTTCAATAAATTTTCCGCTCCTTTTTGCCTTTCTTATAGCATTCCTCAAGCTTCCCGCTGCAGTGATGTGATTCTCCTTTATTAGAACCATTTCCTCAAGGTCAAATCTATGGTTTAGTCCACCTCCTGCTCTCACTGCATATTTTTCAAGGGTTCTTAGAAGAGGTGTTGTTTTTCTTGTATCCATTATTTTTACTCCTGTCCCCTTCACTTTCTCAACAAAAGTTGAAGTTACGGTCGCTATTCCGCACATTCTTTGAAGGAAATTAAGGGCTACTCTTTCTCCCTTCAAAATTGAGGATATTTCTCCTTCTACTTCGAAAAGGATTTCTCCCTTTTTAAAAGCCTCTCCCTCCTCTTTCTTTTGAGAGAAAAACAAAGTCGGATCAAGGTTTGAAAAAACCTTCTGGGCAACCCATCCTCCTGCCATTATGCCATCGGATTTTGCGATACCATAAGCCTTTCCCTTTTTCCCCTGTTCCAAAATATAGGCAGTTGTTACATCGTGGAAGGCTTTGTCTTCTTCTAAAGCGTATTTAATAATCTCATCAAGACTCAGCATAGAAAAATTATATTAACAAATTAATATTATAAATAAAAGTTTTAATATTTTTTGCCTTTTTCCTATTTTTCTTTTATAATTGTAATGAAATTCCCCCTAACCTGCCTGAGGCAGGAGGGGAGGAGGAAAAATGGAAAAAGTTACCTCTAAACTCATATTTTCTCTCAAGGGAAAGAGGAAAATCACCGCAATCACCGCTTATGATTACCCTTCTGCTTTCTATGCAGATAGGGCAGGAGTAGATATTATTCTCGTGGGGGATTCCCTTGGAATGATTATAAAAGGGGAGAAAAACACTCTGAAAGTCAGTGTGGAGGAGATTGAGTACCATGTAAAAGCAGTATCTAAGGGTGCTAAAAGGAGCCTTATTATTGCAGATTTCCCCTTTCTTTCCTATTCTTCCGTGGAAGAAGCTTTGAGGAATTCTAAGAAGTTTATCATGGCAGGTGCGGATGCTGTAAAGCTTGAGGGCTCGAGGCCAGAACAGATAAGAGCGATAGTGAAAGAAGGGGTGCCCGTTATGGGGCACATAGGGCTTACCCCTCAGCAATACTTGAAAATTGGTTTTAAAAAGCAGGGAAGAGAAGCCAGTTCTGCGCTGAGGCTTTTTAAAGAAGCTCTGATTATCCAAGAGGCAGGAGCATTCTCAATCGTTCTTGAATCCATTCCCATGGAAGTGGCAAAGGAGATAACCTCGAGGTTATCTATTCCAACAATAGGAATAGGGGCAGGGACTTTCTGTGATGGGCAAATTCTGGTCTTTCATGACCTTCTTGGAATGTATCCTGGAATAACTCCCAGTTTTGTTAGAAGATACGGTGAGCTTGGGAAGCTTATGGAAAAGGGAGTGAGAAATTACATTGAGGATGTAATTTCAGGAAGTTTTCCAGGGGAAGAAGAGAGCTTTAGAATGAAGGATGAGGAATTTCAAGAGTTCTTAGGGGAGGTAAAAAATGGAAATTTTTAGGGAAGTAAATAAAGTTCAAAAGAAAAGCTTGGAGGAGAAGTGCAAAGGGAATGTAATAGGATTTGTTCCCACCATGGGTTATCTCCACGAAGGGCATTTAAGCCTTGTGAGGAAATGCAGGGAAAATACAGATTTCTGTGTTGTCAGTATATTTGTCAACCCAACACAATTTGTAGCGGGAGAAGACTACAGTGTTTATCCAAGGGATGAGGAAAGGGATAAAGCTATTTTAGAGAGGGAAAGAGTTGATCTTCTTTTTATGCCAGAAGTTAAGGAAATGTACAAGGAAGGCTATCAAACCAATGTTGAAGTTCTTAAGTTTACAAAGCCTCTGTGCGGAAAATTCAGGCCAGGTCATTTTAAAGGGGTAACGACGGTGGTTTCTAAATTGTTCAACGCTGTTCTTCCTAATATTGCTTATTTTGGCCAGAAGGATTATCAGCAGTATATTGTTATAAAAAGGATGGCAAGAGATCTGAATTTCCCTGTTAAAATTCAAATGATGCCAATAGTAAGAGAAAAAGATGGACTTGCCATGAGCTCAAGGAATTCATACCTGAATGAAGCAGAAAGGGAACAAGCTGTTGCCCTTTACAGCTCGCTTAAGAGGGGAGAAGAGCTTTATAATTCAGGCGAAAGGAATTCAAGTAAAATAAAAAAGGAAATGGGAAAAGTCTTCAGCCAATTCCCTCTTGTAAAGCCCCAGTACATAGAAGTAGTAGGAGCAGAGGAACTTGATTCTATAGAAAAAATACAAGGCAAAGTCCTTATAGCTGTTGCAGCCTTTGTTGGGAAGGTAAGGCTTATAGATAATATGTTGTTAGGAGGATAAATGGTAATTCATATTCTTAAAGCGAAACTTCACAATCTTAAGGTTACCGATTCAAACTTGAATTATCAGGGAAGTATTGGACTTGATGGAAGATGGATCAAAGAGGTCGGGATATTTCCCTATGAGAAGGTTCAGGTATATAACATATCCAATGGGGAAAGGTTTGAGACCTATATGATTGAGGAAGAAGCAGGTTCTAAGAGGGTTGTTATGAACGGAGCTGCTGCAAGGAAAGCTCAGATAGGGGATAAGATAATAGTTGCTTGCTATGCCATTCTGGACGAGTTAGAGGTCGCAAAATTTAAGCCGAGAATACTGATATTCGATTCTGAAAATGAGATAAAAGAGAGGAAGTAAGCTTCAAGGCTCAGAGGGCTTTGTCTTTTCCCATATTTTGTTCATTTCTTTAGGGGAAATGTCCTTCAATGCCTTCCCTTCTTTTTCTGCTTCCTCCTCTATCTTTTTGAATCTATTCCTGAACTTTTTAGTTGTCAGTTTCAACGCTTCCTCGGGATTTACACCGAGAAGCCTGGCCGCATTTACCACTGAGAAAAGGATATCCCCAAGTTCCTCATCAATTCCTTTCCCCTTTTCTATTGCATTCTTAAGCTCTGCAGTCTCTTCATCTATTTTCTCAAGGGCACCTTCTGAGCTTTTCCAATCGAACCCGACCCTTGACACTCTTTCTCCTATGAGGAAGGCTTCTAAAAGGGCAGGGGCAAATTTTGGGATACCATCAAGTAGGCCCTTCTTTTCCTTCTTTTTAAAGCTGTCCCAGTGTTTGAGAACTTCCTCCGCAGTTTCGTATTTTTCATTTCCGAATACATGGGGGTGGCGGGAGATCAGTTTTTCTGAGACGAAATCCGCCACTTCCTGGGCAGTAAATTCCCCCTTTTCCTTGGCTATCTGTGAGAGGAAAACGACCTGAAGTAAAAGGTCACCAAGCTCTTCCTTTAACTTCTCGTAATTTTCCTCTTCTATGGCGTCTACAACTTCATATGTTTCTTCCGAAAGGTATTTTATGAGACTTTTCTCTGTCTGTTTCCTATCCCATGGACAGCCTTCAGGGCCTCTGAGTTTTTCCATAATATTTATGAGTTTGCAAAAAGCTCTACAATTTTTGTTTTCCATAGCTTTGTTATTATAATTGTTCATATGGGAAAAAAGGAAGTTATACCTCCTCTTGAATTCTCTTCTATCTTACTTCCATTTTACACAAAAGCGCTGGAAGCTTTGGGTGAGATTGAAAAGGGTGGAGTAAATCTTCCCTTAGCTTCAAGACTTATTGAACTTATAGACCTTCTTGAAGAAAAGACGAGGGGAAATCTTTCAAAGGAAGAAAAGGAAATGATAACTTCAATTTCAGCCCAATTGAAGATTATCTATTTTAAGAGGAGTAAGGGAAATGAAGCTTAGGTTTATTTCGATTTTTGTTTTTTTAGGCTTTTTATTCAGTGGAGAGATCGCTCGAGTCGATAAAGCTCTAAAGCTCTTTTATCTTACAGACAACCATTGTGCTTTTGAATTGGAGAAGCAGCACCTTTTAAATTTGATGAAATTTAGGGGCATGAATTTCTCAAGAGGGACTACTGAGACTTTACTTCCTGTTGCAATTTCGAGGGGAGATGTAAAGATAATGGAGTTTTTAAGGAGAATAGATGGGGAAAATTATAGAATTTACTTTGAGGAAGGGAAAATCTTCTTGAGGAAAGGAAAGATTATAAAAGCTTTAAGTTTATTTTGGATTTCCTATAAGAAATATGTTAACCAAGGAAGAGGATTGGTAAAAGCGATATATATTTATACAAGGGTCATTCCTCTTTCCTTTTTGATATTTCTTCTTTTCTTATCCTTAGCTCTTTTTGCTTGGTATTATCCTCTTTTGTTTCACGATTTAAAGGAGACAGCCGGGGGCAGAGTGAAGGGATTGTTCCTTTTCATAGCTGCGCTTTTGTTTCCCTTTGTCCTGCTTTCAGGTCCAGGGTATATAGTTTTCTATATACCAGCCCTGTTTTCCCTTTATCTTGAAGAAGGTTTTTCGAAAAGACTTCTTATACTTACACTTATTTTCGCTCTGGTTTCGGTGGTTATCCCGAAAAGAGAGATTGTGAAAAAGAATCCTGAGGCTTCTATAATGGAGAAACTGTATTATTATGGGGAAGATGCTGAAAATTTGAGAGAGGCAGAGAAATATTTACAGAAAGATTGGGATGAAGATGTTGCATACTTTCTTGCATTGTCTTACGAGAAGCTTGGAAAATTAAAAAAAACTGTATCAATTTACAATAGAATCTTAAAAAGGAATAGGAATCATGTTAGATCTCTTGTCGCCCTTGCGAATATAAGATTCAAATCGGGGGAAATTCAGAACTCAATTGACTTGTTAAGAAGAGCGATAAATGTTTCCGGCAGCAAATTAATTCCTCTTCATGACTTGTCCTATATCTTTGAAAACATGGGGAGGGTAAACGAATCCTCAAAATTTTCTACTGAGGGGTGGAAATTATATGGGAGAAAATGGGATGAGTTTTCAAAAACCAATCCTGATTTTGTTATTTACGGATGGGGGATAAGAGATATATTCTGGAAATTTTTTGGAAGAGGGGTTACTTCTTTAAACTCTGCTCCCCGAGGACTGGCGACGATTTATGCATTTTCCAAGCCAGTTCTAATTTCCCCTTTAATTTTAGGTTTTCTTCTTATGCTCTTTGTATTTTACTTAAAGGAAAAGTTCCCCTCAAACTTGGGAAGTGCAATTTACTGCCAGGGATGTGAGAAACCGATATGTGAAAGGTGTTCCCATTATTATTACAAAGGATATTGTAATGAATGTATGGGTAGGATTGAACTTCTAAAGGGCAATGCAGGCGACACATCTTCGGTAATTATGGGAAATATAAAGAAAAAAAGATTGAGGAGATTGCCGAGGGAAATTGTTTTGAGCATTTTGGATTTTCTCTATCCTGGCTCCAGCCTGTTTCCGAAGGGAAAGATATATACTCCACTGTTTTCCATGCTGTATGTATATTCTTTGAGCATCTTCTTTTTTGGACTTAAAATTGGATTTCCACTTTCCCTCCATTTTTTATTTCTTGCATTCCTTTTTTATGTGTTATCGGTAGTTTATATTTACATCGTTGAGCGGAGGTCATAATGGGGAAAAATGCTGTTAAATTCAAGGGTATAGATTTTACAGGAGTTCTCCAGACTATCGGGATGCAAAAATCCACAGGGGTGCTTAGGATAGATGGAGGAAAGGATACCCATTTCTTTATTTTCATAGAGAGAGGAAGAATTGTTGGCGCCGATACATTCCCGAAGCGGCTTGATGAAAGACTCGGGAATATATTGATGCTTCAGGGATACATAGACAGGGAGGAACTTTCAAATGCTATAAAACTTCAGAAATCCACCAAGAAAAAGCTGGGGCAGGTCCTTGTCAAATATGGATTGGTAGATGAAGATGTAGTTGAGAATACTTTAAGGAGGCAGATAGAGAGGATTTTCTTTAAGCTTTATACATCACCAATTCAAAAATATGTTTTTGAAACAATAGATGAAATAGAGGAAGCCAACAGGATGATAAAACCGATACCCATTGAAAACTTTATCTTAGAAATCGCTGCAAATATTGATGAACTTCCCGAGATAAGGAAAGAGATTTCCTCCGACTCAGTGGTTTTTGAAGCTTCAACTGATTTTGATAGGACAAAGGTGGAATTGGTTTGGGGAGAAGAAGCGACAGTGGACGATCCGGGGAAACTTACCTCAGTTGAACTTCATGTTCTGAACCTTATTGATGGTATAAATCCTGTTGAGAGAATTCTTCTCATGAGTTCCTACGATGAATTCACCACACTAAAGGCACTCTGTTCTCTCAAGAAAAAAGGAGCCATAGTAATGACTGGGGAAGAAAAGGAGATTGAAACCATAATAAAGAGCATGGAAAGGCAGGAGATTAAGACAGGATCTTCCACATCCCTTATTATTGTATCGATTTTGATAATAATCTTGTCCATACTCTCTCTGACAATTTCTCAATTTTCTCTCTTCTGTACATATTTTAAGGATTTTTCTTCCTATTTTCTTTTCAAATGAAATTATTTATGGAGCCTCCTGAAAAGAAGGGATCTTATATAACCATAGGGAATTTTGATGGAATTCATATAGGCCATAAGGAAGTAATAAGGGCTGCTAAAGCCAGATCGATTGCTCTCCGGCATCCTCTTGTAGCTGTTACATTTTGGCCACATCCTTCAGAATTTTTTGGAAAGAGAGTAAAACTAATTCAAACTCTGGAACAGAGGCTCCTTTCCCTAAGGGAAATGGTAGATGAGACCCTTGTCCTTCCATTTGGGAAGGTGCTCTCAGGAATGAACCCTTTAGAATTTGTGAAGTACCTCCGAGATAGGATGAATTTTAAGGAGATATTTGTCGGAAAGGGCTTTAGATTTGGGAAGGGAAGGGTAGGGGATGCTTTCCTTCTTGAGAATTTTGGAAGGGAAATTGGATTTAGGGTTTGGGCCTTAGAGAAAGTTTATTGTGGGGGTGAGAAGGTATCCAGCACAAGGATAAGGAAACTTCTGCAAGAGGGAAAGGTAAAAGAAGCATCTCCATTGTTAGGGAAGCCCTATTCCATAGAAGGGTTCAAAGTTAGTGGGGAAGGCCTCGGTAAGAAGCTCGGATTTCCCACTGTGAACATAATTCCCCTCAATGAAATCCTTCCCAAAGGGATTTACAAAGGATATGTAAAGATAAGAAAGAAATTCCTGAGGTCTGCAATTTACATAGGTAATAGACCTACCTTCGGAGGGAAGGAAGTTATATTGGAGGCATATTCAATAGATTCAGAAGTTGAAGTGGAAGAAGGAGAAAAGGTTGAAGCATTTCTCTTAAAAAGAATAAGGGATGAGAGGAAATTTTCCGGGGCCGAGGAGCTTAGGAAATATGTTCAGAGGGATGTAAAGAAAATAATAGACAGTGAAGATATAATTTAAGTATGAAGAAAATAATTTTCCTCTTTTTTTTTCTTTCTCTTTGTTTTGCTTCCAATGAGGTTATAGCTTCTATCAAACCCCTTTCTCTCCTAGTGGCCGAGATTTACGGAGGGAAAATTTTAACCCTTCTTCCTCCTAATAGATCTCCTCATTTTTTTTCCCCAGAGCCAGCTGTAATAAAAAAGATTTCTCAGGCAAAGCTTCTTTTTGAAATAGGAGCAGGGCTGGAATTCTGGAATATAGAAGGCATAAAAAAGATAGATCTTTCTAATTCAGTGAGACTTATAAAAGATTATGGCAGAGTTAATCCTCATTACTGGCTTTCCCCAAGGAGAATTCTCCCAGCGATTTATAAGATAGGAAAGGTTCTGAGTGAGACATTTCCCCAAAAAAGGGAGGGAATTATTAGAAGACAGATGGAGGTAAAAGAGAAAATCATTGCTCTTGATGCAGAAATTGCCTTGGAGGCATCAGGGTTGAAAAAGAAAGAAGTGCTTCTTTACCATCCTGCTTGGGAATATTTTTTCAAGGATTATGGATTCAAGATAAAGGGAATTCTTTCAGAGAATCCTGCTGAACCGCCGAGCCCCCGAAGACTGCAAGATCTTGAGGCTGATCTTCTTGTTCTTGAACCTTCTGTTCCCAAAAGATATGCTAAATTGATATGCAAGGGAAAGAATATGAAATATGTTTATCTTGATCCCCTTGCCCGAGGAAATTTCAAAACATATGAGGGTTTTATTCTCTGGAATTTCAATAAGATAAAAGGTGCTTTGAAATGAATATTCTCCAGATAAAGGATCTGTGGTTTTCCTATGATACAGAGGAAGTGCTTGAAAACATAAATTTTGAGGTTGAAGAGGGAAGCCTCATTGCGATATTGGGTCCTAACGGTGCGGGGAAAACTACCCTCCTTAAGATAATCCTCGGCCTACTTATGCCACAGAAAGGTGAAGTGAAAGTATTCGGTAAGCCTCCATGGGAGCTAAGGGAGGAGAGAAGGCTTATCGGATATGTTCCCCAGAACCTTTCCCCAAATAGGAAGATGCCAATAAAGGTAAAGTCTATCGTAATGATGGGGAAGTATAGGGGACTACTGAAGTTATCGGGATTGGAAGATAGACAGGTAGCGAGGGAAACCCTTGAGATGGTAGGGATGGAAGGGACTGAAGAGAAATTGTTTAACCACCTTTCAGGGGGACAGAGGCAGAGAGTTCTAATAGCAAGGGCTCTGGTCTCAAAACCGAAACTGCTCATTCTGGATGAACCTGAAACTGGCCTTGATCCCTCTTTTCAGGAAGGCTTTTACAGGATGCTCACGAGGATAAAGAAAAAGTTAGGCACTACTATAATAATTGTTTCCCATGATGTTATGGCTGTTTCCCAAGTTGTTACGAAAATAGCGTGTATCAACAGAAAGCTTTTTGCCCACGGAAGACCAGAAGAAGTGCTAAGTGGTGAAAATCTCGAGTGTCTTTATGGAAGGGGAGCAGCTTATTTTGGACATGGTCCAACTCCACACATAGTTGTTAAGAAACACGATGGGTAATTTTCTTTCGTTTTCTTTTATGCAGAGAGCCCTTTTAGCTGGAATTCTGGTTGGTATCTCTGCTTCTCTTTTAGGAAGCTTTATTGTCGTAAGAAAAATGAGCTTCATAGGGGCTGGCATAGCCCATTCATCCTTTGCGGGGGTTGTAATTGGCTTTCTTGTTGGGATGGAGCCGCTCCTTTCAGCTCTGATATTTGCAGCTGTTGTAGGCCTTTCCATTGGCTTATTTTCAAAGAAGTATAGAATTGAGGAAGAAAGCGCGGTGGGGGTATTTTTCCCATTTTCGATGGCCTTGGGCGTGCTTCTCCTGGGATTTATCAAAGGATATACACCAAATGTAATGGGGTATCTTTTCGGGGATATATTAATGGTTGGGAAGCAGGAAGTGGCACTTTCGATTCTTGCATTTATTCTTACCCTGATCTTTTTTGCCCTTTTTTTTAGAGAAATGGTATATTCCACCTTTGATGAGGAAACCTGCAAGGTTATGGGGATGAAGGTAAACTTGGTGTATTATTTATTCCTTTTTCTTACTTCCTTCGTGATAGTTGTATCCATCAAAATAGTCGGGATAATACTTTTTTCCGGGCTTCTCGTGATTCCTCCGCTTGTTTCCCTTTTTTTCTCAAGGGATATGAAAATTTATGTAATCCTTTCAGCCATTGTAGGACTTATCTCTACAAGCTTTGGACTTATCCTTTCCTATTATCTTAATCTTCCCTCTGGGGCTACGATAATAACTTTTTCCTTTGTTCTTCTTGTTATCACAGCGCTTATTAAGGGGTAATTACTGTGCTCTCCTTTCTCTTTATCTCGGTTTCGTAGTGCCTTATTGATTCGGCAAGCCTTTTTATTCCTTCCTCTATCTGGTCAAAGGAAGAATAAGAAAAGTTCAACCTTAGAGAATTCTCACATTTTTCGTGTGGATGAAAGGCAGGACCGACTACAAATGCGACTTTTTTCTCAACTGCCCTTACGAACAGCTCCCTTGAATTCATATATTCTGGAAGGGTTACCCAGAGGAAAAGACCCCCCTTGGGTTTAGTCCATTTCAAGCCTTTTAATTTTGGCATGTGTCTTTTCAGCATATTAAGCATATGGTCCCTTTTCTTTCTGTATTGGTCTACTATTAGGGATATTTGCTTATTCATTGATCCCTTCTTTAAGAACCTATAAGTGATGGCCTGAACAAATGGCGAGGTACATAGATCCGCAGACTGTTTTGCCATTACCAGTTTTTCTATGACTTTCTCAGGAGCGACTATCCATCCAAGCCTGAATCCTGGCAATAGAATTTTTGAGAATGTGAACAGGGAAATAACCCTACCGTTTTTATCCATTGCCTTCAGTGGAGGCTCTGACTTTCCCTCAAATCTAAGCTGTCTATAAGGAGTATCCTCCACTATTATCATCCTGTATTTTTCAGCAATTTCCAGTATTTCCTCCCTTCTTTCTTTTGGTAAGGTAACGCCCGATGGATTCTGAAAATCAGGAATTAGATATACGAACTTGGGCTTTATTCCCTTCTCAAATAGAAACCTGAGTTTCTCATCAAGGGCTTCTGGCACCATTCCATCTTCATCACATTCAACAGTTTCCATATGGGCACTATAGGCATTAAAAGCCTGAATTGCTCCTACATATGTCGGGGATTCTGTTACAACGGTGTCCTTTCTGTCTATGAATATTTTTCCCAGGAGATCGAGTCCCTGTTGGGATGCGGTAATTATTAATATATTATCAGGAGTTGTAGAAATTCCTTCCTTGGCCATGAGTTTTACTAATTCTTCTTTCAGTCTTGGATCTCCTTCAGTTGGTCCGTACTGAAGAGCTTTTCTCCCTTCTTGTTCGAGGACTTCATCAGTTATATCCTTTAACTCATCTACAGGGAAAACATCAGGAGCTGGAAGACCTCCAGCCAAGGATATCATATCAGGTTGGTTTACAAGCTTAAGGAGTTCCCTTATTTCAGACCTCTTCATTCTCAAGGCATTCTTTGAAAAATAAGGTGTATAATCCATTTTTCCTCCTTTTTATCAATCTCAAAAGAATTTTATTTCTCTGGGTTACCCTTGTCAATTCTCATATTTTGGGTTTTAAGCTCAAGCTTTGCTGGATTTTTATTCCACGAAAGGGTTGTCAAAAGAAAGTATGGTCTTTGCAACTTCGGGTCTCATAAGGAGTTCGGAAGGCATTTTCCCTTCTATCAGGAGTTTTCTTATGGCCGTTCCTGAAAAATTTACATGGTCCTCCTCTCTATGGGGACAGGTTTTTTCGTTGGCAATGGAACCGCATTTTTTACAATAAAAGAAGGAACGAAAGAATACGGGCTCTATACTTAGATCAGGAAAATGCTCAAATATTTCCTGGGCTTCGTATGGACCGTAATAATTTCCTACCCCAGCATGGTCCCTTCCAACTATAAAGTGGGTGCACCCGAAGTTCTTCCTTATTATGGCATGATGAATTGCTTCTTTTGGTCCTGCATATCTCATTTCCATGGGTAGGATTGAAAGGGCTATTCTGTCTCTCGGGTAATAGTTTTCCATAAGTGCCTTGTAAGCTTCTATTATCACCCTATCTTTAAAATCCCCTTTCTTTTTCTTCCCTATGACGGGATTTATGAAAAGCCCATCCACAAAGGTAAGAGCTGTTTTCTGGATATATTCGTGACCTATATGGGGAACATTTCTTGTCTGAAATCCAACAACTTTTTTCCATCCCTTTTCCTCAAATAGGACCCTTGTTTCTTTCGGGGATAGATTGAACTCCGGGAATGGCTCCTGTATTCCTTCGAGAAGAAAGATGTCCCCGGAGAGAAAATAATCCTTAAGCCCATATGTCCTTGAAACCCCTGGATGAGCCCTATCCCTTGTTCTATAAACCTTCTCTGCAAAATCTTCCTTGTCCCATTGAAAGATGCTTTCTATTTCAAGGAATGCTGTTTTTCTTCCTTTATGTGTAAGGATAACCCCTTCTTCTGAGATGAGCTCCTTCCTTTCCTTCTCGCTTATATCAAGGACAATGGGAATCGTCCATGGGATTCCATTTGGAAGTCTCGAATTGTTAAGGACAGAAATAAGCTCCTTTTTACCCATAAATCCTGTTAAAGGGGAAAAAAGCCCTTTTGATATATTTACTGCTTCCTGTGCTCTATCATAGCTTATTTCTATTTCTCTGTATCCCTTTGATAGGATTTCTTCCCTCTCCTTTTCATTTATAAACCTTTCTATTAGTTTTCCACCATGGGGTTTTGGTAACATTTTATCTCACTCTATATATCCTAACTTGCGGAGTCTTTCTTTTATCTTCTCCTTTTCATCCTTGGAGAGGGTCTTTGGGCCCTGGAATGAATTCATAGACTTTACTATCATTTTAAGGAGGAGATCGTCTATGCTCTCATACCCTTCCTTATCTGCTATTTCTTGAAGTTCTTTTAGAAGGTAAAGGGGAAGCTTAAAGAAGTATGGTTTGCTTTCCTCTATATATCCCATTTCCTCAAGTTTTTCTATAACCTTTGTTGCAGATTCTTCAATGCTTTCCTTATCTGTGTCAACTATCACCTCAGGATCCTCAGGTTCTTCGTATGGGTCAGATATTCCCGTGAAGTTCTTTATTTCTCCTGCGATAGCTTTTTTATACATACCTTTAACATCTCTTTTTATGCAAACCTCAACTGGACATCGGACATAGACTTCCACGAAGTTCCCTATCTGGTTCCTTATCTCCTTCCGAATTGCCCTATAAGGCGATACAAAGGCAGCAGTTGATATAGACCCTGCTTTCGTTAAGAGAGAACACACGAATCCCACCCTTCTTATGTTTTCGTCTCTGTCTTCTTTTGAAAATCCCAGTCCCTTCGATAAATATTTTCTCGTAACATCTCCGTCAAGGGCTTCCACATAATACCCTCTTTTGTTGAGCTTATCCCTTACTGCACTTGCAAGGCTCGTCTTCCCCGAGCAAGGAAGCCCTGTAAACCAAATTGTAACTCCTTTCCAGCTCATGTTTTCCCCTCTTTATTTTTTAAAGAGAGAATTATACCCATTTAACTTCTTTAAATCAAGGAAGGCTCGGATGTTAAAATATGAACATGGAAAAAGAAAGATTTGCAGAAATGCTGATAAATGGGAAGGCGAGCGAAGCCTTGAACATTGCTTTGAGATATTATAAAGGGTTGAAAAGTAAAGCGGAAAAAGTTCTTGATAGAATAGACTTAATTTCCGTAGAGGAATTAGAGCCTTTTTTGGAAGCTTTCCCCTATGATTTTGGAACAAGGATTCTTATTTACATGGCATTGAAAGGGACAAAAGGTCTTGAAAACATTATTCTTGATAGAGTAGGATACCTTGATTTTAAGGAACCAGATATCAGAGCTCTTGAAAGCCTGGGATTTTTCCAATCAAGTTTTAAGTCCTCAAATCCGGATAGATATCTGAGATACCTTAGGGAATCTTTCGTTCCGTTTAGGCTCCCGATTTGCTCTTTAACAGCCACTGCGGTTTCTATCTTATTAAAGGAAGGGACAAATTCTGTGCCTCTTTTCTCAAGGACATTAAGCCTTCTCAAGGAATGCAGGGATGATTTTAAAAAGGCCAAACTTGTTGTAGAGCTTATTAAGTCTATGAAAGGGAAAAAGGAAGCAAAACTTCTCTCAGGAGAAATAATAGAGCTTCAGAGAGGCATCCTTTATGACCACGAAAGAGGAAAAATCCTTGTAAATCTTTGCCATGTAGTTTCAGAGGACAAAATGCTTGACCGGGATTTTTCTAAATCGCTTCTTCTTATGGCAAGAGAAATTGAGACGCCTTCCTTTAAGTATTGGACGATGATGGAGATAGCAAAAGATATGAAAAAAGCAGGATTGGGGGAAACCGCAATGGGCTTCCTAAGGAGGATAGAAAATCCTTTCTGGCAGGGAGCCATTGCTTACGAGCTATTGAAGAACGGAGATTTAAACCTTTTCCATGAAGCTTTATCCTTTGTGAAAGACCCTTTTTGGAAGCTTCTTATAGAACTTAAAGATAGTTCTCGTCCTGAAAAGGAAGAGAAGATTATAAGGGATTTCATCAGCAATGATTTCATTCCCCCGAGCATCAGGCTTGAATCACTGAGAATAGTTAAGGATAAGCTTTCTGATAAAACAAGGAAAATTACTGATAATTTTCTCAAGAGCTATTCTAATTATGAAGTGGGTTTTGAAGAGCAGGAGGATATAGAAAAAGCAGGAGATATTGAAGAGGAGGTAAATATTTTTTTGTCCTTATCCCAACCTGAGAGAGAAGCCATTGCGGATTCCTTGGTGCGAAAGGTTATAGTTCACCCCATGAAGAGAAGGTTTAAAAAATTCTTTTCAGCACTTCTCCAGCATCCGGGAGCTGTTGAAACTATCATTTCTGAAATGGTAAAGAAAGATGGCAAGCAGGAGGCCGAAAGGGTTGTTGAGATAATCGGGATTAAATAATGCCCAATCCTCAGCTGAATTTTCCCAGGGCTAAGAAGGAAAAAATAGAAGAGGAAGACATCGGAATTCGTATGATAAAAGCCCGGCCATTCCCTCAATCACTTGGATTTCTGCCATTTTACATGGCAAAGGGTGCCGGGCTATACTTATTAAGATAGAACATTTTTTCTATTTTTCAACCTTCTTTTCTTTTTAAAAATGAAAACCATAAAAATCCCCCCTATAAAACCTCCTATATGTGCCCACCATGCCACTCCTCCAGCACCTTTTAAAACAAGAGAAGCGCTTCCACTAAATATCTGGATAAGGAACCAAAAAATTATGTATAAAAAGGCAGGAATAGGAATAATGTCCACGAAGATGAAAAAGAAAACTAAGGTAAAAACCCTTGCTCTTGGATATAAGATAAAATATGCGCCAAGCACTCCTGCAATAGCTCCTGAAGCTCCTATCATTGGAGCCTTGGAAAAAGGATGAATTAAGTACTGGAGAATTGCTGCCGCAAGTCCTGAGAGAAGGTAGAAGATCAAGTATTTTAGATGGCCGAGAGCATCTTCGATATTGTCTCCAAAAATGTAAAGGAAAAGCATGTTTCCGAGTATGTGAAGCCACCCGCCGTGGATAAACATTGAGCTTAATGGAGGTAAAAGCGCATCAGAGAGTGGGCAGATTGAGCACTTCAGGATGTAAGTAAATTTATAGGGGACAAAGCCGAAATTGTATATGAATTTGGAAAGAGCTTCTGCCCCGAGTGAGATCTCATAGAAAAATATTATGAAATTTAGCCCGATTATTCCATAATTTACGAAGGGAAAAGTTTCTGAAGGAATGTCGTCCTTTAATGGTATCACAGCCTTTCCAGTATTTCTTCTATTACCACATTGAATGGAAAATTCAGTTCAGGGGAGAGCTTTGACAATATTCCCTTTAACACCTCTTTTTCTTCCTCACTCAGGTAGAGTATCTTTTTAACTTTCCAGCTTTTCGGAATCTCGGCATAATAATTTTCAGCCTTTAAGTGTTTCTTCAATTTCTCAAGGTTATCTATTGTAATGAGGCCGTATTTTTCATCTATTGGCTTAATTATATCTTTTATCCCTTCTATTCCCAGGATTTCCTTCATTAAATAAGGGTCTTCAAATTCAATGATTCCGCCAAACCTGAGTTTTATCTTTGAGAATCTTGCACCCCATATTTTTATATTTTCTTTTAGGTTATCTGGTGCCCCCCAGCTTTTCAGTATTTTAAGAATTTCCTTTGGGTTCATTCCCTTTTCAATGATATTAGTTATTGTTTCCTTTGATATTCTATAGATGTATATTCCATCACAGGATACGGGTTCTGCTATTGTCTCTAAAAAATAAAGAGACTTTGGATGAATGGCGAAGCCTGCAACCACCTCATAATCAGGTTTCACCAAAGGTTTTTCAAACTGGAACTCAGGTTCTCTCCCGTTCATTATTTCCTTTCCGAGAGACGAAAATTCTATGTTTTCGTCGTTTTTTATCACATTGAGCCATTCCAGCTCTTTTAAAAAGAGATCGATCAACTTGGTCTCAAGCTCATCCCAAAGAGGTTTTTTCCTTTCTCTCCTTAGTTTCCATATGCCTCCTTTCCTGTAAAAATTGGGGTTTTCTTCTCTAATCCTTCTTATAAAAGCAGCCCTTCTTTCTCCTTCTCTTAATGAGGAAAAAAGGAAAGTTCTCGCCTTATTTGGAGCTTCTCTTTCCCCCATTGCTTTGAGCCTTATTATATGCGGAAGCTCATCCCAACGCTGGGAGTTGAGGAACACAGAAATAAGCTGGTTATAATATTTTCCAACCTTTCCTTCTATGAGTTCTGTAAAGTTTTCCCCTTTTCTCCACCCTTTACCAACAGTAGAGAGTAAACCAGCCTCTTCTGCAAGTGATAGGACGAATTCGAATCTGTCCTCAGATAAATTCAGGATAAGGTTTTTGTCCCTGTGGAGAAAGTCCGAAGGATGTGCCCCGAGCCTTACTATATCATTGATAATTAGAGGGTAATCCATTCAATAAATTATATCATGGAGTGAGCAGGGAAAGAACCTTTTCCCTGAGGTAATATGAATTTTCAATAGCATATCCATGGAAATCATTATTGAAGAGAGCATACTTTCTTCCTGGAAGGGAAACCAGCCTTTCGGCAAGGGAATCGAGATAATCCTTCGGATAATTAGAGGAATATCTGGTGGTCGGTCCATGTCGCCTTATATAATATGTGGAGAAACCTTCAGGATATTCATCGGGCATCCCTTTCCAGTCAGTTATTACAATGCCCGCCCTTTTTTCTTTTAGCAGACAGAAAGCCTTCTCGTTCCACCATGTGGGGCTTCTAAATTCAAAGGCGAAGCTTAGGTCTTCTGGTAGGAAGGAGAGGAAATTTTTAAGAAGCTCTATATCAAATTTCAGACTGGATGGAAGCTGAACGAGAATAAGCTCGAGCTTATTATCGAGTATCCTGTAATTTTTCAAATGCCTTTCTATTTCCTCCCTTTTTGCCTTTAATTTTCTTAAATGCGTAATTGTCCTTGATAATTTCACAATGTAGCTGAAGTAAGGTTTTGCCCTCTTTCTCCAGGAAATAAAAGTTTCCTCTTTTGGAAGGCGGTAGAAAGTCACATTCAACTCTACAATAGAAAAATACAGCATGTAATGTTCAAGCCAGGAAGATTGATTTAATTTTTCAGGATAAAAAATTCCTTTCCAATGAGGGTATGAAAACCCTGAGGTCCCGATCCTTATCTTTGCCTTATCCAATCTCTCAAGCTGGGAATGTCCAACCTTTTTATACACCATTTCCCCTTCCTTTTGAGGAAAAAAATCTCCCCCGATTCATATCCAAAGGAGGAACCTGCAAGGAGATACAATTTTCCCTGTATTTTTCCAACAGCCCTTACCTTTATCTTTGCTTTTGCCCAATAATTTCTTGTTTCTATGTCATATAGGATATATCTTATGGATATTTTCTGGAAATCTTCCCTGTATGTATTCCAATCTTTTTCTGCCTCCTTTATCCCATATCCCAGTTCAGAAAAGTCCTGACACAAACAGGATGGAGCTGAGGGAGAAAACTTTTTCACCAATTTCACGCAATTTTTCATTGTTTTCCTAATTTTTGAGGACTCTGTAAAAAGGATTTCATACCCTGTAATAATTATGGAAATTCCCAAAATCAGAGCAAAAAAATTCTTAAACCTCATCCTTTCTATTATAATAAACCTATGGGAAAAGTTCTTATGCTCTCCAGTAAAAAAGAGATAAAAGATTTTTTGAAGGGCTATGAAATAGAAACTGTAAGCTCTTCTCCTGAAGCTTTTTCAAAGATTTTCTCTTCGAATCCAGAGGTGATAATCGCAGAGGAAGAGGGATGGATAGGGGATCTTCTGGAAGCATCAGAAGATGAGGGAATACCTGTTGTAGTTATAACCCTGGACCGGAATATTTCACATTCCGTTGACCTTATAAGAGAAGGGGCCTTTGACGTTCTTATATATCCTTTTAAAAAAGAGGAGCTTATACTCTCTGTGGAGAAAGCAGTGAATAGAACGAAGGTTCACGGGAAAGGGAAATGGGGGTTTTCCCTTGTGGGAGAGGCAGAGGTAATGCAAAAACTATGGGAGGATATTAGAAGAGTCTCAAGAGCGGACACGACTGTTCTTATAAAGGGGGAAAGCGGAAGCGGAAAGGAACTTGTTGCTAGGGCAATTCACCTTCTTTCTGCGAGGAAAAAAGCTCCTTTTGTAAGCCTTAACTGCGCGGCTATACCTGAAGAGTTGATAGAAAGCGAGCTTTTTGGACATGAAAGGGGCTCATTTACAGGAGCGACGGAGAGAAAGATAGGTAAATTTGAAGCAGCGAATAGGGGGATTCTCTTTCTGGATGAGATAGGAGAAATGAGTTTAAAAACTCAGGTAAGACTCCTGAGGGCAATAGAAACAGGTGAAATAGAAAGGATTGGCTCGAATAAAATGATATATGTTGATGTAAGAATAATAGCTGCCACCAACAGGAATTTAGAGCGCCTTGTAAAAGAAGGTAGGTTTAGAGAGGACCTTTATTACAGAATAGGTGTGGTGATAATAAAAGTTCCCCCTCTAAGAAAGAGGAAGGAGGATATACCCATCCTTTTTAATTATTTTATGAAGAAGTTCTGCGAGGAGAATAATTATCCTGAAAAGGAAATATCCCAGAAGGCAATGGATGTTTTAAGAAGTTATTCTTGGCCCGGTAATGTTAGGGAGCTTAAAAATCTTGTGGAAAGGCTTATGACCATGGTGAATTCCTCTGTAATAGATATAAAAGATATCCCTGATTACATTCTTGTAGGAGTTGACGAGGAAAAATCCGCTGTTTTCGGGGCAGATAATCTAAAGGATTTCAAGCAGAGGGCAGAAAAACTCTTCATACTCCAGAAGTTGAAGGAAAACGATTGGAATATCAAGAAGACAGCAGAAGTCCTTGGCACCCCCAGGAGTAATCTTTATAGAAAGCTCATGCAATATGGGATAATAAAAGGCGAGGAAAAGGAGTAAAATATAGCATGGGGAGTAGGTGTGTCATCGCTCGTCTTATGACGGGAGGAAAGTCCGAACTCCGAAGGGCAGGACGATCCGTAACACAGATCGGGCGCAAGCTCAGGGAAAGTGCCACAGAAAACATACCGCCTTGTTTCAAACAAAGTAAGGGTGAAAAGGTGGGGTAAGAGCCCACCGCCCCGGTGGTGACACTGGGGGCACGGTAAACCCCGTCCGGAGCAATGCCAAAAGGGGTAGCTTGCCCGGCGTTAACCCCTGGTGGGCAGCTTGAGGTGGCAGGTAATTGCCATCCAAGTCAAATGATGACTTTAACAGAATTCGGCTTACAGCCTGCTCCCTTTGACTAATTTTTCTTTTTTTATTATCCTTGCTGAAGGAGGAAATTATGAAAAGAACGCCTTTATATGAAATTCACAAAAAGCTCGGGGGAAAATTAATTGAGTTTGCGGGCTTTGAAATGCCTGTTATGTATTCCTCTATTATAGAGGAACACTTAGCTGTAAGGGAAAGAGCAGGGATTTTTGATGTAAGCCACATGGGTGAGATCTTTGTAAAAGGAGAAGAGGCGACTAAATTTCTCCAGTGGGTTACTTCTAATGAGGTTGAGAAAATGAAAAAAGGAAGAGCAAGATATTCTTCCTTTCCTACAGAAAAGGGAACTGTAGTGGACGACCTTCTGGTTTACAAACTTGACGAGGATGAATACATGCTTGTTGTTAATGCTTCCAACACCGACAAAGACTTCAGGTGGATTGTAGAAAAGGGCAAGGGATTTGATGTAAAACTTGAGAATAAAAGCGCAGAGATCGCTCAGATAGCCATTCAGGGTCCAAGGTCACAGGAAATACTCCAGAAAATTACAGATTACGAACTTTCGAGTATAAGATACTACCACTTCGCAGTGATAGAACTTCTCGGGGAGAAAGTTATAGTTTCAAGAACCGGCTACACAGGAGAAGATGGATTTGAAATTTACAGTCCGGCAGAGCTCGGTGTGAAATACTGGAATGCACTTATGGAAGCAGGGAGAAGCTATGGGCTTAAACCAGCAGGACTTGGTGCAAGGGACACATTAAGGCTTGAGGCAGGGATGAACCTGTATGGTAACGATATGGATGAGACTACCACATTGCTTGAAGCTGACCTTGAGTGGATAATAAAATGGGGTAAGAAATTCATAGGGGAGAGTGCTCTTGCAAAGCAGAAGGAAGAGGGTTTGGAGAGAAAGCTCGCAGGATTTGAAATGCTTGAAAAGGCTGTTCCCCGCCATGGGTATAAACTCTTCGTTGATGGGAAGGAATATGGGAAACTTGCAAGCGGAAGCTATGCCCCTTACCTCAAAAAGAACATCGGCAATGCTTACCTTCCCATAGAGAAAACAAAACTGGGAAGTGAATTCGAGATAGAGATAAGGGGAAGGAAATACAAGGCAGTGGTTGTTCCAAGGCAATTTTATAAAAGAGAGAAAAAATAGGAGGTAAGTCATGATATTGGATGAACTCTATTACACAAAATCCCACGAATGGGTGAGGGTTGAGGGAGAAAAGGGGACTGTGGGTATAACGGATTTTGCTCAGAGTGAGCTTCAAGACATAGTATATGTAGAGCTTCCAGAAGTTGGGAAAAAGCTCAAGGCAGGAGAGGTTCTCTGCTCTATAGATTCTGTAAAGTCTTCAGCAGAAATTTATACTCCTGTAAGCGGAGAGGTAATTGAGGTAAACGAGAAACTTTCCTCAGAGCCTGAACTTGTAAATAAGGATCCTTATGGAGAAGGATGGATAGCTATTGTAAAACTCGCCGATTCAAATGAGATCTCCAATCTCCTATCTGCCAAGGAATATGAGGAAATGTTAGAAGGCGAAAAATGAGCAGATATATTCCCCTTACCGAAAGGGACAGGGAGGAAATGCTCAAGGAAATGGGAATTTCCTCCATAGAAGATCTTTTTTCCTCAATTCCAGAGGAGTTGAAGTTCAAAGGGAAATTAAATATTAGCCCTATAAAGGATGAAAGAGCCCTTGTGGACTATTTCAGGAATATAGACGCGCAGAACAGGTTTGCAGACAAGAAGATTTTCCTTGGTGCAGGTGCTTACAATCATTACATTCCTTATGCGGTTGATTACATATCAATGAGATCAGAATACTTGACTCCCTATACTCCTTATCAGCCAGAAGTAAGCCAGGGGAATCTTACGGCAGCCTTTGAGTATCAAACCTATATTTCAGCCCTCACTGGACTCGAGGTTGCCAATGTCTCAATGTATGAAGGAGCAACTGCGACAGCAGAAGCAGCCCTTATGGCTCTCAGGGTAAAAAAGGGGAAAATTGCAGTTGCGAGATCACTTAATCCGCAATACAAGGAAGTGATGGAAACTTACCTGAGGAAACAAGGCATAGATATTGTAGAGATCGGATATAACCGGGATGGGAGGATTAATATCAGGGAGGTTGAGGAAAAAATAGATAATAACACCACTGGATTTATAGTTGGTTATCCCAATTTCTTCGGAGTAATAGAGGAGTTGGAGACTGTATATGAGAATATAAAGGATAAGAAAGTTCTTCTTATAACCTCAACTTGGGAACCGCTTTCCCTTGCAATCCTCAAATCCCCCGGTGATTCAGGAGCAGAGATTGCAGCAGGAGAAACCCAGAGCTTTGGCCTTCCCCTTGCTTATGGCGGTCCTTATCTGGGCTTTTTTGCAACAACAAAGAAATACATGTGGAAAATGCCTGGAAGACTTGTTGGAATGACAAAAGATATTGAGGGAAAGGAAGGATTTGTTCTTACATTATCCGCAAGGGAACAACACATAAGGAGGCAGCGGGCAACTTCAAATATATGTTCAAATGAAGCATGGTGCACTGTCAGGGTTGCTATTTACCTTTCCCTCCTTGGAAGGAAAGGACTGAGGAAGCTGGCTCTTTTGAACCACAAAAGAGCTGTGAGGGCAGCCTCGATGCTTGAGGATAAAGGATTTAAGCTCAAATTCAATGGCCCGTTCTTTAACGAATTTGTTGTTGATGTTGGAACTGACGGAGAGAAATTCAGAGACGCTCTTCTAAGCGGAGGAATTGTGGCAGGATATCCCCTTGGAAAGGAATTCCCAGAACTTAGCAATTCACTTCTCCTAACATTTACCGAGATGAATTCCCTCTCAGACATAGATGCCCTTGTTAAGGGAATGGAGGCTTCAAAATGAAATTAATATTTGAACTTTCAAAAGAGGGAAAGGAAGGTTTTTTCGTAAGGGAAGAGGCAGGCGAGGTGAGAATTCCATCAGATCTCATGAGAGGCGAGATAAAGGAGCTACCAGAGGTTTCAGAGAGGGAGGTCGTTTCCCACTATCTAAAGCTCTCTATTATGAACTATTCCGAGGACTGGGGGATATATCCGCTTGGTTCCTGCACAATGAAATACAACCCAAAGGTCAACGAATTGGTTGCTTCTATTTTTACAGATGCCCATCCCCTTCTTCCCGAGGAACTTGTTCAGGGGAACCTCAGAATATTCAGGGAACTTGAAGAAGTTCTCAAAGAAATAACAGGTCTTGATGCTTTTACCCTTGCCCCTTCCGCAGGTGCCCATGGTGAGTTTACGGGGATAACGACGATAAGGAACTACCTTGAAAGCAAGGGTGAAAGAAGGGAGATAGTTCTCATTCCTGACTCTGCTCATGGCACAAACCCTGCTTCATCAACCCTTGCTGGATACAGGGCTGTCGAGATTCCATCTGGTCCAGATGGAATGATAGATCTTGAGAAATTCAAGGAGGCATTGAACCAAAAGGTAGCGGCCCTCATGATTACAAACCCGAATACATTGGGGATATTTGAGCGCGATATAAAAAAGATAGCAGAACTCCTCCACAGCAAGGGTGCTCTCCTTTATATGGATGGAGCAAATATGAATGCACTTCTTGGAAAGGTTAAGGTGGCTGACTTTGGCGTTGATGTTATGCACCTAAATCTCCATAAGACCTTTTCTACTCCCCATGGCGGAGGAGGACCGGGGAGTGGACCTGTGGGTGCAGTTAAAGAAGTTGCTCCCTTCCTTCCAGGTCCGAGACTTATTGGAGAAGAGGGCAGGCTTCATTGGGAAAAAGGAGGAGACAGAATAAGGAGCTTCTTTGGGAACTTTCTCGTCCTTGTAAAAGCCCTTGCTTATATAAGAGAGCTTGGGGGAGAAGGACTTAAAGAAGCCGCAGAGCTTGCAGTTCTAAATGCGAATTACCTCAGAGCAAAGCTCAGTAAAAAATTCAAAATGTCATACAGTACACCTACTCTTCACGAGTTTGTTCTTTCAGAAGAAAGCTTTAGGGATAAAACATCAACTCTTGATATAGCAAAGAGGCTACTTGATTATGGTTTTCATCCTCCAACGATATATTTCCCTCTCATAGTTCACGGTGCACTTATGATAGAGCCAACAGAGACGGAGTCTAAGGAAAGCTTGGATGACTTCGCAGGGGCATTGCTCAGGATAGTAGAAGAAGCAAAGAAGGAACCCAAGCTTCTCCATTCAGCTCCCCACAATACTCCTATAAGAAGGCTTGACGAAGTAGGCGCTGCGAGAAATCCAATATTGCGTTGGCAAAAAAGCTAAGCGGGTGTAGAATACTTAATTATTGAATTCTCGCCGTAGTAAAGGCTTATTTTAGAAAAAGCTTTTATGAATATGAGAATCTGAAACGCTGTAAATGAGATAAAAGGTCCCAAGCTTGAAAATGGATGCGCTAAGAACAGATATGGGATGAACCAGAGGGCAAGGGCAAAGATCCCCATTATTATTGAGGAGAACCAGAACTTGAAAGAAATACCGATGGCCTTTACCATGGAGTTAATAGAACCTCTGTTTTCCTTTACAACCCATATCTTTGAATAATCTTTTGCAACAGATGCAAGAATAAAGAACAGGATGAAGAATATAGCA
The DNA here is from genome assembly GCA_015486055.1 of Acidobacteriota bacterium. Taxonomy (GTDB): domain Bacteria; phylum Acidobacteriota; class Aminicenantia; order S016-38; family S016-38; genus S016-38. The sequence continues at coordinate 126,946 of WFSJ01000018.1, forward strand.
GAGACCAACATGGACTGGGAGAAAGATTTTTCTTTATAATAAGGGATTCCAACCGCTACAAATATTCCTGGTATGGCTCCTACAATAAGAAATGGAATGTATAGGATCGGGGATAGGAGCTCAATTTTTACAAATCTCCATAAATATCTTTTCCAAGCTGAAAAATCTTCCCTAACTACAATTCCACTCAGTATTCCGGCTTCTACTATAAGTGAGGCTATGTAGAAAATTATGAACATAGAAAATATTGCTCCCCAGAGGGTCTGGCCATTGCTGTAGATAAAGCCAGAAGCATAATCAGGATGTTTTAAAAGGTATAAAGCGTCAGGAAAATGTCCTACCCTGGATAAAAGGAACTTTTTTGCGGGTATGTAAATGAAAAGGGAAAAACCTAAGGACAAAAGCCAAAGGTAAAGGCTGTATCTTAAATTCCACACAGCTTCCCTTATTCCTGAAATGAAATATATTATTCCTCTCATTTTTTCCTCCTAAGGTAACAAATTGAGAAACACGATCTGGAGCTTATCCAGGAATGACGAGATAAGTTTGTTTGCTAAAGGTGAAGATTTGCTCCACCAATTGTCAAAAGGATTTGAATCTATCATCAGTTTCTCTTCTGGATCTATCCTTACTTCTTTTATGTTTAAGCCGAATTTTTTCTTCATCCACCTTGTAGACCATTTAAACTTCTTCTCCTTTCCCCCAGAAAGCTTTACGACAACATCCACGGGAATTTCAACATCAACTCCCTCTCTTAGGAGAACAAGAGTTTTTTTCCTAACCGAGTATACTTTCCAGTTAACTTTTCCTGGCTTGTAGAACATTGGTTTCCATAGTCCTGACCAATCTTTTCCCAAGCTTTCATCCATCGTTTGGAAGAAATCCTTTGAGTGGGGGTGTTTGTAGGCATATTTGTAAAAATAATTACTTAGGGCCTTAAAGAATTTTTTCTCCCCTACGAGTCTCTTCCACGTTTCAAGAGTCAAAGTTGCCTTTGTATAGACAGAATTGGAGTATGTCCCAGGGAAGAATTTCCAAGAAGGGGTTATTATCGGGTCAGCATATGTTGTTTTTGAATAGGTTACCCTCTGCCTTTCGGCGTCCTTGGACTTAAAGAATAGATAATTGAACATCCATTTGTATGTGGCCATTATGTTTACTTCAAAAAATGTGTTTATTCCCTCATCAAGCCATGCTTCATCTGTCTCATCATTTGCAACCACTCCGTACCAATACTGATGGCCGAATTCATGAACAGTCACCTCTTCTTGGAATCTTATTCCTTTTGGCATTAAATAGAGGGTACCAGTGGAAATCATAGTTGGATATTCCATGCCTGATGTTCTTATCCCTGAGATGTCAGGGTCAACAATTGTTATTCTTCTGTAAGGATATGGGGCAATCCTTTCGGAGTAGAACTTCAGTGCCCTTTTTACTGACTCAAAATATCTTTGAGCCTGATTTTTGTGAGCGGGCTGGACAAAGAGGAGAATCTTTACTCTTGGCTGGACAGGGCTTTCGTAGAACTCTTTCATCTTTATAAAATCATTGTCTGCAACAAATGCAAAATCGTGGATTTTCTCCTGATGAAAGAGAAGAATCTGATGGGCACCTTTCTTCTTCCTCTCAATTATTTCCCCTGTGGCAGCAACCTTTAGTTCTTCTGGAAGGGCAATTTTAACATCATAAGTTGAAAAATCAGCGTAGAATTCACCATTTCTGTGGTATTGATGACATACCCAGGTTCCGTCCTCCTCAAGAACTGCAAATTTAGGAAACCACTGGGAAACGAAATAATAGCCCTTTCCCACACCTGAACGGGCAAAAGCTTTGGGGAGTTTAGTCTCAAATTCAATTTCTATGTTTGCCTTTTTACCCGCAGGTATTGCCTTTGGAAGAGAAACAACTGCGACAGTCTTATCCTTCTTGTTTCCATCATCAGGCGAAACATAGGAGAGATTAGCGGTTAAGTCCTGCCCATCTACCAATATTTTAATTATCTTTTCTTTGCCCCACCATTCATTATGCTTTTTCCATTTGTCGGGCATTCCCCCCATATCCTCCATAAAGCTTGCCCCTTCCCTGAATGCGTTCTGGTATAGGTGGAAATAGAATGATGAAACGGGCTTTGTGGAATTATTCTCCCAGACAATTATTTCCTTGCCGTTTACATAAGCGCCCCATTTCCCCTTGAGCTTAAGCCCAACATTCATATTATAGCTGAGTGCACCCGCAAATATAAACCAGGGTAGAAAGATGCTTAGAATCTTTTTCATTTTTCCCTCCTTTTTCCTTATACGAGATTTTGGAAGAAAAGTAAAGGAAAGATAAAAGACGCTTTCCTCAGTGGCTGAAGATGAAGGGCTGGGGTATAAATGTCAGGAGAAATACTAAAAGGACAAACAGAGCAATGATATATCTTTTAGGGTCAAGTTTATCTTCATAGACGAATTCTGGATGATATACTCCGATTATCATGATGAGTCCGGCCCATATCAACCATACCCACCATTTGAAGGCACCGAGATACAAGAGAAAAGCGAAAATTGCAAAGGAGAGCTTTTTTGAGTCCTTTCCAAGTACCGCATAGCTTATATGTCCTCCATCAAGCTGGCTTACAGGGAGAAGATTCAGGGATGTTACGAAGAGACCTACCCAGGCTGCAAAACCTACGGGATGAATGAATATAAGATCAGAAGAAATCCCTGGATAGTAAATCTTGCAGATCAGTTTAAAAATCAATGGTTCTCCAAGTGATAATCCCCCTTTTGGAATGTTTGTTAATATCCTTGAATTTGCAAGCCCGTAAATTAAGAAGGGAAGCGAGACTATAAACCCTGTTATTGGACCTGCTGCCCCAACATCAAAAAGGGCTTTTCTTGAGGGGATATGCCCTTTTATCTTTATAACTGCGCCAAAAGTCCCTATTATATTGGGAGCAGGGATAAAATATGGAAGAGTGGTATCTATACCATATGTCCTTGCAGCTATGTAATGCCCCATTTCGTGGGAAAGAAGAATGAGCATTATTGAAAGAGAAAAGGGAAGCCCGAGATAGAGAAATCTGAAGGACTTAAAAATTTCCATTATTTCCTTTCCTCCTGCCTGAGGATTATAAAAACCTATCCAGTGAACCGCACCCCAGATGAGAGTGGAAAGGAAAGTGAGAACGAAAAGGGTTAAGTGAAGATAGGGAAACCTACTGGATGGGTTCAATACATTCAGTTTCCTTCACCACAGTATCTGCAAGTTTAGCAAAAGCTTTGGATTGTTCAAAATCGGGGTAATAGAGAACCACTGGCCTTCCCTGATCTGATCCTTCTGCTGCCTTTGGTTCAAAGGGGATTTCCCCTAAAAATTTTGTCTCCATTTCCTTTGCCGCCCTTTCGCTACCTGCCTTTGGGAAAAGATCAATTCTTTCTCCGCAATGAGGACACACAAGGTAACTCATATTCTCGATTATTCCTATAACAGGAACATTTACATCCATGAACATTTTTGCTCCCTTCCTTGCATCCTGAAGAGCAAGTTCCTGGGGAGTGGTTACCACTACTCCACCGTTAACAGGAACTTTTTGAACAAGGGAAAGTTGGATGTCCCCTGTTCCTGGGGGAAGGTCAACTATAAGGATATCTAATGGTTTCCAAACTACATCTCTGAGGAATTGTTCTATTAGCTTTGATACAAGAGGACCTCTCCATATAAGCGGTTGGTCTTTCTGAATGAAAAAGCCTATGCTTATCACCTTTATTCCTCCAACATCAACAGGGATAATTTTATTGCCTTCTGTAACTCTTGGAACTGCTCCTTCAATTCCCATCATAGTTGGAACATTGGGTCCGTAAGCATCCGCATCCATTATTCCAACCTTATATCCCTTCTTTGCCAGAGCCAGAGCAAGGTTTACCGCAACTGTTGTTTTTCCAACCCCTCCTTTTCCAGATGCCACAGCTATCACACATTTTACACCTTCAATCTTTTTCTGGTCCGCAAAGGGAGATGCCTTTGACTGGGCACTTGTCTTTGGAGAAGGAGGTTTCTTTCCTACCAAAGACTCAATTTTTACTTCTGTTTTTAGAATTCCTTCCAATTTGGAAACTTTTTCTTCCACCTCTTTTCTTATACTTTCAACGGTTTCCTTGTTCCGTGTGTTTATGGAAAGGTCTATTTCAGCTTTTCCATCCTTGAATTCCACCCTTTTTACCATGCCGAAGGAAACTATATCCCTTGTGTATCCAGGATATTTTATTCCTTTTAAAAGAGACAAAATCTTATCTTTCATTGTTTTTCGGGGGGCTTATGCCCCCCTCCTCCTTTTAATTATTGGTTAGAGAACGGGCTCCTTATCGGGATGAAGCTTCTTGAATTTTTCCAGCAGTTGTTCCTTTGTTTCCTGATAATCGGGGTTCTGAATTATACAATCAACAGGGCAAACTGAAATACACTGGGGCTCGTCGTAGAAACCAACGCACTCTGTGCATTTTTCAGGGTCAATTTCAAAAAACTCTGCTCCCTGAGATATTGCCTCATTTGGACACTCAGGTTCGCAAGCACCGCAATTAATGCATTCATCAGTAATCATAAGTGCCATTTTTACCTCCAAATTTGTCTTAGAATTTTTATTATAGCACAGATATCAAAGCAGGTGATAGGCAACTACAAGACCTGCTACTACCACCGAAACCATGCTCATCAATTTTATAAGTATATTCAGAGATGGGCCTGCGGTGTCTTTAAGTGGGTCACCAACTGTATCTCCAACAACACCCGCTTTGTGTGGATCTGAACCCTTGCCGCCGTAATTTCCTTCTTCTATGAATTTCTTGGCATTATCCCAAGCACCTCCTGCGTTTGCCATGAATATTGCCATTATAAATCCAGAACCCAGAGCACCTATGAGGAGGCCCATGACTCCTGAGACTCCGAGTATTAACCCTGTAATTATAGGAGCAAGAACAGCGGATGTTGCAGGAAGAATCATGGCCTTTTGGGCTCCCCTCGTTGATATCTTCACGCATGTTGCATAATCAGGCTTTGCTTTTCCTTGAAGGAGTCCCTTTATTTCTTTGAACTGGCGTCTCACTTCTTCTACCATCTGGGAAGCAGCCTTACCCACAGCCTTTATTGCAAGTCCCGAGAAGAGGAAAGTCATCATTGCCCCTATGAATATTCCCACGATCACTTTTGGGTTCATAAGATTTACTGCAAAGAGTCTCATAAAATCAGCTATTGTTGCGTGGTGCAACCATTGAAGGATATTCTCAGTATTATTTGTCCCTGCAGCCTTAACAATGTCAGAAAATTGCCACCCATTTCCCACGAGTCTCAGCAGACCTCCTCTTACCTCTTCTATATAAGCAGCAAGAAGGGCAAGAGCAGTGAGAGCTGCAGAGCCTATCGCAAATCCCTTGCCTGTTGCAGCTGTTGTATTTCCAAGAGCATCAAGAGCATCAGTCTTCTTCCTTACCTCAGGTGGAAGATCTGACATTTGTGCATTTCCACCTGCATTATCAGCAACGGGCCCATAAGCATCGGTGGCAAGGGTTATCCCTAAGGTTGATAGCATTCCAACTGCAGCTATTCCTATTCCGTATAAGCCTAAAATCGGGGTTAAGAATCCTCCTGCTGCCCAAAAGGCTACTATAATTCCTGTGGCTACAGCAAAAACAGGAATGTAAGTTGAAATCATTCCAGTGGATAGCCCGGCAAGGATTGTTGTAGCAGGACCAGTCAAGGACTGAGAGGCTATATACTTTGTCGGATTGTAACTTGAACTTGTATAGTACTCTGTGGATTTTCCTATTATAAGCCCTACAATCAGTCCGGTTATTACAGAGCCAAATATTCCTATGTTTCCGGGCAGCAATAGTTTTATCGCGAAAAAGGTGGCAATAAGAATTAATATTGAAGCGCCGTAAATTCCCCTGTTTAGTGCGTTGAGAAGATTTTTCTGGGTTGCTTCTTCTCTGGATTTTACAAGAAATATTCCTATTATTGATGCTACCATTCCAATTGCAGCTATTACCATTGGTAAAATCACAGCGTTGAGGGTGTATTTAGAAGCGTAGAACGCAGAAGCTCCGAGGGCAGCTGATGAAAGAATTGAACCTGTATAGGATTCATAAAGGTCCGCTCCCATCCCTGCCACGTCCCCAACATTATCTCCAACATTATCGGCTATAACAGCAGGATTTCTTGGGTCATCCTCTGGGATTCCTGCCTCAATTTTACCAACGAGGTCTGCTCCAACATCAGCAGCCTTCGTGAATATTCCTCCTCCTACCCTTGCGAAAAGAGCTTGAAGAGAAGCGCCCATTCCAAATGAGAGAAGGGTTACAGTTGTGAGCCTCAGGTCATATTTTACTAAGTAATGCAGGACAGAAAACCAGATAGAAATGTCTATAAGACCCAGCCCAACGACCACGAGACCCATTATTGAACCTGCCCTAAAAGCGACCCTAAGGGCCCTGTTGAGGGAATCCTTGGCAGCATTTGCTGTCCTTGCAGAAGAAGCCGTTGCGGCCATCATCCCTAAATATCCTGAGAGAGCAGAGAAGAAACCTCCTGTGAGGAAAGCAAAGGCGGTCCACCTTGACTGAACCCTCAAGACAAATGAGAGAAAAACAAGCAAAAGGCTTGTAAGTATAAAAAATATGGCAACAATTACATATTGCCTTTTTAAATAAGCCTTGGCTCCTATCCTTACAGCTTCGGCTATTTCTTTCATTTTTTCAGTCCCTTCTGGATACTTTATGATTTGCTTATAGAAAATGTAAGAAAACAGAAGGGCAAGTGCAGCTGCCAGAGGCGCTGAAATAAAAATCCAGTTAAACTCCATTTTTTCCTCCTTTTTTATTGAAGGGGAATTATACAATTATTATCTTATTTCCTCAATGTTCCCCAAATTTTCAAGGAATTAAGAGCCTTATTTGGACTCTATCGCTGTAACGAAAGCCATATTTGAAAGCAAGAAGAGCAACCTTTTTTGCATTACTTTCAAGCTCTTCCTTTGAGGATGATAAGGGCATGAGAAATATCCTGTCTTTCGGAATCTTCAGTCTATACCTCAATTCTTGAACCTCCCTGACTTCTTTCTCATTCTTCACAACGAACTTGAATATTGAATTAAGACTCAGGAACTTTGAGAGCACAGAAGGGATTATCCTTTTTTCCTTCTTTACCCCGGAATTTGAGAGCTTTGGAGATACGTTATATTTTAGCCCTTTGAGAGAGAGGGGAGGAAGAGTCCCATTTGTCTCGATTTCTATAGATGAAAATTCCCCTTTTAATACAGCAAGGAGAGAAGATAACCCTTCCCTTTGAAGAAGAGGCTCTCCTCCAGTTACAATGAGATTATAGGCTTTACCCTTTATTCCCAAGATTTTTTTTTCTGCCTTCTCCAAACTTATTCCCTTTCCCTTTTCTAAGGCTTCAATGGTATCGCAAAATGAGCATGCCAGATTACATCCCGAAAGGCGAAGAAAAACTGATGGGGTACCTACTAAAGGGCCTTCGCCCTGAATTGACTTAAAAATTGAGTGGTAAAAAAGGCTATCCCCTTTCAAAGCTTATCTTTTCCTCCCTCCCCTTTTCCATTCTTGCAAAGCCGCTCTGGTTTTCTGTCTCGAAAACTTCAACCTCTGCCCAATTCAAGCCAAGTTCTGAAATTAACCTCCAAGCAATAAGGATAGAGAGGTTTTCAGCTGTGGGATTTCTGTCAAGCAAGAAGAGCCTCTGACCTGCATCCTTAAGCACAGGAACGAGTGGATCCTTGTTGAAGAGTATTACTCTGTGGTCAAGCTCGTCCACTATTTTTTTTACAGTCCCAAAATCGGCTACCATTCCCCAGTTGTTCAATTCCCCTTCAGTTCTTATCCTTACCTTGTAAGAATGACCGTGGAGATACCTGCATTTTTCTCGGTGTTGCCATATGCGATGAGCAGCGTGAAAACTTCTCTGGACCCTTATTTCCATACTCTTATTATACCTCTTGATTTACCTGCGAATGGGATTTAACATTTATTGGTATGAATCTTAAAGAAGCTGCTGAAAAACTTAAAATACCTCTCAGAAAGGTTGAAGAGTGGAGAGAAAATTATGAATGGTTGAAGCGTGAGAAAATAACAGAAATGCATATTAATGTTCTCAAGAGGATCCAGGAATTCGAGAAAGAGGGATACACCCTCGCAGGAATAAGGAGAAGGCTTTTTGAGGAATTCGGTCCTCCGATGAGTCACTTTTCTCTTTTGAAAATAAGGGAAGGACTCGCAGATTTATTGACTTTCCTTCGTTCCAATGGTAATATGCACTGAGGTTCGGGACGTGGCGCAGCCTGGTAGCGCACACGCTTGGGGTGCGTGGGGTCAGCGGTTCAAATCCGCTCGTCCCGACCATTTTTTATTATGAGGGTAGTTTTAACCAATGATGATGGATATTTATCCCCTGGGGTAAACTCCTTGAGGAAAGTATTGATGTTCTTAGGCCACAGAGTCATAGTGGTTGCCCCTGACAAGGAACGCTCTGCTGTGAGTAAAGCCCTTACCCTGCACAGGCCCCTCAGACTTAGGAAAATTGAGAAGGACTTTTACGCATCCGATGGAACTCCAAATGACTGCATTTATTTGGCCCTTGGTGCTATTCTCAAGGAATGGCCCGATATGGTTGTTTCAGGGATAAATCATGGACCCAATCTTGGTGACGATGTTATATACTCAGGAACAGTAGGGGCTGCAATTCTCGCCACCCATTTTAGGATACCCTCAGTCGCATTTTCCCTTGCTTATTCCAGGTGCAGGGAGATCGAAAAGATTGCCCGTAAGGCAGGGCAAATATTTACTGTCCTTGCTAAAAAACCCTTGAAGAATGTAACGATAAATGTGAATTTCCCTTCACCCCCTTGGAAGGGAATAAAGATAACAAAGATGGGGAAAAAGAAATATACTCCTGAGATAATAAAAAGAGAAGACCCGAGGGGAGAGCCCTATTACTGGATAGGCATGGGAAATCCTGTTTCAACCCCTGAGGAGGAATCTGATATAAAGGCAGTTATGGAAGGTTATATTTCAATAACCCCTATTTATTCGGATATGACCTGTTATTCTGTTATGGAAAAATTGAGGGTTATTACGGGTGAAATGGCTTAAAAAGCTCTACAATTGGGTTTTAGGCTGGGCAGATACTCCTTACGGTACGCCTGCTCTTTTTATCCTTGCCTTTGCAGAAAGCAGTTTTTTCCCGGTTCCTCCTGATGTTCTTTTAATACCTCTTGACCTCTCGAAACCAAAGAAATCCTTTTATTATGCGAGTATATCCTCTATAGGTTCGGTTATAGGTGGTTCTTTTGGATATCTTATAGGCTTTCTTCTACTTGATTCAATAGGAATGCCAATAATCAAGGCTTACGGGCTTTTGGAGAAATATAAATATGTGAGTGCTCTTTACAACCAGTATAACGCCATTGCTGTGGGGATTGCAGGTTTCACCCCCCTACCATATAAACTTTTTACAATTGCAGCAGGGGCGTGTAAAATAGACTTTCTCATTTTCATTATAGCCTCTTTTTTTAGCAGGAGTGCCAGATTCTTCATAGTATCTGCCCTTTTGTTTGTGTTTGGGGAAAGAGCAAAGGGTTTCATAGAAAGGCATTTCAACTTTCTTGCCTTTGCCTTTGGGGTTCTTCTTGTCGGAGGTTTCTTGGTGATAAAGTTTGCGGTAAAATAGAGAATGCGGGGCGTGGCTCAGCCTGGTTAGAGCGCCTGCTTCGGGAGCAGGAGGCCGGTGGTTCGAATCCACTCGCCCCGACATTACCATGGAAGCGAAAAGGTATTACATATCAGGCATAGTTCAGGGAGTGGGCTATAGGTATTTTGCAAAGAGAAGAGCTGAGCTTTACGGAATCGTTGGTTATGTTAAAAACTTGCCCGACGGCAGGGTGGAGGTTTTTGCCCAGGGAGATGAGGAAGTCCTTTGGCAATTTGAAAGGGAATTGAGAGAAGGTCCCGCGCTCTGCAAGGTAAATCATGTAGATGTCCAGAGGGAAGAGCTGACCATTGGCCTACGTTCATTTGAAATAAAATACTGGTAGGAGGTTTATATGAAACAGGCTGAAATAGGAATAATCGGAGGTTCTGGATTTTACCAGATGGAGGGTATACAAGATGTGGAAGAGGTTAAAATAGATACACCCTTCGGGTCTCCCTCGGATTCTATAATAATTGGCAGGCTGGAGGGAAGAGAGCTGGCCTTTCTTGCGAGGCATGGAAGAGGTCACCTTCTCCTTCCAACAGAGGTTCCTTTCAGGGCTAATGTATATGCTATGAAAGTCTTAGGGGTGGAGAGAATAATATCAGTCTCTGCAGTGGGTTCTTTGAAGGAGAAGATAAAACCTCTGGATATGGTTCTTCCAGATTATTTCTTTGATCTCACGAAGAAGAGGAAATCAACCTTTTTCGGAGGAGGGATAGCTGCGCATGTTTCCTTCTCAGAGCCAACCTGTCCTGTCCTTAAGGGTGCTATTTCAAGAGCCGCTCTGGAAGAAAATGTGAGTATGGTAAAAGGCGGGACATATATGTGCATAGAGGGCCCTCAGTTTTCCACCAAGGCAGAGAGTGAGTTTTACAGAAAGATGGGGTTTGATGTTATCGGCATGACAAACGCGACAGAGGCAAAGCTGGCAAGGGAAGCGGAGCTTTGCTATGTAAGCCTCTCTATGGTTACAGATTATGATTGCTGGCACAAGGAGGAGGAAGAAGTTAGTGTTGAGCTTGTAGTGAAGAACCTCAACAGGAACGTAGAGACGGCAAAGAGAGTGATAAGAAATGCCCTTAAATATATTCCTAAGGAAAGGAGAAATTGTCCCTGCAGCAATGCCTTGGAAAATGCAATAATAACAGCTAAGGATAGAATTTCTCAGGAAACGAAGGAAAAATTGAAGCCAATAATAGGGAAATACCTATGAGAGATATAGTTGCAATAGGTTCGATAGCCCTTGACGATGTTGAGACCCCCTTCGGGAGAAGAGAAGGAACAGTTGGAGGCTCATTGGTTTATTTTTCCTATGCTGCCTCCATTTTCTCCAAGGTAAGCCTTGTGGGAGTTGTCGGGAGAGATTTCCCGAAGGAAATTCTCAATGAACTTAAAGAAAGGGGTTGTTCCATTGAAGGGATTGAGGTCAAGGATGGAAAATCCTTCAGATGGGCAGGGGTATATCAAAAGGGAAGGGAGGACCCGAAAACCCTAAAAACAGAGCTGGGACTTTTCGGGGAATTCAATCCTGAGCCCCCGAAATCCTTCAAAAGGGCAAAAATCCTATATCTTGGTAATCTAACACCACAGCTTCAGGGAGGACTGCTTAAAAAGATAGACGCTGATATAGTTGCAATGGATACAATGAATCACTGGATCCAAAGCTCAAGGGAGGAGCTTTTAAAAATCCTTCCTTCGATTGATGTCTTTTTTCTCAACAGGCAGGAAGCAGAGATGCTCACAGGGGAAAGCGGTAGTTATCCTTCCTGTAAGAGACTGCTGAGTATGGGGCCAAAAACTGTTGTATTGAAGAGAGGAGAGGCAGGCGCTATGATGTGCAATCATAATGAAGTATCTATCGTGCCAGGTTATCCTATAGAAAAAGTAGTGGACCCAACAGGAGCAGGCGATAGCTTTGCAGGTGGTTTCCTCGGTTATTTTGCCTCGGGTGGAACCATGAGAAGAGCACTTGCGACTGCTATTGCAGTATCCTCTTTTTCAGTAGAAAGTTTTTCAGTGGAGAGACTGAGGGAAGTAAAAACCTCAGATGTGGATAGAAGACTGGAAAAGCTCAAGGACATATTAAAATTCTGGGGCTCCAAGAGGTCTTTCTTGACATAAAATCCCTTATATGGCAGAATTGTAATTACCTGCGAAAGTGGCGGAACTGGCAGACGCGCTGGACTTAGGATCCAGTCCGCCTTGAGCGGTTGGGGGTTCGACTCCCCCCTTTCGCACTCTGGAGTAGAACAATGGAAATAAATATAGAGGAAGTTTCTGCCACAAAGAGAAAATTGGAGATGAAGCTTTCCCCAGGGGAATTTTTAGATGATTACAACAAGATTCTAAAGATATATTCCAGAACTGCTAAAGTCCCTGGCTTTCGTGTTGGGAAGGTTCCCTTAAATATAATAGAAAGGCTTTACGGGAAAGAGGCGGTTAATTATCTTTTGGATGAAAATCTTCTTCCAAGACTTAAAGAGGAAATAGACAAGAGGTCCAAGCCAGTGAGGTCACCTGTACTTAAGGATTGGAATTTTGATAAGGAGAAAGGGGTAACTCTTGTTGCAGACTATGAGGAACTCCCTGATTTTGATGTTCAGCAATACAAGGGAATTAAAATAGAAGTTCCAAAGATACAAGTTAATAAAGAAGAACTGGTGGATAAGACTTTAAAAGAACTCAGGGAAAAGAATGCTGTTGCCCAGAAGGCCGATAGGGAAGCAGAAAAGGGAGACCAGGTTCTTATAAAGATTCAGCTTGTTGTCCCGGAGACGAAGCGCAGACTTCCAGAGCAGAGGTTCGTTCTTTCTGCGTCTGAGGAGGGAGACCTTGAGAATAGGGTCCTCGGGAAGAGAGCAGGGGATAAGTTTTCATTTGAGGAATCCTATCCAGAGGATTACCCATCAAAGAAGATGGCAGGGAAAACATTCATTCATGAGGTTGAAATTTTAGAAGTAAGAGAAACGAAGTATCCTGAGATTGATGATGAATTCGCTAAGAGCCTCGGGTTTAAGAGCCTTGAAGAATTAAAAAAACATCTTAGAAAGGTTGCAGAGGAAGAAACTTCTAAGAACAGGGAGGAAATGATAAACAATGCAGTATTGAGCAAACTCATTGAAGAGAATAAGTTTCCAGCCCCTGATATCCTTGTGGACGAGGCTTACAGGGAGCTTGCAACCTCCCTACTCATGAGCTTTTCCAACAAGGGATTGAGAATAGACAAAGAAAAATGGAGCGAGCTCTCAAAAGATGTAAGGAGAAATGCGGAGAGGAAGGTTATGGAAACTTTACTACTCCTTAAAATAGCGGAGAAGGAAGGGTTAAAAGCTGAGGCAAAAGAGATAAATAAAGAGATAAAGAGAATTGCAAAGTCCAAGGGGATTCCTCAAGAGGTAGTAAAGTCCGATCTTGAAAAGAGGAAAAAGATGGATGAACTAAAGGAGAGCATTCTCACTAAGAAGGCCTTAAAATTGGTGGTGGAGAGTGTTATAATAGAGGAAACGGAGAAGGAAGAGGATAAATGAGTTATATACCAATTCCTTATGTAATAGAACAGACAGCAAGAGGTGAGAGGGTATATGATATTTATTCCCGCCTTCTTAAAGATAATATAATCCTCCTCGGATTTCCTGTAGATGAATCAAATGCCAATATCGTTGTGGCTCAGCTTCTTTTTCTTGAAGCTCAGGACCCTGAAAAAGATATCTATCTTTATATAAATAGTCCTGGAGGAGAAATAACCGCAGGGTTTGCCATTTATGATACAATGCAGTTTATAAAACCAGATGTGGTTACAATCTGTATAGGGCAGGCAGCCTCTATGGCGGCAGTTCTTCTTGCTGCAGGGAAAAGGGGAAAGAGGTTTTCCCTCCCAAACTCAAGAATAATGCTTCACCAACCCATGGGTGAGTATCAGGGACATGCCCCGGATGTGAAGATATGGTCAGATGAGATGTTAAGATTAAAGGGGAAATTAATAGAAATTCTTCATGTCCATACTGGCCAGAGCAAGGGAAAGCTCGAGAAGGATACGGAGAGGGATTATTTCATGAGTCCCAGCGAGGCTCTTCAATATGGAATAATTGATAAGATAATCGAAAAGAGAAAATGAGTAAAAAAACATGCATCATTTGTGGAAGAAGTGAGGGAGAGGTGCCTGCCCTTTTTAGCGGGCCGGGCGGAAGTATATGTTCTTACTGTATTGAGGAAATTTACAACCGTTTCTTTATCTCAAGGCCCCGTCAGAAATCCTCCATGCCTAATATAAAGCTCCTCAAACCCAAGGAAATAAAGGAAGAGCTTGATAAATATGTAATTGGACAGGAGGAAGCCAAAAAGAAGATAGCAGTTGCAGTTTACAACCATTACAAAAGGGTCCTCCACGGTGGGTCCATAGATGATGTAGAACTACAAAAGACAAATATCCTTTTGATAGGTCCAACAGGAACAGGAAAGACTCTTATTGCAGAAACTCTTGCTAAAATTTTATCCGTTCCCTTTGCAATAGCAGATGCAACAACATTGACAGAAGCAGGATACGTTGGCGAGGATGTTGAGAATATACTTCTGAGGCTATATGAAGCAGCAGATGGAGATCTTGAGCTCGCAGAAAAGGGCATAGTTTACATAGATGAGATAGATAAAATAACGAGAAAGTCCGAGAACCCCTCTATAACAAGAGATGTTTCAGGAGAAGGGGTTCAGCAAGCTCTTCTGAAGATAGTTGAAGGGACTATTGCAAACATTCCCCCTCAAGGCGGAAGGAAACACCCTCATCAAGAATTTATAAAGATGGCAACGAAGGATATACTCTTTGTAGCCGGGGGAACATTTGTCGGACTTGAGGAAATAATATCAGATAGAATAGGAAAGAGAAGGGTTGGTTTTCACAGCGAGCCTTTCCCACAGAAGAAAGAAAAATTTAGAATCCTCAGGGAAGTAAATCCCGATGACTTTATAAAATATGGGATAATACCGGAATTGGTTGGGAGATTTCCTGCGGTGGGAATACTTCATCAACTTGAGGAAGAGGATTTAATGAGGATACTTATAGAACCTAAGAACTCCCTGACAAAGCAGTACAAGAAACTATTGGAACTTGATGGAATAGAGCTTGAATTTTCCAGTGCTGCTATTAGAGCCATAGCCTCATTAGCTTACAGAAGGAAACTGGGTGCAAGGGGGTTAAAGTCAATTATGGAGCAACTTATGGAGGATATAATGTTCAATGCCCCTTCTAAAAAGACACCAGGGAAGATTTTAATCACTAAAGAGGATGTAAAAATGGGATATTATAAATTTGAAAGGCTCAAAAAGGCGGTATGAAGATAGATATTGAATATGTACCTTTAATCCCACTCAGGGAACTTGTTGCTTTCCCTGGAGTTGCTTTCCCATTCCTTGTCGGGAGGGAAAAATCTCTCAGGGCATTGAAAAAGGCTGCAAATTCTAATGGATATATTCTCCTCTCCACTCAGAGGGATGAGAACATAGATGACCCCTCCCCGGAGGGAGGGGATATTTTCTCAACAGGGACACTTGCGGAGGTCAAGCAGACCCTTTCAACCCCTGGTGGAAATATGAGGGTGGTGGTAGAAGGGATAGCGAGGGCAAGGATAGTAGAATTCGCTTTCGCAGAGCCTTATTTCCTTGTTGGAATAAAGAGAATTCAGGAACCCAAAATTGCTTCAAAGGATGCTTCCTCTCTTTTGATCAAAGTAAAGGAACTGTTTAAAAGTTATTCATCCAGGACACAGGAAGAGAAGGGATTGGTTATTCCGTCTTTCCAGATAATGGATCCCGGAAGATTTGCGGATTTTGTGTCAGCCTTTTTAAAGATTCCTATTCTTGAGAAACAAAATCTCCTTGAAATAATAAATCCCATAGAGAGGTTGAATTATCTTATATATATATTGAGCAGGGAGGCAAGAAAGGGAAGAAAAAGAGGGAAAAAATCCGAGTTTCCACCCCCTGAGCAAGGAAACGAAGTTGAAGAACTTAAATACAAGGTTTCAATTTCCGATATGCCAGAGAGCGTTAAAGAAAAAGCATTTAAAGAGGTGGAAAAATTTGAACATATGCCTCCCATGAGTGCCGAGCTTGCCGTAACAAGAAGTTATATTGAATGGCTAATTTCAATGCCATGGAAGAAAAAGTCAAGGGAGAATAGAGATATAAAAAAGGCATATAGAATTCTGGAGGAAGACCATTATGGATTAAATAAGCCAAAAGAAAGGATAGTAGAGTATCTTGCCATAAGGAGCTTGGTAAAAAAGCCCAAGGGTGCCATACTTTGCCTTGTTGGTCCCCCAGGGGTGGGCAAAAGTTCTATAGCCAAATCAGTTGCAAGGGCGACAGGGAGGAAGTTCCAGAGGGTTTCCCTTGGTGGTATAAGGGACGAGGCTGAGATAAGGGGGCACAGGAGAACCTATGTTGGTGCATATCCAGGAAGAATAATACAAGGCATAAAAAATGCAGGAGTGAAGAATCCTGTTTTTCTTTTAGATGAGATAGATAAACTGAACGCTGATTTCAGGGGCGATCCTGCCGCTGCTTTAATGGAGGTCCTTGATCCTGATCTTAATTCAGCATTTCTCGACCATTATTTGGATGTTGAGTTTGACCTTTCAGAAGTTATGTTTATAACGACGGCAAACTATATTGAGAGGGTTCCAAGACCACTCCTTGATAGGATGGAAGTAATAGAACTACCAGGATACACAGAAATGGAGAAGTTTTATATTGGGAAAGACTATCTCATACCAAAGCAGATAAAATCCCATGGAATTTCTGACCTCAACATTGTTTTTTCAAGGGAAGCTCTGTTTTACATAATAAGAAATTACACCAGAGAGGCAGGGGTCAGGGAACTTGAAAGGGAGATTGGAAATATCTGCCGAAAGGTTGCGAGGAAAGTTCTTGAAGAAGGAAAGGGCTATAAGGAAGTCCTGAATATAGAGAAGGTCAAAGAATACCTTGGTCCTGAGAAATACAACAGGATGTCAGTTGAAGGGAAAAAGGAAGTTGGTTCCGCAACTGGACTTGCTTGGACTGAATATGGAGGAGATATTCTTATAATAGAGACAGCTTTCAGCAAGGGTAAAGGCGAACTCATACTTACGGGAAGGCTCGGGGAAATAATGAAAGAATCGGCACAGATAGCATTTACCTATGTAAAAACAAAACTTTCTTCACTTTCAGTGGACCTTTCAAAGTTTTCTTCTTATGACATTCATATTCATGTTCCCCATGGGGCTGTTCCTAAGGAGGGACCTTCAGCAGGAATAACCTTGGCTTCGGCAATTCTTTCTCTCCTGACAGGGATTCCTGCGAGGTTAGACATAGCAATGACAGGGGAAGTTACCATTAAAGGGAAAGTGCTTAAAATAGGTGGGATAAAGGAAAAACTCCTTTCCGCCTATCAGGCTGGAATAAGGGAGGTGATAATACCTAAGGAGAATGAAGGAGAGCTTGTTGAGATACCTGAGGAGGTTAGGAAGAAGCTCAAAATCACATCTGTCACCAAGATGGAAGAAGTCATTGATCTTGTGCTTACACAGGATATTAATAAAATAGATTCGCGGACTACGATTCCTTTAATAGCTAATTGAGAATAAATTGGAGGAATCCAAAGTTTTTAAAAAGTGCATTTTCAGAGGGAGATTTTATTAAGTCAAAATTTCCAGTGTTCACGTTTTGTGGAAGATCTAATGTTGGAAAATCTTCATTATTAAACATGCTTATGCTTAACAGGAAAATGGCAAAAATAAGTTCAACACCTGGCAAAACTATATCTATTAACTATTTTCTTGTGGATGGAAAAATAATCCTTGCCGATCTTCCTGGCTATGGATATGCTAAAAGGCTGAAGAAGGAGATAGATAGATGGAAACTTCTTATGGAGAGCTTTTTCACCGGGCAGGAAGGTATAAAGGAAAATTTTATTCTCATAGATGCTAGAAGGGGACTTGCAGAACTTGACTTGATAATGGTAGATTGGTTAAAATCCCTTCATCAGGAGTTTTCCTTCGTTTTTACCAAAACAGATAAGATGAAAATCCAAGAGGCTCTGAAAGGGGCAAGAGATGTAAAGGCCGTTTTTGGGAAGGAAGTTATTCTTACCTCGGCAAAGAAGGGAATCGGAAGAAAAGAGTTAACAAATCACATAGAGAAAAAAATATAAGGAGAAAGAAATGCTAACACTTGAAGAATTAAAAGATAAGAAATTTCAGGACCTTATTCAGATAGCGAGGAAACTTGAAGTTTTAAGTCCTACCACAATGAGGAAGGATGAACTCGTTTTTCATATACTTGCTGCAGAAGCACAAAAGGAAGGCCAAATTTTTGCGGAAGGGGTTTTGGAAGTTCTTTCAGACGGAAAAGGGTTTCTCCGTTCGCCAAGATATAGTTATACACCCTCTTCTGAGGATGTATATGTTTCCCCCTCTCAGATAAAGAAATTTGACCTCAGGACAGGGGATACAATTTCCGGGATAGTCCGAGAACCCAAGGGAAATGAGAAGTTCTTTTCTCTTGTTAGAGTAGATGCTGTGAATTCTTTGCCGCCACATAAGGCCGTTAAAATCAGAAGAGGGAAAAGTTTTGAGAGATTGACCCCACTTTTCCCTGAGGAAAAAATAGTTCTTGAAACAGGAGCTGACAATCTATCTGCAAGAGTGATGGACCTTTTTACACCCATAGGGAAAGGTCAAAGGGCTCTTATCGTCGCTGCTCCCAGGACCGGCAAGACAACCATCCTCAAGACAATAGCTCATTCAGTTGAGATAAATCATCCTGAAATATACCTTATAGTGCTCCTAATAGATGAAAGACCAGAGGAGGTAACAGATTTTGAAAGATCTGTTAGCGCAGAGGTTGTTCACTCAACATTTGATCAACCACCTAAGAGACATGCTCAGGTGACCGAGATAGTCTTGGAAAAGGCAAAGAGACTCGTGGAAATGGGAAAAGATGTGGTAATACTGCTTGATTCAATTACGAGGATGACCAGAGCTTACAACGTTCTTCTTCCAGCGACTGGCAAAGTCCTATCCGGTGGACTTGAATCAAATGCTCTTCACAAGCCCAAGAAATTCTTTGGTGCCGCAAGGAATATAGAAGGAGGAGGCTCTCTGACCATCATCGGTACTGCACTTATTGAGACGGGCAGCAGGATGGATGATGTAATATTTGAGGAGTTCAAGGGAACAGGGAACTGTGAGATAAATCTGACGAGGGCCCTCTCAGATAAAAGAATATTTCCCGCAATTGACCTTAAGAAATCGGGCACAAGGAAAGAGGAACTTTTGGTGCCAAAACATTGGCTTCAGAGAATCTGGCTGCTCAGGAAAGTCCTTTCGCAGATGGACGAGGCAGAAGCCATGGAGCTTCTTCTTGACCGTCTGTCAAAGACAAAGAGCAATGAAGAATTTATCTCAAACCTTGATCAGCTTTAATGCTGGGGCATATTCATTGAGGGCGGGGCTTTCTTTGTGTAACCCTCAGGTACTTTAAATATAGAGCTTGGTATAGAAACCTTTTTATAGGAAGAAAGGGTGGATTCTGTCACGGATGACCGACCCATAATAGTGCTCGTTGTTTTGGAATAAACAGGAAAACCAATTTTTGATAAAGTTTCGCTCTGAGCTTCCATTTTCTCGTATAGATCTTTCGGAAAAAGAACCTCCACAAATTTCAAATAAATCGAAAAATCAATGTTTATATCCTTCGAAAGGCATTCTTCAGTCTTCTGAAAGTTTCCCATGGTTACATAAATAACTCTGCATGTATATTTTCCTATCTTTTTTGTCTGGTCTGTTATTTGAATGTTAGGGGTGATGTCCATATTCATTTTCTTCATCATCTGGAACACCATATTCGTCATTGCGCTGAGCTGCTGAAAACTCATCTCAAAGTAGGTTTTTTTTACCATGTCTGCCATAACGGACTTTTGATTCTGAAAATCCACTATTATTATTGCTCTGTCAGTATCAACCCTTGTAAAGTTTCCCTGGATCCACATCTTCTGAACAAACGCTTTTGAATTTTCCCCTTGGTTAGTTACAACATTCTGCTCAAGGTAATAGCCAGCAAATACGAAATTAAGGAAAAATATCAAGGCTATAAACCCGAAAAAGATTTTTTTCATCTTGTCCTCCTGTATATTTTTTTAGTAGTATACCAGAGTTAAAGAAAAGAATAAAAAGGGGGTTCTCTTGAAAAAATTAACTATCTATTTTCTCTTGTTAACTGCCCTTTTTGCCACCACTAATTATCGTATTAAAAATCTGAATGAACACATCAGATTCCTATCAGATGGAAGCTTTACAGCAGATGAAACAAGAGAGGTAAATGTCCTCACACAAAAGGGGGCAAAGGAACTTGCAAACAGAAAAATTCCCTACTACAGAAGATACGGGAAAGTAGAAGTGATAAAGGCAGAGATAAGGAAAAAGGATGGGAAAGTCAGGGAAATAACAGGGGATTACATAAAGGATCAAACTCCTGCTATATTGCAGCAGATGAACATATACGAGGAAAACTTCAGGGAACTTATGATAACCTTTCCATCCCTATCTCCAGGAGATACTGTTTTTACCCATATCAGGTTCAGTTATAAACCACTTATAAAGGGCCATTACAATAATGAGTTTCTTCTTCAGGATTTTGAGCCAATAGACAAAATCAAAATAGAGATAGAAGGACCGCAGGACAAGAAATTGAATTACATCGTCAGGAATGGAAGACTTTCATTTAGCACGAGGAACAGGGGGAAGAATAAAATTTATGTATGGGAGGGGAAAAATATCCCTGCCCTTGAGGAGGAACAAGGCGCATCTTCTCCAATGGATTACGGTCTTAAGCTCATCGTCTCAACCTTCAGGGATTGGAAGGAGCTTTCGGCATACGGGGCAAAGTTAAACAGGGGAAAAATAAACTCAACCCCTGAAATGGAAAAAAAGGTAAAGGAACTTATAAAAGGCGCAAAGACCAAGAAAGAGAAGATTTTGAGGATTTTCAGATTTGTTGAGAGAAAAATCAGGTATATGGGCTCATCAATGGATGTAGGTGCCTTTGTTGAGTCTCATAAGGCTTCCTATACCTTTAAGAAAAAATTTGGCGTCTGCAGGGACAAGTCCATACTCATGATAGCCATGCTGAGGCTTGCAGGAATAAACGCTGATGATGTTGTGGTGAATGTCTCAAGGAAAACTGAGCCTGCCATACCTTCACTTTATTTTGAACACGCTATAGTTGCTGTAAAGTTCGGGCGAAAATACATTTACATGGACCCAACTCTTGAACTTAGCTCTTCCTTTGGAGATCCCTACCTTGGAGATAGAAAAGTCCTTCATCTTGTAAGAGGGGGGAAGGAGCTTACTACTATTCCCCACTCGGACCCTAAAAGGAGTCTTTTGGCGATAAATGCAGCTTCTACAATATCAGCAAGTGGGGAACTCACTTCCAGCATAAAGATAGAGGGTAAAGGTTTCAATGATCTAATCCTGAGGTCAATAGCTTCAAGATCTCCGGGAGTTGCTCTTCTCCTTTTCTACCAGAAGCTGGCGTCTTCTTTAGCTCCGGGGGCAAAGATAGAGCAGCCTCTTGCGGGAAATCCTTTCGACCTCAGCAAAAAATACTCTGTCAGTTTCAAGGTTAAGGCTGATAATTACACAACAAAGGCTGGAAAATTTCTCCTGTTTAAGATACCAATGTCAAAGGATTCCTTTGACATTTATTACACATACCTTCTGAAAAATCTTATATCCCTTGAGAAGAGGAAGTATCCCCTTTCCCTTTTCTCCACAGCAAGCTCCCGGGTAATAGAGGAGATAAATATCCCTGAGGGCTATCAGGTATTCAGTCTTCCTAAGAATAAGGAAATCAAGGAAGGACCTTTCTATTTTAAGGGGGAGGTTGAGGAAAAGGCTGGGAAAATAGTTTTCAAAAGGAATCTTTTAATCGATACTTCCTATGTTGAGCCCAACCAGTATTCTGAGCTTAAGAGAGTTCTTGCTGAGATGGAAAGCTTTAAAAAGCAAATGGTTATACTGGAGGAAAAATGAGAAAAACAATTTTATTTTTGATTTTTTTAACTCTGAGCGCTGGAAATATAGATAACCTTTTCAAAACTTCAAAAGTTAACTATCCAGATGCTTCTGCTGTATTCCTTCTCCAGAGAAAGAACTTTTCTTGGGAAGGGGAGCTTAAGGAAAGTGATTCGCTTCTCATTAAGATATT
The DNA here is from genome assembly GCA_015486055.1 of Acidobacteriota bacterium. Classification (GTDB taxonomy): domain Bacteria; phylum Acidobacteriota; class Aminicenantia; order S016-38; family S016-38; genus S016-38. The sequence goes on from WFSJ01000018.1 coordinate 148,933, forward strand.
GAACAAGACAGGGAGGGACAGGTATTCAGACTTAAGAGTAAGGAAAGGAAAAGGGGAGAAAGTTGAAGTTTTGAATGCTTTCACTCTGAAGGAAAATCTCAAGAGGATTCCTGTAGGGAAGGACTCCATAAACAAAGTTACTCCACCCTTTCTTTCCGGCGTTCCCTTTTACGGGGAAGGAATCCAGGACATGGTTTACTCTTTCCCGGATGTTGAGCCGGGAGATGGACTTTATCTTGAGTTTAAAAGAAAAGGGGGCGAAAGTTTCTCTTCTGTTCAATATCCTATGGAAAGGGACCCAAAAGAAAGGGTTGAGATAGAAATAACTCCTCCTCAGGGTAGCTCCCTGAAATATAAAGTTAGGGGCTTGAAACTTTGTAAGAGAGAGGGTTCCTTTATATGGTCGGGAAAAGTTAATATGGTCTATCCTGAAGAGTTTAGACCTCCAATTAAGCTTCTTTCTCCCTTTCTTATATTTTCAACCTCAAAGGATTGGTCAAAGGAAACTTCCCATCTCAGAAATTCCTTTTATTCTCTCTTAAAAAAAGGGGGGTTTGAGTATAAGAGTGGAAAGGACCTTGGGCAGCTCTACAAATTTCTAACTGTAGAGATAAAGACGGTGGACCTTCCTCTCTGGTATGGTGGCTTTGATTTTACCCCTCTCGGGAAAATAAAGGAGAATGGGTTTGCAGACCAGAGGGACAAAGCTCTTCTTTCAGTCTTCCTGCTTCGCAAACTGGGATATAAGGCCTATCCTGTCCTTGCAAACTCAGAAGTTAATCCTGCCAAGGAAGTTTCGACCATAAAGCAATTTAATAGGTTCCTTGTTATGTTTTTTAAGGAAAAAAATTGGGTATTTTTTGACCCGGCAGACGAATATTCAATCCTTGGAAACATAAGTTTTTCAGGGAAGGAAGGGCTTGTTCTCAAGGAAAAGGGAGTTGAATGGGTAACCATAAAAAGAAAAGGGGAAAATTCCTCTGAGTTTTCCGCTTCTTTGAACCTTGATAAGGCTGGGAATTTTTCAGGAGAATTAAAGACTCAGGGAAGGGGAATTTTTGACATAGGGATCAAGAAGACCCTGAGATATATGAAGGACAATGAGAAGGATAAATTCTTCTCTGTCATGGCGGATAAATTCCTTCCCGGAACAAAGAGTTTAAAATGGGAAATAGCAAATATAAAGAGTCCATTTAAGAGTTCTTTTATTTCCCAAAGAATTTCGGGGAAGGAGCTTGGTATAATAGAGAGAGGAAAAGAAGGCGAGGAAGTAATGATTTTGAACCTTCCTGAAAATCCTTACTACTTTACAAAGTTTCCTTACAGGACTTCTCTTCCCAAAAGGAGATATCCGCTCTATATCGGTGAGCCTCAGTCCTTCGAATCCAAAATAAAGGTGAAAATATCTGGGGGATGGGAGCCAAGTTACCTTCCTGAATCGCGGGAAAGATCAGGTAATGGATGGAAGTTCTCGGTTCATTCAAGTTTCAGGAATGGTTTTATAGAGGTAGTTTACAGGGCAAAATTGACCTCTAAGCTTGTAAACCTTGTGGATTACAATAGGTTTATGAATGACCAGCAAATTCTCTTCGTTCCTTCGTCAAAGCTGGTAATTCTAAAAAAGAAGAGTTCCTTGACAAAGGAATGAGAACTAATTTAGGATGTGAAAGTGGAAAATCAAGTTTAAAAGAGGAGTCCAATGATAAAACTCAGGATGAAAAGAGGGATTCATCCAAAGGAGAGGAAAATTTCTTCGTCGAAGGAAATTCAGGAATTCCCTCTCCCCAAGCGGGTTATTATTCCCTTTAGCCAGCACACAGGGAAGCCTGCAATTCCTATTGTGAAAAAGAGGCAGGAAGTAAAAACAGGGGAGAAAATAGGGGAAGCGTCGGGATTTATTTCTTCTCCTGTGCATTCCAGCGTTACAGGCAAGGTTAAAGCTCTTGAAACCGTCCTCCTTCCAAACGGTTCTTCCTCTCTTGCAGCCTTAATTGATGTGACAGGTGAGGATGTTTTAGCTGAGCCTACATGGCCGGTGAAGGACATTTCCAGCTTAACCCCTGGGGAAGTAAGGAAGATTACAAGAGAGGCAGGAATAGTTGGGCTTGGGGGTGCAGTGTTTCCAACATCTGTTAAAATTTCTCCCCCAGAGGAATATCCTATAGATTCTATAATAGTGAACGGCTCAGAATGTGAACCTTTTCTTACTTCTGACCATAGGCTTATGGTTGAACATGCTGAGGAGATATTTAAAGCAGCTCAACTCCTTAAAGAAGTTATTAAAGCTTCCCACGGTTACATAGCCATAGAGGACAATAAACCAGACGCAATAGAAGCTTTTGAAAAGCTTGTAAGCGGTTTGGAGGCGTGGGATGTTGTTTCCCTGAGGACACATTATCCACAAGGTGCAGAAAAAAGTCTTATCAAAGTCATTCTCAATCGCGAGGTTCCAATGGGCGGCCTTCCCTTTCATGTCGGCGCCCTCGTCCAGAATGTGGGGACACTTTATGCTATATATGAAGCTGCTGTTAAGGGTGTGCCTCTTACCAAGAGGGTTGTTACGGTTACAGGGGATGGGGTCCCAAATCCATCCAATTATATGGTGCGAGTGGGAACTAACGCGAGAGAAGTTCTTGAAGCAGCGGGTGCCGAGTTAGATAATCTTGAAAAGATTATATTTGGTGGTCCCATGATGGGGCTTTCGGTAAAGACCCCTGATATTCCTGTTTTAAAGTCAACATCGGGCCTTTTGGCTATAAAAAGAGCATACAGAGGGAAGGTGTATCCCTGCCTATACTGCGGGAGATGTGTTGTCGTCTGTCCACTCCAGATAACTCCCACGAGGCTTGTGAAATATATTCAGGCAGGAATGTGGGATCAGGCGAAAAAATTCGGCCTTTTTAACTGTATGGAATGCGGGTGCTGTAGCTATGTGTGTCCTTCAAATATTCCTCTGGTCCACTGGATAAAATACGGAAAATACATGGTTCGCCGAATGGAGACTAAATGATGAGCCTTATAGTATCTTCGTCTCCTCACATTCACCACGAGGACTCTGTCCCAAAAATAATGCTTCATGTTTTTTTCTCCCTTATTCCCGCCATTGTTGCCTCAGTATACTTTTTTGGTTCCAGGGCACTTACAGTAATGATTGCATCAATTGCCTCTGCCCTCATAACAGAATATCTTTTCTTACTACTGAGGAAGAAGGACACAGGAGCAATATTTGATGGGAGTGCATTAATCACAGGGATTCTTTTGGCCCTTACTCTTCCTCCTTCTATAAATCTTTCCATCGTTGCAATAGGGGCTTTTGTTGCCATACTCATTGGCAAGCAAGTTTTTGGAGGATTTGGAGGGAACATTTTCAACCCCGCACTTGTGGGCAGAGCCTTCCTTCAGGCTGCATTTCCAACACAGATGGCAACATGGGTGGCCAACAAAGCTTCCCATATTGATGCCTTAACAGTAGCGACGCCACTTGGGGGTTTTAAATTCTCGCATGTTCTGACCCCCTACAAAGAGCTTTTTCTCGGGAATGTAAGCGGGAGTTTGGGTGAGACCTCTGCTCTCCTTCTTATTCTTGGGGGGATTTATCTTCTTGTTAGGAGATATATTGATTGGAGGATTCCTGTGGGAGTGCTAAGTTCCGTATTTGTTTTCAGCGGGATCCTCTGGCTTGTGAACTCAAAAAAATACCCTGACCCTGTTTTTATGCTCCTTGCAGGAGGTCTTATGCTCGGTGCTTGGTTTATGGCAACTGACCCTGTCACTTCTCCAGTAACCCCAATTGCTATATGGATATATTCAATAGGAATAGGTTTCTTCGTGGTTCTTATAAGGATATTCGGAGGATTGCCAGAGGGTGTTATGTATTCAATTCTTATAATGAACTCTTTTGTTCCCCTTTTAGATAAATATACAAGAACAAGGATGCTTGGAGAGAGAAAATGAAAGAAAGTCTGAGGATTGTAATTGTCTTAACCGTTTTTTCCATTCTTTCAGGTGGTATCTTGGGATGGTTCAATAAATATACGGAAAAACGCGTTGCTCTGAACAACCTTACAGCACTTCAGGAATCTCTTAAAGCTGTTACGAACATGAATCCAAAGATAGAAGCTTATGAATCAGTGGTGAAGGAGAAAGGCTTTGAACTTTATAAGATTTTCTCAGGGACCGAAACAGTAGCCTATGCAATAGTTGCATCAGGAAATGGGTTTCAGGATAAAATAAAACTGATCTTTGGGGTAAAGCCCGACTTTTCCAGAATAATAGACCTTAGGATACTTGAACAAAAGGAAACACCCGGCATGGGAGCCAAGATAGAGACAAAGAAATACCTTGAACAGTGGAAGGGAAAGGGTGCAGATTCTACCCTTGAACTTGTTAAGAAAAAGCCGAATACAAAATATCAAGTTGAAGCAATAACTGGGGCGACTGTTTCCTCTACCAGCGTTTTGAATATTGTAAATAGAGCCTTGGATAGGGCCAGAAAGGCAATAAAGGAGGCAGAGAAATGAACTTATTGAAAGAGTTCATAAAGGGATGGTGGAAGGAAAATCCTGTTTTCGTAATGGTTCTTGGGACATGTCCCACTCTTGCTGTGACAAACAGCGTAAAGAATGCAATAGGTATGATAGCTGCAGTGGCTTTTGTCCTTCTGGGTTCAAGCTTCATAGTTTCCCTTATAAGAAAAATAGTCCCAAATCAGGTTAGAATAGCAACCTTTATAGTTGTAATTGCCACCTTCGTTACCATGGCTGACAGATATCTTGCTGCCTTCTATCCCCAGCTAAGTAAGGCTCTCGGTCCCTATGTTCCTTTGATAGTGGTCAACTGTATAATACTTGGAAGACAGGAAGCTTTTGCCTCGAAGAACGGCGTTTTGGCCTCAGTGCTTGATGCGCTTGGAATGAGTATAGGTTTTGGGATTGCTCTAATGCTAATGGGAAGCGTAAGGGAAATTCTGGGTTCAGGAACATGGCTTGGTATGAAGGTGTTTGGAAGTTGGTATATACCCTGGCAGGTTATGATTCTTCCAGCTGGTGCCTTTTTCGTTTTTGGATTCCTCATCTGGGGATTTAATTCAATAAACAAAGCTTTTGCCAAGAGGTAAAAAATGGAATTATTAATTGTTTTTATATCAGCACTTCTAATAAACAACTTCGTCCTCCATTATTTCCTTGGTATTTGTCCGTTCATAGGGGTATCGAACAGGCTTGACTCAGCAATTTCAATGGGAATGGCAGTCACATTTGTTATGACAATAGCATCTGCTGTCTCCTGGCTGATCTATTATCTAATTCTTGTCCCGTTCAGGGTAGAATTCCTTGAGATAGTTTCCTTCATCCTCGTCATAGCTTCCCTTGTTCAGGTTGTTGAGATGTTTATAAAGAAGGCTTCCCCGCCTCTTTACCAGGCCCTCGGTATTTATTTGCCTCTTATTACTACAAACTGCGCGATTCTCGGAGTGGCTTTGATCTCGGTTCTTAAAGAATATTCATTTATAGAAACTCTTGTATTTTCCCTTGGTGCAGGTCTCGGTTTTGCCTTAGCAATAACGATAATGGCAGGCATAAGGGAGGAACTTGAGTTTGCAGATGTGCCTGAAACATTAAAAGGTCCCGGAATAACCTTGATCACGGCTGGAATTCTTGCCCTTGCTTTTATGGGATTTTCAGGACTGATAAAATGAGGCAGAAATGAGCACACCGATACTCTCTATAATTACGATGGGTTCAATAGCTGCGATTTTTTCATTAATAATAGCAATAGCCTATAGAAAACTCAAGGTCAAGGTTGACCCAAGAGTTGAGGAAATTTTCAGTGTTCTCCCAGGGGTGAACTGTGGAGCCTGCGGTTATCCTGGATGTCAGAACTATGCAGAGGCAGTAGCCTCAGGTGCTGCCCCTCCGAATAAATGCACAGTTGGGGGAGCTGAAGTGGCGGCCCTCGTGGCGAAAATTATGGGTCTTGAAGCGGGAGAAGTTGAGAGAAAAGTAGCAAGGGTTCTCTGTATAGGTGATAGAGAGAAATCAGTCTGGACAGCGGGTTATGAAGGTCCTCAGACCTGTGCAGCTGCTAATGTTGCAGGAGGTGCAGGGAAAGCATGCTCCTATGGATGCCTTGGTTTTGGAGACTGTGTTAAGGCATGTCCATTTGATGCTATACGTATGAATGATAAAGGCCTCCCGGTTGTTTATGAGGAGAAATGCACAGGTTGCGGTCTGTGTGCAGAGGCTTGCCCCAGAGATATCATTGTTATAGAACCTATAGAAAAAAGAACCTATGTTTTCTGCAGTTCTCATGATTCTCCAAAGAGATCAAGGGAGGTTTGCTCAGTTTCATGTATAGCCTGCGGAATATGTGTGAGGCTTTCACCCGAAGGTCTTGAGATGAAAGATAACCTTGCAATTGTGACAGACCCCGAAAAGGTCTCTGACCAAGCAATAGAAAAATGTCCAACAAAGGTGCTGTTTAAAATATGAGATATGAGAAGGCAATTGTCATAAAGGTTGAGGGTAGTTTTGCCCATCTTGTAGCAGAGCCATCTGAGTCCTGTGAGCACTGTGTCTTTAAGGAACTTTGTTTGGGAAACACAGAAGGGAAGTTAAAAGCTATAAATAGAGTTAATGCTAAGGAAGGGGATCTTGTTGAATTTGAGATAGACATCCTCTCTCTTAATAAGAAACTGATTCTCCTCTCATCTGTAGGACTTATTCTCCTTTTCGTAGGAGCTTTAATAGGATATTATATAAATCCTTTCAAAATGAATCCTTCCCTTTCGGGTGGAACATTTGCTTTAGTTTTCTCATTCCTGACTTTTCCCATTCTTAAAGGGAAGAGATTTTCGTCAAAGGGGCTTTATCCAGAAATTAAAAGAATAATAAGGAGGGAAAAATGACGAGGAGGGAATTTTTTGCCCTTGCAGCTTCAGTCTTAGGAGTATCCGCTTTTAAATTAAAAGCACAGGGGACAAGAGGAAGCATGATTTTTACTTCTGCGAATCCAGCAGAGGCACTCAAAAGATTGATAAGACAGCTCGGCTCAATTAAACTTGTTCCTGCTGATAAGGAAACAAGAAGACTCCTTTCCATTTCGGGAAATCAAGGCTTTGGAAAGAGGGCAATTGTATTTGCGAGGGAACTAAAAGCGCCAGTGGAAACAGATTTTACTGTGGTTGAGGCAGGGAAGATAAGGGACCCAAGGAAGAAATATTCAAAGTTCTATTCATATCTGAGAAAGGAGAGAAAAGGAAAGTATCTTGTTTCTTTAGTATTTGAAAATATAAGATTCGGCTCATCAAAAGCAGTTGTTGAGCTTGGCGGAAGAAGAATAGCGGAGTTTAGCCTTAAGAAGGATGGAGAATACAGGATAAGGGGATATCAGGGAGATATGCTGATAAATGTAAAGGGCGGAAGAGTAGCAGTCGCTGAAAGTTCATGTCAGAAGAAAATATGTGTCAAGACAGGATATATTTCTTCCCCCCATGAAAAAATAGTATGTGTTCCAAACAGGGTGGTAGTTTCAATAGAAGGGAAAGGCCTAGATGGAGTAAGCTTCTAATTTTGACCTTTCTGATTTCCCTCCCTTTCTGCGGGAAATCTGGAAAGTGGCGGGAGTTTTCACGGACCGAGTTTCTTCTTGGCACTTATGTTACTTTAAGGGTGTATTACAATGGAGAAGTTGAGCCCATTTTCAAAAAGGCCTTTTCAGAGATAAGAAGAATTTCCCAGAAATACTCCTTTGAGGAGGAAAATAGCTATTTAAATAAGCTTAACAGAGGGGAAATCACCTTGGATGAAGAAACAGAGTTTCTTCTTAAATTTGCAAAGGAACTTCACAAAGGATCTAAAGGAGCCTTCGATCCAACAATAGGGGAGCTAAAACTTCTCTGGGGCTTCAACAAGAAGCCGAGACTTCCTTTCCCTGTGGAGATAAAAGAGGCACTTAAATATGTAGGATACGGGAAATTAGTGTTTAAGGAAGGATTTAAGAAAGACCCGAAAATTCTACTTGATTTTTCCTCTTTCGCTAAGGGATATGCTGTGGATAGAGCTACTGAGATATTGAGAAAAGCAGGGATAAACTCAGCCCTTGTAGATGCTGGTGGGGATATAAGATTATTAGGAGAGAAACCAGATGGCTGTCCATGGAGGATAGGGATAAAGAATCCAAGAGGAGAAGGGATTATCAGAGTTTTGGAACTGAGAAACACGGCAATAGCCACATCAGGTGATTACGAAAACTTTTTTATAAAGGATGGGATTAGGTATTGTCATCTTCTTGATCCAGAGACAGGATACCCTCCGAGGTCACTGAGAAGCGCATCTGTTATAGCCCCAACCGCGATAGAGGCTGATGGATACGCAACAGCGCTTTTCATTATGGGAAGGAAGGATGGATTTAAACTTGTGAGGAAAGAGGGTTTAAGAGGTATAGTTGTGGACAGGGAAGGAAGACTATGGGATACAAAGGAGGGAAAATGAGAAAATTCCTTGTTTTATTAGTGCTTGCATTTTCATTGTTCTCTTTTAGATGTCCATGCAACTGCTTTTCCATAGTGGTCGGGAAAAAAGCTTCATACAATGGTGCTGTGCTTTTCGGCCATAATGAGGACGATTTGGGCGATGATATTTTAAGACTATGGAAGATTCCAGAAAAAAGATACAACGAAGAGTTTAAACTTCTCAATGGAGGAAAGGAAAGGGCAGGAGAGAGCTTTTCCCTTGTATGGATAGAACTTAAGAAGCAGAAGGTTGCAGATACATTCCTGAATCAATATGGTGTTGGAGTGGCATCCGATGCATGCCCTTCAAAAATAAAGGGAAGCAAAAAAGGGATAATTTATTTCCTAAGAAGACTTGTGGCAGAAAGGGCAAAGAGTGCAAGGGAGGGAGTAAAAATAGCTGGGCAGTTGATAGAAAAACATGAATACCCCCAGGGAAGAACTTTGATAATAGTTGACCCCAACGAAGGATGGCTTCTTCATGTAATTGGGGGTAAACACTGGTTAGCGTGGAGAGTTCCTGACGATGCTGTTGCAACAATACCAAATTTCTATACCTTAAAAAATTTAGATATAAAGAACAATAAAAATGTCCTCTCCTCTGAGGATATAAAGAAATTTGCCAGAAGTGAGGGGCTTTACAATTTTTCCAGGGATGGAAAATTCAATTTTGCAAAGGTTTTCTCAGCGGAAGAAGCCTATAAGTCAGAATACAATGTTAACAGGCAGTGGAGAGCTATAGAGCTGCTTTCAGGGAGAAAATGGCCACGGAAAGTAGGGCTTCCCCCTTATTTTAAACCATCAAGGAAGCTCAGCCCTCAGGATCTTTTCAGGGTTTTGAGGGATCATTATGAAGGAACAGAGCTTGATTTAAGTAATGGGTACAGGAATGGCTCTCCAAATATGAGTAGGAAAAGGCCAATATGCTATAAAACAACAAAATATTCTTTCGTTATGGAATTGAGATCGAAGCTTCCAGGGGATATAGGAAATCTAATATGGTTTTCTCCCTCCAGGCCAGATGAGTCTCCTTACATACCAATTTACTTTGGGATAAAGCAATTCAAAGATCCTGGGATGGATAACATTCCTAAAGTCCACAGTGAGATACTACGAAGGCATTTCTATCCACCTCCCATTCTAAGGCTTAAGCTCAGTGAGCTTTTCTATTACCCGTTCAGAGTGCTTGCAAGCTCAGTAGAGCTCAATTACATAAAAAGAATTTCCTTGGTGAGGACAAAATGGGACGAGGTAGAGCACAGTTTCTTTTCCCTTCAGCCCTATGTCGAAAACACTGCCATCAATATTTACAGGGGAAAAGGTGAAAAGGAAGCAGATAATTTTCTCACTGATTATGTCCTTGGCATAATGGAAAGGGTTCGGCTTGAGGCAATCAGGCTTATAAAGTACCTCTCATCCTTTGAAGAAGATAAAAATAGAGAACCCGAGCAAAATCATATCTCTCAAAATTAAAGAAGGAAATATTTCCTCACTGAATGCTTCATCCATGTTGAATTACTGAAGGCCGATGGAAGTTCCCTTTCCTTCTTGCTTAAAATATAGAGGATTTTTTCAAATATAAAACTGCAGTTTCTAAACTACCTGCAACGACGATGATTAACACTATGAAGATTAACTTTTTAACGCATAGTCTTATGCTAAAGTCCTAAATCATTTGCAATACCCTTCATTGCCTCAAGGCAGGTTTCAAGGAAATCATCAAGGGTAATTCCAATATTTTCGCATTTGCTTATCTGTTCCCTGCTTGCCCCTGCTGCAAATCTCTTTTCCTTGAATCTCTTCTTCAGAAATCTCAGGTCAACTCCCTCAAGCTTTTTTGTAGGATGCATGAGAGCAGCTGCCACAATCAGCCCTGTTAATGGATCTGAAGAATAAAGGGCCCATGCCATTTTTGTCATAGGCTCCTCCTTGTAAGCGTGTGCTCTTATTGCATGAAGTATTTCCTGATCCTCTATTTTCCCTTTAAGGATGTTCATTGCCTCAAGGCCGTGTCTTTCAGGATGGTCCATTGTTTTTTCATAGTCAATGTCATGGAGGAGTCCTGCCAATGCCCATTTTTTAGGATCGCCTCCAAGTTTTTCTGCAAGGGCTTTCATGCAGGCTTCAACAGCAAGGCTATGCTTCACTAAGTTTTTGTGCTTTAGATGACTCTCCAGGAGCTTAAAAGCCTCATTCCTTTCCATATTTCCTCCTATTTCTATATTAATTGATTTTGTCTCTTTAGTAAATTAAAATCTCAAATAGTGAGTATTGCCTATATCATTTCGTTGTTTCTTTCATTTTTATGGGTGGGAGGAATTTTTGCGGCTCCTCTGTTAGACTACATGGGAAATGACGCATCTTTTATTTATTTTATATATTCCAATGTTTGCCACCAAGACCCAGCAAGGAGCTTCTTTATAATGGGAAGGAAACTTGCTGTCTGTTCAAGGTGCACAGGGATTTACATTGGGTCCTTTGCTTTTCTCGTTTTATATTCCATTTGGAAGCCAAAGCTAAATCTTAAAAATGTTATAATCTTTTCTTCTCCAATTTTTTTTGGGAAGCTAATTGAGAATCTTTTGGACTTTTCCTCAAACATTGAGAGATTTTTTACGGGGTTTCCCTTTGGGTTCCTTTTAGGAATGGGTTTTCTTTATGGCATTAGTTCTTTAGCCGGGGAAGAAAATGAAGGGTGATATATATATAGCGGCAATGCTTGGTGGTATTTTTAGCGGTCTGCTGAGCGGTATCCCTGGATTTAACCTGGGGAATTGCCTTTGCTGTCTCTGGGTAATTTCAGGGGGAATATTTTCCATTTTTCTCTATCAGAAAAGCTCCACTATTAAGCTTGATGCAGGGGATGGATTTGCAGTGGGAGCCCTTGCCGGAGTAATAGGTGCCCTTGTTGCAACACCTCTGGACCTTATTTTCTCTTACTGGACAAGGGGCATGATTATGAAATTTTTAGAGGCTTACGGAGGGGAAATAAGAGCCTATCAGAATTATTTCACCGCTCATTCCTTCGCAGCCAATCTTTCATTGAGACTGATAATTTTTGCAATCTTTAGCGCCATAGGAGGTGCAATTGGAACTGCTCTCTTTAAACCAAAGGCCGACAGCAATAGTTAATCCTGTTTCTGGAAGGGGAAAGACTTATAGAAACTGGGGGAATATTAAAACCTTCCTAAGGAGGAAGTTTAAGGATATAAAGGAAAGATTCACAGAGGCCCCGAAGCATGCAATAGAAATAGCAAAGGAGGAGATAAGGAGAGGAACAGAGCACCTGATCTCCGTGGGTGGGGATGGGACATTAAATGAGGTGGTGAATGGATGTTTTGAGGGAGGGTTCCCTATAAACCCGGAAGTTAAGGTATCAGTTTTCCCATCAGGAAGGGGAAACGATTTCTCAAGGTCCCTAAAAATTAGAAGGGGGAATATGGACTTTTCTAAAAGTTTAAAGATTGATCTCGTTGATATGGGAGATAAGTTCTTCATAAATGTTCTTGATCTCGGGCTTGGAGGAGAAATAGTTAAAAGACTTTCCCGAAAAGAAGGAGCCCATTCTGGAATAGCCTATTCTTTTTCACTCTTGAAGGAGTTCTTCAAATATCAGCCGAAGGAGTACATAATAAGGACTGGGAGGGAAGAAATAAAAGGTAAGTTTTTAACCGTTATCGTTGCCAATGGAACCACCTTCGGGGGAGGGATGAAGATAGCTCCAGAAGCCTCAGTTTCGGATGGATTCTTAGAAGTTATCGCTGTGCGAGAAATGTCTCCTATGAGATTTTTGCTCAGCTTATGGAGACTTTACACAGGAAAGCTTCTTTCCCATCCTAAGGTAATACACAGAAGAGTAAAATCATTGGAAATAGAGACCCGGGAACAATTTGGTGAATACGATGGGGAGCTTTTTAGCGCATCTAAATTATGGCTCAAAGTTAAAACAGGAGCACTGGGACTTCTGGTATGAGACTTTCAAAGCTCAGATATTACCCGGCGAAGGAGAAGCTGCATGTTTCTTTTCTGTGTAGAAAAGGAGTATTTCAATGCAATTGATCCTCACGGAGACTCAACTGTTAGTTTTGCTGTATTAATATATTAAATAAGGAGGAGAGAATGAAAGTTCCAAGAATGAGACCTCCAATGGGATGGTTTCCTATACCTGAATATGTTAAAAGGAGTGTAGAGAAACATCCTGAAAGGAAAGCCCTTCAGATAAGAAGGGGGAAAGATTGGTTCTATTACACCTATGGGGAGCTTTTGGAAAAGATAAGGAAGCTCTCCTCTTTTATGAGAGATGAAGGGATAAGGCATGGGGATAAGGTCTCAGTCCTCGGTGAAAACAGACCTGAATGGGGGTTATGCTATCTGGCGATTCAATGGAGCGGTGCAACCGTTGTCCCTTTAGATGCAAGGCTAAAACCTCCAGAATACCTACATATCATGAACGATTCCGAGGTGAAGATGCTCTTCGTTTCAACGTCTAAGTTAGGAGATATTGAAGAGATAAAGGATAGGACTCCATCCCTGAAGAAAATAGTTACAATGGATGAGGTAAATGGATATCTCAGCCTTGAGAAGATATTTGACAGTTTTTCCGAAGAGGCACAAATGGAGAAGATCTTGCTGGACGATGTTGCGGTCATTCTTTATACGTCAGGCACAACCGGTTCTTCAAAAGGGGTTGTGCTCTCACACAAGAACATCGCATCAAATATTGATGCTATTTATCAGATAATTGATTTAGACTATAAAGATAGGAGCTTTTCCTATCTTCCCCTTCACCATGTTTTTGAGGCAACGGTAGGCTTTCTTTTTCCTTTGAGCTTGGGGGCTACTGTAACTTATGCCCGTTCCCTTAAACCGAATGAGATAATTGAAGATATGAAGGCGGTCAAACCGACTTTTATGACTACTGTTCCTCTTCTTCTTGAGAAATTTCTTCTCAAAATAAGGGGTGAGCTAAAAAAATCTGTGGTAAAGAGAGGAATCGTCTCGGGGATGAAGGGAATTTCAAAGGGAATGAAATTATTTTTTGGGAGGAAAACTTCAAGGAGGGTATTTAAATCTCTCCTTTCAAAACTTGGGTTTGAGGAAATGAGATACCTTGCCTCGGGAGGTGCAGCGCTTCCAAGATGGGTTTCAAAGGGGCTTGAGGAGATTGGATTTCCAATTATTCAGGGATATGGTCTTTCCGAGACATCCCCTGTCCTTACATTTAACCCTCCATGTTGCCCAAGGAACGCTTCAGCTGGCATTCCCCTTCCATATGTTGAGATAAAAATCATGGAGCCTGACCCTGAGGGAATCGGGGAAATTGCAGCAAGAGGTCCCAATATTACGCCTGGCTATTATAAGAACGAGGAAGCAACAAGGGAAGTTATGACTGAAGATGGTTGGTTCCTCACAGGAGATGTGGGTTACCTTGATGAGGATGGCTTTCTGTTCATAACAGGGAGGAAAAAAGCCGTTATAGTAACTCCTGGAGGGAAAAACATATTTCCTGAGGAGGTTGAATCGGTTCTGCTTCAGTCGCCCTTCATAGAAGAGATTCTTGTTATAAGGGGAGCAAATCCAATAACCGGGGGAGAAGAAGTTCAGGCAGTTGTGTATCCGAACTTTGAGGAACTTGATACATATTTCAAAGAAAAAAGCATTGAGAACCCGTCGCAAAAGCACATAGAGGAGAAGATAAGAGAAGAAATAGAAAAATACTCCTCTGACCTTGCAAGTTACAAAAAGGTAAAGAGATTTAGGTTAAGGGACGAAGAATTTCCAAAGACAACCACAAGAAAGATAAAGAGATATCTTTTCCAGGATCACGGAGTTCCACTGTCAAAGGAAAAGAAATAAAATAATTATTTCCTTGCCAGAGCTGCTCTTGCAGCGGCGAGGCGGGCAATAGGAATTCTGTAGGGGGAAGCACTTACATAATCAAGCCCGACCTCATGGCAGAATTCTATGGAGTCAGGATCACCTCCATGTTCTCCGCATATCCCTATTGTGAGATTTGCCCTTGCTTTTCTTCCCTTCTCAACCCCTATCCTCATTAACTCTCCGACTCCTTCCCTGTCAAGACTTTGGAATGGATCCCTTGGCCATATCCCCTTTTCAAGATATATTTTAAGGAACTTGGCTGCATCGTCCCTGCTTAAAGCGAAGGTCATCTGAGTGAGATCATTTGTTCCGAAAGAAAAGAACTCTGCAACAGAGGCAATTTTGTCAGCTGTTAAAGCTGCCCTCGGGACCTCAATCATTGTTCCAACCCTGTAATGGATTTTAACTCCATATTCCTTCATAACTTCTTTTGCTGCTTTGTCTATTATCCTCTTTTGGTCCTCTATTTCCTTTACATGCCCAACAAGGGGAACCATAACCTCGGTGAATATCTTCTCTCCTTCCTTTGTGAGCCTTCCCGCTGCCTCAAATATTGCCCTTGCCTGCATTTCTGTGATCTCATTGTATGTTATCCCCAGCCTACACCCACGGTGCCCAAGCATTGGATTAAATTCATGGAGTTCTTCAATCCTGAGGAGGAGCTTCTTCAGTTTTTCTATTTCGGCCTCAAGTTCTTGAACTACTTTCTCTGCTTCCTCACTGTGCTCAGCCTCAAATTCCATTGACTCAAGGATTCTCTTTTTCTTTGATATTTCCTGTGTAACTTCTTCCCTTTTTGGAAGGAATTCATGAAGTGGTGGGTCAAGGAGCCTTATTGTAACCTCATATCCTCTCATTTCCTTAAGGAGTCCATAGAAATCCTCTCTTTGCATTGGTAGAAGCTTTGAAAGGGCTTCCCTCCTTTCTTCCTCTTTTTCTGCAAGAATCATTTTCTGCATGAGAGGAAGGCGCTCCTCAGCAAAGAACATATGCTCTGTCCTCGCAAGGCCTATTCCCTCTGCACCAAAGGTTCTCGCTATTTTAGCGTCCTTGGGTGTATCTGCATTTGCCCTGACTCCGAGCTTCCTATATTTGTCAGCCCATCCAAGGAGCCTTTCAAAATAATGGTAAAGTTTTGCTCCTTCCTTCTTCATTTTTCCAGTAACCACCTGAATTATCTCTGAAGGCACAGTTGGAAGCTCCGCTATGTAAACTTCGCCGGTTGTTCCATCTATTGAAATCCAATCCCCTTCCTTAACTATTTTTCCCTTTACCTCAAATTTCTTCCCTTCCTCATCCGCGTGGATATCTCCGCATCCAACAACAGCAGGTTTCCCCATCTGCCTTCCAACAACTGCCGCATGTGAAGTCATTCCACCAGTAGATGTTAATATTCCCTGGGATACGCTCATCCCTGCTATATCATCAGGGGACGTCTCAGGACGCACAAGGATTATCTTTTCTCCTCTCTTTGCCCATTCCACAGCTTCCTCAGGGGTAAATACCGCCTTTCCTGTTGCAGCGCCAGGAGAGGCGTTGAGCCCCTTGGCAACAGGTTCGTGCTTCGCTCTTTTTTCTGGGTCAAACATTGGATGAAGAACTTGCTCAAGGGCAGAGGGTTCAACCCTCATAATCGCCTCTTCTTCTTTTATCAAACCCTCATCTACCATGTCAACAGCCATTTTAAGAGCAGCCATTCCCGTCCTTTTCCCTGTCCTTGTCTGGAGCATATAGAGCTTTCCTTTCTCTACGGTGAACTCAAAATCCTGCATATCTCTGTAGTTAAGCTCAAGTTTTTTAGCGATCCCTATGAGTTGTTTGTAAACTTTTGGCAGCACATTATTAAGTTCATTTATATGGAGGGGAGTCCTTATCCCCGCCACCACATCCTCTCCCTGAGCATTTATAAGAAATTCGCCAAATATTTCCTTTTCTCCTGTAGCTGGATTCCTCGTAAATCCCACTCCTGTCCCTGAATCCTCTCCAAAGTTTCCAAATACCATAGTTTGAATGTTGACTGCTGTTCCGAGGCTATCAGGAATGTTATATATTCTTCTGTATTCAATTGCCCTCTTGTTGTTCCATGAGCGGAAAACTGCAAGCACCGCCATCTTGAGCTGCATCCTTGTATCCTGAGGGAAATCCTCCCCCCATTCCTTTTTTACTGTTTTCTTGTATTTATCTATAAGCTCCTTTAGACCATGGATGGAGATTTCTGGGTCTGTCTTCACACCTTCCTTTTCCCTTATCTTTACGAGCTCAGACTCAAAGAGCTTCCTTTCTATTTGGAGGACGACATCTGAGAACATCTGGATGAACCTTCTATATGAATCATAGGCAAACCTTGAATTATTGCTTGCTTTTGCAAGCCCTTCAACAGTCTTATCATTAAGGCCAAGATTAAGGATTGTATCCATCATCCCCGGCATCGAGATGGCTGCTCCTGAACGGACGGAAACAAGAAGAGGGTTTTCCCTATCTCCGAGCCTTTTCCCTGTAACCTTCTCCAGCCTTTCTAAAGATTCCCATATATTTTTCCATATGTCTTCTGGAATTTTATTGTTGTTTTCACCGTAAATTCTGCAGACTTCGGTGGAGATTGTAAATCCCGGGGGAACAGGTAGTCCTGCATTTGTCATCTCAGCAAGACCTGCTCCCTTTCCTCCAAGGGTATTTTTTAATCCCTTGTTTCCATCGGCTTTTCCTTCAGCAAAGAAATAAACATATTTACTCATCACATCTCCCCTTGTTGAAATTAGAACCTATATTTTAAGGGAATTTCACTGGTTTTTCAAATTTTCCTCAGAGATTAACATATCTTAGTCTTTATCATCCCACTTTTCAAGGGCTTCCTCCATAATTTCCCTTAAAACTAAGTTTGATGAAATTTCTCCTAATGAATTTCTTTTTAAGCAGGGTATTTTTATATTTACTCTCGTGGAATTCTTCAATCCTTCAATATTCACACTTCCTCCGTAGATTTTAACAATGATTCCATGAACAAGATTCAGCCCTATCCCTTCTCTTCCATCTTTTGAAAAGAAAGGCTCAAATGCCATTTTCTCAGCCTCAGGGGTAATCTTTCCCTGGTTTATTATTTCTATTAAGACTTGCTTGCTTTCCTTCCTGCACTTTCCTTGGATTTTTCCCCTTCTTTTCCCATTTTCCTTTATTTCATCAATTGCTATGGCAAAAAGGAAAGGGTCAACATAACAACCTGTTTTCTCCCAGTCACCAGGGATTTTTTCCTTCAAAATAGAGGAAATTTCAATGAGGTTAAGGATCTCGTTTTTTTTAGGAGTAAAAAGCCCCACAGTTTTGTTCAGAAGCTCCGAGGCTTCCCTTGCATTTCTCTGAATTTTGTCAATATCTTTCGTGCCTTCCTTCATCATGATAAGCTGAGCATAAGCGACAACAGGAGTGAGCTTATTATTCACCTTATGAGCAATGGATGTGAAGAGTGCTGCCGATGCCTTTGAATGAAATTTCCTGTACAATATAGAATTTTCTCTTAGAATGGGAAGGAAATCCTCTTTCAATTTCTGGTTTTTTACCTTTTCTGAAATGAGTCTTGCGTAAACCTCTAAAATTTCCTTTCTTTCTGGATTCCAGATAACTGCAAATTCTGATTTATGAGCTGCACCTTCCTTTTTCCCTTTTTCAGGGAAGATTTCCCCTGTTGTCAGGATTTCCAATACTGCCTCAGGAAATTTTGAAAAAAGCTCTTTTAGTATTTTTTTCATTTCTTTATGAAAACCCTTCTTCCCTTTATTTCAAGTTTTTCCTGGAGGAAAAGTCTTACAGCTTCTGGATATATTTTGTGCTCTTCTTTTAATATCCTATCTGCAAGGATTTCCTCTGTATCATTTTGCATAACGGGAACTACTGCTTGAATTATTATTGGTCCTGAATCCACGCCTTCATCTACGAAGTGAACTGTTGCGCCTGAGAACTTTACCCCGTATTCTATGGCCTGTTTTTGAGCGTGAAGTCCTGGAAAACAGGGGAGAAGGGCAGGATGAATGTTCATTATCCTGCCCCTGAATTTCCGTACAAACTCAGGGCTCAAAACCCTCATATATCCTGCTAAGCACACGAGTTCAACATCCCTTTTTTTTATCTCCTCCGCCATTGCGAGATCAAAAGAAGCCTTATCAGGGTAATCCTTTCTTCGGAAATAAAGGGTCTCTATTCCGTACTCCTTTGCAGAAACTGCCCCCGGAGCTTCCTTTTTATCAGTAATAACGAGGACTATTTCTCCAGGAATTTTTCCTTTCTTTGTGGCTTTATAAAGTGCTCTAAAATTTGATCCTCTTCCAGAGAGAAGAACAGCTATTTTTCCTTTCATATTATTTCGATTCCTTCCCCTTTTGTTACCTCTCCTATTATCCAGAATTTTTCTTCCTTTTCCTCAAGTTTGTGAAGCAAGCTTTCACCTTTGGGAATTACAATCATTCCTATCCCCATGTTGAAAACCCTATAAGCTTCTTTTTCTGGAATTTTCCCCTCCCTAAGGAGGAACTTAAATATCTCAGGGATTTCCCAGCTATCTTTTCTTATCACAGCCTTCAGCCTCTTAGGAAGTATTCTTGAAAGGTTCCCTGGGATACCTCCACCAGTGATATGTGCCATACCCTTTATATGTATCCTCAGGTCCTTAAGCATAGTGTAATACTCCCTGTGAATCTTTAGAAGCTCTTCTGCAACCGTCAGGTTTTTGTCATAGGGAAGGGGAGAATTAATTTTTAGCCCGAGTTTATTGAAGATTATCCTCCTTGCAAGCGAATAACCATTGGTGTGAAGCCCATTTGATGGAAGGCCTATTAAGATATCCCCTTCTTTTATATCGGAACCATCAATGGGCTTTCCTTCTACCTTTCCTGTAACAAATCCAACTATGTCGTATTCTCCTTTCCCATAGAATCCCGGCATTTCAGCTGTTTCCCCTCCAAGAATTATGCATCCCACCTTATTACAGGCCCTTGCGAAGCCTTTAATAAGACTTTCAAGAGTTTTAAGGTTAAGTTTCCCCATAGCAATGTAATCAAGGAAGAAAAGGGGCGTTGCCCCATGGACGAAGATGTCGTTTGTGCAGTGAAAGACAAGATCAGAGCCAATGGTATCGTGTTTTTCAGCCATGAATGCAATCTTGAGTTTTGTCCCGACCCCATCTGTACTTGCTATTAAATGGCTCCCATCCGGGAGTTTGTAGAAACCTCCGAATAATCCGAAGTTTTCAGGAGAGACCCTGTATTTTTTAAGAACCTTTGAAATGATCTTTACAGAGCTTTCCGCCCTTTCTAAGTCAACTCCTGCTTCCCTGTAAGTTACCATTTCACTTTTGGGTAAAATATTGCATTTAAAAGGAATCTGAAAGTTTCCTCTGCCTGGTTTCTGTAAAGAACATTTATTCCTAAAAGGTGAAACCTTCCTCTTTTGTATTTTACATCAACAACTGCTGCAAGCCGTTTGAGGTATTTCTCTCCTTTGAGATATCCTGAGATGAGAATGTCCCCCCCTTCGGGGAAATATGCAACTACCCTTCTATCCATGTAAGGCTCCGGGGAGATGAAAGTCCTCATGGCAACAGAGCCGTAAAATACCCCGGTGGTGTCGTTGTCAAACCCAAGCCCAAGGGGAAGCTTCTTATTTACCTTTATTTTCACAAACGCTTGGGGACAGAAGAAATCTTTTACTCCCTTTAGGCCGTTTACAACAGGGAGTTTGAAATTTTCCCATGCAAGCTCAACAGCCCTTCCCATAAGGACTATTCTTCCCCCGTTTTCAGCAAATTTCTTTAGGTTCTTTACCCCCTCTTTTCCTATTCCACCGCTGTATTTTTCAGGAAGGCTGTACCACCTTCTGGTTTGCCCCTTTGTTCCTTTTACTATCCTCTTTGCCGAGAGGGATGGAATTATTATCAAATCATAGTTCTTGTTCAGATCTTCTTTTTTTATTTCATCATTGTGGATTACTTTATAAGAGATTTTGTAATTATCAAGGAAATATCTAAGCCATCCCTCTGAGATAATATGTCCCCATTGTTTATATACTGCTATTCTGGGAACTGAGATTTTCTCAAAATACTTAGTCAAATTTCTCTGCGCTTTTATTTTTATGTGATTTTCCCCTGCTATCTTTTCAAGGGAATCTCGGGAAATGGAGGTTAAACAGATCTCCCCGTTTTTTGCATTTCTCAGGATTTTGCCTCCCTTCTTTGAAGCTTCTGCTGCAGCCCTGTAGCTGAAATTGACCTTCGGGTCCAGACAATAGTATTTTCCTCTTCCAATTATCTTACTTTCAGGGTAAGGATTTTTAACTTCCTTAAGGGAAAAATTGAGCCTTTCATTTACTGGAAGGTAATTTATACCCATCTGGATTGGGAGATTGCAGGTTGTTGTATCATAGGGCGGCTCTTCCAATGGATATTTTCCCCTTTTAAAAAGCTCCATAATGTAGGGTCTATAAGGCTGAGAAAGTGGTATATAAAAATCACCTTTTCTGTAAATTCCCAAATCTTCCTTCAACTTATAAACCTTTACTCCCCCCCACATAAGCCTTTCCATAAGCTCCCCTGTTCTGACAGGGTCTTCCTGTTCCTCAGGGATTACGAATCCATAAGGCTTTTCCTCTTTCCCCAAGCTTTCCTCATCTCTGTTCACCTTGTATATCGTTCTTAGAATTTCCTCATGGTTTTTGGCAACAAAGTCAAGTCCTGCAAGGGAAAGCTCAAGCTCATAATTCACTATATTTCTTGGCCTCCACCATCCCCCTTTCCATGGATTTGGAAAGCTTACCATTTTTCCATAGCTTCTATCGCTCCAGCTTATGGAGAGCTCGTTCTTTTCAACATATACAGGTGTGGCGTATTTCGCACTTGCCATTTCAGAAAGAAGACCTATTGAATTGTGGAACCACGCAGTGTCATCAAGGGCTCCGATCCACCATGCAGTGAACAAGTTGTAAGAGAGAACACCACTTTTTCCACTCTCTTCAACCTTATATGCCATGTATGTTCCCATGAGGTTTACAAGCCTCCATACTAAGGGATTAACAGAGAAAGAAGCAGGCTCTTTAAATGGTGGAAGGAATAACCTTGCCCCGGTTGATCCCATCTGGTGCTCGTCCTGAATTACGACGGGAAACCACTCCCTGTAGAATACTTTAGTGAGATTTCTCGTTTCCACAAGGTTCAGCATATACCAGTCCCTGTTATCATCGTGACCAGCATAATAGTGGTAAAGCCATGGCATGGATTTGCCCTCATCCTTTGTTCCCACTGTTTTTTTATACCAATCAACAACCATATCTATTCCATCAGGGTTGGAAGAGGGAACAAGGAGAAGGATATTGTTTTTAAGGATTTCCTTTGCCCTTGGGTCCTTCAGAGTAACAAGCCTGTATGCAAGCTCCATTGACATCTGAGAGGCGCCTATCTCACTTGAATGAATAGTGCAAGAAATAAGATATACTGGCTTGGCCTTTTTTATAACTGAGGGGTCATGACCGAAATAAATCCTTTTTTCCAGATCCCTATAATATGATAACCTCTTCATGTTCTCCCTTGAGGAAATAACTGCAATGAACATATCCCTTTTCAGGGTAGTCTCTCCTATTTTCAAAAGCTTTAGTCTCTTAGTTGACTCTAAGGTTCTAAGATATCCTACAATTTGTTCGTAATTTGCCAGTTTTCTATCCTCCCCCACCTTGAATCCAAGATATTTCTCTGGTGGAGAAACCATTGAGAATACAAAGGGAAGAATTAAGATAAATGCAAGAATTTTTTTCATATTTTCCTCCTTTAGATAATTTTACATCCTCCATTGAAAAAAATCACCTGTTGTGATAGTATAAAAGAACAAATGGGCCTGTGGCGTAGCTGGGAGCGCACTTGACTGGCAGTCAAGGGGTCGGGGGTTCGAATCCCCTCAGGTCCAATTTTCGCCGGAGTGGCGGAACTGGAAGACGCAGGAGACTCAAAATCTCCCGGAGCTCGCCTCTGTGTGGGTTCGACTCCCACCTCCGGCATGTGATTATATGAAAAAAGGTTTAAGCATATTTCTTGTGGTTGTCCTTTTCCTCCTGATATTGAATTTATTTCTTTTTTTCCTTAACAGGGGGAAAAAAGCTCTGACCTCCGATTCTTACCTCTCCATCAGGCTTTCTGGCCCGATCCCCGAGAGTGGAGCGAAAACATTTTCATTCGGTAAGGAATTGACCCTGAGGGATATTTACATTGCTCTACAGCGTGGGAAAGAGGACCCAAAGATAAGGGCCTGCTATCTCAAGATAAGTTATCCAACTATAGGATGGGGAGAGGCTGAAGAGATAAGGAGAATGATATCCTCCTTCAAAAAGACAGGGAAGAAGGTTATATCATTCGTTGAATTCGGGAGTGACCTCGGCTACTTTATAGCAACATCGGCAGATAAGATTTATACTTTACCCGGTTCCTATATAGAATTGAACGGCATAGGTGCAGAGAGGTTATATTACAAGGGATTTCTTGACAGGATCGGAATAACACCTCAGTTTTTTCATATAGGTAATTGGAAGACTGCAGCGAATTCTTACATTAAGAAAGGGATGACAAAATATGAAAGGGAGCAATTGGAGAGGCTTGGAAGCGGAATTATGGATTTTTATCTTAAGGCGATAGAAAATTCAAGGAAAATGAGGAAGGATGAGATACTGAGCTTTATGAACGAGGAAGGGGGAGGTAGCGGTGAGGACTTTGCTGGCACGAAGTTTTTTGATGGTATAGAAGGAGAGGAGGGGGTAATAAATTCGGAACTTAAGGGTTTGAAACCTGTCAAGGCAATTTATTACGCCTCTATTGACAGGGGCTTGAACCCTAACAGAATAGCTGTGGTATTTGCGGATGGAATAATAAATCTCGGCTCCTCCGGGTATTTTCCCCTTACTGGAAAGGTTGTAGGGGCTGATACATTTAGAAATGTTATAAGTAAGCTGAGAAGAGACCCATGTGTAAGGGGGGTGGTTTTAAGGGTAAATAGCCCTGGGGGTTCTGTTACAGCATCTGAGGAAATGGAAAGGGCTGTAAAAAGGCTTGCAGAGGCGAAGCCGGTTGTTGTTTCCATGTCTTCTTATGCTGCCTCTGGAGGGTATTACATATCTACGGATGCAAAGAAGATATTCGCAAACAATCTTACCCTTACGGGTTCCATAGGGGTGATTGGGGGGAAACTGAGTTTCAAGGGAGCCCTTGAAAAGCTTGGAATGAATGTTGATTCCGTAGGATTTACAAAGACTGCCCTTATAAATAGTCCCTACAGGGCTTACACCAAAGAAGAATCTTCTATTGTTAAAAAGAGAATGTGGAGTTTTTACAGACTTTTTGTAAAAAGGGTGGCTGAAGGAAGAAGAAAGAGCAAAGAATATATAGACAGCATAGGGAGAGGCAGAGTTTACCTTGGAAAGGAAGCTATGGAAATAGGACTGATTGACGGAATTGGAGGACTCGATGACTCCATAAGAGAAGCTGCGAAGCTTTCAGGAACAAGATTTTATTCGGTGGAATTCTATCCTAAAAAGAAAACTCTATTGGAACGGTTTATCAATTTCCTTAAGAATTTTGATTCTTCTTCCCTTCGCTTTTTATTGGATCAGAAGGTCTATTTTCTTGTATATCCTGAGTTTCAGTTTAACTGAACAAGGAATGATATCCTTTTGAGGGGGGAGTAAATGAAAACCTTGCTGAAGGAATTTGTTGGCTCTATAGAATAGTCTGATTCTACATATACGGGAAGAATACTTCCCCCTTTGATCGTATAAACAGTTGTTGTTGGATCCTTTAAAAATATCTTTCCCTTATTTTCCCATATATCAATCCACAGATAATCTGTTAGCTTTTCCTTTTTGAATTGAGAAATGTCAAATTTGTAAAGTCTCCTCTTTCCATCCTTGTCTCCAGCTAAAAAGTATAAATAGTCATTGTAATAGGCCCCGCCTTCTACTTTGCTCTCAATCTTTCTGAATTTTCCATCACTTTGGGTATATATATATCCCCCGCTGTTTTTGTCCTTGCACAAGAAGGCATTAGCTTCGGGAATCCATAAAAGAAGAGAAAATCTTTTTTCCCCATCCCTTAGTTTCAGGGGAATCCATCTCCCCTGGAATATATATCCCTGGAGGTAATCCTTATCCCCTTCTTTTTCTACAACAACTGCGTTTTTTCCTTGAAATCTTATTTCGAGGTCCTCGCTTCCCATGTGAGAATAAGATTTTATGAGGTTTCTGAAGTCAGGAGTATTTTTATAGATTTTCCTTAGAGTCTGGAATTTCTCTATGTTTGTTGGAAGAAAGGGTAAATCTTGTATGGAATTAACTTTTTTTGCTCTTCTCTTTGGAATTGAATAGACAATAAATCTATGAGGAAACTCCTTTGAATAAAGGAAAAGGAATCTTTTTTCGTTTACCATTTTCTCGAAGGGAGCTTTAAATGGAAGATAATCGTATTCATTGCTGTAGAATACTATAGAGTCTCCCTGCATTTCCCCCTTAAATTTTTCATCAGTAAGGGAAAGCACCACTGCTTTCCTTGGTTTTTCTCCCCCTTTCCAGAGATAGAAAATCCTCCTCCCCCTTATTCTGTCCACTCCAGAAATTATAAGGGTTTTACCATCCCTTTGGGGGAAGAAGTCCTCTATTTCTAATCTTAGAGGGATCTTTTTTTTTGTCCAAGAAGGGAGTTCAAAGGAGTAGAGTCCATATTCATCCCTTCCTCCAGGTCTACCAAGCAGGATTATCCTGTTTTCTCCCAGCCATTTTGCCATTTCTATTTTTCTTAAATTTTTCTTCTGAATGCCGAATACATTTTCAACATTTCCCCCATTAAAAAATGATAGATACATGTATTTTAATTTTTTATCAGTCTTTTTTTCTGTCATAGAAAGCCATTTCCAGATATGAGGATCTGTAGGTCTGTAGAGGTAGAGCTTTAGAAGGATTTTCCTTGCCTTTTTATACTTCATTCTGTTTATAAGATGAAAAGCCTCTATTTCCTTTGCCATAGGTGAATCTTCAGGGAAAAGGGGCTCTATATCCTTTATGGCATAGTCCCTTCCTAAGGAGAAGGCAAAGTCAGCCATTTTCTCAAGGAACTTTGGAGTTTTTGGGAGTTTAGAGATTATTTCCCAGCCTTTCACAATATCTCCCCTTTCTCTGTAAGCCTCGGCAAGTTCCTCTCCTATTCTGAAGTTTTTACCTGTTGAGTTGAAAATTTCCTCTGCCTTTGATAATTCTCCCTTATCTATGTAGAGCCTTGCGAGGAAAAATTTGAAGATAGGATCTTTTAACTTCTTAATAGAGATTCTCAATCTCCTTTCAGACCTTTCCAATTTTCCCATGTCAAGGTCATAAACCCCTTGGACGAAATTCACTATGGGTGAGGAAGGATAAAACTCTTTTGCTCTTGCTGCATACCATTCCCTCTGAAAATAAGCTATATCATAAACAGCTAAGGAAAGCCCAAGGTATTTCATCCACTCGTATTTACCATAATAAGCTGTGCGGGATTCTTTCCTGTAGGAGTTGAAATGGTAAGAAGCATTTATGTAATCACCATCGGCCAAGGTAAGAAAACCGAGGGCTATTGGATCCCTTCTCTTTCCAAAATAAGATGACCAGGCAGATTTTGCAATTCCCTTTTCTCCGTAAAGATAATAAGCCACGCCCCTTTCAAAATTGGAAGCCCCAATTAGGAAAATGGGTAAAAGTAAAAAGGCTATTTTTCTCATATTTCCAGTTTAGGAACACTTTGTATAAAAGTCAATTTGTTATAATCCTGGAGTGAAGATTGAGGGAGAAGTAGACAAGAAGATATTCGGAACTAATGGTTTTGCTGTAATCCTTATAAAGACTGAAAAAGGCGAGATAAAGGCCTCAGGAGAAATAGATTTTCTAAATGAGGGTGAATATGTGTTTCTAAAAGGAAGATGGAAACAAGGCAAATATGGGAGGGAATTTGTAGTTGAAGCTGTTGAAAAGAGTGAGATGAGACCTTCCGGGATAGAAAAACTCCTTGCCTCCTCTGGAATTAAAGGGATTGGCAAGGTAACCGCGAGAAAGATAGTGAAGACCTTTGGAGACAAAGCCCTGAATGTTATATTAGACACCCCAGAAAATTTAATTGAGGTAAGAGGTATATCACGCAGAAAAGCAAAAGCTATTCAGGATTATTTTATGAAAATGGGGAGGAAGAGAGACGCCCTCTTATTCCTATCAGAATTTTCCATTCCAATGAGAATTGCTAGGAAAATAGTTGAGACCTATGGAGAGGAGACAGAGAATATAATAAGGAAAAATCCTTACAGTCTTTCCGTAGAGTTCAAGGGAATCGGATTTAGAAAGGCCGATGAGGTAGCGAGAAGATTGGGGATAGCCCTTAACAGCAGGGAAAGGGCTGAAGCAGCGATGCTCTATTGCCTTGAGAAAGAAGCTTCCAACGGGGACACATATATGGAAGAAGAAAAACTCATAGATAGATTATCCTCTCTAAATATAGATGAGGAGAAATTTCGTGAGGCTCTAATCTCCCCTGTTTTTTTTGAGAAGGAAGGGAAAGTTGGGATGAAGAAGTATTTTCTCTGGGAGGATGAAATTTCAAAGAGGCTAAATGAATTGAGGGAGGCTCAGGAAAGCCTTCCCTTAGAGGATTTTTCTTCATTTTTCAGAGACATATCCGACTCTCTCTCAATAGAGTTAGATGAGCTCCAAAAAAAGGCCATTGAAGAGGCCCTATCCTCAAAGGTCCTTATAATTTCAGGAGGGCCTGGCACAGGGAAAACGACGATAATTAAATTCATTGGTCTTGTAGCAAATGCAAAAGAGATGAGGACGAAATTTGCAGCACCAACAGGGAGGGCCGCAAAAAGATTGACAGAAGCGACTGGCTTTACGGCATCAACAATTCACAGACTACTTGAATTTGACCCGACATCAGGGACCTTTGAAAGAAACGAGTCGAGACCCCTTGATGTAGATATCCTTATCTTAGATGAAGTGTCTATGATAGATATATATCTTTTCAGGGCTGTTTTGAGGGCACTCCCCCTTGATGCAAGGCTTATTCTTGTAGGCGATAAGGACCAGCTCCCCTCAGTTGGTCCCGGCAATGTTCTTTCTGACATAATCTCAAGCGGAATTTTTAAGACAATCTTCCTCAGGAAGATTCACAGACAGAGAGAGGGGAGCCTGATCGCTGAAAACGCTCAGAGGATAAGGGCTGGTCTTATTCCATATATAGAGGGTGGTGGAGAGTTTGAGTTTTATCCTGAAAACAAGGTATTTCAAAAAATAATGAAGCTTTCAACAGAGGAAATTCCTAAAAGATTGGGCCTTAAGCCTCTAACAGAGGAGATTCAGGTAATAGCCCCGATGTATAAAGGAGTGGTCGGTGTTCACAATCTTAACAAAGCCCTTCAAGATAGACTTAATCCATCAGGAAGGGAAATAAAGGTTGGGAGGGAAAGGTTCAGGATTGGGGACAAGGTGATGCAAACTTGCAATAATTACATAAAGGAAGTATTCAACGGAGAGATAGGAAGGGTAATTGGTGGAGACGCTGAGAGTCTCCTTGTAGATTTCTACGGAAGAGAAGTGGTGTATTGGGAAGATGATATAGATGATCTTGTCCTTGCCTATGCAATTTCCATCCATAAATCCCAGGGGAGCGAATATTCAGCCGTTATCTTTCCTATTGTGAGGCAGCACTGGATAATGCTCCAGAGGAATCTTATATACACTGCAATAACGAGGGCAAGGAAATATGTTGGAATAGTGGGAGAATATGAGGCTTTAAAGTGGGGGATAAAGAACGACAGACCACTTAGAAGAAAAACTTGGCTGAGCGTTCTCCTTTCTCCTTGAAAGAATTTCTTTAAGGTTCTATCCTATTTTTTAGGAGGAATAAAGTGAATGCAGCAATAATTGCTATTGTTGGAATTCTTTGGTTTTACTTGGTTTACAGATTCTACGGGAGGCACCTTGATAGAAAGGTGATAAAACCTGACGATTCAAGGGAAACGCCTGCTAATTCTCTTTACGATGGGGTTGATTATGTCCCTGCTCACCCTGCTGTTCTTTTCGGGCACCATTTCTCATCCATAGCTGGTGCAGGGCCTATAGTTGGACCAATCCTTG
Organism: Acidobacteriota bacterium; assembly: GCA_015486055.1. Taxonomy (GTDB): domain Bacteria; phylum Acidobacteriota; class Aminicenantia; order S016-38; family S016-38; genus S016-38. The sequence goes on from WFSJ01000018.1 coordinate 177,485, forward strand.
CCTATTCCCTGTTCGGATGGGTTCCTGCTCTTTTATGGATTCTCTTGGGAACAGCCTTTATAGGAATGGTTCATGACTACTTTTCACTTATGACATCTGTGAGGAACAGGGGAGTGAGTATTGCAGAAGTTGCAGAGGAAGTGATTTCAAAGACAGCAAAATGGCTTTTTTCAATCTTCGTGTGGTTTGCTCTTGTCCTTGTTGTCGCAGTTTTTTCTGTTATAACTGCAAAGACTCTTGAGGCAAAGCCGCAAATAGCAATTCCTACCCTTGGTCTTATTGTCCTTGCCATTTTTTTTGGGCTTGCTGTTTACAGGTTAAAAGTCAGAGTCATTCCTGCTACTCTAATTGCTTGGGGCTTTATATTTGGACTTGTATGGCTGGGATATTTATATCCGATAAGGGCTAACTTCAATACATGGTTCTATGTTTTCTTGCTTTATGCTTTTATAGCTTCCGGACTTCCTGTTTGGTTTCTCCTCCAGCCGAGAGATTATCTCAGCATGACAATACTATTTGTGGGTCTTCTTGTGGGATACGCGGGTTTATTTGCACTTCACCCTCATATAAATGGACCCGTTTTACACTCATTCAGTTCCACTCAGGGTCCCTTGGTCCCTATGCTTTTTATAATAATAGCCTGCGGTGCGATATCCGGTTTCCACTCACTCGTGGCTTCAGGCACAACTGCAAAGCAGCTCAAAAGGGAAAGCCATGGTAGGATAGTAGGAAGTGGGGCGATGATCTTTGAAGGTATCCTTGCCCTCCTTGTTCTTCTTCTTATGGCAGGAGCATTAAAATGGGGAAGTGGAAGTGGAAATTTCTTTTTTGGCTCAATCCTTTCAAAAAAAGGGCCAATTGTAGCGTTTGGCACAGGATTCGGGAAAGCTGTTTCAAGCTTGGGGATCTCTTTGTCCTTGGCAACTGCTTTTGGAATATTGATGCTCAATGCCTTTGTTCTAACCTCCCTTGATACAGCAGTAAGACTCAGCAGATTTGTATTTCAGGAAGCAATAGCAAAGGATGTAAAACCTTTCAATAATAGATGGCTTGCCAGCTTTATAGGAGTGGCTATTGCATGGGCCTTTGCAGCAACGAACTCATGGAAGGTTATATGGCCTGCCTTCGGGGGAGCAAATCAGCTCGTTGCAGCCCTTTCACTATTCACCATATCAGCATACCTGGCAGGGGTAAAGAAACCCGTCCTTTACAGCCTTATTCCAGCCCTCTTTATGTGGTTGGTTACAGAATCAGCCCTTTTTTACCTTCTTGTATTTAAATTTGCCCCCAATGCTTTTAAGGATTTCGGAAAGCTGATGTTGGCCTTGGTAACTGTGGTTCTAATAGTACTGGGTTTGATGGTTGGTTACGAGGCCCTCAGCGCAATAAAGAGAAAATGGAAATTAAAGAATGGATAAAGGGTTTCTTCAAAGGAACGTTTGGAGATATCCTCTTTGGAGACCTTGAGAGGGAGACAAAGGAAAGGGAGGAGATCCTTTTAACCCTTTTGCTTCTTCATTTTGCAGGCCTTGAAAATCCTCTTTATTTTTATCTCCTTGAGGTTCTTCCATATCTTAAAATAGATGAAAACTTCATGAGAAGGATAATAGCCAAGGAGGAGCTTCTCCCAGTCCTATTTTCAAGGTATGAAGGTTGGGCATGAGAATATATGCGGTAGGAGGAAAAGGTGGCGTTGGAAAAACAACAGTTGCCTGCTTTCTTTCCCTTCTCCTTGCAAAAAAAGGTAAGACTCTTATAATTTCCACTGATCTTGCTCATTCAATTAAAGACTTTTTTTCGATAAAGGAAAGTTCTCAGGAGTTTAGGATATCTGAAAGTTTCATCGGCTATGAGCCAGATGCAAGGGAAGGATTGAGGAAATACATAAGTGGGATAGAGGAAAAAACGAGGAGAAATTTTTCTCCAATAGTGTTTGAGGATTTTAAGCCTTTCCTGAATTTCTCCTCCAAGGATCCATCTAACTACGATCTTATCCTATATGAAAAGCTGAAGGAGAAGGTAATTAAAGGGGATTATCAATTTATTGTTGTTGACACAGCGGCAACAGGGCAGGTCCTTAAATTCCTTTCCCTCCCCCAGAGGCTTCTTATATGGTATGGTCTCCTTTTGAAATGGAGGAAGAAATATGTAGCTTTGAGGGAGAAGATAAAGGGAAAACAAGAGGACGAGTTACTTTCCATGGCAGAGAAGAAAAAAAAGGAGGCAGAGGAAGCAAAGAAGAAACTCGGAGAGATGGAATTCATCTGGGTGTTTGAGCCAGGGACACTTTCTATAAAAGAATCCCTCAGGGCAATGGAGGAGATGAAAGGCAGGGTGAAACTTAGAGCCCTTGTCGCAAACAGATTTAGTGGGGAAAATAGGCTCGTAGAAACTGTGGTTAAGAGAGGAAGGAACCTTTTCGGGGAGGTAAACCTGATAAAAATTCCTTCCTTTGAGGAGGAACCTTTTCCAGGTACAACGCAGGGAGAACAATTTAAGGATTACCTTAAAAATTTAACCTGACCGTAAAAACTTGACTCAGAGCGAAATTTTCCTATATCCTTGATTTCCAATGAACAAGAAATACAAGTGGATGCTTGACCTTCTCCTTCTGCTTGTTTTCCTATATATTTTCTTTGTTTCAATTGAACTTATTGGAGAAGGATTCAAGTTCCTGGGTAAAGGGTTTGCAGAGAGCCTTTTTAGGGCAACATCAAACCCATTGGTTGGTCTTGTAATAGGAATTCTTGCAACCTCCATAGTTCAGAGCTCCTCAACAACAACATCAACTGTTGTAGGTATGGTTGCTGGAGGGGTTATTTCCATAAGGAATGCAATTCCAATGGTAATGGGCGCCAACATCGGGACTACAATCACAAATACTCTTGTATCCCTTGCACATATAACAAGAAAGCAGGAATTCAAAAGGGCCTTTGCAGGGGCTACAATGCACGATTTCTTCAACCTTCTCTCTGTTGCGATTATTCTTCCCATAGAAACTCAGGTCCATTTCCTTGAGAGAGGTGCCCTTATCCTTACATCAGGCTTTAAGGGAATAGGGGGAATGACACTTATAAGCCCTATAAAGGCCATTGTAAAACCTGTGATTCAAGTTTTAATGCACCTTTTTGGTATGCTTCCCTTCAGCAGGGGTCTTACATTTGGAATAATAGAGACTATTGCGCTTATTGTCCTTTTCATATCTTTGAGGCAGATGGTCATGCTTCTTAAGGGGATATTTCTTCAAAAGATAGAGGGTTTCTTTGACTCTTATATATTCAAAAATACATGGCAGTCGCTTTTCTGGGGATTTTTTATTACCTCAATAGTTCAGTCAAGCTCAATGACTACATCTCTTTTGATTCCCCTTATAGCTGGGGAGATAGTGACCGTGGAGGCCGCCTTCCCCTTTACTCTCGGGGCAAACATAGGAACTACATTCACTGCTATAATGGCATCCTTTGCAACACATAACCCTGCAGCCATAACAGTTGCATTTACCCATCTTCTTTTCAATATTACCGGAACTGCCATCTTCCTTCCATTGAAAAGAATTCCTATCTTTCTCGCAAAGCAGCTTGCCCTACTTGCCTATAATAAAAGGATTCTGGCAATCCTATATGTTATTGTGGTATTTTTCATAATACCACTGGCTATAATATTCTTATAGGAGGAGATATGTTCAGGAAACTTATCGAGGTACTTAAGAAAGGGGATCTCATGAGCCAGGCTATTGAAGAATCCTACGATATGTTTGAAAAAAGTGTATCTATTTTCGAGATGATAGCGCTTTACTTTATGGGGAAGCCTCTGAGAGAAGGGTTTAATGTTTATAAGGAGGATCAGGAGTTGAATAACATGGAGAGAAGGATAAGAAAGAAGACACTGGAGCACCTTTCTATAAACCCCAAGCAGGACACGATAGGGGCACTCGTTCTTTCCACTGTTATAGTCCACATGGAGAGAATAGGGGATTACTCAAAGAACATATATGAACTTGCCAAAAAGGATTGCCATACAAAAGATTGCAAATATTACAAAGAAGGTGAGTCCCTTTCACTTAGGCTTATTCAAATTTGTAAGAGGGCAGTAGAAATATATAGGAACTCAAAGGCAGAGGAAGCTAAAAATCTCATATCGGTTCTTGATGGTATTAAAAAGGAATGCGAAAAGAATATAGATGGAATAATGGAGGAAGAGGATATATCAATAAAAAATGCTATAGTTTATTCCCTTTATTTTAGATATCTTAAGAGAGTGACAGCTCATACAATGGATATATTGACCTCTATTTGGCAGCCATTCACCCTGATTGATTTTTATAAATAGTGAGAAGGGAAAAGATAGAGAGGGTTATTTCTGAAAGATGGGCAGGACTTGCGGTGGTAATGGAAGAGGTTAAAAACTCTCACAATATTTCAGCAGTGCTCAGGACAGCAGATGCTTCAGGGATTCAAAAGGTTTATATAATTGACCCCTTATTTGAAAGTTTGAGAGTGAATGATGCTATATCAACGGGTGCGGAGAAATGGATTACGATCGAAACCTACTATTCCCCTAAGCTTTGCTTTAAAGCTTTAAGAGAAAGGGGATTTAGAATAGTTGCAACATCTCTCAGGGAAGATGCGATATCAATATATAATTATGACTTTAAGAGAAAGGTTGCAATAGTATTTGGAAATGAGAAAAACGGGATAAGAAAATCCACTTTACGCATGGCAGATGACCTTATAAAAATTCCAATGAGGGGGATGGTTCAGAGCTTGAACATTTCTGTGTCGGTGGGGATTATAGCTTTTGAAGCCTTGAGGCAAAGAATTGAATCTGGCTATAGAGACCCTTTGCCCAGGGAGGAGATTGAAAGGCTCATAAAGGAACTTGAATGAAAATTTGCGGTTTTACAATAATAAGAAATGCTGTGCTGTTTGACTATCCATTTATCGAATCAATAGGATCCCTCCTGCCATTAGTTGATAAAATGGTTGTAAACTACGGGAAAAGCAGTGATAATACCCTTGAGCTTATAAAATCCATAGGTTCGAAAAAAATAGAGATATTGGAGAGGGAATGGGATATGAACATGAGGGAGGGGGGAAAGTTACTTGCCTACGAGACTAATAAGGCATTGGAAAGGTGTCAGGGAGATTGGGCTTTTTATCTTCAGGGTGACGAGATCCTTCATGAGGGTGAATACGAAGGTATTTTAAATTCGGCCAAGGGGGATCTTAACACTGAGATTGAGGCACTTTCCTTCAGATATATCCATTTTGAGGCAAGCTATGGCTTTTATAATCCTTTTAGATACAGACGGGCAATAAGGGCAATAAAACTCGGGAAAGGAATAATTTCGTGGGGAGATGCTGCAACCTTCAGGAAAGAGGACGGCTCAAGGCCAAAGACAGAAAAAATCCCTGCGCATGTTTATCATTATGGTTGGGTAAAAAGCCCTGAGAAGATGCTGTTTAAGATGAGGGAATTTGAGAAGTTGTATCACCGTGACCCCTATATTGATAAGAAGTACAGGGAAAGGATAAGATATGAGTTTCCCAATTTGCCTGTTCTTAAAAAATTCAGGGGCACACATCCAGCAATTATGAAAGATAGAATAGAGAAAAAAAACTGGAAGGTCCCGATGCCGAAATTTCGCCTTCCGATACTTCTTCGCTCAAGAACATATTACATTCTTCTTCATAAATGGGGAATTCTCAAGGGCGATTGGTCCGGATAAACACCTTTTCTAAGTATTTTCGGTGGTATGGCTGTGAAATCTATTATTGTTGAAGAAATAGTACCCCCGGGTTTTCCCAAGATTACAAGGTCAACCATCTTTGAGAAAAAGGAGATGGATTCCCGAGTGGAGTGCAGAATGCCAGGCGGATTGGCGCTTGTTGAGGCAAGGGGAGCATTTGCTTCCTTTAAGATCATTAATGTTAAAGGATCGAAAGGTATTCTCATGGCAATTTTTCCTTCTTTTGTTGTGTAAGGAAATTTCCTCTTTGACCAAAGAATAGCTGTTATTGGATGCTTAATGAAATCTTCCCATATTTCCTTCAAAGAGTAGGGAATGTATTTTACAAGCTGGAAAAATTGTTCCTGATTAGCCAATACCAAGAAAGGTTTTCCTACGCTTCTTCCTTTCAAGAGGGCAAGAATTCTTAAAGGGCGAAGTTTAAAGGCATGAGTTGCAAGGCCGTATACTGTGTCCGTAGGATGAAGTATTATTCCTCCCTTCTTTATAACCTCACCAGCCCTCTTCCAGGATTCTTTATTTCTTGCTTTTAAATATATCCCCAAGGCTTAAAATTGTTCTCCCATCTGTGATTATCGTCTGGATTGTTGGAGCCAGCCTCTTTATATATTCATACCTTATGAGCTCGGGATTCTTAGCAAGGGCTTCCCCCTTCAGTTTTAAGGCCTCTGCTTCACCCTGTGCCTCTATGATCTTTCTCTTTTTTTCCATTCCTTCCTTTTCAAGAACATATTTCATCCTCTGGGCTTCTTGTTGTGCTATCTGCTTTTTCTCAATTGCCTTTTCAAACTCAGGGGTAAATCTGACGTCTCTTAAAAGGACCTCATCAAGGATTATGTAATTTTCTGAGAATCTCTTTCGCAAATTTTCCTCTATGGTATTTTGAATATATTCTCTTTTGCCAGAATACACTTCCTCCACAGAGTATTCCGAAATTGTCAGCCTTGAAATGCTCCTTACCTGTGGTCTTACAACCTTGTTTATGTAAGCCTTACCTATTTTTTTGTGGAGGTAAATAAGTTTTTCGGGGTCTGGATGGAAACGAACTGATATGTCTAAGTAAACAACTAAACCTTCCTTTGTAAGAGCTTTCAGGCTATCATCTCCTTTGACTTCCCCTTCCCATTTGGTTTTGCTCATTGTGTAAGTCTTTATCTTGACATCATAGATTGTAGGTTTATCCACAAAGGGCTTAAGTATGTGGAATCCCTCGTCAAGAACCCTCAAGTTCCCTGAGATCTTGTTGAATACGACAGCCCTCTCCCCGGGGTCTATTATTATATAGGCCTTAAAGAAGAACATCGCCAAAAGTATGATTATTACCGTGAAACTTCCTATTCTTAGATAATTTTTCATGATTTTAATCCTCCAGTATTTCTTCTATATTAAAAAGGGAAGAGAAGCGGTATTTTTCGCCTATTTTCTTTCCTCCACCCCTATCTATTACAGCAAAGCAGTGCAAAATTTTCCCTCCTTCTTCCTCCACAGCTTTAGCAGCGGAAAGAAGAGAGCTCCCAGTTGTTATTACATCCTCAAGAAGGGCTACTTTTATGCCTTTCTCCATCCATCCCTCTATTTTTTTCCCTCTTCCGTGAGATTTTCTTTCTTTCCTCACAAGGAAGCCTTTTAAAGGGTTTCCCTTTATCTGGCTCATAAGTATTATCCCTGATACAAGGGGGTCTGCACCTATACTCATGCCTCCCACTGCTTCAACCCCCTGAACTTTTTCTATTTCCTTTAAAAGCAGTGAAGAAAGAAGAAAAAGTCCTTCTGGATGAAGACTTGCCATCCTTGCATCCAGGTAATATTTTGAATGAAGGCCTGAGGATAGAATGAAATCACCTTTTTTAAGAGAAAGCTCCCTCAAAATTTCCTTAATCCTTGTCCTCATTTTTCATTCTCCATAATTTTTCACCAAGGAGTTCCCCTATCTGTTCGAGATACGCCAAATCCTCTTTCGAGAAGTTTTCTCCTATTTTCCTCTTCGAAACCTCTATAACTCCCAGTGCGCTTTCACCTTTTATAATGGGGGCAGCTATAAGTTTCTTGATTGGCTCGCTATCCTTAGATAATTTTTCAAAGAAGGACAGGTGCTTTAAATTTTGAAAGTTGTTGGATATGAATCCTACCTTTGTTTTAAATACCTTTGTTGCCATTGAATCAGATGCATTTAATGGGATAGCACCTGAATCCCTTAGTTCCTTTGGGTAGACGAATTTAAGTGTATCAGATTTACTTTCAAACAGGAGAACAGCTACTTCTCCTTTCCCTACATTTAGGTTGGATTTTATTATATCAATCACTATTTCAATGGCTTCTACCTCATTTTTTGCCCTTACTAATTCCTCCATAATTCCTCCTTATCTCAGTCCCCGGGTAAAAGAAAGAAAGAATTTCCCTGTAGTTTTTTCCCTTCTTCGCTTTCCTTATTGCCCCGAGCTGACACATTCCCACTCCATTGCCTTCTCCTCTTCCGCAAAAGAAAAACCCCGATATATTCCCATCTTCATCATATTCCCTATCAATTATAAACCATGTAGATGGAAGGGAGAGTGCCTCCATTATTTCCTTGCCTTCAAGGGAATAGGAATGATCGTCTTCCATTATACTTAACTTGCTAACCCTCCCCGTTGATGTCCTTTCAGAAACTCTGAGGTCCCGAAGCTCCTCAATTGGAAGATAGCTCTGGATTCTTTTTCTAAGTGAATCTGAGGAGTATTTTTTTCTCCATATCCTCTCCTCTCCATTTCCTGAATAACCGTTCTCGGCTATGGCAGAGATTTTACCATTTTTATCCCTTATGAATTTCAGAGTTTCTCCATCAATTATCATGATTTTTTCAGCTGAGACAAGGCCTTCTTTACCATTCCTAAAGGTTTCTACATCCCTGACTTTTTCATTTTTTAGAAGGATTGTGTTATTAGAGATATGAACTTTTCCCTTTTCCCATTTTATTTTTCCAAGGACATCAAGGGCGCTGTAGAGGAAACTAGCTGCATCGCCTTCGGTAAGCTCTTTCTCTCTTATCTCATCCTCGTTTACAATCCCAAGATCAATGAGGTATTCAAGTGGCTCGACGGTGTCGGAGGGCTTTATCTCCATTATCGTTTTGCCAAGTGCTCTGAGAAAGCCTATTTTCCCATCCTCCTCAATCGGAAGAAACTTCTTTGCCGAAATGTAAGAGGAGAAATTCCACAGCCATTTTTGGGCGGTTGCCTTATCAACTTCTCTGTCTTCATCATCAATATCGAAGATGCCCAGAGCTTCTATCACATTAAGAGATGGGTCATAATGGTTATTTACCCCTTCTATGGTTTTCCATTTTCTATCCCAGCATTTACGGCTGGGAAGGTATGGAAGGCCCCCAGTTTCTGTTATCCCTCCACATGATAAGGTAAACGGAGTATAGGCGAGCTTTCCCTCATAAATTACTACTTCCCCTTTAGTTTGTTCCACTGCTCTTGAGAATAGAGGATTTTCCCCCTCTATCCCCTTATATTTGAAATCTTTCCCCTCCAGATTCCCGTTGAGATATTTATTGAGGGCAAGTGTTCTTAGAACTACAGCATTAGCTTTTAGAGCTTCAAAAGGGGAAGAAAAGGCGGGAAGATTTTTATAGCAGCCCTTTATGAAATCTTCAATTCCAACAAACTCTGTTACTTTAATTCCTCTTGCCCCCTGAGTCACAACAAAGTGGCCCCTGTATGGCTTTCCATCGATTTTTATAATATCTGGCCCAGGGTAAATGTAAAACCTTTCCCCATAATGAATATTCTTTCCTTCGGAGAGTCTTATTGCGCTTTCCCCCTTTTCCCAGAGCTTGATGGGAAAACCTTTACCAATTCTCTTTATCTCTTTTAGTGCATTCCCTCTTGTGCTGTATTTACCATGAAGAAGGAGATAGTTCTTCTCAACTTTCAAAAAGAACTCCCCTATTCCCTTCTTTTTCTCGTCAGGGGATGAGAAACTCCCAATCTGAATTGAGTAATAGGACTCCCCAGGCAGTATAGAAGTAAAGGTCACTTTACCTGTTATCCTGAGCCTTTTCTTTCCGACTTTAATCAGAAAATTTCTTCCTGAAAATTCTGCCTTTTTGTCCCTGAGAATTATCACCCCAATCTCCCTTCTTTTTTTAGGAGTGATGGAAGTTGAGCAGAATGGGAGAAGGAATAATGTAAGAAAAATCAGCGAAAGTCTTTTCATCTCCCCAAATTATAGTAAAAATATAGATGACCTACCAAGTTGATATAAGGATAATCATGGGGAAGAGAAGGAAAAGGGAGAGAATTTTCCACTGCATCCTTTGCTGCCTCATCGTAGGCTTTAATCCCCGAAGGTCTTTCTATTTCAAGAACAGGCACTTTCCCATCTTTTAAGACAATTATCCTTATGACGGATAAACCCTTTATCCCAAGTTCAAGTGCAAGGGGAGGATACCAGTTCTCTTTTATTTTTCTTATAACCTTCTCAGCCCAGGGCGTTATGTCATAAGTCCCAGACTCAAATACCGCTCCCCCTGTTGCACTGGCACCTCTTGGCCTGAATTTTATTTCTCCCTTGGGTATAAATTTACCTATTTCCGATGGGGTAGCAAAACGAGAAGCATTTTTTTCGTTTCCTCTATTGTCCTCTGGCAGGTGATAATTCCCCTCCCCTTTCTCTTTCCCGATGTAATTTTTTCCCTCTGTTCTTCCTCTTCCAAGGGGTTTAATTGGGCCTTTTGCTTTACTTCCAAAATTTCCTCCTCTTCTTTCCGAAGGCTCAGGTCGGGATAGTTTGGGGTAATAGGGCGGGATATAGGCATAAAGCCCTGCGATGTATTTCTTAGGTGTTTCCTTCTTTTTTGGCATCGGGAATCTTGGGGAAAGATTCAAAATGAAATAAAGGACTGTCAGATGAAGGAGAACGGAGACAAGCAAAGCCCTTCTCATAATTCCATTCTAAACCTTGACAAAAGACCTTTTCAATCTATAATAACTAAATGGGAGGTTCTGATGATAAAGGAAGATCTTTTGAGGAAAATTGTTAAAGACTCTTATCTTACAAAAAAAGAAGCTTCTCAGTTTGTCATGCTTGCTCTTGAAGCTATAAAGGAAGCTCTTTCTAAAGGGGAAAGGGTTACCTTTGTAGGATTCGGAAGTTTTTATGTTTGTGAAAGAAAGGAGAGAAGAGGCAGAAACCCCAAGACAGGCGAAGTGCTTGAAATCCCAGCAAAAAGAGTGGTAAAATTCGTTCCTGGAAAGGCGCTGAAAGAGTCTATAAAATAGGCGCGTAGCTCAGTGGGAGAGCACTTGCTTGACGCGCAAGGGGTCGGCGGTTCAATCCCGCCCGCGCCTATTTCTTCATTGATATGAAAATAAAAATAGGAGAAAAGAAAATAGAGAAAGAGTTTAAAGAAGGAAAGAGCTTTTGGGAACTCTGGAAAGAGCTGAAAAAAGATGCTTCTCTGCCTCTTTGCGTGAAGGTCAACGGCGTCATAAGGGATTTGAGGGATGAAGTAGAGGGGAAGGAATCTATTGAATTTCTCTTCGATGGGGAAGAAGCCCTTGAGGTTCTTCGTCATAGTGCTTCTCATCTTCTTGCCCAAGCAGTTCTTCAACTCTGGCCAGGAACAAAAACAGGGGTTGGCCCTCCAATTAAAGACGGTTTTTACTATGACTTTCACAGGAAGGAACCCTTTACCTCTCAGGATCTTGAAAAAATAGAAAAGAGGATGTTGAAACTTTCAGAGCAGAATATGGAGATAAGAAGGGAAATCTGGCCAAAGGGGAAAGCTATAGATTATTTCAGAAAAAAGGGTCAAAATTTTAAAATAGAGCTGATAGAAGAAAAGGCAGAAGGTGATGTTTCTGTCTATGCACAGGGGGAGTTTGTTGATTTTTGCAGAGGACCCCATGTTCCTTCTACAGGTTATGTGAAATATTTCAAAATTCTTTCTGTCTCTGCTGCTTACTGGAAAGGGGATGAAAATAGAGAAAGTATGCAGAGGATATATGGGACTGCATTTTTTACTAAAGAAGCCCTTGATAAATATCTCCACTTCTTGGAGGAGGCTAAGAAGAGAGACCACAGGAAGCTTGGAAAAGCCCTCAACCTTTTCCTCGTAAGCGAGGAAATTGGTCCAGGGTTGATTCTATGGCTTCCCAAGGGTGGGATTGTAAGGAAAATCATAGAGGATTACTGGAGAAATGAGCATATAAGGAAGGGATACGACATTATATTTACTCCCCATATAGCAGATCTAAATCTTTGGCAAACAAGCGGTCATCTTGATTTTTACAAGGAGAACATGTTTCCACCGATGGAGAAGGATAATGTTAGCTATCAGCTTAAGCCAATGAATTGCCCATTTCACATAGTCATGTTCAAAAGCAAGCTTCATTCATACAGGGATCTTCCTATAAGATGGGCGGAGCTTGGGACCGTTTATAGGTATGAGAGGAGTGGAGTCCTTCATGGGCTTTTGAGAGTTAGGGGATTTACCCAGGACGATGCTCATATATTTTGTACCCCGGAACAGATGGAAGACGAAATACTATCGACCCTCAATTTTGCGAGAGAAATTCTTTCAACCTTCGGATTCACAGAGTACGATATATTCCTTTCAACGAGGCCCGAGAAATTTGTTGGAGCGATAAAAGAATGGGATAGGGCTGAGGATGCCCTTAAAAAAGCCCTTGACCGTTCCGGAATGGAATATGAAATAGACCCTGGAGCAGGAGTATTTTATGGACCCAAGATAGATATTAAAATAAGAGATGTTCTTGGAAGAACTTGGCAGTGCTCAACAATTCAAGTTGATTTCAATTTGCCTCAGAGATTTGGGATTTATTATGTTGAAGAAGACGGCAAGCATCAAACTCCTATAATGATACATAGAGCTCTTCTTGGTTCTATTGAAAGGTTTTTCGGGGTATTGATTGAGCATTATGGTGGAGCTTTTCCGTTATGGCTTTCCCCTGTGCAGGTTGAAATTATCCCCATTACTGAAAGAAACCATGATTATGCCTTAAAACTTGAGAACTCCTTGAGGCAAGCTTATGTAAGAGTGGAGACCGATCTCAGAAACGAGAAATTGGGGTATAAAATAAGGGAAGCTCACCTCAATAAAATACCTTATGTGATGGTCCTCGGGGATAAGGAAGAAAAAGAAGGAGAAATTTCCCTGAGGATTAGAGGAAAGGGTGATATGGGTAGAATGAGGTTTAGTAAATTTTTAAATATGCTCAAAGAAAAGATAAAAAATAAGGGACAGGAGCTTTAAAGAGGAGGCTTTGAGAAGGGATTACCCAAGGAAAAAGAAATCTCACAGGATTAATCATGAGATAAGGGCGCAAAAGGTAAGGGTGATAGGAGAGGATAAAAGGCAAGTTGGAATTATGCATATTAAGGAAGCACTTGTGTTAGCTCAGGAAAAGGGGCTTGACCTTGTGGAAATAGCTCCTCAGGCGAATCCACCTGTAGTGAGGATAATGGACTACGGCAAGTTTCTATATGAGGAACACAAAAAACAGCAGGAAGCAAAGAAAAAACAGAAGCAAATAAAGGTAAAGGAAGTTCAATTAAGGCCGAAAATAGATATTCACGACTTAGAAGTTAAGGTTAGGAAGATTAAAGAATTCTTCGAAGACGGGAATAAGGTAAAGATAAGGTTAAGACTAAGAGGAAGAGAAATGGGAAAACCTGAGCTTGTAGAAAATCTTATTGAGAAGCTAATGGAAAGGCTTGAGGATATAGCCGAGATTGAAAGTCCATTAAAAATTGAAGGGCGTATAGGAATAATGCTCCTTGGCCCTAAGAAAGTGAAGGGAGGGAAAAATGCCAAAGCTAAAAACAAAGAGATCAGCAGCAAAAAGATTCAAAATAACGGGGAAGGGGAAGATAAGGAGGCAGAAAGCCTACCATAGTCATATCCTTACAAAGAAATCAAGAAAGAGAAAAAGGCACCTAAAGAAAGAAACATTGGTTTCCAGTGTGGAAGTCAAAAGCGCAAAGAAGTTATTAGGGATCTAAGGAGGTAAAAATGAGGGTAAAAAGAGGACCTTATAGAAGAAAAAGAAGAAATAAGTTTCTCCAATTTACAAAAGGGTTCTGGGGAGCAAAGCACAGACTTTACAGGACTGCAAAGGAAGCTATGGAAAAGGCCCTGGTGGATTCCTATATCGGGAGGAAAAGGAGAAAAAGGGATATGAGAAGGCTCTGGATAATAAGGATAAATGCAGCTGTGAGGGAATTTGGACTTTCCTACAGCAGGTTCATGGCATCCTTGAGGGAAAAGAAGATAGTTTTGAATAGAAAGACCCTATCAGAGCTTGCGATAAGGAATCCCCAGGAGTTTGCGCTTCTGGTGGAGACAGTGAAAAATGGGGAATGAGCTTGAAAGTCTTAAGGAAAAGATTGAAAGAGAGGCTCAGGGAATAAAAAATCAGGCTGATCTTTTAAAGTTTAAGGAAAAATTCCTCAGCAGAAAAAAAGGAGAAATTTCGCTTCTGTTCAAGAAAATTCCCTCCTTAGATCCTGAAATGAGATCTTCCTTTGGCATGGAGATAAATCGCCTCAAGAAAATCGGGGAAAAATTATTGAATGAGGCAGAGGAAAGGATAAAAGGAGAAAAAAGAAGCAGTATAATTTCAGAGCGGATTCCTGACCCCACTCTCCCCGGTAAAAAAAAGATTCATGGTTCTATTCATCCAATTGCGAGGACTTCCTATGAGATAGAGGAAATTTTTCTGAGGATGGGATATGACATAGAAGAAGGACCCGATGTTGAAACGGAATTCTTCAATTTTGAGGCTCTTAATATTCCCAAATATCATCCTGCAAGAGAGCAGCAAGATACATTCTACATCAGGGAAGATTTACTTCTGAGGACCCATACATCTCCTGTTCAGATAAGGGCAATGAGAAAAAGGAAGCCTCCTATAAGAGTGATTGCTCCGGGAAGAGTGTTTAGAAGGGACGAGCCAGATCCGACTCATACACCGATGTTCTATCAAGTAGAGGGTCTTGTTGTGGATAAGGGCATAAACTTTTCCCATCTGAAGGGGACCCTTGAGATTTTCTCAAAATCCCTGTTTGGGAAGCTGACTAAAGTGAGATTTAGACCTTCCTATTTCCCATTTACAGAACCATCTGCAGAGGTTGATATTTCTTGTCCTATATGTGGGGGGAAAAACCCTAACTGTAGGATTTGTGGTGGAACAGGATGGATAGAAATACTCGGGGCAGGGATGGTTCATCCAAAAGTTCTCATGGCCGGAGGAATTGACCCTGAGATTTACTCTGGTTTCGCCTTTGGTCTTGGGGTGGATAGAACATTCCTGATAAAGTCTCAGCTTCTGGATATAAGATATTACTACGAGAACAGAGTTGAATTTCTGGAGCAGTTCAGGTGAAAGTATCTATAAACTGGTTGAAAGAATATGTGGATTTTGACCTCGGGGAAAAGCCCTTAGAAGAACTTTTTTCAGAGATGGGTTTTCCTGTTGAGGAAATCATTGAATTCGGAGATGATCAAGTTTTTGACCTTGAGATTACACCAAATAGACCGGATTGCCTCTCCCATTATGGAATAGCAAGGGAAATGGCCGCTTTCCTTGACCTAAATCTTAAAGAGCCTGAGTTCCCGTTGAAGGAAGAAAATAAAGATGCAGAATTTGATGTAAAAATAGAAGACCAGGAACTTTGTCCCAAGTATGTAGCAAGGATATTGGAAGATGTTGAGGTAAAAGATTCTCCTGAGTGGCTAAAAAACAAACTAAAAAAAATGGGCGTTCAGAGCAAAAACTCAGTGGTTGACTTCTCCAATTATATTCTCTTTGCATTTGGCCATCCAACCCATGTATTTGATATGGATAAACTGCAAGGAGGATTGAGGATAAGAAAGGGGAAAGGAGAGAAAATTCTTTGTCTTGATGAAGAGCTCAGGGAGGTAACACAAGATGACCTTATAATAGCAGACCTTAGGGCTCCCGTGGCAATAGCAGGTATAATTGGAGGGGAAGAAAGCAGTGTAACTTTCTCAACGAGGAAGGTGCTTATAGAATCTGCCTATTTCAACCCTCAATCAATCAGAAAGACATCCAAAAGGTTGGGGATTTCCACCGAAGCTTCCTATAGATTTGAAAGGGGAGCTGACCCTGAGGTCCCCGAAAGGATTGCCGATGTCCTTGCCTCTCTTATATCAAAATACTCGGGAGCGAAGGTTTTAAGAGGAAGAATAATGAAGGGGGAGTTGAAGGAAAAAAGGGAGATAAGCACAAGCAGGGAATTTATAGAGAAAAGTCTGGGGGCAAATCTTGAGCAAGAATTCTTTAAGAACAAGCTGAGCAAGATAGGATGCAAAGTAGAGAAAGAAGGAAAAATTCTAAGAATCAAGCCTCCCTCATGGAGAAGGGACCTTGAAATACCAGAGGACATTGTTGAAGAGATAGCAAGGCTCAAAGGATACGGTGTTTTCCCCAGCATTCTTCCATCTATAGCTCAACCTCAAGGGCTTACTACCCCTATAAGAGATTTCAGATGGAGCCTGAGAAACTTACTTTCCTCCCTCTGGTATATGGAAGCCATGACATATGTATTTGTGAGCGATGAAAAAGATAAATTCAGTGGAGGAGAAGGGAATCCCCTGAGGCTTATGAATCCACTTAATAAGAAAGAACCTCTGCTCAGACGTTCTTTGATTCTCACGCTTCTTGACTCTGTGTCCCTGAATTTAAGGATGGGTAACAAAGGTGCTGCCCTTTTTGAACTTGGGAAGGTTTACTGGGAAGAAAATGGGGAGAGTAGAGAGGAGGAGAAGTTAGCTCTTATAGAGACAGGAATTCTCCTTGATAAAGGATGGTCTAGGGAAGAACCATTGTTGGCTTCTTTCTATTCCCTGAAGGGTACAATAGAGTGGCTTTATTCCTACTTTGGAGTTTCCCTAAAATTTAGGGAAGGTTTACATCCGCTCTTTGAGGATGGATATGCCCTGAATTTCGGGAATGGATGGATGGGTCTTGTGAAAAGAGAGCTTCTCGACATATACAGGATAGATGAAGAAGTTTTTGCTGCCGAGATTCCAATAAAAGCTCTATTGAATGGGAAGGTAGCTTCCTTCAGGGATTTTTTGAAATTTCCATCAGTTAAAAGAGATGTCTCCCTTTTATTTAGCCTTAGCACAAAATATTCCGAGATAGAAAGGAAAATCTCCTCACTTGGGATACCGATTCTTCACAGTTTCTTTTTGGTTGACTTATACAGGGGGAAAGGGATAGCTCATAATAAGAAGAGCCTTACGTTCTCCTTTGTTTTCAGGACTGAGGAGAAAACCCTAAAATCCGAAGAGGTTGAAAAAGCCTTAGAGGATATAGTGAGAACTCTCGAAAGGGAATTTGGCGCCATAAGGAGAAGAAATGATTGAGGAAAAGATGAACGCGCTCCTTGAGAAAGTGAGAGATTTAAAGCGTCTTTATGAAAAGTGCAGGAGAAGAAATAAAGAACTTGAGAAGGAAAATCTCTATTTGAAGGGAAAAGTTGACAAAGCAACGGAAAAAATTGAGGAGATAATTTCTCAAATAGATAGAGAACTTGAAAATGACCGTAAAGAAATTTGAAATCCTCGGGCATAGACTGATTCTTTCATCTGAAAGAGGGGAAGGATATCTAAAGGAGATATCGGAGTTTGTATCAGATAAGATAGAAAATTCCTTAAAGCTTCATCCTGATACGCTGAAGGCTGTCCTTATAGCCTGCATAGAAATTGCAGAAGAACTTTATTCAGAAAGGGAAAAGCTGTTAAAATTAAAAGAGGAGCTGGGAAGGAAAATTGATTCAGCAATAAAGGAAATAGAAAATGAAAGTTAAATTTTTTTCCTGCGGTGTTGGTGATGGAGTGGGAACCCTTGAGCCAACAAGAGTTCAAATAGGGCCCATGTTCTCCTGTGGTGTGCAAGCCTCCGAGAGAGGAAGCCTGAAGCAGGAGGCAAGCTCTATCCACTTTGGATACGGGTTCATGAGGCCCTTCCACACCTCACCGCGGGGTTAACCTTCCCCCTCCTTAAAGGAGGTAGAAATGCTAAGTTTAATTATCGCAATATCTTGTTTAATAGCAGGGTTTGCCCTTGCATATATATTGAGGAAGAGATTTTTTTCCTATCACTATAAAAAGGCTTCCGAGCTTGAGAGAGAGGCAAAGGCGGAGAGAGAAGAGGCCAGGAGAGAAAAGGAAAAGTTAATAAGGGAAGCAAAAAGGGAAGCCGAGCACCTGAAGAAAGAGGGGGCTCTGGAGGTGAGAGAGAGGTTCCTTAAATACAAATCCACCTATGAAAGAGAGGTGAGGGAAAGAAGGGAAAAATTAGAAAGGGATGAGATGAGATTGCTAAGGAAAGAAGAAAGCCTCAAATCCCTTGAATCTTCCTTGAAAGAAAAGGAACGGCAGGCAAAGAGAAAATTAGAAGAAGTGGGGAGAGAGATCAAGAAAATTGAGGAAAGGGAAAGGAAAATTAAGCTTACCGAAGAGAAAATAGAGAAAGATATTGAAAGAATTGCAGGAATGAGTAAGGAAGAAGCTAAAGAAGAAATAATGAAGAGAACAGAGGAAACTCTTAGACATGATAAGGCAAAGATGATAAAGGCATTTGAAACAGAGGTTGAAGAAATGAAAAATATATCTTCGAGGGAAATAATAGCGAGGGCAATCCAGTCAACCGCAGCTGATGCTGTGGTTGAATCCAGTGTGACAGTTGTGGAACTTCCCTCTGACGACATGAAGGGAAGAATTATTGGGAGGGAAGGAAGGAACATAAGAGCTTTTGAAATGGCAACAGGAGTTGATTTTATAGTTGACGATACTCCAGAAGCCATCATTCTTTCCAGTTTTGATCCGCTTAAAAGGGAAATTGCAAAACTGTCCGTGGAAAGACTTGTTGCTGATGGAAGGATTCATCCTGCCAGGATAGAAGAGGTAGTGGGAAAGATCAGGGAAGAAATAGATGATAGAATAAGGGGAATAGGTCGCGATGTTGTAGTGGAGCTGGGGATAAAAGATATAGATCCTGAACTTGAATATTATATAGGGAAACTTAAGTTCAGAACATCCTATGGGCAGAATGCCCTTGCCCATTCAAAAGAGGTAGCTCTTATGGCCGCTTACATGGCAAAGGAAATAGGTGCAAGGGTCAATGTAGCGGTCAGGGCTGGGCTTCTTCACGATATAGGAAAAACAATAGACAGGGATTATAACCAATCTCATGTAGAGCTTTCCGTGATGCTTGCAAGGAAATATGGTGAATCTGAGGATGTGATTGAAGCAATAGCATCCCATCATGATAATCTTAATTTCCCGTCGGTCGAAGCCGCTCTTGTGCAAGCTGCTGATACCCTATCTGCTGCAAGGCCAGGGGCTAGGAGAGAGCTCTTTGAACATTATATAAGGAGGATAGAAACTCTCGAGAAGATAGCCTCAGAGTACAGTGGAGTAGCGAAAGCATTTGCCCTTCAGGCGGGGAGGGAAATAAGGGTGATTGTAAACAGCGAAAAGATTTCAGATGATGATGCGTATATACTTTCCTATGAAATAGCAAAAAGGATAGAGAAGGAACTGACATATCCCGGACAGATTAAAGTAACTGTGATAAGAGAAGTGAGGGCAGTTGAATACTCAAAGTGAGTTTAAACTTCTTTTCTTAGGGGATCTTTTCGGAGCCCCAGGGAGGAGAGTTTTATTTGATAATATTAGCGATCTCAAGGAGAAATACCAGCCTGACCTTTTTGTCATAAACGGGGAAAACGCAGCAGGGGGATATGGAATATCAAAAAGAATTGCCTCATCCCTCTTGAGGGTTGGGATAGATGTTATAACCTCAGGTAATCACATATGGGATAATAAAGATTGGAAGGAAGTGGTTTCTGAATTGTGGGTTTTAAGACCAGGAAATTATCCAGAGGGGAATCCAGGGACAGGGGTTTTTAAGAAGGAATATGAAGATGGAACAAAAGCTGCTGTTATAAATCTTCAGGGCAGGGTTTTTATGCCTTCAATAGACTGTCCTTTCAGGAAGCTGGATTCCATATTAAAAGAGCTAAAGGATTTCAATATAAAAATAGTGGATTTCCATGCAGAGGCAACCGCCGAGAAGAAAGCAATGGGGTTTTATGCCGCAGGGAAGGTTTCTGCGGTAATAGGGACTCATACCCATGTGCAAACTGCGGATGAAACAATAATAAAGGGAACAGCTTACATTACAGATGCTGGGATGACAGGTATCACAAGATCTGTGATAGGGATGAGGAAAGAAAACGCCATAGAGAGACTTATTCTTGGAAAGAACACGAGACTTGAGGTTGAAAAGGAGGGGGAAGCTTTGATCTGTGGGGTGTTTGTAAAGATAGAGAGAAAAACAGGAAGAGCAATATCCATAAAAAGGATAAGAATAAGGGAATCAGAAAAAATAATAAGAGAGGAAAAGTTAAAAATTGAGAGCTAAAAATAAGCTATTCAGATTTCTATTGAACACAGAAGAAAATCTTTTTTATTGAGGCAGAAAGCTCTCTTTCATCCTGCGAATTTTTGTAAACTTTCTTTGGAATGAAGCTCTTGTCAGCCATTATCTTTAACTCAAACTCCTCATTGTTGCCCAATATGGAGGAATCGAGCTTGTAGACCTTCTCAAATTCAGCATTTGAAAATTCATCTATGACCTTATCATTTATGTATATTCTTATCTTTTGGTCTGGAAGGAAACTCTTGGGAAGAGAACCTGAGATGTAAAGGATAGAAGTTTTCTTTGGGTTTTCCACTCTGCATACCGCTTGTTTCCCCATCCATCTCCATGTATTACCGTTCTTATCAAATTCCTCGCTGTACCAGCCTTGACCGTAAATTATCTGGGGCACAACCTCTGGGTTTATCTCAATATTTACCCTCTTCTTGAATATTATTATCTTATCCTTTTTTTTAGGGTTGTAAACCCCTATTGTTATGTCTATAGGAAAGCTTTTCTTTGTTATTTCCTCTATGTATTCTGGAAGAACCAGAATCCTTTCGTATGTGATTTTCTTTCCTTGTTCCCATTTTGAAAATGGCACAGACGGTTTGTGATCATCCTGAAGGTACATTGTCTTTGTGGAAGGATCCCAGAAATGGACGAAGACCCAATAATCATTGCTTAGCTTAAAATCCTTTTTTGGGGTCCATGAGTATTTTGCCTTTATTACATAGGCATCCTTTAGTTTTGAGGGCTCAAAATTTATATTAAGGGTTAAAGGAAAACTCTTCTCCTGCTGTTTTTTACAGGAGGAGAATCCTATCAATAAAGCGATAGAAACTAAAGCCAATGCTATTTTTCTCATTTTTTTACCTCCTAATAATTATTCTTTTAAGGTTAAAATTTTATCACTTTTAGCTTAAACTTTCCATTATAGGAAGGATGATATAATAATCCTGAGAAAATGGGATTTCTTGAAGAACTTAAAGCAGGCAGAGTAAGCAGGGACATAAGGAAAATAGCAGCAGAAAATGCCATTCCTCTTTCTTTGAGGGAACAATTTGAGGTTCTCGCCTTTCTCCTGAATGATCTGGTAAACGAAATAGCAGAGGCCGCTTCTGTTGCTCTTGAAGAGATGCCCAGAAGCTCTGTAATTTCCTATCTTTCTCTGAGGGATGCAAACCCTGAGCTTCTTCATTTTTATGGAGAAATATCCTTGGAGGCAAGGGATTACCAGCTCATCGAAACTATAGTGAAAAACCCCTCTACAAAGGACGAAACCCTTATAGAATTAGCAGGAAAAGGTGATTCTAAGATGCTGGAGATAATTTCCTATAATCAGGTGAGAACACTTTCAAACAAAAAACTCATAGATACCATAGTCTCGAATCCTTCGGTCTCAATAAGGGTAAAAGCCCTTCTTGAGGAGTGGTTAAGGCTATATTACTCAACGAATGAAGATTTAGAGGCCATTGAAACCGTAGAGGAAATAGCCAAGGCCGAAGTCCTTGAGGAGATTGAGGAAGTTGAAGGAGAGGAAGAGGACATGGGGAAACCCCGTAGGACATTGGAGGAAAAGAAGGACATATACAGACTTACCTGGAATGAAATATCGAAACTTCCTGTTCCCGCCAAGATAAAACTTGCCTTAATCGGCTCAAAAACACACAGAGCAGTACTGATAAGGGACCCCAATAAGGTTGTTGTTGAAGCTGTTCTTGAAAGCCCAAAGCTTACCGAGGACGAGATAGATGGATTTACAAAAATGAAATCCATTCCCTCAGAGGTTGTAAAGAAGATTTCATCAACAAGGGAGTGGATTAGAAACTACACAGTGATTGTAAATCTTGCAAGGCATCCTAAAACGCCTCCCCAGATAGCGATGAACTTTCTTTTAAGGCTCAGGCAAAAGGAGCTGAGAGATATTGCAAACAGCAAGGAAGTTCCTGAAGTGATAAGGAGGGAGGCTAAAAGACTTCTTAACAGAAAGAAATAAGCTCAAATATCCTGGAATACTACAAGCTTCATCTCCATCATTTCCTTTGTTGAGTATCTGACCCCTTCTCTTCCCTGTCCGCTGGCCTTTATTCCACCGTATGGCATCTGGTCAACCCTGAAGGTAGGATAATCATTTATTATTATCCCTGCGAAGTTCAGGTTTTTCACAGCATAGTTCACCTTGCTTATTTCATTTGTATATACCCCGACCTGGAGGCCATAATCTGTGTCATTTGCCATCTCTATCGCCTCCTCAAAGGTTCTGTATTTCATTATTGAAACAGCAGGGGCAAATATCTCCTTTCTTACTATATTCATTTTGTTGGTGGTGTTGAGAAGAACAACCGGGTAAAGAATATTCCCGTCTATTTTCAAAGAGGGAAGAACATCTGCTCCTTCGCTAAAGGCATCGTTTATCCAGAAGACAGCCCTATCAACCTCCTTTTTTTCTATCATTGGGCCAACCACTGTTTCGGGGTCCAGCGGATTCCCTACCTTAAGATTTTTCACTTCCTCCAAGAATTTATCCACATACTCATTGTATAAATTCTTGTTCACATATATCCTTTGGACTGAGATGCAAATCTGACCTGAATTTGCAAAAGCTCCTATCGCGCATCTTTTTATGTGCTTTTCCAGATTTTCTTTGCTGTCCACTATGCAGGCTGAGTTGTTTCCCATCTCCAGTAGGACCTTCTTCATGCCAGCGTTTTCCCTTATCCATTTGCCAACATCGTAGGAGCCAGTAAAGCTTATCAATTTTATCCTATCCTCAGAGGTTATCATTTTTCCTATATATTCTCCCCTTCCGTAGACTGTATTGTAAATTCCGTCCGGAAGTCCTGCCTCCTTAAAAACTTCCCCGAGGAGATAGGAGGTAATGGGAGTATAAGTTGAAGGTTTTATTATTATGCTGTTTCCTGCGGCAATTGCAGGGAGCACCTTATGCAGCATCAGATTTAATGGGAAATTGAAAGGCACTATGCCGAATACAATACCTATTGGTTCCCATATGTAGAACCCCCTTTTTCCAATTCCCCCGGAAGATGCATCCATGGGGATCACCTCTCCATATAAATTCTTTGCTTCCTCTGCTGCAAAAAGAGTATTTTCTATTCCCCTATTTACTTCTCCGAGTGAAAACCTGATGGCCTTTCCTGCCTCTAAAGTTATTGTCTCTGCAAGCTCTTCTTTTCTCTTTTCCATTATATTTGCGGTCCTGTAAAGTATTTCAGCCCTCTTGTATGCGGAAATTTCTTTTGAGACTTTAAACCCTTCCTCTGCTGCTTCCACTGCTTTTTTGAATGTTTCCTCATCAGCAATGGGAATCCTTCCGATAACTTTCCCGTCATAAGGGTTTGTTACATCTTCCCTTTTCCCTGTGAAGACTTCTTCCCCTCTTATCCACATTCCATATTCCTTCATTTTTACCTCCTTTTAGAAATTATAAGATTTTCACCTTGACTTTTCTTCTTTTTTACTCCTCAATTTATCTATGAAACTTTTCCTTCTGATGGTTAGTCTTATCTCGTCCATAAACTCAGCAGTTTGCAACTTCAGCGAGAGGGTTGAACTTGGAGGTAAATCTTATAAGGAAGAAGGAGTATTTTACTTCGAGAGGGGAGTGGGTATGAGATGGGAGTACTTGAGGCCCGAGAGAAAAATATTCTGGATGAAAAAGGGGAAAATATTTGAATTCTACCCCGAGGATAATATCTTCAGGGAGTATGAATCAGATGAAAATTTCTGGAACATAATGGAAGATCCATACAATTGGAAAAGTATGACGGATTCAATTGAGGAAAGCGATGGGAAGATCATTGTCATATTGAAGAATGGTGATAGGGTAAGAGTGGAAGTTAAAAGGGGAACAATAAGAGAGGTAATCTTCGGTGAAACTTCTATAAAATTCTCTAAATGTAGATATAATACTAAAATTCCCTCTCCTCTTTTTAAGATATCCGGAACTTTATCTTCGTCCAACCGTAAAAAATAATGGAAGTGGAAGAAAAGGAGCTTGCAAAGAGGGCAAAAAATGGAGATAAGGAGGCATTTGAAATGCTAATGATAAGATACGAGAAGAGCCTTTACAATTATATATACAGACTTACAGGTGAAAGGGAACTTTCGCTGGATATAACTCAGGAGACTTTTCTCAAGTCCTATGTTGGAATGAAAAGTTTCAATCCAATGTTCAATTTCTCTACATGGCTTTGGAGAATCGCTCATAATCTTGTTGTTGACCATTTCAGGAAGAAAAAGCTTGAAGAGGTGCCTCTTTATGTAGAGATTGGGGGAGAAGAGATAGAGAGGGAAATGCCAAGCCCCTTAAAAACTCCTTATGATGCGAGGTTAAATAAGGAAAGGGGGAAAATAATAAAGGAAGCCCTTTTGAAGCTGAATCCCGAGTTCAGGGAACTTATAATTCTGAGGCATTTCAATGAGCTATCCTACCAGGAAATATCCGATATAACCGGACTTCCATTTCATTCTGTGAAGAGCAAACTCTTTAGGGCAAGAGAGGCGTTGAGGAAAATTCTGGAGGTTCATCGTGAAGCATTATAATCTTGAGGAAATTTATTCTTATCTTGATGGGCAGATGAGCCCATTGGACAAGAAGAGATTTGAAGACCACATTCTTGTATGCAGGGATTGCGCCTTGAAACTTAAGAAAGCCGAAGAATTTTTCTCCTTTGTGAAGGTTGAGGAAGAAGAACCTCCAATAGATGTTTCATCCCTTATTATGGAGAAAATAGACAGGAAGAGAAGGATTCTCCCCTTCCTTTACTCCTTCCTTTCAATGCTTTTTCTTATGGTTGTAATTCCTGTTTTCTTTGGTCCATCAAAAGCCATGCTTTTTTACCATATGGAGCTTAAAGCCCTTGGTAAAATTTACAGGTCCGCGGTAACGGTAGTTAAGGTCTTTTCCTTGTTTAGAGCACCAATCCATTTGATAATTCTTGCTGTTATTGTTTCCTTAATCCCCTTTCTCATCTTTGGGCTCAGAAAAATCTGGAGGAAGATATGAGAAAGATTTTAGTTCTTTTTCTTTCCAGCATGCTTTTCGCAGGGATATATGTTAGCAAAGATGAGACGAAAAGAGGGGATGTTGTCTGCATGGGGGACAGTGTCAATATAGAGGGTAAAGTGATGGGGGACCTTGTTTCTATAGGTTGCAAGGTGAATTTCTCTGGGAAGATTCATGGAGATATGGTTGTGATCGGAGGAAAAGTAATAGCGAAGCAAGGAGGAAAAGTGAACGGGGATATGGTTTTAATCCTCTCAAGAGGGGACGTAAATAAGGTAAAAGTGAGAGGGGATACGATTAAAATCCTCTCTTCTGTAAACTTAAAGGAAGTAAGAGCTCCCATAAAGAAGAGGAGTAAGATAAGGATAAAAATAATACCCCCCTCAACCCATAGGAATAGAATTTTCAGTTTAAACAAGTTCATCCTCGATTTTATTCTCTGGGGAGTTCTATCCCTGTTCGTTCTTCTTGTCGCAGAAAAGAAAGTTCTCCTCACATCCTCTGTTCTTGAAAAAAGCTTGGGGAAATCATGGATTAAGGGATTTTTGCTCTTTCTCCTGGCCATTTTTCTTATAATTACTTTCGCCATATTGAGTATTGTACTTATAGGAATCCCCTTTCTGCTGCTTACGGTTTTTCTAATTATAGCTGCCGCGCTGTTCGGATATACCTCTGTATTCCATCTCATTGGAAGATCTATTCTTTCTTCTCAGACAAAATCATCTGTATATTATGTTCTTTTGGGGGTAACAATCTTTAGTTTTCTAAAATCCTTCTTCATAATAGGGAAGATAGTAACCCTCATAATTTTGCCGATAGCAATGGGTGTTACCTATATAACGAGGTTTGGGAAAAGAGTAACTTAGCCCGGGGGGGCTACCCTTTGGAGGACATCCTCTATTATTACTTCTCTGTCCTTTCTTTCCTCCCCTCTCTTAGGGAATAATCTATGAGAAAGAACAGGTTTTATCACATATTTCACATCGTCCGGAACGACATAATCTCTTCCCTCCATGAATGCTTTTGCCTGTGCTGCTCTTGTTACCATTAAGGTTGCTCTTGGGCTTGCGCCTATCTTTAACATTGGATTTTTCCTTGTCTCTTCTGATATTGCAATTGCATAGTCGGCTATTTCCTCAGAGAACCTTACTTTCCTCACCCTTTCCTGAATTTTCAAGATCTCTTCCTTTTCGATAACAGGTTTTATTGAATCAAGAGGGTCTTTTTCCTTCTGTTCGTAAAGCATTCTCTTTTCCTCCTTTTTTCCAGGGTAACCAAGGCTCATACTCATTATGAACCTATCAAGCTGAGATTCAGGCAGAGGGAATGTTCCATGGGTTTCCACAGGGTTCTGGGTAGCTATAAGGAGGAATGGCTTTGGAAGTGGAATTGTTCTTCCCTCTATTGTTACCTTCCTATCATTCATGGCTTCAAGAAGAGCGCTCTGTGTCTTTGGGGAGCCCCTGTTTATCTCATCGGCCAGGAGTATATTGGTAAAAACAGGGCCTTTTCTGAACCTGAACTCTCCTGTTTTTGCAGAGAATACTAAGGAACCGAGAATGTCGGAAGGGAGAAGGTCAGAAGTGAACTGCGCCCTTTTGAATTCGCAGTTTATTGAAAGAGCAAGGGCATCTGCAAGGAGAGTTTTCCCCACACCGGGAATGTCTTCTATTAGAAGGTGTCCATCTGCGAGGAGGGCAAGGAGAGAAAGTTCTATTTTTCCCCTATCTCCTCTGAACACCTTTTCAACATTTTTGATTATAAGCTCTATTTCTTTTCTCATTCTTACTTCCTTGCTTTTAACTTTTTACTTTAATTGTTCCTATGGATAAATTATATAGTAAAATGGAAAGGAGAAATGGGGAAAATTCTTGTTGTTGATGATGAGAAGGATATAACTGATCTTCTCTCGGAATACCTTGAGCTTGAGGGATATGAGGTCTTAAAAGCGAACGATGCAGAAGAGGCAGAAAAAATCCTCTCTTCCCAGGAAATTTCCCTTATGCTGACTGATATAAGGATGCCGAAAAAATCGGGTATTGAGTTATTGAAGGAAGCTAAGAGAAAATATTGTGACCTTGAAGTGGTAATGATTTCCGCTCTGAGGGACATAAATATGGCGATTGAAGCGATGAAGGCAGGGGCTTTTTCCTATCTTCTGAAGCCATTCAATCTCAGCGATGTTTCAATGAATGTAAAAAATGCTCTTGAAAAGAGAAGACTTATCCTTGAAAACAGAAGGTATCAACTTCACCTTGAGAAGCTTGTAGAAGAAAGGACAGAAAAGCTGAAAGAGACTATTGAGGCCCTTGAGCATTCTTATCTTGAAACCCTTAAGGTCCTTGTTACAACTCTTGCTGTGAGAGATATTGAAACAGAAGGCCATTCTGAAAGGGTGGTTGAGTATGCAGCTCTTATTGCTAAGAGAATGGGCATTAAGGACAAGGAATTTCTTGATGACCTTAAAAAAGGAGCTCTTCTTCATGATATAGGAAAAATGGGAATCCCGGATTCTATCCTGCAAAAGAAGGGTAAATTTACCAATGAAGAGAGAAGAATAATGAAGCTTCATGTTCTATTTGGATATAAAATACTTTCTTCTGTAGATTTTCTTAAAGGTGCTTCGCAGATTGTGCTTTTCCACCACGAAAGGTGGGATGGGAAGGGATATCTGTCAGGCAAGAAAGGAGAGGATATACCTCTTGGAGCAAGGATTTTCGCAGTTGCAGATGCCTTTGATGCGATGACATATAGCAGGAGGTATAGAAAAGCCCTTTCAATTAACGAAGCTGTTAAAGAGATCAAGGATCAGAAAGGGAAGCAGTTTGACCCAAAGGTTGTTGAAGTTTTTCTGTCAATCCCGTCGGATGAGGTTATAAGAATAAGGGAGAAGGTTGAAGAAAAGGTAGGGAAAACAAAGGACATCAGGAAAATTCTGGAAGGAATTTTCTGAGTTTTTCCCCTTCAAGAATTCTTTTCATTTCTTGTGTATATTTTCCCCCCTTCTTCATTTTGAATTTGCCTATTAGCCCTTTGCTTTTTTCCTTCCTCAGGGTGAAAATCCTGAATTTTTCTTCATTGCCATCAAAAATCTCTAAGGCCTCGGAGGTAAAAAACCCCATTTTTTTAAAAATGTCCTCAGCATCTTTTCTCTGGCTCCCAACGATGAAATAGACTCTTCCGTTTTTTTTAAGTAGAGATTGGGAACATAAGAAGAAATCCTCAAGTTTCGCCCCGATTTCGTATTTACTGAGGGCGATTTCCCTTTTTGGACTTACCCTGTATTTATTAGCCTCCAGATATGGGGGATTAAAGAAGATATAATTAAATTTCTCTTTGAAGGGTGGCAACTTAATATCCCCGCACACAGGATATACTTCGGAGAATTTATTAAGAGAGAGTGACTGCTTAAACAATTTAAGGTAATCCTCAATTATGTCGATTGATATTATCTTTGCCCCTGGGTTCAGGAATTTAACCATTATTGATGCTGGCCCAAAGCCTCCGCCGAGCTCAAGGCCCAATTCCTCGGGGAAAATTTCAGCCCAAGAGGCTAAAAGCACAGTGTCCAAGGAAAATCTGTATCCCTTTCTTGGCTGTAATATTCTTATCTTTCCTCTGAAAAACCTATCTTTTCTTGCTTCCACTTTAGACTCTGGAAAATCTATTCCTCGGGAATTCTAACCTTTTGGTATTACTAATTCAAGAAAATAGGGGGCATTAGAATTTTCAAGTTGGTTAGCTTAATGGTAAGATTTACTTAAATTGAAAAGGAGCTATGCATGAAAATAGAAGAATATAGAAAGAAAGGATTAAGCTTTTCATTTTCAAAAGAAGAAGGATTCAGGGATGGAATTTATTACCTGCAGTTTCCGAAAACTGAAGAAGGCTCAAGAAGAAAAGGGGCAGAGCTAACAGAAATTATGGGGAAATTGAAGGCAAAGGAGGGGAATATTTCCCTATTGGAAATTGACAAGAATTTCAGGAGGTCCTTTATAGAAGGAATTTTGCTCTCTGATTATAAATTTCAGAGATACAAAGGGGAAAGGGAGAAAGAAGCTGCCATTTATGTGAAAGGCATAGATGGCGTGGGAGAGGAAAGTAAGATAAGAGATCTCGTGTTTTTTGTGAGAGATCTTGTAAATGATGCCCCTGAAAAGATCAATCCTAAGAGTTTTTCTGAGATTGCAGGAAAAATCCAGGGAGTTGAAGTTTTCGTAGGTGATAAAAAATGGCTCAAAGAGAATGGATTCAATGGGACCCTTGCTGTTGGGAAGGGTTCTTCTATCCCTCCGAGGGTGGTTATTTACAGATATAGTCCAGAAGGAGCAAGAAGAAAAATAGCTCTTGTAGGGAAAGGAGTTACATTTGATAGTGGCGGACTTGACCTCAAGTCTCCTGAATACATGAAGGACATGCATATGGATATGGCAGGAGCAGCGGTCGTTCTCGGCATTGCAAAGGCCCTGAAAGATTTTCCTGTGAAGGATGAGATCATAGGAATAATGCCTCTTGCAGAGAATCTTCCATCTTCCTCTTCTTATAAGCCATATGATGTTTTGCAGATGGACAACGGAAAAACAGTGGAGATAAACAATACAGATGCAGAGGGAAGACTTCTCCTTGCTGATGGACTCATATATGCAGAAAAGCAGGGAGCAGATATTGTGATAGATCTTGCAACTCTCACTGGCGCAGCGATTGTTGCCCTCGGAGAACTTGTTGCGGCTCTTTACTCAACAGATGAGGAAGAGGGAAAGAAGATGGAAAAGGCTTCAGAGAAGACAGGGGAAAAAGTTTGGAGAATGCCTCTTGTTGAAGATTACAGGGATGAACTTAAATCCCAGAGGGCTGATATAAAAAACAGCGGTTATAAAAGGAGCGGGGGTTCGATAATGGCTGCCTTATTCCTCAGTGAATTCATAGAAAGGCCGAAGTGGCTCCACCTTGACATCGCAGGTCCAGCAATGATTGAAAAGCCATTTTATTATATGAGCTCAGAAGGAACTGGTTTTGGAACAAGACTCCTTCTTGAATATTTGAGAGGTGAAAAATGAGAATGAGATTCTTATCCTTTGTTCTTGCAATTTGCCCTTTGTTTTCTGCAACTGTTGTGGGTATATATTTGCCAAAGGAAGGGGGGAAGCCAGCGGGGATTAAGATAAGGCTCGGCAAGTTTCAAACAGAGACAAAGAAAGGAGGTATTTTCTGGTTAAGAAATATTCCGCTCGGGAAATACATTGTTTATGTAAAGGGAGAGGAGACAGGTGAAATTAAAGTGAATAAAGAAAATATAGGACTGTGGATAGATGAAGGAGAGGGGCAGATTTATCTTACTGGGAGCAGAGAATTTTTCAGGAAGGAGGAAGCTCTTAAAGGGAAAAGGGAGACCAAGGATGGGCTCCTTTTGAACCCTGAAATTGAGGGATATAATGAGAAATTAACCCTTTCACTTTTTCCTCCTGGTGGAAGATATTATCTTAATGGAACAAGAACATTTATTGATGTTTTGGACTTTTTCCCTTATTCTTCGGTGGAGAATTTATCTGTGGGAAGGAATTTTCCAGCAGGGCAGGTCAGATTCGCCCTATATTCGAAAGGAGCAGAAAGAGCACTCAGTTTTTCCGCAGGAGCCTATTTCCTAAGTTCGGAGAGAAGAGAAAACTCAATGAACTTAAAACCATCCAGTGATTTTGATGCGACGCTTGGATTGAAAAGAGAGAGTTTAGATTTTTACCTTTCAGTCCAGAAGAGGGATGAAAAATTCAGGTTTCCGGAGAATGAATCCAGAAGTTATAGGAAGTTTTATTTAAGTGGAGGATTCCCATATGGGCAGGCTTTTATTCTGTGGGGAAGGGAGAATTTTAATAACCTGAGAAGCTCTGTAGTCGAGCCCCTTGAAAGGGGATGGAATGGTAAAAGGGATTACAGGCTTTACGGACTAAATCTTTCTTATAAATCTCTTTCCCTTTCAACTTCCTACTCTTCCTTGAAAAATAACCTTAACCCAAATTCAACTAAGCCTTTTTTCTATGACTCATCAGAATATTCTCATAAAGGTGGAAATTTTAAGGAAGATCGTTCTTCATCCATATTTCATATAAAAATTTCTTCTCTTTTCTATTCAGGAAGTTTCCTGAGGACAAATAATTTCTTCAATTTCGGAGGCGAATTTTCAAAGAGAAATGTCAGGAGAAGGAGAGAATTTCCCCTTGAGTTTTTATTCTTTGAAGGAGCTCCATCCTTTGCGCTCCTTAGGGCAAATGATACCGCGGATTATTCCCTCTATAAAGGCTCTCTATGGATTGTTGATACGATAACGAGCGGTAATATAAATTTTAATTTTTCTGTAGGATACGAGGGGGAATGGTTTACCGTAAATCCTTCATCTGCTCCTGGGGCAAACTTTCCTTATTCTTCCGAAGGAGAAATCCCAGAGATAAATATAGAAAGTCCACCAACTAAAAGCCTTCACCTTTTTTCCGGTAAGGCAGGACTTTCCTATGATGCATTGAGAAATGGATATTTCGTTGTCAGACTTTACTCTGCTTTCAGGATGGCACCTCTTCCAATTTATGTGGTTGAGAAAGCCGCATCAACCTCCGCATATACAAGATACCAGTGGATAGACGATGGTGATGGAATACCAGAGAATGGTGAATTCAAGTTCCTTTTTACCCACATGCCTCAGAGCCTTGTGAATGGTGCAAAGCTCTATTCTGATTACTTGGAGCCACAGAGATATTATGAGTTAGGAGCGGGAATTTCTTCTTCCCTCCCCTTGGGGATTTCAATTGATGTTGATTTCCTTTACAGGCAAACCACGAGACCGTTTTCTGAATTCTGGTATGTTAAGGATAAAGAGGGATGGGGTCTATTTACAGGAGGTGATTGGGAAAAAGGGGGGAATTTCCCCATCCGATATGGGGGAATGGGCTGGTATCAATTGACAGATGGGAAGTGTTTCTACGGATATACCCAGACAACAAACAGAAATAATTATGAGACAGGATACAAGGAGTTGAGAATAGACCTGAGAAGAACAGGAAGATTGGGGATGAGATCAGAACTTATCCTGAGAAGTTTTAAGCTGAGCATGGATCCTACGCTTTCCCCCTTTGACCCAGGGAATGTGCTTTTTACGAGAGGATTTCCCTATGGGTATCCTGTAAATGGGGAATATCTTTCTCCTTATCTTAATTCAAGATGGGCTTTCCTTTTTCAGATGAATTGGAGTCCAAAGGAAAACCTTATGATTTATTCCCTGTTCAAGGCTAAGGACGGTTATATAATTCCCGCTTATTATATTGATACCTCAACCCTCAGGAACGGGATTTATGATTATCCTCGGGGTTATGTAGCCCCGCTTGGAGAATTTAGACTTCCTATCCGGTGGAGAATAGATGCTGGTGCTGAAAAAGTCCTAAATTTTGGGAAGTTTAAGCTTGAAATTTCCCTTTATGTGATGAACCTTACAAACAACAAGGTAGCTCTTGAAGAATATGAAGATGCTACTCTTCCCGTCTTTCTCCAACCGAGGATATTCAATGAACCAAGATTTTTTAGAATAGGATTAAAAATAAGGAGGTGAAAAATGGAGTTTCCATTTGGGGAAATCAATGATGGAGAGCTAAAGATGAGGTTTTCTTCAGCAGATTATTCAGTAGCAACTGTTATTTCAGGGATAAGGGAACATCTTGATGTAATTGAGGAAATGGGGGTTGAGTTCCTTGGCATAGAGACAGAAGTGTATTCCGGGCCAAGGATAAGCTTCAGCCCTGTTCCCGTTGTTGCGCATTTTAGGTGCAAGGAAAAGAACTGTGAGGAGCTTCTTTCCAAGACATATAAACTTGTCTGGAAGGGAATAGTGCTTAATTTCCCTGATGAATTAGATTGGGCAGAGGCCAAATCTAAGTTCTCGGATTTCGTTTCATCCCAGGCTGACCTTCTGCTTGCAAGAACAGAAGCTGAAAAAGAGGAGTGAAAAAACTATTATTTTTCCTTCTTGTCCTTCCTATTTTTGCCCTAAGGGTTCAGCTTAAATGGGTTGAAGTTCACCTTTCTCTTATGCAGAATGGGAAAGCAACTCTCATCTATGTAACGAGGTGGAAGGTTGAAGAGGGCCTAATGCATGGATTTTACCTTGAGCGGATAGGCAATGAACCCCATTTTAACCTCCATGGATGTTTCATTCAGGGCAAGGAGGGAAGGAGGAAACTACTTTCAGTAAGAAGGATAGGCCGAAAAAAATACGACATCTTCAACAGCTCAGGGGTTTCACCAGGCGAGTATTATTTTATCGTTAATTTTGCAGAGGATTTTCTCAGGGAGGGCTACTTAGCATACACAACCAGCAAGGAACATGGAAAACTTGCTGTGCTTCACTGGTCCCCTGCTCAGTGGGATTATCCCCTGCAGCACGAGACACTCTATGTCCATTTTCCTGTAGAGGTAAGAGGAGAAAAACTGAGCTTTGAGGATGCTAATAGAATGGGATTTCTCACAGAAAAGTGGGTTAATCAGAACTACAGGATGAATTATTACGGCCAGAAATATAAGGGGAAGTACTATTTTTCTGTTCTTTTCCACAGGGAAAATCTCCATCCAAGGGAGGGAATGTTACTTCAGGTTTACCTCCCAGCTAAATATTTTAACCTCGTGAGCGGTTCTAAACCTTCTCGCATTCAAAGGAGTAAAGGTAGTTTTTCAAGGAGGCTTCCCTTCTACATCGGTTTTGCCCTTCTTTTTGCAATAGTCGCGCTTATAACTTCAGGGAAGGAATTCAAAAGGAAGCTTATTCTAAAGGAAAAAGACGATCTAAGCTGGGTGAGGGAGGACTGGATTCCCCCAAAATTGGCTGTTCAAAGCTTCAGGAAAAAGGGAAAGGTTGCAAAGCTTGACAAAATTGAGGCAATGTTTCTCCTTGGCGCTTCGGTGAATAATATCCTTACTGCAATAGCCCTTGAGCTTGAGAGGAAGGGGATGATAAGTGTTGTCTCCAAGGAGCCACCCAAGGTTGTTCCCTCTCCTATTTCTTCTGGAAAACCCAATTACTATGATAATGACTTCCTATTGGCTTTTAAGGAGGATGGAAACCTTGATAAAAAGGGAGTGGGAAATTTACTCAAGGATTTGGCGGACAGGATCTCGGAAAAAAGCTGGGATTGCGACTTAGAGGCTACGAAGAAATATTATAGAAAGCTCTATTTCCATGGTCAGTCCCCGGATACTTATTTTGAGACCACTTATTCTTCCTACTCCAATTATTATTTCTGGACAACTCGTTCTTCGGGTTATGTAACCCACACAGATTATTCAAGCTTTATCCGCTCTGATGCCTGCCATAGCGCCTGCTTTTCCCATGATGCCTGTCACAGTGCCTGTCATTCTGCCTGTCATAGTGCCTGTCATTCTGCCTGTCACAGTGCCTGTCATTCTGCCTGTCACAGTGCCTGTGTCTCAGGAGGTGCTCATTGATACCATTCTGGGTTGAAGACTTCTCATCAAAGTTGAGCGACCTTGTTTTTTTCAGGAAGGAGGACAGAGTCCTTATTATTCCCCCAAACCAAGTTTACACGGTTAATGAATCAGGAGGTAGACTTCTTGAATATTTATTTTCTGGAGGGAATCTAAGGAGAATAGAGAAAAAAGGAGGAGATACCGTTTTAACTAATACTATAAATTTCCTCCATGAAATCAAGCAGATAGTTGAAGGTAATTTTACGGAGGAAGGCCTGAGAGCCACTGAGTTTCTCCCGTTCAGGAAAAATTTTTACACCTTTCCCGTTCTTTCAGAGTTCAGTATAACATGGAGGTGTAATCTTGACTGCAAATTCTGCTACAGAACATGGAAGGAAGGGAAGGAACTTCGCACAAAGGACGCAAAGAAAATAATATGGAAGATAAGAAACGAAGCAAAACTTCCCTTCATGAGTTTTACAGGTGGGGAACCTCTTCTAAGAAATGACATTGAGAAGCTTATAAAATATGCAAGATCAATCGGTTTGAAGGTAAATCTAATTTCCAATGGAACCCTTATAACAAAAGGGAAAGCAAAAAATTTAAAAAAGGCAGGGCTCAGTTCTGCACAGATAAGCTTAGAGTCCCCATCCGAGGAGATTCACGATGGACTTACCGGAGTTTCGGGGAGCTGGAGGGCTACCATAGAAGGAATAAAGAACCTTATGAACAATGAGATATATGTCCATACGAATACAACCATAAACAAGAAGAATCTTGAAAGCATGCTTGGTTATCCAAAATTTGCAAAAAAACTTGGGCTTAAGAAATTCTCAGCAAACATTATAATCCCTGTTGGAGAGGCACTGAAACACAGAGATCTCTGGATAAGGTACAGTGAGATAGGTAATTTCCTCGAGAAGATGAAAAAGAGAGCAGAAAAGGAAGAAATTGAGTTCGTATGGTATTCTCCGCTTCCCTACAAAATTTATAACCCGGTGGCAAAGGGCCTTGGAGCAAAGAGCTGCGCGGCTGCCCATGGGCTCCTTGCCGTTGACCCCGAAGGTTATATCCTTCCATGCTCAAGCTATCCGCTGAAAATTGGCAACATCCTTGAAAACGGATTTAAAAAGGTATGGTTTTCAGAAGATGCTCTTAATTTCAGGGAGATGAAATATCTTCCCGAGACCTGTAGGGCATGCCAGTTTAAAGAGATATGTGGAGGGGCCTGTCCCCTCTACTGGAAAGCATGGGGGTACGATGAAATTGAGAATCCTTGAATTGGATATGAAACTCAGAATTATTATGAGTTTCTTTCTCTCTTTTTTTGCGTATGTTCTTCAATTATCCCGAGCCTCTTTTATTATCTGGTGTCCTATTCTTCTGGTCTCAGGAGTCTTTTTGTGGGTAAAAAAGGTGGAAATAAAGAAGGATGAAATTAAAAGTGGAAGGGAGGAGTGGAAAAATGTAACCATGAAAGAATTCCAGCGTGCCTACAGGAAGGCCCTGACTTCGAGCAAACTTTCAACAGGGAATATAGCTTCCAGGCTTGGCCTTTTGGTTACGATATTTATCTTTCTATCCATTCCCATTTTTCAGGAATTGAAGCATGATACGGAAATTTTCTATCTCGTATTTGACCTGTTTTTTCTCTTTTTCATTGTGCTCCTTTCAGGGGCGAGAAAAGTATGGAGTCCAAAGGGCCTTGATGTTAAGGGCAAGGCTCTTCTTCAGGCCTATGATGTCATAAAGAATTTCCCTGGCTTTTCTGTGAATCCCCAGCTTCTGCTTAAAATAGGGAATGGCAGAAAATCAGTACCAAAGGATGCCAAGTTTTTTCTTCAGCCCCAAAATGCGCCTGCGTGGATTATGGGGATTCAGTTTCAGGCATCAATAAACTCTGTCCAGAGTAGGAAATATCCATATTTATACAGTGTTGTGATTCTGAAGAAGGGAAACCTTGAAAGAGCAAAACCGTGTTCTTCTGAGGATAGAAAAATCCTTGTGGAGTTTAAGGATAATTCGGAGGTAGATGTAATCGTTATTAGACAGAGGACAACAAAGACTTCCGGATATTACACGAACAAAGAGGCAATAGAAAAACTTGTAATCCAGACATTTGAAATGTTTAACTGCATAGTGAAGGAAAAATGAAGATTAAGTTTAACATAGCCAATACAATAACGAGCCTGAGGATAATCCTTTCCTTTATAACAGTGGGGCTTCTTGAAATAGGCAACTACTTCACTCTTATAATTGCCATTTTCCTTGTAATATTCGTGGTTTTCCTGGATTTCCTTGATGGTTTCGTGGCGAGAAAACTCGGGATAGAGACAGAATTCGGTGCTCTCTATGACATAACAGGGGATAGGATAGTTGAATATATATACTGGATATATTTTTCTGTTGTTCACATAACAAGTTTCTGGTATGCCATTATAGTGATAGTAAGGGGAGAAATAGTTAATACCCTTCGTTCTGCGGCCTTCAGGAAGGGGAAAAAGCCCTATGAGATACACACGAGCCCTCTTGCAAGATTTCTTGTTACCTCCCCTGTTATGAGGACATCATATGCAGTTTTGAAGGCAGTCGCCTTTTCGTTTATGGGTCTTGATTTTTTTCTCAGGAAAAAGCTTCCGTCA
The DNA here is from genome assembly GCA_015486055.1 of Acidobacteriota bacterium. GTDB lineage: Bacteria > Acidobacteriota > Aminicenantia > S016-38 > S016-38 > S016-38. The sequence continues at coordinate 214,829 of WFSJ01000018.1, forward strand.
TTTCATTATCTGAAATATGTGGACATCGCAGTCACAGTTCTTGCCCTGCTTGTAGTTGCTATATGCATAATCAGAGGTCTCCCAGTTCTTTTAGATGCCAAGGATTATACTAAATGAGGACAGCAGCTATTTTTGACCTTGACGGTACCCTTATAAGCCTTTCCGGTGAGAGGAGACTCATTCCATGGATGATTTTTACCTTCAGGATGAACCCATTTAAGCTTGTCCCCTATGTGTTTCGTTCCCTTAATGATGGGAATTTTTTCTCAACCAAGCTCTATTACAGAGGTGAAAAGATAAAAAAAATGGAGTCCCTTGCCTCTTATTTTTTCTCAGAGGAAAGGGTTAAGAAAATAGTTTTCAGAGAAGCCATCAAGGAAATTGAGAAGCACAAAAAAGAGGGGAGAAAGCTCGTTCTCCTTACGGGTTCCCCTGAATTCCTGGCAAAAAATTTCACATTTTTAGGATTTGACACTGTAATAGGTAGTCACCTTGAAAAGAACGGGAAATTATACACGGGAGAACTCCTCCAATACCCAAGCGGAGAAATAAAGAGGGAAATAGTTAAGGAATTGGCTAAAAAGGAGGGGCTCAATCTTGAAGAAAGCTTTGGGTTCGGAAACAGCACCGCAGATTCAAAATTTCTTGGGCTGCTTGGCCACCCTGTTGCAGTTAATCCTTCAAGAAGACTCAGAAAAATAGCGAAAGAAATGGGCTGGGAAATCAGGTTCTGGAGATAAAAGCATTACTTGACCGATTAAATTCTTCTCGTTGAATCACTTTTAAAAAATATTAGGACGTTGTATAATATAATTGTTAAGAGATTGCTAAATTATAGAATGCAGAGATTGTGAGAGTTTTTAAACTAAAAAAGGGGAGACACTCTTAAATGAGGGGTTGATCTTTTCCTGGCAATGAGAGAAAGCACCTTTCAGATAGAGGCTCCAACCGTATTAGAAAGAGGTCAATTTCCTTAGGTAAGATTTGTGAGGGACCCAACAAAGAGGAAAATTGAAGGGGCTCTCAACTAAATAGTTGAAGGAGTAAAAAGGGGAATTGAAATATATAAAGAAAAGCTGTGGATGAGAGCCGCAGGGAAGAGAGGTAGGTATAGTTATAGGTGAAATCCACTTTCTCAAATAAATATTTTTTTCTTTATTTTATATTTTGTTGAAAGATTGTCTGTCACTTTTGTCAAATTTATCCTTTTCTTTTAGTATTGGTATAATCCTAAAGAAAGTGTAAAAAATGAATCTAAACCTGCTGTTTATAACGAAGCTTCTTCCAAGGGCAGACATCATAGGGGGTCCTATACTCGTTTACCATAGGATTAAGAATCTGTCTTCCATGGGGCACAGCATAACCCTGATCGCACCGGCTTATAACGATAAAGACAGGAAGGATAAAAGCCTCAACCGCTTCTGTGAGAGAATTATTAAGATCCCTTCCGTGGGGGAAAGGCCTCTCAATGAAGTGGAGGAACTCCATAGGAAATTGAATAGGCCAAGACTTTTTTTAACAGGGGATGGTGGTTATAATGAGAAAATTGAAGATGCATTGAAGTCTCTCTTAAAGGAAAAGCACTTTGATGCCATCATTGCCGAATATTCTATGATGGGACAGTATATAGAGGCAAATTATGATCTTATTCCCCGCGATACCGTGGCTGTAATTTCTGTTCATGAATGTTATACAAAGGCATTTGAGTTAAGAGCCGGGAAAGGGGAAGATATAAGTAAGGAAGCGATGAGAGAGCTGTTCAATTATGAGTTCAAGATGTATAGGAGAGCAGATAAAATTTTGACTTTGACAAGGGGAGATGCAGACATTCTGAGGGATTACGACCCAAAACTTGGAGAAAAAATCAGGGTAGTGCCTCATGGAGTGGATACAGAATTCTTTACTCCGCCGCCAAGGAAAAACTGGGATACCAAAAGTATCCTTTATCTTGGAAATTTTCAGCATTATCCCAATGTAGACGCTGTGAAGAATTTTATCAGCTACTGCTGGGGAAAGGTCTTGAAGGAAGTTCCAGATGCAAAATTTTATGCAATTGGGTTCAATCCTCCCGAGGAACTTCTAAATTTGAGGAGTGATAATGTGATAGTCAAACAGGGAGGAAGTAATGAGGATGTGCGGAAATTTTATTGGGAAAGTGATGTATTTGTTGCACCGATTGAGTTAGGCACAGGTTTTAGAGGTAAAATCTTGGAGGCTCAGGCTTGCGGTCTGCCTGTTGTTGCTACTCCTTTGGCTGCCTTTGGGATGAATCCTGTAAATGGGAAAGAGATGTTTATAGCTGACGACTATGATACATTTTCCGAGTATGTAGTTATGCTTTTAAAGGATGTGGGATTAAGGAAAAAGATCGGAATGAATGCCTTAGCCCTTGCGAGAAGATTTGACCACCGAAGTGCAGCAAAGAAATTAGAGCAGGTGCTTAAGGAGGCAAGGGACACGGACGGGTCTCAATCCGCCTGAGGCAAAAGCGGTAGTTTTTTCGGGAAAAACAAAACTTCCAAAATATTGTGTCTCACTTTTTTTAATGTCCAGAATTAAGGTTTTCCCTTCATCTTTTCCTTTATTTTCAAGAACCAGCGGAGGCGGCGAGAAATTTCCCGCTCCTCGCCTCTTTCTATGGGAAAGAAAAATCTCTTTTTCACATCTTCAGGAAGGCATTCCATTGGAGTGGTGCCTTCCTCAAAATCATGAGCATACATATATCCCTCTCCATATCCCTCTTCTTTCATCAGTTTCGTAACAGGGTTCCTTAAGTGGAGTGGAACAGACTTGTTTGATGTTTCCTTTGCTTCCTTTTTTGCCTCTGACCATGCTTTGTAAGTTGAATTACTTTTTGGAGAAAGGGCAACATATATTGTCGCATAGGCAATTATGAGCTCTCCTTCAGGAGGGCCAAGGAATTCATAGGCCCTAAAGGCATTCACCGCTATTTCAAAGGCTCTTGGGTCAGTAAAGCTTACATCCTCAACTGATGCCATAATAAGCCTTCTGAGGATTGGCCCCATGTCCTCTCCTGCGTTTATCATTCTTGCAAGCCAGTAAATGGCAGCATCGGGGTCAGAATTTCTGAGGGATTTGTGATAGGCAGAGATCATGTCGTAATGATAATCTCCCGCCTTATCATAAAAGAAAGTTTTTTCCCCTGCAGCTTGGGTAACATTAACCTTTGTAATTTTTCCTGTGGCAATTTTTGCAGCTATTTCGAGTGTGTTCAACACCCTTCGCCCATCCCCTCCTGAGAGTTCTATTATTTTCTCCACGGCCTTTTCCCTTATATCAACTTTAAGTTCCCTTATCCCTCTTTTAAGAATCTTCCTGAGTTCCGCGGGGGAAAGCTGGTCGAACTTTATCACCTTTAGTCTCGAAAGGAGTGGAGGGATAACCTCAAAGGAGGGATTTTCAGTTGTTGTCCCTACGAGTATTACTTTTCCGTCCTCAAGATATGGAAGGAAAGCTGCCTGCTGAGCCTTATTGTATCTGTGAATTTCGTCAACGAATAGAAGCTTCGCTCCCAAGAGTTCATCTCCTTCCATTACTCTTTTTACTTCTTTTATGGAGTTTACGACTGCTGAGAAATAATAGGGTTCCATTCCCCATTTTTTTGCCAATATCCTTGCTGCTGTTGTTTTTCCGCATCCAGGAGGACCCCAAAAGATGAGGGATGTGGGGGGCAGTTCCTTGAGGACTGGAAGGATATGAGCCTGACCTACGAAATCCTCCCAGTCCTCTGGCCTCACCCTTTCAGCTAATGGAATGTATCCTATTTCTTTTCCTCCGCCTTCCAATCCTTTATATTTTCCGGAAATATATCAGAAAGCTTTTTCTTCATTACAAGAAGGTATCCAAGACCCCTTTCCCGTCCTATAAGCTTCCCATCCTTTTCCCCGAGCTCAACGCTAACTTTTTTTCCCTTCTCAAGAGTAAAGTTCAAGATTACAGCTGGCTTGAATCCTGATGGATTGTCAATGTAATCACTTGCTTCAAGGTCCTCTATGGAGCGAAGAAATCCATCCACCTTTTCCCTATTTAACTTGGACTTAAATGGTCTCAGGGCTTTCCATTCCTTTCCTTCCTTCTTTGCCGAGAATTCCTCCTTTCCTTTTTTCCACGAAAAATTCTTTACATCAAAGCTGTAAAACCTTACAAGCCTTTTTTCTCTGAGTTCCTTTGGCTTCTTGGATAAGGTTTTATACAAGGATTCTTCTACCCTATAAATTGAGCTTCCTCTAAGAAGATATACATTCCCCTTATTTTTTGAGAGATTAAGGATTATTGGTTTCTCCTTTCCCTTTAGGGTTATTTTTACCTCAAGGGATGGTTTGTTTAGTCCGTATTGCTTTATCTTATCCTCGTTGGCTGAATCACTTACGAATTCCTTGGCTTCAGCCCCTGTTATGGAATAGAGAAGGTCATCGCACTTATAGTTATCAGCAAGGGATTTTACAGGGCTTTCTAAGTTCCAATCCTTCCCCCTTTTTATTAGCTTGTATGATGTTTCCTTCCCCTTTACTTCAATTCTCACTGCTTTTGTTTCATCAAATTTTGCGATCTTCTTTTCCCTATAATCTATGGGTTCTTTTGTCAAGAGGTCAGTAAAGATTGAGGAAATTATAACAACTTTAGTGCTGTTCTTGAGCTTTGCATATCTGTTGGAATTCAGGGGATTTTTATCACCAATTTCTATTTCAATAGGGGTGTTACTTCCCCTTTCCATTAACTTAAGGAGAATTTCAGGTTTCTCCAGACCGTATTTTTTGAGGTTTACCGCTTTTTCTTCAACAAGCCTTTCATATTTAAAATCCTTAACCTCGTCTGCAATTCTTCCTAAAACATAATCGTCGGCCTCAACATCCTTTGGTTTTCTCATCCTCCATTTTCCATTTGCTTTTTCGAAGAGAAGATCAATTCCTTCCTTCCTTTTAATCTCAATTCTCTGAACAGCTTCCTCAAGCTTCACTAATCTTTTTTCCTCCTGCTTTTTCTTTTCCTGATACTTTGAGAGGATGTAGATTCCTCCTACAAGGAGGATGAGAATTAAGAAAAGTATGATGGGAGTCCTTATTCTCATGACCACCTCCTTTTTGCCCATACCCAGAGGGCAAGGAGGAGAAAGATTTCCGGGAGCAATATTATGCTCAGAAAACCTAAAAGTCTCTGCTGATTCCCTTTAAGGGTAAGGTTCATTGGTTTAAAGCTCCTCGGAGTGATAGCTATCAAGTTTTCCTCCTTTGCTCCCCAGTTTATCGTGTTTTCAAAAAGGTTTCCATTACCCTGCTGATTATAATAGGAGTTCATTATGAAGTCAGAATCACCGAATACAACAAGCCTTCCTTTATTTTTCCCCTGAATTTCAATAGCAGCTGCGAGAGGCACAGGTCCCTTTATATCGGTTGCAGAATTAAAATTCGGTTTCCCCTGAAGCTTTGTTTTTGCCCAGCTCCTCGGGCTTGACTCCACCAATACTGTGCCATTCAAACTTTTTGGAAGGGGTTCCTTGAGGAAAACACCCTGGGCAATGGGATAAAAGGTCATCAGTTTAAATCCCCTTGTAATTTCATGGTATTTGTAGGTTGTTGCAACTGGAACAAGAACATTAGCTCCGAGTATCTGTCCGAACATATCAACAACAACTGTGTTTTTAATTGAAACTCCATATCTGTCAAGGAAAGCCGTGAGCCTTTTGAGAGGGGTCTTAAGGGGGTCAACCATTATTATCAGGCTTCCCCCATCCCTGAGAAATTTCTCGAGCCTTGATATTTCCACATTGAGGAAATCTGTCTTTGGCCCTGCAACAACTACTATTCTTGCGTTCTGCGGAACCTCTCCCTCAACGAGGCTTATCTCTCCAAGCTGATATCCCATATCCTTTAGGTCCTTGGATAAGTCAGACAAGCCTCTTTTTCCGAAGTCATTTATGGAAGCTTCTCCATGCCCTTTTATGAAGAATATCTTTTCTCCTCCCTGCTTTGTGAGCTTTATTATAGAATTTGTCAGATTTTCCTCGGTGGGGTCATCAATTTTGGTCTTTTTCTTGCCGACCTTAACTATTAGTGTATTTAAGCTTATGTTTCCATATTTACTTATTACATCAGGAGACTTGTATGGATCTATTATCTTGTACGAAAATCTTGAGGAATTGGCTTCTTTATAAAGCTGAAGAAGGTTCTCAAATTTCGTTCTTATATCTGATTTTTCCTGTGCTAATCCGATAACTTCAACCTTGTTCTTAAGGTTCCTTAATACTTTTGTTGTCTGAGGGGAAAGGCTGTAAACTTTCTCCTTTGTGAGGTCAAATCTCTTGTGGAAAACTGCAAGTCCATAATCAAGGACACCCACAATTGCAAGTCCAAGGATTACAGTGGCAAAAAGGTTTATTCCCATTGCATCAACTATTTTCATTACAGCATAGACTACAAATCCTATCCCTGCTATGACAAGGCCCCCGATGAATATTAGGTTATTTCCAAGGATATAACCCAAGTTTATTGCTATAAGAAGGATTATTACAGCTGACCAAATTAAGATATTTAATTTTTTCTTCATCTTATCACCTCCACCATCTTCTCACTTCAAGGACTGCATATGTGAGAAACAGACCTACAAAGGCAAAGCTAAGGTAGAAAACAATGTCAGATGTATCAAGCAGGCCCTTGGAGAGATTGTCAAAGTGGTTGAAAAAGGATATATATTTCAAAAATCCCTTTAGGAAGCTTGTGACATAGGTGAGCCAGTATATTAACCAGAGCAACAGGAGTATTCCGAAACTGAAGACCGCAGCAACTATCTGGTTTTCTGTGAGGGAAGATGAAAAAATCCCGAATGAAAGGAAAGCAATCCCGAGAAGAAATAGACCTAAATATCCTGTGAGCACAGGGACTATCTCTGGCTTTGTGAGGAAAAATGGGTAGAAAACGAAGGGAGCTGTTGCCACAATCATTAAGGTCAGGATTAAAACTGAAGAAATGTATTTCCCAAGAATGATCTGGGTATTTGTCGTTGGGAGTGTAAAAAGGAGCTCATCCGTATTTTGCCTTCTTTCCTCTGCAAAGAGTCTCATTGTAAGAATTGGTAGGAGAAGAAGGAGGATAATTGCGGCATTGGCAAAAAACGGGGAGTATATGTATTGATTTAGGTTCAACTTCATTGAGAAATAAGGATTTCCCCCTGAACGGAGTGAGAGAATGCTATAGTTTGATACCATTACATAGAACATAAATCCTGTGATAAGAAGGAACAGGGAAATCACCACATAAGCTGTTGGTGTAGAAAAATATACTTTAAGTTCCTTTTTAGTTATTGCCCATGTGTTCCTCATTTTTCACCTCCTTTGAAATGGCTGAAATGTAAATTTCCTCAAGGCTTGCTGAGCCGTATTTTTTCTCTATCTCTCGTATTTCCCCAAATTCTATAAGGCTTCCCTCGTTAATTATAGCAATTGAACCACAGATAGAAGTCACTTCCTGAAGTATATGGGTTGAAAGTATAACAGTTCTCTTTCCAGCAAGGGATTTTATTAATTGTCGGATTTCAACTATCTCTTTTGGGTCAAGCCCGATTGTTGGCTCGTCAAGAATGAGAACCTTCGGGTCTCCTATTATTGCTTGAGCTATTCCAACCCTTTGGCGGTAACCCTTTGAAATGTTTCTTATGAGTCTTCCTGCGACTTTTTCGAGTCCTGTGCTTGATATGGCTTCTTCCACCTTTTTCTTTCTTTCCTTTCCCTTAATACCTTTAACCTCTGCCACAAATTCCAGATAGGAAGAAACCTTAAGCTCAGGATAAAGGGGTGGGATTTCCGGGAGATATCCCACGAGTTTTTTTGCCTTCAGGGGTTCCTTTTGAACATTGATCCCAGCGATTTCAGTTTTCCCGAAGGAAGGGGTAGTGTATCCAGTTACCATCCTCATAGTTGTTGTTTTTCCTGCGCCATTTGGACCTAAGAACCCAAGAATGTCTCCTTCGGGTACCTCCATATTGAGCCTGTAAACTGCTCTTATGTTCCCATAGAACTTCGTAAGATTTTCAGTTTTTATCATATTCACCTCCTACATTTTTTCAGGTATCTGGATTCCGAGAATTTCAGACCCAATTAATAATTTTGACTCAATTATGTCCATCAATGCAAGCCTGAGGTTCCTTTCCTCCAAATTTTTTTCCTTTATTATCGGATATTTCTGATAGAAAATGTTGAAACTCTGAGCAAGGGAAAAGAGATATTTCGCAAGTATTGAAATTTCCATCTTTTCTCTTGTCTTCTGGAGAATATCATCAAGCTGAGAGGCCCTGTGGATAAGAGACCAATAATCACTGTTGTTTAACCACTTCGACTTTCCTTCTGTGATTATTCCCCTTTCAGTCATCTTTCTCCTTATCCCTTTCATCCTTACCAAGGAATATTGAATGTAGGGTCCGCTTTCCCCTTCAAAACTGAGTGCGTCATCTATATCAAACAGAACGACAGAGGAATTTGTGAATTTCAACATGTAATATCTTATGGCTGCGGATGATATTTTTGAGGCTATTTCCTCAATCTTTTCTTCTCCTATCTCTGGATTTCTCTTTTTTACCTCTTCCCTTGCAGATTTAAATACTGCATCTATAAGGTTGTCCGCCTTTATCCCTATTCCTTTCCTTCCGGAAATTGAGACAGTTCCTCCTCCTGCCTCAAATCCCATGCTCCTTGCGGTTTTACCGCTCAGGGCGACCATTTCGTATCCAAGATGGATTGAATTATCTGCCTCCTTTTTATATCCAAGCTTTCTCAGAGCTTCGGAGACTACCCTCTGGAGATAACCTTGTCTCATGTCTATAACGTTGTAAACCCTTGTTGCATGCCCGAAGCCGTCCCTTTTTCCGTCCGAAATATCTGTGGTCCAGAGCTTTCTTCCCGAAGGATAGGTCTTGAAAATTCTATAATTGAAATCCTCATGCTGAAGACCGAGTTTCCACATTTGATAAGCAATGTCCTTGGCAACATATGTCGCTGTTCCATTTGAGCGAACAATTACCTTTTCTCTCTCTTTCCCTGCTTCCTCTATTTTCATAACCCAGCATCCTTTGTTAGGAGTATTCTCTGCGAGCTTTATCGCACCGCTCTGTTTAAGAAGAGAAAAAGCTCTTTCCCATAGCCCGAGGGATATTATGTGGGATTCCCAAGCAAGGAGGTCATATTCAATCCCGAGCCTTTCCATAGTCTCAAGATGAAGGGAGGCAATTTTCCCTGATAGCCTTCTTCCTGTCTCTCCATATTCTCCTTTCCCCTTTTCAAGAGCTTTCAGTATATTGTATCTCTCTTGTATTGCCTCAGGGTCATTCTCCATTCTCTTTTCAACCTCAACATAAAGGTCCCAGCAGAAATGGTCAAATTTCTCCTTTATTTCCTCCCATTTTTTCGGAGGAAGTCTTCTCATTTTTAAAAGGCCATAAACAACATCTGCAACCTGAACACCTGTATCATCTATATAATTGTGAACCTCCACCTGTTCCCCTATAATCCTTAAAAGCCTTGAGAATGAGTCGCCTATAATTGCATTTCTTAAATGCCCAACATGGGCTGCTTTATTTGGATTAATGTTAGTGTGCTCTATTAGATTTTTCCCCTCCCTTGGCTTTACCTTTATCTTACGCTTTGTTTTTTGTGAATAATGGAAAAATTCCTCTCTGTTGAGTTTTAGATTGATGAAGGGTCCTTTAGTTGAAACTTCCTCAGTGAAGGGGAGAACCTTTAATTTACAGGCGAAATCATCTGCTAATTTCTTCGGGTCCTTACTTTCCCTTTTTCCTATTATAAAGGCCGAAAGGAGGGAAATGTCTCCCATGGATAGGTCTGGCGGTATATCAAATCTTACATCAGATGGTGAAATTGATAGCTTATTTGAGATTTCTTTCCTTAAAGTTTCCTTTATTCCCTTCATAGGAGTAATCATTATAGCATATTTGAACTTTGTCTTTGCCGTATATATACTTGAGTTATGAACCCAGAAATAATTAAAGGTCTTATAATTCTCACAGTTATTGGTTTTCTCTGGATAAGCGAGCTAATCCCTCTTTCAATGACGAGCCTTCTTGTTCCTGTACTTGCTGTCTCCATGGGGGTATTACCTGTAAAGGAAGCCCTTGCCCCTTTTGCGCATCCTCTTATCTTCCTTTTTATGGGAAGTTTTGTCCTTGCTGGGGCCCTTCACAAATACGAAATGGACCATTGGATGGCTCAAAAAATGATGAAGCTGGCAGGGGGAAGGTTTAAACTTCTTGTTCTTCTTTTAATGTATGCAACAGCCCTTCTTTCAATGTGGATGAGCAATACTGCAACAACTGCTATGATGCTGCCAATTGCCCTTGGAATTTCCTCCACCCCTTATCTTCTTCTTTCCATAGCCTATGCAGCAAGTATTGGAGGAGTGGGGACCCTTGTTGGAAGCCCTCCTAATGGAATAGCGGCCGGGATTTTGAATATCTCCTTCGGAAAATGGATGAAAATAGGATTTCCACTTTCGATGGTCTCCATCTTCGTTGCATTTCTCATCCTCACCATTTATTTCAGACCGAAGGGAAAGGTTGTTGAGCTTGAGGAGAGGAAGATAAAAATACAGAGAAAAGGTTATATTGCTGCGTTTATATTTTTAACTGTGGCAGGTTTCTGGATCGCAGGGGTTATTCATGAATCCATTGTTGCAGTATCTGGAATAATTCTCCTTTCTCTCTTTGGAATAATGGATATCAAGGAGTTTCAATCATGGGTGAACTGGAGCGTTCTGATTTTATTTGGGGGAGGTTTAAGTCTGAGCCGCGTGCTTTCAAAAACAGGGGCAAGCAAATACCTTGCCCATGCACTTGTTGGTGCTCTCGGGAGTGTCCCCATCATAATATATGTTTTTGTGATGGTCCTATTCGCGCTGGGCTTTACAGAGCTTACGAGCAATACAGCAACTGCGGCTATAATAATCCCAATTCTGGTATCTGTGGCTGGACAATTAGGAGTTTCACCTTATATAATTGCCCTTCCTGCAGGATTTGCGGTCTCATTTGCCTTTATGCTTCCAGTTGCTACCCCTCCGAATGCCCTCGTCTACGCTACAGGTGTTATAAAGCAAAAAACAATGATAAGTGTAGGAGCGATCCTTGAGATAACCTTTGCCGTGATTATAACCGCGTTATTCGTCCTTTTGAAACCACTCTGAGCCTAATCATTGACTTCAATGAGGATAATTTCACAAAATCAAGTTAAACTCAGGGAAATTTTATCTCAACATCTGTGTCGGAAATCTTGCTGACTTTCAGATCGGTTTTGTAGAACTTGCCAACACCCTTTATCAAACCTATGAATATGTCCATCAACCCTCTTGGAGATTTATACTCCATGATGAGCGTCTTTGAATTTTTCCATCGGTATCCAAACCTGGGAGGATGAGCATTTGGGATATTTTTAGTTACCTTCGAATGAATGGAATCCATCTTTAGAAGAAAATCTCTGGCGTTGTCTATGCCCCTGTAATAAGCTTTATATACCTTGGGCATGTATACTGTAACCCAGTATTCCCCGAAGGCATCTGCCGCTTCTTTGAGATTAAGCTGAAGCACCTTACAGAGAGACTCAAGGATCCTCAAGACTGTTTCATCTTCAACATCTTCCATTACAGGGAAAAGGGTTGCTCTGCTGAGCCCTGAGCCTTCCAGAATATCTTCCCACTTTTCCCTTCCAAAATTTTCTGTCACCAAGTCCTTTATCGCATCAACAATAGAACCTTTCATTTCCTACCCCTTATAATTCTCCAAGTCCTTTCAGGCCCTCCATAAAGAGGGGTTCGTATTTTTTCATAATTACCCTCGACAGTCCGAGATTTCCTTTCTTAGTGATAGCAAGGCCATGATAATGCTTTTCTCCGAGCATCCTGAGAAGAAAATAAGTATTTTCCATAGTAATGAGTATATCTTCTGTCTCACCTACTAAATCAGTTCCTATGAGTTCTACCGCCTTAGAGTGGCTCTTGATAACCTCTGCGTAAGCGGCACTTGATGTAGCAAGGTCAAAATTTGGATTTGCCGAAAAACCCCCTATAGAGATTCCATCATCAATCCTGACGATGACTGTTTCGATAAGTTCGGGAACCTCGCTTCCGAATTTCTCTAATATTCCTTCAAGCGTTGCCATTTTGACACCTCCTTTCCTTTTTAAATTTTTATTCTTTTTTACTATTATTTCAAATTCTTCTTTCCCTTTTGCTTTCCTTTCCTCCCTTATTTTTGAAGCTTCAAGGACAAGTTGCATTATTGGTTCCTCTATCCTTCCCTTGTCTTCCTCGTAATATTCCCCTGTGCTGAAATTTCCTTCCTTCCATGTTATCATGGTCATAAAAGCTTCCTGACCTGTTAAATCCCCTGCTTTTGCCCACATTACATTTCCATCCTTTATTCCTATCTTTCCTGGTTCTCCTGTGTTGTTTTTAATTTCTATCACAGCAGACTTTTCGTGAAAGGAGAGAAACTGAAGTAAGTCCATTATCTCAAGTTCATTTATTGGAATGCTCGTTCCCTTTTGCTGGAATATTTTATCCACTATTCTTATTAGCTGGTTCAAATCAACGGGCTTTTCTATATACAGGATAGCACCCTGCTCTTTTGCTTTTCCCTTCATAGAGGGAGAACCATAAGCTGTTATCATAATAACCTTTACTAAGGGAAGGTTTTCCTTGAGCCAGAGAAGAAGGTCAAAACCATCTTTGCCGGGAAGTTTTATGTCGCTGATTACAAGATCCACAGGACGTTTCTTAAGAAATCTTACTGCTTCCTCATAGCTGTAAGCACCATAAGTTTCCATTCTTTCACCGAGGAAATCCACCATGCTCAGGGTTAGATTCTTTTCATCATCGACGATAAGGACTTTCGGTTTCTTTCCTTTTTTTGCCATCAGCAGAAGAAATAGCAAAAATTATTCCAGCTATTTTTTCCCTTAAAAAGCTAACTTCATTTATATTAAACGGCAAAAAGATTGCCATTTTTTTTCTTTTTTTGATTTTGGAGATTAATGGCTGAAATTTAGTGGAAAGATTTTTGCCATAAAGAGATCAGGATATGATAGAATTTTGCCATGAGGAGAAAGAAATTTCCTGTTCCTTTTGGGAAACATATTATTGTTATTTTTACAGATGGGGAAACTTTTATATTTCCCGAACGATTAAAGAAGAATTTTGAGAACAATCCCGAAATTCTTCGTAAGATAAGAGATAGTGAAATTGAAAATCTAAGGCTTGGGAATGAAGAATATCTTGAAGAGTCCTATGAGTTCTTAATTGCGGGAGAAAAAGTTAAAATGATATGCCTTTCCTCTCTTGAAAATGAACTTTCCACTCTTTTCTCAAAAATTATTCATGAGTTTAAGAACCCATTGGCAGCAATGAGAGCGATGGTTCAGGTCTCTATTTTTGAACTTGACTCCGAACCGGTAAGGAAGGATAAAATCAGGAAATACGCTTCTGAAATAATAAAGGAGCTTGATAGGGTAAATTCAATGCTGAGCTCAATTATGAAAATAGCAAAGCCTAAAACTGCGCTTGCATATAGATTTAACATTGTGGAAGAGGTAAAAAAGGCTTTATCTTTCTGGAGCGAAGAGACCAAAATGAAGGGAATAAAAATGAGGTTAATAACAAACACAGAAAGCTTGATGTTCTTGGGGGATGCCGACGAGATTCACCAGCTCATGAATAATCTAATAAGCAATTCTATTGAGGCCTTTAAAGATAAGGAAGGGTCAACAATAGAGGTAGAGATAGAGCAACAGGAGGGGAAATTGAAACTTGAGGTGAGGGATAATGGTCCAGGGATGCGGAAAGAGCTACTTAAAGAGATTGGAAATTCGTTTGTTTCTACGAAGAAAAATGGCATGGGATTCGGGCTCTTTATAGTCAGGGAAATAGTGAAAAAGAATGAAGGAGACATTGAAATATCATCAATTCCTGGGAAGGGAACGAAAACAACAATCTTTTTACCTTTGAAATGAAAAAAATTCTTCTCATAGAGGATAATGAAAGATTTGCCAATGCGGTGAAGGAATATCTTAAAGGCAAAGGATTAAGAATAGATTTAGCTTTTAATGGAAGCGAAGGGATAAAAAAGGCAAAAAATGAAAGGTATAAGATTATCTTGCTGGATATTTTTCTTCCTGATATGAACGGTCTGGAAATCCTGCCCTCTTTATCTTCAGAGAGCGATTTCACCATAATATTGACTTCGGGAACGGAGGTTCAACTTGCGGTAAAAGCTATGAAGAAGGGGGCATTTGATTTTATAACCAAACCCGTTGACCTCGAAGCTTTGTATCTGAAAATTTCAAATTTGCTGAGGAAACTTCACGAAGAGGAAGGGAAATTATACGAAATAATAGGAGATTCTCCTGCCATAAGAAAGATAAAATCTCTCATAAAAACAGTAGCGAGAGGGGAAATTCCTGTTTTGATAGTTGGTGAAACAGGAGTCGGGAAGGAGCTTGTTGCAAGAGCTATCCACATGCTTTCCGGGAGAAGAGGAAAATTCGTTGATATAAATTGCCCCTCAATTCCAGAAAACCTATTTGAATCAGAACTTTTCGGTTATACAAGAGGAGCATTCACTGATGCACTCTCTTCTAAGAAGGGACTCTTTCTGGAGGCAAATGGAGGGACCATTTTCCTTGATGAGATAACAGCACTCCCTTCTCATCTTCAGCCCAAGCTGCTTAGAGTGCTTGAAACAAGGGAAGTAAGGCCGCTCGGGGATACAAAGAATGTTAAGGTAGATGTAAAACTGGTAGCAGCCACCAACGAGCCTTCCGAAGAACTCGAGAAAAAGCTAAGGAAGGACATTTATTACAGGATATCGGCATTGAGGATAGAGATACCCCCTTTGAGAGATAGAAAGGAAGATATAATCCCGTTGACCGAACATTTTATAAATATTTATAAGAAGGAAAAGGGAATTTTTGGAATAACAAAAGAGGTTGAGAGGATTTTTCTTTCCTATTCATGGCCTGGGAATGTAAGGGAACTTAAAAATGAAATTGAGAGGGCAGTTTTGATATGCAAAGGCAGGTTTATTGAGAGCCATTGTATAAACGAGAAGCTGGTTTTATCCGGTAAGGGAGAGTTGAAGAGTCTTAAGGAGGTGGAAAAGGAACACATCCTGAAAGTTCTTTCGATATGCAAGGGAAATAAGAGCGAGGCAGCGAAGATCCTCGGGATATCTCGCATGACCCTTAGGAAGAAATTGAAGTAATATATTTCAAAAAAGTGACATACAATATTTCTTGACATTATCATTTTTTCTTATTACATTATTTTCATGCCAAGGAAAGCGAGACTGAAAGCAACAGGCACCACTTCATATTATCTTATAACCTCCCACACCATATGGACCGCCAGCGAGAAGGACAAATTTTTCACCTACTATGAAA
>WFSJ01000019.1 GCA_015486055.1 Acidobacteriota bacterium
AGTAGGTGAAAAATTTGTCCTTCTCGTTGGCAGTCCATATGGTGTGGGAGGTTATAAGATAATATGAAGTGGTGCCTGTCGCTTTCAGTCTCGCTTTCCTTGGCATGAAAATAATGTAATAAGAAAAAATGATAATGTCAAGAAATATTGTATGTCACTTTCTTAAATATGGAGCTTCATCACAGAAGAGAAGAGATAGTTTTTGCAGCTATTGAAGAAGCAGAGGCTTTTGGAAAAAGGGTTTTTATTCTTCTGAATTCCTCCTTCATTTTTTCCCGTTTTCCCTGATCAAATAGTAACTTCTCTGTTTCTTTAAGGAGATTTTCAGGGGTGAGTTCCCTCTGGATAAGTTCCCTTGCAATCTCTTTCCCTGAGAGGATATTCACTATAGAATAATTTCTGAGTTTTACGATGGGCTTGAAGAGGAAAGTTATTGGAGAGAGCCTGTAGAAAACAACAAGGGGTCGCTCTAAAATGGCAGCTTCAAGATTTGCTGTGCCTGAAGCAGAAAGCACCATTTTTGAATAAGCCATAGCGGAATATTTGTTTTCAAATAAAAGGATGAAGTTTCCAATATCGTATTTCTCTATTTCCTTCTTTACACTCGGGGCTACCAAGAGAAGGAGCTCTATTTTATGTTTTTCCTTAAATATCCTTGAGAATTCTCTAAGAATTCCCATATGATATTTCAATTCCTGAGGTCTACTCCCAGGGAGAACTATGATGAAATCCCCTTCCAATCTGTATTTTCTCCTGAACTTTTCTTCTCCCATCTCAGGTTTTACGATTTCAAATAGAGGATGGCCTATAAATTTATAGGGAACCTTCCATTTTCTGTATATATCCTCCTCAAAAGGGTAAATGAGAAGCTCAAGATCAATTAGACTTTTTATTGTTTTCATTCTCCCTTCTCTCCATGCCCAGACAGTCGGGCTTATGTAATGCACCACAGGAATTTTAAGCTTTGACTTTACCTTTTTTGCCAGCCTTAAATGGAGATCGGGAAAATCAACGAGGAGAAGAAGGGAAGGCTTTCTCCTGAGGATCTCTTTTGTAAGGAAGGAAAGTTTTCTTTTAAGCTCAGGAAGTTTGTGTATTATTTCAAATAATCCACCAATCTGAAATTCCTCCATTGGAAGAATTATTTCTGTTCCTGCTTTTCTGAGATTGTCTCCGCCCACCCCAAAGCTTTTAAGATGTAATTGACTTACAAGTAAGGAAGCATATATATCTGCGGAAAGCTCTGCTGCCGAGACAAAGATCAACCTTTCCAATATTTTACCTTTGGCTTTTGCCCTGCTCCTTTTGAGAGCGTAAATAGCCATTTTTTGTAGTCTGTCTCATCATTGTAAGAAAGGACGGAGGAACCCGTTGCCTGGGGTGCAACGCCGATTATTGCGGGGTTTGGGTATCTATTTAGGTCTTGTTCCTTTACAAGAACTACATATTTGGGATTGGAAACCTGTGGCTGCATGATCAAATACCAGTGACCTCCCTTTGAAAGAGGGTCTTTCCAATGCCTTCTTATGAATTTTTCCTTTACAAGGACATTGAGATTTTTTGGGAGTGCCCCTGGGTGCTTTCTTAGATAGAGCTCTATTCCTTTGACTATTCTTGTTGCCCTGAATATGGTTTCCTTTTCCGTCTCTCTTTTTATTATAGTTGTCCAAATAGGTACGGCTACAGCTAAAGATAGAACAAGGAGAAAAACGATAAAAATCATGGTGATATAAGTAAAACCCTTGTTTTTCACCACTGTGTGTATGGAACTCCCTTCGTAGACTCTTTTTCGGAACCGCTTTTTACATCAACTATGCCAGGCTCTTTTCCTGCGGCGATTTCCTCAAGGGTAAGCTCTTCTTCAATCTCTTTCCACGTCTTGTTAGAATTAGTTATGGGATCCACGGGGATTGCTCGGAGATATTTTTCGTCAACTAACTCCTGAAGAGAGTATGGATATCTCCCCTTATCAAGCTTGAACTGCTGAATTAGCTTTCTCATCTGGAAAAGGTCTTCTTTAAGGGTCGCTTCTTTTGCTCTTCTTATTGAATTCCTGTAGTTGGGAAGAGCAATAGAGGCAAGTATGCCTATTATGCTGAGAACAACAAGGAGTTCAATAAGGGTAAACCCTTTACCATTTCTTATACGGTATCCCATTAAGCCCAACCTCCTGCGATTTTGTGTAAACATCGTACACATTTTCTCCTCCCCAGATCTCTGAGTCAGGTTCATCCTGATATGATCTTAGGCCCCAATCATAGGAATTCGTCATCGGGTCTAAGGGAATTCTTCTCAGGAATTTAATTTTCTTCCCTGAGCCATCTGATAGTTCCGCCCCTTCCACGAGAATATCAAGATTCGGTGGATAGCCCATTGTCTTTTCCGGGTCCTCCACCTTTATTTTCTTCTGGTCAGCTATTTTTTTGTACTCGTCTATGGCTGTCCTTATTGTTCTTAAAGCTTCCATAAGCCTTATTTCCCTTTTCTTTTTAACAATTGTATATGAAAGGGGAATAACTGCAGCAGCTAAAATTAAAAGCATAGCTGCAACTGCTATGAGTTCTACATATGTATAGCCTCTATTTCTCCTCATATTTCCTGGGAGGCTTCCTTCTATGGAAGGGAGGATTCCTCCTTTCCCTGTGATATTCACTCGCAGAATTCTCACCGGGATTTTCAAGGGCCTTCTTGCTAAGCTTTATCCTGTCATGCTCATCCTTAGCTATTACTTTCACAGTAACTTCTTGGCCCTCCTTTAATTCATCTCTTACGTTTCTTATTCTTCTGTTTGATATTTCAGATATGTGAAGAAGGCCAACTACATTCGGAAGAATTTCAATGAATGCTCCATAATCCTCTATTCTCACTATTTTCCCTGTGTATGTTTTGCCTATCTCTGCTTCCTGAGTAACTTCCTCTACCACTTTTTTTGCCGTTTCTGCCTTTTCCTTTGTATCTGCTGCAATGGTTACTGTTCCGTCCTGTTCTATATTAATTTTGGCACCTGTTTCTTCTATAATGTTTTTTATCATTCTTCCCGATGGTCCTATAAGGTCTTTTATTTTTTCCTGTTTTATCCGCAGCACGATTATCCTTGGGGCATAAGGAGAAAGCTCTTTTCTTGGCTTTGGAAGAACTTCCAGCATTTTGTCAAGGATGAAAAATCTGGCTTTTTTGGCCTGAGATAGAGCTTTTTTTAGAATTTCGTAGGAGACGTTCTTTATTTTTATGTCCATTTGAAGAGCAGTTATTCCCTTTTTTGAGCCTGCGACCTTAAAGTCCATATCCCCGTAGTGGTCCTCAAGGCCTGCTATATCCGTAAGGATCTCATATTTTTCGTCATTTTCGTATATGAGACCCATTGCGATACCTGCCACAGGAAATTTCATGGGGACCCCGGCGTCCATAAGAGAAAGGCACCCGCCGCAAACTGTTGCCATTGAAGAAGAACCGTTCGATTCCAATATGTCCGAGACAATCCTTATTGTGTAGGGAAACTCCTCTTCCGACGGTATTGATGGTCTGAGTGACCTTTCTGCAAGGACTCCATGCCCGATTTCCCTTCTTGAAGGACTCCTGAGGGGTGAAACTTCTCCCACAGAAAAGGGGGGGAAATTATAGTGAAGCATGAATCTTTTCATATCTTCACCCTGGAGGAGATCTAGTCTTTGAATATCCTCAAAAGTTCCAAGTGTTGTTGTTGCAAGAGCCTGAGTTTCTCCTCTTTGAAAAAGAGCAGAGCCGTGGGTTCTCGGGAGAAGCCCAACCTTAATATGAAGGGGTCTAATCTCTTCAAACTTTCTGCCATCGGGTCTTTTTCTCTCATCAAGAATTTGTCTCCTGAAGATCAATTTTTCGAGCTCATCAAAGGTTTTCCCCCATTCTTCCTGTTCTTCTTCAGGATATTCTTCGAGGAAGTTGTTCTTTATAGCTTTTACTTCTTTTTCTTTGTTTAGTTTTCCCTCTACATTTATGGCTTCATAAAGTTGCTTTCCTATTTTCCTTTCTGCTTCCTCGAGTTTCGTCTCTGGAATTGTTTTTCCTTCGAATTTTCTTTTTTCTTTCCCCCTTTTCTCCCTTAGCTTTTCTATCTTTTCTATTATCTTTTTAATCTCGCCATGGGCAATCTTAAAGGCCTCAACCATCCTTTCTTCGCTTTCCTCAAAGCTTCCTGCTTCAACCATGACTATTCCATCCTTTGAGCCAGCGACAACCAAGTTAAGAGTAGAGTTTTCAAGATCAGTGTTTGTGGGGTTTACCACATACTTTCCCTCTATATATCCCAACCTAACAGCTGCAATAGGTATATAAAATGGAATATCAGAAATAAGAAGCGCAGCTGATGCTCCGGTTATTCCCAAAACATCTGGCTCATTTTCCCTATCATAACTTAAAAGTGAAGCTACTATCTGGGTGTCAAAATGATAACCTTCAGGGAAGAGGGGTCTTATTGGCCTATCAATAAGTCTGCTAATAGTAACTTCCCTTTCTGTTGGTCTCCCTTCCCTTTTGAAAAATCCCCCAGGAATTTTCCCTGCGGCATATGTATTTTCCCTATAGTCAATAGTTAGAGGAAGAAAATCCACTCCTTCCCTGGGTTCTTCTGATGCAGTGGCTGTCACAAGGAGCATTGTATCTCCATATCTTACAACCACAGCTCCATTTGCCTGTTTGGCAACGAGGCCTGTTGAAATTGATAAAGTTCTTTTCCCTATTTCTACTTCATCTTTATACTCCATTTCTTACTTCCTTAGGCCCAATCTCTTTACAACTTCCCTATATCTGTTGAAATCCTTATTTTTTAGATAGTTGAGAAGCCTCCTTCTTTGTCCTATAAGTTTCATCATGCCCCTTCTTGAATGAAAATCCTTCCCATACTTCTTAAAATGCTCGGTAAGCCTCTTTATCCTTTCGGTAAAAAGGGCAATTTGGACCTCAGGAGATCCTGAGTCTTTCTCATGAAGTGCAAATTCTCTCATTATCTTTTCTTTTTCTTCTTTTTCTAAAGCCAACTTTCTTCCTCCTTAGATATTCTTTCTTTAAATTATAAAATAATTTTACCCCCTTTTTCAACTTGGATATAATGAAGGAGGAGGTGAAAAATGAGAAGGATCATTTTATTTTTTATACTTAGCATTTTAGTCTTTCCTGCAAAGAGGTTAGAATTTAAGGATTTTATAAAGATCTCCAGGATAAGGGATGTTTCGGTTTCCCCTGATGGGTCCCGCCTTGCTTTTACTGTATCCACCCCATCTTTGAAGGAAAACAGGAACCTCTCCTATATTTATGTAAAAGAGCTTAAAACAGGGAAATGTTGGAAATTCACAGAGTCAGGAAAAGATTTTGCCCCGAGGTTCACTCCTGAGGGAGATCTTGCATTTTTATCAGCAAGGGAAGGGAAAAGCGAGATTTTCCTCATTCCCAAGGATGGAGGTGAGGCTAGGAAGATATTAAGTTTTGCAAGCGATATAACGGATTTTCGATTTTCAGAAGATGGGAAATACTTGTTATTTACTTCGGATGTCCTTCCCACCTATGGGAATTTTAAGGAACTTGAAGAGAAACTAAAGAAAAAATCCTTGAATAAATGGTTTTTGGCAGATCGCCTCTTCTACAGAGTTTGGAACCGCTGGAGGGAGGGACTTTACTCCCACATATTTCTCGCAACAAGGGATGGAAGAGTTATAAAGGATATAATGAAAGGAATAAGAAAGGACTCCCCGCCCCTTGACCTTGGCTCCTCCCACGACTTTATCTTCGGCCATGGGAAGATATATTTTGTTATGAGTTCTGCTATGGAGCCTGCCCTTTCTACAAATAACGATATTTATTTCTATGATATGGCTTCTCAAAGGATAACCCAGTTGACAAAGAGAAAGGGAAATGATGCTGCTCCTCTTATTTCTCCCTGCGGGAGATACCTTGCGTGGCTCTCAATGGAAAGAGCTGGATACGAGTCCGAACAGACCGAGATAAAAATCCTGGATTTAAAAACAGGTAAAACGAGAAGCCTGACCCTTTCACTTGATAGAAAAATCTCAGACTTTGTCTGGGGAAACGACGGAAAGCTTTATTTCACGATCTACAATGAAGGATACCATCCTATATATTCAGTTGACCTTAAAGGTAATGTTGAAAAAGTCATTGAGAAAGTCAATGCCAAGTCTCTGGCCTTAAGAGGAGATAAGTTGTATTTTGTGGATGAGTCTATAGAACGTCCACAGGAAGTTTATTCTTATGATAAAAAAACACAGAAGAAGACCAGGCTTACCTCCTTTAACCTCAAGAAAATTAAGGATGTTGTTATGAATCCAATGAAAAGTTTCTGGTTCAAAGGAGCAAGAGGTGATAGAGTTCAAGGGTTTATTGTTAAGCCCCCATTCTTTAACCCAAAAAAGAAGTATCCTGCAATAATGCTCATCCACGGCGGGCCCCAGGGGATGTGGAGCGATGATTTTCACCCGAGATGGAATGTTTCAATGTTTGCCTCCCCTGGATATGTTATTGTTATGGTTAATTTCCACGGCTCGGTAGGATACGGAAAGTGCTTTACAGACAGCATAAACAAGGATTGGGGAGGAAAACCATATAAGGACATAATTCTTGGGGCAAGATATGCGATAGAAAAATTCCCATTTATAGACAAAGAGAGGATAGGAGCAGCAGGTGCTTCTTACGGCGGATTCATGATTGACTGGATAGAAGGACACAACCCGGGAGTATTTAAGACCCTTGTCTCTCATGCAGGAGTCTATGACCAGAAAAGCATGTATGGGGCAACAGAAGAGCTCTGGTTTCCAAGATGGGAATTTGGGGGAGCCCCTTGGGAAGCAGAGAAGGTTTACAAGAAATGGTCACCATCAAGCTATGTTAAAAACTTCCATACCCCGTGTCTTGTGATAGCCGGAGAACACGATTACCGTGTTCCATATACTCAATCCCTTCAGTTTTTCACCGCATTAAGAGAAATGGGAGTCGAATCCGAACTCCTTCTTTTCCATGATGAATATCATTTTGTTGTAAAACCAAAGAACAGGAGGATCTGGTGGGAAAAAGTCCTTGATTGGCTTGAACGGTATCTTAAATGATACTCACTAAAGAAAAACTTATAGAAGAGATAAAAAAGCGCAGGATCGTGATAATACCTTTCAAGGAGGAAAATCTCGGTCCTGCTTCCTACGACTTTACACTCTCACGAGAATTCAGGATTTTCAAGAAACTCCCAGGAGTCGTTGAGGTAAGGGAGAATTCCGAATATAGAGAGATTACCAGAAAAATAGAGGTAAGCGATTCAATTCTTATTCTGCCAGCAGAGAGCATCCTTGGGATTACAGAGGAACGGCTAACCCTTCCCGAGGATATATGCGGATGGATCCAGGGAAGGAGCCGTTTTGCTCGCTTGGGCCTCATGGTTCATATAACTGCCTCCCTTATACAGCCTGGTTCCATTGGAAGACAGGTTCTTGAGATATTCAACGCAAGCAATGTCGCCCTGAGGCTCTATCCAGGCACAAGAATATGCCAGGTTATCTTTGAGCGCTGTGAAGGGAAAGCATCTTATAAAGGCGATTTTTTGGACCAGCAGCTTTAGCTAATTCTATATTTCTTCATCTTTCTCCAGAGTGTAGCCCTGGATACGCCGAGTATTTTTGCTGCCTCGCTCTTCACCCATTTTGCCTGTATTAAAGCCTCCTCAACTCTCCTTTTCTCCGCTTTTTCCTCCCTTAAATAGAGTGGAAGATGTTGAACATCAATGTATTCACCGTCAGCGAGAACAAAAGCACTTTCGATTATGTTCTTCAGCTCCCTAACATTCCCTGGATAATCATAATTTATGAGGATTTTGAGAGCCCCATCCTTTATTTCCTTAATATTTTTCCCTTTTATTGAGTCGAAAAATTCAATGAAATGTTCCACAAGCAAAGGAATGTCTTCCTTTCTTTCCTTCAATGGGGGAAGGTAAATATAAACTACATTAATTCTATAGAAAAGATCCTCCCTGAATTTTCCTTCCCTTACGAGTTCCCTAAGATTCTTGTTTGTAGAAGATATTATTCTGGCATCAACTTTTTCAGGAGAGGTAGCGCCCAAGGGAATTATCTCTCCCTGTTCAAGAACTCTCAGGAGTTTTGCCTGAGTCTGTTGAGGAAGCTCAGCCACCTCGTCAAGGAAAATGGTACCTCCGCTTGCAACAGAAAAAAGTCCCTTTTTGTCTATTCTGGCATCTGTGAATGCTCCCTTCTTATATCCGAAAAGCTCTGATTCAATGAGTCCTTCTGGGATCGCAGCACAATTTATCTTTACAAAGGCTTTGTTCTTCCTTTTACTTAAATTCTTTATGGCAGAAGCGAAAAGTTCTTTTCCTGTTCCGCTTTTTCCCTCGATTAGAACAGGAGAATCGCTTACGGCTAACTTAGGAAGCATATGGATTATCTCAAGAACCTTAGGCGACGCAGTTATAATATCTGAGAAACCATATTTCCCAAAGGATTCCTTGGAGAGCCTTACCTCTCTTGTTCTATCTTCTACTATTATCACCCATTTTTTCTCAAGAGATTCTAATCTTACCCTCAGGAATTTTTCCTCATTGAACTTGTCCACGGCAGAAACACAGGGAATTTCAATGGGAAATTTCCTCCTTGATTTTAGGGGACATTTCTTCTGGCAAAGCTCACATCTTAGAATTTCAAAGCAAAATTTGTCCTTCATCTGCTCTATAGAGAATCCTGTTATTTTCTGAGCTGCCCTGTTTGCACTTAAGACTTTGAAGTTTTCTATAATGATTACCCCTTCAGAGATCAGGTTTATTATTTTCTCTGAAAAATTTTCCATTACATTTTGTATTGTAACCGAAGGTTTCAAAAAATTCAATAAAGTTTCCAGTGATAGTAAGCTTATGATATAATTATTAAACAAACTGAAACAAAATGATTCAAAAAAGAGGAAAAAATCATAGAAAATCTTGGCACGGATTTTGCAGCATAAAAATGATGAGGGTAGCAGTCGGAAATTTTCAGGGGAGAGTAAGCCCAAGGCTTGAGTTGACTAAAGATTTTTATGTTTTTACAATTTTAAATAATGACATTATTTCAAAGGAGAGATTTTCTCCTAAGGATGCCCCATTTACCTTGCTTCCTGACCTTCTTTCCAATCTTGAAGTGGACTTAGTCCTTTGCGGCTCCCTCCCGCTTCAACTTCTTTATCTTTTTAAAACAAGGGGAATAGAGGTAATCTGGGGGGCAATAGGGGATATAGATGAAGCAATTTCCTCTCTCCTTAAAGGGGGATTTCCTTTTCCTCCTCCCTCAAAAGGTAGATGGAGATGGGGAAAAAATAAAAAATGGAGGTGAAAAAATGTATTGGTTTGGTTCTGGATATGGATTTGGATATGGATATGGCTGGGGAAGAGGTTGGGGCCGTGGCTGGGGCCGTGGCTGGGGAAGAGGTTGGGGTAATCCCTATCCTTTCTGCAGAGCGTTCCCATGGTTGCCAAGAGGATGGAGATGGGGATATACAGGTTACAGTTATCCCTATTATTCTGCTGGATATTTTCCCTATTCTTATTCCCTTGGAACCTATGGGTATTCTCCTTCTTTCTCTAATTACTTCCCTTATGGTTTTGGATATGGGGTACCTAATCCTCAACAGGCTCCATCAGGGGAAGAGAAAACAAAGTAGGGAGTGAATTATGAGAGTGCTTTTCCCAATTTCAGGGCCGGGACTTCAGTTTCCAATTGACCCGAGGTTTGGAAGGGCTCCTTTTTTCGCAATTGTGGAAACAGATGACCCTTCAAATCCAGAAATACTTCAAAATCCCTATGCCTTTTATCCTTCTGCTGCAGGGATAGCAGCAGCGCAGCTTGCTCTTCAGAAGGGAGTCCAGGCAGTGGTTGCTCCGGCTGTGGGTCCCAATGCTTCAATGGTTCTCGCATCTGCAGGAATAAGAGTAATTCCTGCCTTTGGGATGAAAACCGACGATGTGTTAAAATCTATAATAGAAGGGAATATTCCTCAGGCAGGATTCACCCCGTGGTCTCCTGTTGGAGAAGAAGAGTATTTGAGGGGACAGATTTCTAGCCTTGAAAATCAACTTAATCAACTCAAGCAAAGACTTGAGGAAATAGAAAAATCAAAGGAGGAAAAATGAAAATTTTGATAACTTCGACAGGTCCAGGACCTGAGTCCACCGTAGACCCGAGGTTTGCGAGAGCTCCTTACTTTGTGATTGTTGACACAGAGAGTCCGGCAGATTTGAGGGCCTTTCCCAATCCAAATGCCAATGCTCCTTCTGCGGCAGGTATAGCATCCGGACAAATGGCAATCCAGGAAGGAGTTCAAGCCGTTGTTTCCGGATCCTTCGGGCCAAATGCTCAGTCAGTGCTTCAAAGTGCGGGTATAAGGCTGTTTAATGTCCCACCTAATACTACCATTTCTCAAGCGATAGAAATGGTTGCTTCTGGGGCAGCGACCGAAGCTCCTGCTTCACCCCTGCCTTCTGGTCCTGGATACAGTGGCCCAGGCTATGGTCCTGGTGGTGGCTACGGTCCTGGTGGCGGCTATGGTCCTGGTGGTGGCTACGGTCCTGGTGGCGGCTACGGCGGAGGATTTGGTAGAGGAAGAGGTAGAGGAGGAGGATGGGGAGGAGGTAGAGGAAGAGGTAGAGGAGGAGGATGGGGTAGAGGAT
>WFSJ01000020.1 GCA_015486055.1 Acidobacteriota bacterium
ATAAGAACCTATTTAGAGGGAAAGAGAGAACTTTCCCCGAAGTTATCAGGCCCCCTTGCGGAACCTAAAGGAGTATTTGTTACTTTAAAGAAAGAAGGAGAACTTAGAGGTTGTATCGGGATAGTGGAACCCATATATCCTTTAGGTACTGCTGTTGTAAAAGCTGCAATATCCTCTGCTTTTGAAGATCCCAGGTTTTATCCCCTTCGTAAGGATGAATTTGTGAAGCTTGAAATAGAAATTTCAATTCTTACAAAACCTGTAGAAATAGATAATCCGTTAAAAATAGATGTTGGAACACATGGGATAATCATTGAGAGAGGATGGAATAAAGGGCTTCTTCTTCCTCAGGTGCCTTTGGAATACGGATGGGGGCTTGAAGAATATTTAAGAAATGGCTGTGTTAAGGCGGGTCTTGAGCCCGAATGTTGGAAGAGAGGGGCAAAAATTTATACATTTAAAGCAGAAGTTTTTTCAGAAAAAGTTGACAGAAATAATCAATCGTTCTATAATAAAAAATGATAAAATTTGAAGGAGAAAAAAAGTGTTTGGAAAAAGCAATGAGCTTTTCGGCGTTGATATCGGTTCTTCAAGTATTAAGTTGGTTTATTTAAAGCCCAAGAAAAAGAAGGGAAAAACGATTTTCGAGTTAGAAAGTATAGGACAGATTCCTCTTCCAAGGGAAGCTATTGTGGAAGGGAGCATGATGGACTCTTATGCTGTATCTGATGCTCTTATGCAATTAGTAAGTGAAGCACAGACGAAGATCAAAAATGTGTCCATATCAGTCTCAGGAAATGCAGTGATAACAAAAAGGATGTCAATTTCTGCGGCGACCCCAGAAGAACTTGAGGAAAATATAAAATGGGAGATTAAAAACAACACTACCTTTTCACCAGACGATGTACAAATGGATTATTTTGTTTTGCCTTCGGAGGGAAATTATATGGAAGTTCTCCTCGTTATGGCGAAAAAGGAAAAAGTAGGGGAATATACAGGTGTTGTTCAGCAGGCTGGGCTTAATCCTGTGGTGGTTGACATCGATGCATTTTCCATGTACAACTCTTTTGAATACAACTATGAACCCTTTATCTCAAATACTGTTGCTATAGTTCACATAGGAGCATCCCTCACGAGCATAGTGATTGCCAAAAATGGAGCCCCTGTTTTTATAAGAGAAAAGGATCTTGGTGGGGATTTTCTTACAGAAACTATCCAGAAAGAATTCGGATTTAGCGCTGAAAAATCTGAGGCTGTGAAGAAGGGAGAAACATCCGAAGGCATTACAAAAGGAGCTCTTAAAGGAATAATGGAAATGGTCTTCAACGATATTTCATCTGAGCTATCCAAAACTATTGAGTTCTTTTCCGGTCAGTTCTCGGATACAGCCCTTGATAGGATATACCTAAGCGGGGGAGGCTCACTAATGGATGGCCTGCCGGATTTTGTTGAAAACAAGTTTAACTTGCCTGTGGAATATCTAAATCCATTCAGGAATGTCATCTACAATGAGAAAGCATTTTCATCAGGGGATCTGGAGAAGAATGCTCCTATTTTTACAGTGGCCACAGGTTTAGCTATGAGAACCTTAGGAGGTTAATATGATTAAAGTTAACCTTCTCCGACCTGGTAAGAAGGAAATTACCCTTGCTCGGCCAGGCGTTGAGATTCCAACGGAAGGAAAGGTAAAGGGAGTTAGATATGACATTGTGGTGCTTGTTTCTATAATTTTTATATTTCTTATTGGATATTTGTACCTATCCTCTGCTAAGGAGCAGGGAAGGCTCCAGGAGAATATAAACATAAAGACCGAAGAAAGAAACAAGCTTCAAGGGGTTCTAAAGGAGCTGGATAAGAATAAAAAGAAAAAGGAACTGCTCACGCAGAAGACGAAGGTAATAGAAGGACTAATCTCTAAGCAGTTAGTTCCTGTAAAGTTGATGGACCTTCTTTCCAGAGCCCTTCCAGATCAGGTATGGTTAACTAAACTCAAGTTTTCGGGCAACAGAATTGAAATCGAAGGGAAAGCCCTTACAAACAATTTGATAGCCAATTTCATCTCCAACCTTGAGGATACGAAATTTTTTAGAAATGTAAACCTTGTCGGAACGAAAAAAGCAGGGGGAGGAAAGAAGATAGAGATTTATGAGTTTAAACTTAGCTCTTCAATAGCAATAGGAGGAGAGAATAAGGGAGGCACACCATGAATCTTAAGGATATGACATGGCAAGGCCAGCTGACATTTTTCTTGGTTTTATGGTTGATAATTTTTGGGATATTTTGGTTCGGATGGTATTCGGGAATGAAGGATGACATAAACAGGAAGAGAGCGGAGCTGGATAATTTAGAAAAAGAGGTTAATGTAGCCTTAAGGAAACAGAAGGAATTGGCCATGCTTAAGAAAGAAAACAGCGACCTTGAAGCGAAGCTGGAAAGATTAAAAAAGGTGCTCCCCGAAAAGAGGGAGATAAGTAAAATACTTAAAGATGTTCAGAAATTAGCTTCAGATGTTCATCTCAATGTTCTGAGTTTCGTTCCTAAAGCTTCTATAGATAAAGGTTTAGTTGCAGAATGGCCTATCCAGATAGAAGTTATCGGTAATTACCATAATCTTGGTTATTTCTTTGATAAGCTGGGGAAATTTACGAGGATATTCAATGTTGAAAAGATAGAAGTAACTGCTTTAAGAAGACAAAATGTTAATTCAACTATTAAGTCCAGATTCACAGCTTCAACCTATATATTTGTTGAGAAAAAATTGGAGAAGAAAAAGAAGAGGAGGCATAGACCTCGGAGGGGGTAAAAAATGAGAGAACTTATAGCGATAGGAATTCTCTTTTTAATGGGATTTCCTAATTTTTTGAATGCTCAGAGCGAAGGCAACGAAAAGAATAAAGAGATTTCGTTGGAAAGGGAAAGGTATGATTATAATCCTGAAGGCAGGAGGGATCCGTTCAGAGATCTTTTGAACATAAGAAAGCAAATGAGAAAAGGTAGAAGGTCAGGGGTTATGGGTATAAGGGGGGTATATACTGATGAGCTTGTTCTTGTTGGAATAACCAGAAAGAAGAATGGGAAACATTATGCTATGGTCCTTGACTCCCGGAATTTTCCTTACACAGTAACTGTTGGAACAAAGCTTGCAGATGGGGAAATAATAAAAATAACCGATAATGAGGTTATTATCAGGCAGATGACCAAAAGCCCTGTTTTCCTCAAACCTTACAAGGAAATAGTTTTAAAATTAAATATGGAGGAGGAATAGAATGAGAAAGAAAGTCCTCTATCTATTGGTGCTCTTATTAGGATTGGGGTTTGTTTATGCATCCGGCAAATTGTTGTCGGTAAAAAAAACCTTTGAAGGAGGTGAGGAACTGATAAGATTAGAGGGAGATACGAACTTTTCCCTTCCCGATTTTTATCCATCCCCCAAGGATCCTTCTCTTGTGGTTCTTGAGTTTAAAGGGATAGATGGGAGTGCCATACTCGGGGAACACAGATATGATAAAGGAGCAGTGGAGAGGATTTCAGCCACTCAGGATAAGGACAAACTCAGGATTGATGTAAAATTCAGAGCTCTAAGTCCTTTCTCAATATATGCCGAGGATAAAGGCATACTAATAAAGGTAGATATTTCAAAATCAGGTCGGAAAGTTTCCTCAAAGGGGACGAAATTTAAGGGAATCAATTTTAAAAAGAACAAAGGGAAACTAAGCGCAGAGATAGAATTCAGCGGAGTGGCTCCGTTTTATAGGTCTTTTATTCTCAAAAGAAATCTCAGCCACAATAAACCTATTAGACTTGTTGTGGACCTGATAGGGGTAAAGATTCCAAGGATGACCAAAAAAGTTGGGAGCTCAGGGGTTCTTGCTATAAGAACAGCACAATTCTCCCCACAAGTTGCCAGGGTGGTGTTTGATATGGAAAGGATTCCCAAATACAGTATAGAAAAAGCAGGTGCAAATATTTCTGTAAAATTCGGGGAGAAGGCGGAAAGGGACCCAAGAGTAGAAACTTCCTCCGTTGTTCCTACAAAACCCGAAACTGTAAAAAAGGAGATGCCTAAGAAAATACAAAAGGTTCAGAAAAAAGTTTCTCCAAAAAATGAGGAAAAACCCCCTGTCAAAAAAACCAAACTGGCCACATTCAACACAATTACCATAGGAGGAGGGGTGAAAAAATACTATGGGGAAAAATATACTTTCAGGTTTAAGGATGCTGATATAAGGGATGTCATAAGATTCATAGCAAGGCTTGCTAATTTAAATGTCATATTTGATCCAGGAGTATCTGGTAAAGTTACCTGCGAACTTGTGGATATTCCATGGGATCAAGCTCTTGATCTTATTCTGAGGACAAACAAGCTGGGATATGTAATAGAAGGTAATGTATTGAGGGTTGCGCCCCTCAATGTTCTTTCCCAGGAAGAAGCGCAGAGAAGAAAGATGAGAGAATCCGCCCTTCCTTTAAAGACAGTTACAAGGACCCTTAGCTATGCAGAAGCCAAGAATGTTAAATCAATAGCTCAGAAATATCTTTCCCCAAGAGGACAGATAGTTATTGATGAGAGAACAAATACCGTCATTATAAAGGATATTGCGGACAACATAGACCTTATAGATAGGCTGATAGACACCCTTGATGCGCCTATACCACAGGTTTCCATAGAGGCAAGAATAGTTGAGACGAACACCAACTATACGAGAAACCTTGGGATTCAGTGGGGATTTATGGGATATGCTAATCCGTATTATGGAAACCAGACGAATCTTGTATTCCCAAACAAGATTCTTGTTGATGGGACTCCAATACAAGGAACAAATGTAGGTGGACTTACAAATCCTTTAAATGGTTATGCAATAAACCTTCCATCCCCTGCTTTTAATTCTGCAATAGGTATTTCCCTTGGGAATGTAACTGATTCATTCGGCCTTGATATAGGGCTCACTGCAATGGAACAGGAAGGATATGGGAAGATTCTTTCGGCTCCTAAAATCTCCACACAGGATAATCACCCTGCCTCTATACTTCAGGGAAGGCAGATACCTGTCCAGACCGTTGTTAACAATACTATAATGGTGAGATATGTAAATGCTGCCCTTGAACTCCATGTGACTCCTCACATAACTGCTGATGGGACCATAATAATGAAGATCGAGATAAAGAACAACTCTGCTGACTTCACCAATCTCGTAAGGGGAATTCCCCCAATAATTACCCAGAGCGCAACAACAGTCATGATGGTTAAGGATGGAAATACGGCAGCAATCGGGGGTATGTACAGAATAGAAGATAGCACCACAGTTAACAGGACCCCATTCCTCAGTTCCATTCCATTTATAGGGAATGTTTTATTCAAAGGAAGTTCAATCAATAGACTTAACAGGGAACTTCTAATATTCCTTACCCCTCGCATTATAAAGAGATAGGAGGAAAAATGAGAATAAAGGAATTATTAGGAATATTAACAATTACGGTGGGGTTGGGTTTGGTTCTTCAAGGATGTAATAAGATAGCCAAGGAATCCACCTCTGGGACCAAGCTCATCATATCGGCAGTAGGAGGTATAAACTGGCAAGGTAACGAGAGTTCTGTTCTTGATTCTGATGTTCTTGTTGAGACATCAAAGGGAACAACAGTTCAGGATGACCTTGCAGTGGTTCATTTTACAGCCACTCCCTACAGTCCTGATGTCACAACAACATCAGTGTATTACAATGTGATGCTTAAGGAATATCATGTGAAATATATCAGGTCAGATAACAGGAATGTAGAGGGAGTTGATGTTCC
This sequence comes from Acidobacteriota bacterium, assembly GCA_015486055.1. Taxonomy (GTDB): domain Bacteria; phylum Acidobacteriota; class Aminicenantia; order S016-38; family S016-38; genus S016-38. The sequence continues at coordinate 5,791 of WFSJ01000020.1, forward strand.
TTATTCCTTTTGGGGAAGGGTAACTGATATGATTCCAGCAGATGGGGCTGACCATACGGTCAGTGTCGTTGTCGTCAGGTCCAATGCCAAGATGGAAAGACCTCTTGTTGAGCTTAGATATGCAGGCGGAACCAAGTCCCTTGAGGTGACAGCGGAGCTTGAGTTTTATGGCGAGGATGTTGGTGGACACCCGGTATATGCAAAGGGTTACCTTCCAATAGTCTTTGCAAATTATGCCAATGAATAAGGAGGGGGTTATGAGAAAGATCATTTTTACAATATTGATTATAGTTATAGCTGGATTTTACGGATGTTCAAGAAATAATGCCCCTGGCCATGGGGCTATATTCGGTCCTTCCACCCATAGTGTCGTCTTAGAACTTACTGCCCATCCTTCAGTTGTTCAGTCCCTGGATCCCCTGAGGAAAACCTCACCGAATATCTCTATTCTTAGAGCAAGGCTCTATGGTTACAAGAAGGGAGCTATGGCCCAGAGAGCAATTCTCTTTTACATCTCGGGTTATTCTGCTTCCATCTCTCAAGGGTGTGTTTACGGAGGAGGCTTAGGAAATCTCAATGGAGACCAGAAATCCGTTAAAGCCACTACTGATGCTTCTGGGATTGCAACGGCGACTTATACTCCACCGTCCAAAGGGGATATTGTAGAGATCTGTGATACTGGACAGAAGGACCCTACTACAGGGGAAGAGATATACGAAATTTTTCCATTGACTAATGTAACTATATATATTAAAGCCACTTGGAAAGGACAATCTTGGCCGGAGGATTCTCTTTCCGAAGTTGAATCTACAGTTCCCATCAAAGTCCTCAGGTAATGTATGCTTGAAAGAAGGGATTACATAAGAAAGGCCGAAAATTTAGAGAAAGAAGGTAAACTTAACGAGGCTATAGATCTTTTAAGAGAATGCCGAAAAGACTATCCAGAATTCCTTGTTGCGAGGCTTTATCTTGCGCGTCTTCTTCATTCCAGTAAGGACATTGAAGAAGCAAAAGATGAGTTGGAGTTTATAATTTCCAGGACTCCTGATTCCTTAGGGTCCCTAAAGCTCCTTTCGGATATATACATTGAAGAAAAAGAATATCAGAAAGCCAGAGAGCTTCTTCTGAAGGCCAAATTCCTTTCTCCTTTCAGCGATGACATAGATGAAAAGATAGAGAATCTTGAGGATTTAATGGGGAGAAATATCGTGGAGGATACTGTAAAGGAGGAGATACCTTTTACAGAATTAGGGGAAGAGAACCCTGAAGAAGAAGTTAATGTTGGAGAAATTTCGCCTTCTGAGGGTGAAAAAATTTCATCCGAGGTTAAAGAAGTGAATGAAAATATTGGGGTGATAAAGGAGGAACCGCAAGCTCCTTCCGAAGAAGAGCCGTATTTCAATACAGAGACAATGGCTATAATTCTCCTGAAACAAGGAGAGTTCCAGAAGGCCAAAGAAATTTATGAGAAGCTTGCCATAAAAGGAGAGAGAAAATATAAGAGAAAATTAAAACTTATAGAAACAATAGAAAAGTTAGTTTCCTTTGAGAAAAAGACTAAGGAATTGCTAAATGTTTGAAGACAAATTTTCTAATGTCATGAAAGAAAATCCAGAGATTGAAAGTATTATTCTTACAGCAGGTGATGGATTACCTATAGCTTCTTTATCAAAGGAAGAGGGCGATCTTGAGGAATTATCAGCAAGATCAATGGCCTTTTTAAACAATGCCAGTTCAATGGGATTCCCTACAATAAGAGAAGTAGTAGTAAAATGGGGCGAAGGGAAATCTGCCATTATAATTTCTGTGAAGGAGGATATTTATTTAATATCAATTTTCCGGGGAGGAATAGAGGGGAAAATAAAATTCTATCTCAAACTTGTGGCTTCTGAGATAGATATCTAACTCGCCTGGAAATCCTGAACTGCTAAAATTGGATTAACAAGTTAGAGTTCGAATTTCTTTCAGAATTTTGCCTATTTTGACCTTGTGCGAAACTTCAGTTAAAATATGAAAAGGAGGACATTGTGAAAATAGAAGAAATAAAAGAACTTGTTGACTTTATCCTTGGGAAAGAAATTCAAGAATTTGAGCTCGAGATAGAAGGATTAAGGGTTAAATTGGTAAAACCAAAGGCAGAGGTAAAAATTGTGGAGAGAGTGAGCGACGAACCCGTAGGAATTCCCCCTCATCCTGAGGCCAGTCCAGAAGAAGAGGTCTCAGAAGAAAATGTCCATTTCATAACTGCTCCCATGATAGGAACATTTTATAGGGCTCCTGATCCATCTTCTCCACCATTTGTTAAGGAGGGTGAACATGTTAATAAAGGTGATGTTCTCTGTATAATAGAGGCTATGAAGCTCATGAATGAAGTTGAATCCGATGTTGATGGAACCATAAAAGAAATTTTCGTGGAGAACAGCCAGCCTGTTCAGTTCGGAGAAAAACTTTTTTCCCTGATTCCAGACTGAGATGATAAAAAAATTACTTATAGCAAACAGGGGAGAAATTGCCCTGAGGATAATGAGTGCTGCAAAGGAATTGGGGATTAAAACAGTCATGGTGTATTCTGAACCTGACAAAAATTCAATGCCTGTCCAACTTGCAGACGAGGCGCACTGTATAGGCCCGGCCCAGCCATCCGAAAGTTATCTTAACATCCCTGCCATAATGACCGCTGCAGAACTTTCCGGCGCAGATGCAATTCATCCTGGTTACGGTTTCCTCTCAGAAAACCCGAGGTTTGCAGAAATAGTAGAGAGTTCAGGCCTTATATATGTGGGCCCAAAGCCAGAGCATATAAAACTTATGGGCGATAAACAGCTGGCAAGAGGAACTATGGAATCACTTGGGGTTCCCATTCTTCCAGGAAGCAATGGGGTGGTGAAAAGAATCGGTGATGCCAGAAGAACCGCCTCAAAAATAGGCTACCCCATAATTCTAAAGGCAGTGGCTGGAGGCGGGGGAAGGGGGATGAGAATCATAAACTCATCGGCAGAGCTTGAAGAAAGTTTTAATACAGCTCAGAGGGAATCCTATATGGCTTTCGGGTCCCCTGAACTTTACATAGAGAAATACATAGAAAGAGCCCATCATGTAGAGGTTCAGGTCATAGGAGATGGGACGAAGGCAATTTCCATTGGGGACAGAGAGTGCAGCATGCAGAGGAGGCATCAGAAGATAGTTGAGGAAGCTCCTTCCCCATTTATTTCTCAGGCCACCAGGAAGAAAATGCTGGAAACTGTGGAAAAGGCCGCCATGCATCTTAAAGTAAGGAGCCTTATCACCTTTGAATTTCTCGTGGACGATAAAGAGGATTTTTACTTTATAGAGGCAAACACCAGAATTCAGGTTGAGCACGCGGTAACAGAGCAGGTAAACTGGCTTGATCTTGTAAAGGAACAGCTTCTCATAGCTTCAGGGAAAGGATTTTCCTTCGTAAAAGAGGGCATAAATCATAGGGGACATGCCATTGAAGCCAGGATAAATGCAGAGGATCCCAGAACATTTTCCCCCTCCCCTGGGAAAATCCAGTTTCTTTTCATTCCCGGTGGGAACGGGATAAGAGTTGATACCGCCGTTTTCCAGGGCTACGAGGTATCTCCTTATTATGATTCCATGCTTGCAAAGGTCATTTCCTATGGGAGAACGAGAGATGAGGCACTAAAGAAGCTTGAAACTGCGATAAACCATACTTCAATAGTTGGGGTAAAAACAAATCTTCCTCTTCTCCTCAGCTTAATCAAATCCCCTGAGTTCAAGAGCGGGAACTATACAACGAGATTCCTCGAGGAGGAATTTAACTGGTGAAGAAGGTTCTGTTTTTTCTGTTGCTGTCCGGTTTGGTAATGGCACAGAGTCCTTCATATTTAGTCAGGGATTGCTCTTTGAAAGTGGAATCTTTTCTCCTCTCGCGGGAGATTTTTCCCTCTGTTTCCATTGGGGCTATAAGAAATCACTCCTTGAGAGGGAGGGATTTCATAGGGAACCTCTACCAGCTTTTCATTTCAAATCTTTCAGATTATATTAGAGGCGGCGAGGGGATAATAGGATTTGATTCCTCAGGTGGATTTTTTTCTCCGCTTCCAGGGTATGATTACCTTCTCAGGATAACCTATCAGGAAATAGGGGGGGAAGCTCACATATATATAAAAATTTACAACAAAGAGGGGAAATTTGAGGACTTAATATCCTGCTCCCAACCTGTTGAGAAGTATACTTACAGGGAATTTGAATCTGCACAGAGCAGCAAAAGGGCTCCAATACTCTTGTGGGAAGCTGAAATAGGGGGTGAACCTCTTGCGGCTTACAGAAGGGGTGAAAACATACTCGTTCTATATGAACACAATCTTGTGTCCCTTAAAAAGAGGGGAGGATTTCTTGTGAGGGTAAGGGAAAAATCTCTCTCCTGGCCCAAACCTTTATACCCGTCCCTTGACCTCAGGGGGAAAATTTCATCCATAAGAATCGGTGGTAATTTTTACCTTGCGCTTGGAATTTCCAGTTCCTCTAATTATATTTATCTTGATTCTTCAGACTTTTCTGTTTCAGGGGAGTTGCCCTGGTTGCCAGTTTCAAAAGATGGGGAAAAATTTTATCTCGGGAAATTTTCCCCTGGGGAGAATTTTTTTCAAAGTGAGATTAAAGAAATTTCCTCTCCTCAATCCATAGGAGATCTTTCCTATGGGCAGAAGGAAACCATCCCTGAATTTTACGATATGTGTGTTCTTGATGGGATGCTAAACATTATAGATAAAAGCGGCAGGAGGAGAATATTTAAGGGAGGAGAAGAGATCCCGAGTGCCGATGAGAAAATGGGCGACGAGATAGAATGCTGGGGGAATCTATTTGCTTATACAGGATTCGGGGATAGAGAATTCCTTTCTTTCAGAGATTCTGAGGATTTTAGTAAAAAGGGAGAAACTGCCATTTCAGGGAAAATAATTGATATGAAGTCAGAAGGGGGAGGGATAATTCTTGTTCTTGTGGAGGATGGGGGAAGATACTGGATAAAGGAGTTCAGGATAGAATGAGAAAAATAGCATTTTTCTTCCTTGTCCTTTCCATTTTTGCGTATACAAGACCGAGATATGGGGGAAGATTGAGATTGGAACTAATTTCAGGAGGGAGCAAGTTATCATGGGATTCTCTCTTATATGAAAGTCTTATATATTCCAACCTTTTAATACTTGATAGGAAGGGAAATTTGAAAAGTTACATTTTCTCAAATTGGTATGAAGAAAAGGGGGAGTGGCATTTTAAACTGAGAGAGGATTTGCTTTACAACGATTCAACTCCAATTTTGCCGCAGGACATCGCCAATTCCATAGTGGAATTTTTAAAGTCTGATTATCCGGGGAGTTTATCCCTCTCAAGGTGCATTTCCTCAGTTGGAGTAAGACCTCCTGACGAAGTCGTGATAAAGACAGAGGAGTCCGTAAATCTTCCATTGCTTCTCTCCACTCCATATCTTTTCCTGAAAAAAAACGAGAATTTTTCGGGGCCCTTTGTCCCCAGGGGGGATTCTTTAATTGCTAATCCGTTTTTCCCGGCCGGAAGACCTTTTCTTGACGAAGTGAGAATAGTATCTCCTCCTGAGGAATTTGACTTAGGAAAAACTCAGGGAATAGATAAAAAGTCAATCAGCTCAAGAAGTTACATAATTTATCTTTTAGTTTCCAATAAATATTGGAAAAAAATGTCCAGAAGGGCAATATTTACTTTTATATCTTCTTTTCCCTGGGAAAAGAAAGCAGATTCATACCTTCCTCCTTCCCTTTCCCAATTCTCCCTGGATTTTCCAGTAGTTAGAAGGAGCAGAATAAGGACCCTTATAAGAAAAAAGCTTATAATCTCAATTCCTCCCCTTTTTTCTCCTCTTCTTCAGCAGTTAGAATCAACAGCTGAAATCCAGAGGATAAGAGCTGAAATTGATTTAAGTGAGGTTCCCCTTGAAGATGTTATGGAAGGAAAGTCCAATGCTGCACTCCTTCCGAGCCAGGCAGTTTTTACGGGAAGCGAGGCGGAGGAACTTGCTGGGATGATAACAAGATTTTCTTTGCCGCATTTCTTTCCATATCTCTCCAAAATAAGGGAGAAATTGGTGAATTCTCTTTCCGAAGAAGAGGAGCAAAGGGCAAGAATAATATCCTCTGCTTATGAGAGGATAGCTTCGAAAGAATTTTTGTTCCCGATAGCCATTATTAAAGAAAAAATATATTTGAATCAGGATTTTGTGGATGGAGGAAGCGATTTCTATGGAAGGCCTTATTTCTGGATGATAAGAAGGAATTCAACTTCCTTTTATGATGGAAAATCTTCTTCTCCTTCACAGGGAATTTAATCCTGTTCCCAAATCTTTTATTTCCCAGATCTCTGGGGGTGAATTTAGCCCGGGAAATTTTCGCAAGTTCGGGATATCGGACAGGAAAATAAAAAAGCTGCAGGACCCCAAGCTTCTAAAGTGGGCAAGGAAACAGGTAGAAATAGCAGAAAATGACGGGTGGAAGGCCCTGACCTATTTTGATGAGGATTATCCTGAACCTTTAAGGGAGATTTCCCATCCACCTCTTGTCCTATTTGTTAAAGGGAAAATTTCATGCCCCTGCTTTTCCATTGTGGGAACAAGAGGCGCAACTGAATACGGAAGAAACATTGCAAGTGATTTTTCAAGGAAAATAGCATCTTCCGGGATGACAATTGTGAGCGGGCTGGCCTATGGAATTGATACATATTCGCACAGGGGAGCTTTGCAAAGTGGTAAAACTATTGCTGTCCTCGGCTCCGGATCAAAACATATATATCCATCCTCAAACAGAACTCTTGCTGAAAAAATAGCAGAAAACGGAGCCCTCGTAACAGAATTTTTCCCTGATGATCCTCCTGCAAAGTTCAGGTTTCCAATGAGGAATAGAATAATAGCAGGGCTTTCCTTCGGCGTTTTAGTTGTTGAGGCAGGGGAGAGGAGTGGCGCAGCCATAACGGCCAAGTTGGCCCTGGAATACGGGAGGGATGTTTTCGCTGTGCCTGGAAACATAGGGAGGGAAAAATCCATTGGGACCAATAGATTAATCCAGGCTGGAGCTAAGCTTGTCATGGGGATTGAGGATATAATCGGAGAATATTATCAGGGCAGAGAGATTTCCCTTACCGAGGAAGAGGAATTTCTATTAAAATACATCCCCTCAGGAGAGACCGTTGATGCTGAATTTATAGCAGAAGCTTCTTCCCTCAGACCAGAGGAAGTTTTTAGAATATTATTAGAGCTTGAAATGAAAGGTGCTATAATTCAGACTTCTGGCTGGAGGTACAGGAGAATTGAGTAAAAAACTTGTTATAGTTGAGTCCCCTGCTAAGGCAAGGACAATAAGCAAATATCTTGGTAATGGATACATAGTGAAGGCTTCAAGGGGGCACATAAAGGACCTTCCCAGGAAGGAACTCGGGGTAGAAATTGAAAATGAATTTAAGCCAGACTACAGTGTAATCCCCGGGAAGGAAAAAATTGTAGAGGAGATAAAAAGAGCTGGGGAGAAAAGCTCTTCTGTTTTCCTTGCGACAGACCCAGACAGGGAAGGAGAGGCAATATCCTATCATTTAAAGGAGGAAATTGAACCCGTAAATAATGATATTTTCAGAGTTCTTTTCTACGAGATAACGGAAAGCGCGGTAAAAGAATCCTTCTCGAAAGCAGGAAATGTAGACATGAATAGAGTTAGGGCCCAATGGGCAAGGAGGGTTCTTGACAGGCTGGTCGGTTATCTTATAAGCCCCCTTCTGTGGAAAAAGGTGAAATGGGGTCTGAGCGCAGGAAGGGTCCAGAGCGTAGCTCTCAGGATGATCTGCGAGAGGGAGGAAGAAAGGGAGGCCTTCGTCCCTGAAGAATACTGGACAATTGAAGCTGTTTTGAAAAAGGGCAAGCAGCAATTTAAGGCCAAACTCACGAAGAAAGATGGAAAGAAATTCAAAATAAACTCAGAGGAAAAGGCAAAAAGGGCTGAGGAAGGAATAAGGTCTTCTGATATAAAAGTTCTGAGCACTAAAAAGGAACTAAAAAAGAGGAAAGCCTCTCCACCCCTAATAACGAGCACTCTCCAGCAGGAAGCCTTCAGGAGTTTCAAATTTCCTGTAAAAAAAACAATGGGAATAGCTCAGCGGCTGTATGAAGGAGTTGATCTTGGTGATGGTCCTGTTGGACTAATAACATATATGAGAACAGATTCGTATAGGGTATCCCCTCAAGCAGTAAACTCTGTCAGGAAGCTTATAAAGGAGGATTTCGGCGAGGATTACCTTCCTTCCAGGGAGAATAAATTTGCCTCCAGAAAAACTGCACAGGGAGCCCATGAAGCCATAAGGCCAACCTATGTTAATCTCAACCCTGATTCTTTAAGGGGTAAACTTTCTCCTGAGGCCCAGAAAATATATTCCTTAGTATGGAAAAGGTTTGTAGCCTCCCAGATGAAGCCCTATGTTTTTGAGGAAACGAAGGTTGAAATTGAAGCAGAAGAATATGTGCTTGAGGCAGAAGGGATAAGGACAGTTTTTCCTGGATACAGAAAGGCCACAGGAGAAAGTGTAAGGGATAATGAGCTTCCTCATCTTGAGGAAGGAGATTCCCTTTTCCTTGTAAGCATAAAAAAGGAGAAAAAATCCACCCAACCCCCTCCGAGGTATACAGAGGCCTCGCTTGTTAAAGAACTTGAGGCAAGGGGAATAGGAAGACCATCAACCTATGCTTCAATCATATCCACCCTCCAGGATAGAACCTATGTTTATAAGGAGGAAAGGAAATTTGTCCCGACCATTTTAGGGATGATAGTTGTCAGACTACTGAAGGGGAGCTTTCCGGACATAATGAACTATAAGTATACATCGGGAATTGAAGAGGAACTGGATCAGGTGGAAATGGGGGAGAAAAACTGGAAGGATGTTGTTTCCCATTTATACAGTAAGCTTAAGGATTTTCTTGATGCCGCTTACGAAAAAATGCCCTCTGTAACAGAGGGGGTAAAATCAGGACTTAAATGTCCTTCCTGTGGGGAGGAACTGCTTCTTAAAAGAAGCAGATTTGGACTTTATTTTCAGTGCCCTTCCTGTGGATACAAAGCCCAGTTTTCCTCTCTTGTGAAGCTTGCCATTTCTATGAAATGCCCGAAATGCGGAGCACCTCTCACTGTCAAGAGGGGAAAGAAAGGAGAATTTATAGCCTGCACGAGGTATCCTGAGTGCGATTACATATACAAAGGGGAAGAGGAGGGGCTTCCTTGTCCTAAGTGCGGGGGACATCTTGTAAGGCGGAGGGGCAAGAGAGGGTATTTCTATGGATGTTCAAATTATCCCCGCTGCAGGTTTACCACTAACCATACTCCTGTGAGGAAAAAATGCCCGAAGTGTGGATTCCCATATATGCTCAGGAAAAAGGACAAGCTCGTGTGCCCAAAATGCGGGCATGAGGAAGAGTATGAAAAATGAAACCCTGACCATAATAGGAGGAGGACTGGCAGGCGTAGAGGCAGCATATCAGGCAGCTAAGATGGGGCTAAATGTGGTTCTATATGAAATGAGGCCAGAAAAACAAACCCCTGCCCATAAAACCTCCTATCTTTCAGAGATAGTTTGTTCAAATTCCTTCGGTTCTATGAGGGAGACAACAGCTTCTGGACTTCTTAAGAGGGAAATGGAACTTCTCGGCTCAATAACCGTGGAGACAGCTAAGGAAACTAAGGTTCCGGCAGGCCAGGCTCTTGCAGTTGACAGAGAAGAATTTGCAAGGAGAATCACTGAAAAATTATTAAGAGATCCCAGAATAAAGCTTATAAGGAAGGAAGTAGAAAATATACCAGAGGATGGTCCTGCTATAATAGCAACAGGTCCTTTGACCTCGGACTCACTCTCAAGTTCAATAGTTGAATTTACCGGTAGAAAAAACTTATATTTTTTCGATGCCACCACTCCCATTGTAAAAGCAGATTCAATAGATATGGGCAAAGCCTTTGTGGCTTCCAGATATGGCAAAGGAGGGGCAGATTACATAAACTGTCCGATGAACAAGGAGGAATACGAGGCTTTCTATGTAGAACTTATGAATGCTGAAAGAACTGAGTTGAGGGGCTTTGAGGACAGACTTTTTGAATCCTGCCTCCCAATAGAAGAAATTGCTTCAAGAGGTCCTCAGACCCTTCTCTTTGGTCCTCTGAAGCCGGCAGGCCTTTCCGATACCGCAACAGGGGAAATGCCCTATGCCGTCGTCCAGCTCAGGCAGGACAACCTTTCGGCAACCCTTTACAGCATCGTTGGTTTTCAAACAAGACTTAAATGGGGGGAACAGAAGAGGGTTTTTTCAATGATCCCCTGCCTTCACAGGGCTGAATTTGTAAGATATGGAGTCATGCACAGGAATACATATATAAATTCCCCTGCAATACTCCTCACCACACTTCAGACAAGGCAAAGAGAAGGCCTTTTCTTTTCAGGGCAGATAGTCGGGGTGGAGGGATACATGGAATCAGCAGCCATGGGAATTATTGCAGGGATCTTTGCTCCCCTTCTTATAAAAGGGAAAAAACTCCTTCCCCCTCCAAGAACAACAGCCATTGGTTCTCTCCTGCATTACATTTCCCACAGTTCCTGGAAGAATTTCCAGCCCATAAATTTTGTGTTCGGTATCTTACCGTCTCTGAATGAAAAGATAAGGGACAGCAAAACGAGGAGGCTTGCCTATTATAAGAGGGCAATTGATGACCTCCAGCATTGGATAAACGATTATCTCAAGAGGCCTGTGGAATAAATTATATATGTATAAGCTCCTACTATGGGGATTAAAATGATGGTTCTTTCAATAAAGAGTATCAGGAGATGGGAAAATTTTATCGGGATTTCCCTGAACATGTCCATAATCATTGGCCCGACAGAAGAGAAGAATATTAACTGGGATGTGCTGAGAACCGCTATGAAAAACCTGGAAACAAGAGGAGCATCCTTAACCGCTATCGTGGGAAGATACATCTCTGCAACCTCAATTACAGTTGCTATAGAAACCTTCATGGGCTGAGGAAGCCCAATAAGTTTGTATATTGGATAAAATGGAAGGGCTAAATAATTAAAAATGGGAGTATATTTAGCAAGAACAATGGCTATTGTTCCAACTGAAGCTATGGTGCTCAGGATGAGTGAGGCAAGGAAAAGGCCATCAAAAAATCCTCTAATGAAAAGTGAAATTAAAGATGAGCTTCTACTTGCAGTCACGAGTGCCTGGTTAACAGCTTCTCTGAATATATCCTTCTTTGCCTCTGCTTCAGGAATTGGGATTGTCAGGTAATCCCCTGATATCTTTGATGTAGGTGGTATCCTCACAATTATTGCTCCCGTTATAAACACAGCAAAGAAATATCCTATGAAAACCAAAGGGAAAAGATTGAGAATTTTCAGAGTAGAAGCAACAACCCCAACAAACCCTATGCTTACAGTTGAGAAAGAAGTTGCTATTATAAATGCCTCTCTCTTGGAATATCCACCCTTTAGAAATACATTCCTTGTTATATAGAGCCCAACCGAATAGCTTCCCACCCAGGAAGTTAATATATCAAGAGCAGCCCTCCCTGGCACTTTGAATCCAGGCCTCATTATTGGCCTTGAGAGAGTTCCTACAAAATCCAGGGTTCCTGTGCTCGTCAACATGTTGACCACCGAGGCTCCAATTGGAATTATTACTGCAACAGACGGAATTAAAAGGTTCATCATGAAATTTCTGATATCCTCTCCCATTATGATTCTTGGGCCATAGCCAGTATAAAGGCAGATGGCGATTATACCTCCCAGAATTCTGAGTAAGTAAATTAAAAAGGAGGTTTTATACTTCTTGAGGAAAGGGAAAAAAGGGGAAAAGATACTTAAAACCACTCCTGTAAGAAGCACAGCTATAGTGTAGATTCCAACATCCCTTGGGAAAGAATTTCTGAGTAATGATACGAGTATATCAAAGGGGACAGTTAGCTTTCCACTGTATTTTAACGGCAGGAAAAAGAAAACCACTCCTAAAAAGAATGGAAAGAGAAACTTGAACCATTTTTTCCCTTTCATATCTTCTATGATATAAAATAGAATCTGTTATGGGAAAATTTGTCCTCTTTTTCTTCCTCTTGAGAATGAGCTTTGGGATTATCCCAATAAAAATAGGGGGCAAAATTCCGCAAAGCCTTAAAAGAGCGGGAAACCTTGTGGACAGGATATACTGGAGACAAAGCTGTGGTCCATATATGAGGGAAAGAGAAAATATAGAAAATGACCTCAGAAAAGTTTTCATCCTTAATTATGGGCCCTTCAACAGGTTTGAGAGAAACTCTCCGATAATTGAGGGAGTTAAAATTCTTCCAGGTGTGGGTAATTATCCTGAGGGAATTAGGGAAAAGGATATAGAGGAATTTCTTGAGGCACATCCCGAGATGAAAGATAATATAGAAAGTCCATATGCCGTTATAGTGAGGGACGACGATGCCTTGAAGCCTGTTCCATATCATCTGGAATTTCAGGATGTGCTTGAGAAGATCTCCACAGCATTGAAAAGTCCGAGCTCTGGTTCTATTTCTCTTGATGCTTTTCTCAAGAAGAGGGGTGAAGAACTTCTTGAGGATAAATTTGAGGAAGGGGATAGTTTGTGGCTAAAAATAGACAAAGGCATATCCTCTTACATAGGTCCATCAGAAATTGAAGACCCAATTCTTGGGGTCAAGATGGCATACGGGGAAGTAATTTTTAATATAGATGATATGTGGACAAAATGGGGCAAGGAACTTTCCCTTCTTTTGCCCGAGATTCAAAAATCCCTTCCCCTTAAGGAATTAAAAGGTAAAGAAGCCCTGGGGTATCCGGGTTTACTTGTTTCTGACCTCATCTATACTTCAGGGATTTTTAATGCTCCGCCTGCAGTAAGCTTTGCCGTTCTTCCACCGTCCGTTTCCCTAAAATCAAGGAAAGTATTTTTCAAAAATTCAATTGAGAAAAAGTTCTCTCTTGGAATTTCAAAGGTGGGCTCAAAAATGATTTATGGTTGGGATGGCAGAGCTGATCTCCTCTTATCTTTCCTTATCCTTCATGATATTTCTCATTGTATTGGAACAGGATTGACCTCAGAGGGGAAATTAGTATGGGAAGCCCTTGGAAAGGATTTTAAAACCGTGGACGAAATAAAAGCAGATGCTGCTGCTGCTTATTTTGCTCCTTTTCTCTCGAATCATAGTTTCATAAAAAGAGGGGATATTCCATCCTACTGGAGGACATATCTTGCTTATCTCTTATATTATTCCTCAAAGAGGAAATCCGTCCCAAAAGCAGAGATAAATTTTCTTTTGCTTGAAGGTGGAATAAGAATGAGAGAAGATGGTAAGATAGAAATTCTAAAGAATTTTAGGATTTCTTTGAGAGAAATGCTGAACAATGCGTTGAAAGCTGAATATATGGGAAAAATAGGGAAATTTCTCAAGCTTAAGAGCCTTCCTATTAGTTTGAAATCCTCCCTTGAGGAATTTTCAGCTTTTGATTTTTACTTTGAAGTTGATGTAAAATAGAAAACGATCATAGGAGGAAAAGAGATGAAGAAAATTTTATCTACCTTCTTGGTATTAATAACCGTTCTTCCATTATTGGCAATTAATCCGAATAAGCTTTATGTCCAGGGAATTATGGCCCAGGACCCGGCTAAAAAACTCCAGCTCTTAGAGCAGTGGCTTTCGCTTTTCGGAAACGAAAAAAAGCAGGCTGATAAGCTTCAATTTGTTTATCTGGGTTTATACGATGCTTCCCTTAGATTAAGAAGATGTGACAAGATAGAAGTTTACGGTGTAAAGGCCATAAAGTATGCAAGAACTGACCTTGATAAACCTGCTATATATTCAAGAATGGCGGACTGCTACAGGAAGGAGAAAAATTTAAATGAGGCAATAAAGAACTTTGATGCCTCAATCGGATTCCTGAGGAAAATTCTTGCCAATCCACCGAAGAATCTAAGGATATCGAAATATAAGATTCTTCTTGCAGATGATTTAAGGCTGAAGGGGGTATGCCTTTTTAATCTTAACAAGCCAGAGGAAGGTGTGAAATCCATGGAGGAATCTGCGAATATTTACTCCCAATTTGGAGCAGAGGGTAAAAAGAGAGCAAAGACACTGATAGAGTTCATTCTTCAAGAAGGGAATTTATACTTTAAAAAGGGAGATTTTAAAACTGCCAATGAGATAATATGCCATTTAGCTCCAAGGCTTGACACTTATGATGTTTATGTTCTCTGTGCTATTACCTTTGAGAAGTTAGGGCAGGGGAAGGAAAAAACAATACCGCTATATATAAAGGCTTACAATAAACAGAAAAATGGGGCAATAGCATATAAATTAGGTAGTTACTATCTTAGACAGTGCTTGGGAGCAGACAAAAAATCCATAAAAGACCCCAAGAAAGCGGACCTTGCCATGAATTATTTTGCAGATACCGTGGTGCTTCTGGAAGGGAAAACCGAAGTGAAAAAACTATACGATTCAGCCTACAAATATCTGAAATGGATTTATAAGGTTAAATACCTCAAAGCCAAAGAGAAGCCCACGCTTGATTCAATCTTAGCAGATGCAAGGGAGAGGGTTGGGAAATAAATCCTTAGAGAAAGCAAAGAAGGAAATAGATAAACTCAGGGAGAAAATCAGGCATCACGAACACAAATATTATGTAGAAAATCAACCCGAGATATCTGACTACGAATTTGATATGCTCATGAAGAGGTTAGAGGAACTTGAGAACCTGTTCCCACAGCTTATAACCTCTGATTCTCCCACACAGAGGGTTGGTGAAAAACCTGTGGAAGGGTTTCCATCTGCAGAGCATATCCCACCAATGCTTTCCCTTGAAAATGTTTACTCATACCAGGAATTTCTCGAATTTCACGATAGGGTCGCAAGGGCACTGCCGGATGAGCCAGTGGAATATGTCGTGGAGATGAAGATAGACGGGGTGAGCATAGCGGTTCAATACGAAGGTGGGATTTTAACCAGGGCTATAACAAGGGGAGATGGATTTAAGGGCGATGTTATAACAGAGAACATAAGAACAATAAGGAGTATTCCCCTGAGGATCAAGGAAACTCGAGCAGTTGAGGTCAGGGGGGAAGTCTTTATGCCTGATGAAGCCTTTGAAAAACTCAACAGGGAAAGGGAATTAAATGGGGAAAATCTATTTGCAAACCCAAGAAATGCCACAGCAGGCACAATAAGGCTTCTTGACCCGAGGATGGTTTCCCAAAGGAAGATAGATGCTTTTTTCTATTACATTTTTATAGAAAGAGATTTCCCAAGGCTCGCCCATTGGGAGAATCTTCAACTTATAAAGGAACTTGGTTTTAAAAGAAACGAAAAGATATGGTTCTGTAAGAGCCCTGACGAAGTTCTAAGAATCTGGGAAGAATGGAAGGATAAAAGGGATAGCCTTCCTTATGGTGTTGATGGACTCGTTGCAAAGGTTAATTCTATAGCGCAGCAGCGAAGGCTCGGTAATACGGCGAAATTTCCAAGGTGGGCAATAGCCTTCAAATTTCCTGCAAAGCAGGCCGTTACTAAGGTAAAAGAAATAATATTAAATGTTGGAAGAACAGGGGCAGTAACCCCTGTGGCAATTCTTGAACCTGTTCAGCTTGCTGGAACCACTGTTTCAAGGTGCACCCTTCACAATGAGGACGAGATAAAGAGAAAGGACATAAGAACAGGAGACTGGGTAACAATCGAGAAGGGCGGAGATATAATTCCCAAGGTTGTATCAGTTGTAAAATCCAGAAGGACAGGGAAGGAAAAACTCTTTAAAATGCCCAGGCACTGTCCGGTATGCGGAGCAGAGCTCTATAGGCCTGCTGGTGAGGTGATATGGAGATGCCCCAATGTGGCCTGTCCTGCAAAAAGGAGAGAATCAATACTCCATTTTGTCTCAAGGAATGCAATGGACATAGAACACATAGGAGAAGCCCTTGTTGACCAATTTCTAAATGAAGGCCTCGTAGAGGA
This sequence comes from Acidobacteriota bacterium, assembly GCA_015486055.1. GTDB lineage: Bacteria > Acidobacteriota > Aminicenantia > S016-38 > S016-38 > S016-38. The sequence continues at coordinate 21,825 of WFSJ01000020.1, forward strand.
TATTGGAGATATCTATTACATTAAGAAGCAGGACATTGAAAACCTTGAGAGAATGGGGGGGAAAAGCGCTCAGAATGTCCTTGATGAGATAGAAAGAAGTAAGAAAAATGAACTTTGGAGACTTATCCATGGACTCGGGATAAGATATGTTGGGGAAAAAACAGCTAAAATTCTCGGCTCACATTTCTCATCCCTTGATAAACTTATGGAAGCACCTTATGAAGAGTTGGTTTTAATTCCTGACATAGGAGAAAAGGTTGCAGACAGTATAGTCCATTTCTTCAGGGATAAAGGGAACTTGAGGATAATAAAAAAACTCAGGAAGGCAGGGGTAAATTTCAAAGGAGGCAAGGAGGAAGAAAAAGGGCCAAAGCCTCTTGAGGGAAAAACATTCGTTTTCACCGGTGAGCTTTCAAAATTTTCCAGGTCAGAGGCTTCTTCAATAGTGGAAGGCCTCGGAGGCAAAGTAAGTTCTTCGGTTTCTGGAAAGACAGATTTTGTTGTTGCAGGCCAGAGGCCTGGCTCAAAGTTCAGGAAGGCTCAGCAATTAGGGCTAAGAATAATAAGTGAGGAGGAATTCCTTAAACTCCTGAGCGAAATTGGCCAAGTCTTGCAATAATACATTTTATTAGGTTTTTCCCTTAATCCTATTTGGGGAAATCCTTTCTGCATTAATTTCAGATTAGTTATAACCTGTATAAGCTTGGGTTAAATCCTGCAATCCCTAAAAAATTGATGTAAAATTGAGAGGTGAGAATACTTGTCACAGGTGCTTCTGGCTTCATAGGGAGCCATTTAATTCACTCATTAAAGAGCAGAGACCATGAAGTCTTTGGAGTTTCCAGAAAACCTGTGGAAGGGAATCACTTATCAGCAGACATTAGAGATACGAAAAAGATTATAGAATACATAGATGACAATAAGATCGAAGTTGTATTCCATCTTGCCGCAGCTCTTGGTTCTCACCCGGGCGGGAAGGACTACATTTTTGATGTAAATTTTCAAGCAACTAAAAGGCTCGCCTCGTCTTTAGCTAATTCAGGGATTAGGTTCATTTTTTTTAGCTCAACAGGAGTGCTGGGAAATGTTCCTATGGGAAAACCATCGGACGAGAACTCCCCCCTGAGACCAGAATCCCCTTACGAAAGGTCAAAGGCCTTAGCAGAAGCTTCAATTTTAGAGGCGATAAAAAAGGGATTGAATGCCTGCATAATAAGGCCTGGCTGGGTTTATGGGCCAGGAGACAGAAGAACTTTTAAGCTTTTTAAATTTTTGAGAAAAAACACCCCCCTTTTCGGTTCTGGAAGGAATCATCAACATCCTGTTTACATAGAAGATTTAGTGAATGGAGCCATGCTTTTGATAAAGGAAACTCCATCTTCAATATATAACCTTTCAGGAGATGAGATTTTTTCACTGAGGGATTTTGTGAATCTGGCATGCAGAGCTTTAAAGTGCAGGGGAAAAAGGATTTTCCTGCCCGTTTTTCCTGTTCTTTTTGCTTCTTATCCCCTTAGTTTTTTGTTTAATCTCACAGGAAGGGAATCCCCCATAACCCCTGCAAAAGTTAGCTTTTTCGTGAAGAATAGGGAATATTCATGTGAGAGAGCAAAAAGAGAACTTGGTTTTAAGCCGAGATTTTCCTTTGAAAAAGGGATGGAAATCACTGTAAATTGGTACGAAAAGTACCGATGGTTTTGATTGGCAAAATATTACATAAATTTCCTGAGCTCAGTCTGTCTATCCTTCCTTCTGGCTTGCAGGACATCTGAAGTTCATTTGGCTTTCCTGTGAGCCGACTAACCGTTGACTTTTCCAGCTGCCAGATTTATAATGAAGCAATGAAAAAAATCTTGATAATGCCTGTCTACAATGAGGAAAAGTCCATAAGAGATGTCATTAGCAAGGCACTTCAACTTGAGGATGTAGACATTCTTGTTGTAGATGATGCCTCAAAAGACAGGACAACGGAGATGATTTTAGACTTTAAGAATGACAGAATAAAAATTCTCAGGCATCCAATAAACATGGGGTACGGAACAGCGATAAGAACTGGGTTAAAATGGGGATTATCCAAGGGATATGAGCTTTTCCTTATAATGGATGCAGACGGACAGCATCTTCCTGAAGAATTCTCCAAGCTGTTTCCATTTGTAGATAAATTTGACATAGTGCTTGGTTCAAGATTTTCCTCAGGATTCAAATCCACTTATAGAATCCCATTTTTAAGAAAGCTGGGCATGATATTCTTTTCTCATCTTATTATGCTTATAACATTCAGAAGGATTTACGATACGACAACAGGATTTCAGGTATTCAACAGGAAGACTGCGTGCATTCTGAAGGAAATTTATCCTTATGATTTTCCAGATGCTGAAGTAATACTGAAACTCATGCTCCTAAATTTACGAGTTAAGGAAGTCCCTGTAAGAATGCTTGAGAGAGAGTCAGGAACTTCGATGATAGGCTTTCTAAAATCCATCTATTACCCTTTCAGACAGAGCCTTGGCATTATCTCATTCCTCATCTATCCAAAGGAAAAAAAGGAGGTTCGTAAACTTTGCTTTTAACCTGGATTTTATTCTGCACTTTTTCTATCTTTCTTCTCTACGAAGTCCTTACGAGAAGAACATCATATTATTTCTCACTATTCTGG